>CAJODR010000015.1:19559-92905 GCA_905233275.1 uncultured Bacteroidales bacterium | reverse complement strand
TTCATTCCTCGGATACCGAAACCGCACCGTAGCCGTGTCAGACTACATGCGGATCTCCCTGCAGCAGGAGTCCATTCCTCTGAAAGAGTCGTCCATCGTTTCCGGAGATCCCGTCGCTATAGTCAGGGCGGCCATTGAAAATGCTGAAGACAATTATTGTCCCACGCCGGAGCTCCTGCAGTGTTTCTATCGGGAGACTCTCCAGAAGCGCAATCGCTATACCTACGTCGCCGAGGCTGTGACAAAAGTTTACAAGGATTCGTACCGCAGCGGGACTTACAGGGACGCCTCCGCCCTTGTAAAGAGCCGTGTTCTGGTCAGTCAGCGATCCTCCGACACACTCAGCGTAAAGACCCAGGGCGGGCCCAACATGGCCGTCGACTGCGATTTCCTGAAGATTCCGGATTTCTTCCTTTCAGAAGAGGAGATGGTCCATTATCTGTTTACGCTCGAAGCGCCTGCATATATTGACGACAGGCTGCAGTTCGTCGTAAAGATGTCCCCTCATCCTCTTGCGATTGTCAATTATGCCCTCTACTATGTCACGCTGTACATAGATCGTGAGACACTCGCATTTACCCGCATTGAGGCCGCCCTTGACGTCTCGGACCGTTCCAAGGCCACTCGCGCCCTGCTCGTCTCCAAACCCCTGACTCTCAGATTCTTCCCGGAAGAAGCCTCCATCGTCATCAACTTCAGCCAGGATGAAGGCAGGATACGTATGCAATATTTCCGTGCCACTATCCGATTCGCGTGCGACTGGAAAAAGCGCCTCCTCAAGACCCACTACACCACTATCTGCGAAATGGTGGTCACTGACATTTATCCCGAGGCCGTCCAGATCGGCCGCAAAGAGCGCTTCCGTCATACCGACATCCTCGATGACATGGCCCCCCGTTTCGCCGATCCCGATTTCTGGGCCGAGGCTACGGCTACGGCAGCGATTATTATGGTGTCCTGTACCAATACGCCTCAGGAGACGGTAACGGGCATCTGCACTATCAGTAAATCCTGAAGGACTTGGTGTAAAGACACATGGTCTTATACCATATCTCGATGCGATAATCACCTTCTTTCCAATGTCCTTTATCTTTGTTTCCCCAACCTCTTAGGACTCTTGTGTTTTCCCCTTCATAGGTACAGAACTCGGTTTTGAAAGTAAAACCAGAAGGCGACACACCGGATTGGTAACTAAGTTTCCCGTTCGGAGTAAACAGCTTATACTTTAATTCTATATCCTCCGATCTTGTACCGTAGTAATAGATCTTGGGAGAGATATACATCGTTTCTGAACTGTAGATCATTTTTCCGTAATCCACTGTCGCATTACCGTTATCATTTGTTATTCCGATTAATACATCGGTAATAATAAGCGGGGGGAACTTGGCAAGTGCATTCTCAAGGTTCTTATTGTCTTCTTTCAGATCGTATATCGTGGAATTGAGTTCCTTGACATTTGAACTCATACCCTGAATATTGCTCTCCAATCCAAAGACATTGGATTTCAATTCCTCAATCTCATTCTTCTGATCGGAAATCGTCGTATTCAATTCAGAAATGAGCCGATCTTTAACTTTCAGTGCGGAACGATTAGTCAATATAAGAATCACCAACAAACATGCACTGATTACAGATACGATTATTATCGGCAGAGTATTTCCGTTCCCGTCTTTATCGGCGACAGAATCTGATTTCTTCTTATTTGCCGATGATTTCCTCACGATCCCTAAAACAATCGCAGCGATACCGCCTACCAAGAGAATGGTACCAAGTGTTTTGGAGGTATTTGCGCTATCCTGTATTACCTGGGCACGGAGTTCATTAGTCTGCCTGACAGACTCCGCCCTTTCCATTTTTGACGCACCCGAAATATAGAGCGGAATCGACATAATAATAAGCCCGAGTCCCAGCCCACGTAGAAATCTTCCTTTTCTCACCGGCTCCTCTAAATACGTATCTGCTTTTTCTTCGCCAGTAGGTAATACTGCCGATGCCATCACCGGTACTTCTGTATCGTCTGAGGAGTCATTGGCTTCAGCGACAGCCTCAATAGTCGCTGGAACCGGTTTTTGCGATGCCTCAGCGCTCGTAAATACCGGACGGATCGCGAAATTATCGATCTTGAGCTTCTTTTCAATTTTTATCTTTTCATCTGAGTAAGGCGAGGTTGTCAAAGCGTAAGCAGAACAAATATCTTCTCCGACGCCAACCTGCTGACTTGCCCAGTAACGGCTGTAATCGAGGAAATCCAACTCTTTGTCCGAGACGTATCCAGTCCTGGGCAGAAAAATGCTATTACCGTTCGGGCCGGTAATCATGTACCCGACAGCATCACCACAGGTCGCCAGTTCCCATTCGCACGATTCGATCAATTCTTCAAACTCTTCCTTCGTAGGCATACGCCATTCACCTCCCCAATTGGCACTTGCCGAATCATGAGCAAGGTCCAACTTGGCAATGTTGTAAGTCGGGATTGCGCCAATAGGTCGGTTACGAATCTGGTTGACCTCAGTCGTAATATGGCCCCACTGGTAATAGCCGCCTCTTTCATAAGCCCTGGCTGCTCCGACATTGCAAGTGGCCCACATTGTGCCGGATGGCAACCCAAGATCCACGTATGCGTGCCCGCTCTGTTCTCCAGAGTATTTCTCCTCGTAATGCTTTTCGATCGAATCAAAAAAATTCTTCTTAATTCTGGCTTCATTCGATTTCTCTCCAGCCGACTTGATCGCATACACAATTAGACCGATGACACCGGTGATTATCATCCCCAGTGCTGTAAAGGGGATTCTCAACAAAACAGTAAGAACAATCATAATTATGCGGTTAATCTTTTCGCAAATTTAGGACAATCATTTGTATAACGCAAATCTAGGGCAGTAATTCGTCGAAGACAACGCCGCGGAGCTGGTCCCAGGTAAGGGCGAAGGGAATGACCCAGGGGCCGTATTCGTAGGGCTGGGTGTACCAGGTGATTCCGTAGGAGTCGATGGTGAAATATAAAGGCAGTTCATCTGAATCGTAGCCGATCGACTCGTGATATTCGCTGTCTTCAGGGTTGTTGCTGTACGTAGCCTCGCCAAGAAGTTCTATGAGTCTTTCCATGTTTTCTGCGGGCACAATGTCCTCAATCTTTACAACATCGCCAGTTTCGAGGTTGAATACGACAGGGACATAATACTCATTCCCATGTGCTCCATCGGTATACTCGTATGAATCTATTCCATAGGAGAGATAATTCTTGTACGGCTCCAGGAATTGTGTTTCCATGCAGCCGAACCATGGATAATAACACCAGTCTTCATCCATTTCTGCTTCCACTATGTGATACAGACCTTCCCAACCTTCATCCAGCAGGGCAAAGGTGTGAAAGGTGAGAGCGTGCATCTTGACTATATCAGTAATATCTGACATTTCGGTAAAACCAGCCGGAAGGACGTCCGAGTGGGTAAAGACAGTCGATGTATGATATCCGAAGAAAACTGAATCGATGATGGTCTGATTCATTTTGGCAGTCAGAGCAGCATCTCCCCTGACATCTGCGAAGTACTGGATATTGTATTCCATATTTGTTCCGATAGAATCAATGTCCGGACGGATTTGGAAGAAAAACTCTTCATGCAATTCGGCATATTTAATGTCTTCGGCTGGAGAGGTGGCAGCCTCTTTTGAGGAGCAGCCGCAGAGGAAGCAAAGGGCGATGAATCCGATGATGAAATACTTCGCGCATTTGGCGATGATTCTTCCGATAAAGGCGATGAAAAGGATGATCATAAGGCGTTTGTTTTAATTGGTTTCTGTTTGGTTTCCGAATGCAAAGTTCTGCATTTCAACGCTGTCAAACAAGGATTTTCGGGTCAGTTGTATGGACTCCCGCCCGCCGTGTACGAAGCATTGTCCTCCCCTTCATTTCGTACAGTATTCGTCCATTTCGTACAGTCGTCCCGGAAGCGTAGAGAATAGTCGCTGCGCTTTGATTATCTTTGCCGGCGAATGGTATTTTCAGTGATATGAAAAATCGCAATAATTCACTATCTTTGCGTCAAGAACAAACGCAAAGTGGGAAAATTCATCGTAATATCAAAAGGTACGGAGATGCTGAGGATTCCGCCGGAGCGGCTTGTGTACATCTCTGCCGACGGCAATTATTCGGACGTGCACACGCTGGACGGCCGTCCCCAGATGGTCTCCTATCAGCTCGGACAGTTGGAGGACATGATCAGCGACCAGCTGGGCGACGAGGGGAGCAGCTTCATTCGTCTCGGACGCGGATATATTGTTAATATGGAATATGTCCACCTCATTGACATCAGCCAGAAGCGCCTCGTCCTGTCTGACTGCGAATGTTTTTATCAGGAACTTGAGCCTTCCCGCGAAGTGCTCGTTAAACTAAAGGCATATCTCGATGCCACTTACAGCGATGACTGACAAAAAAAATGAAATACACGATGACGAATTCCGGGTAATCGGAAAGCCAGGTGTTACTACAGCTCCTGAATCAGGCAAGTGGAACTTGGTATGGATTATTCTCGCCATTGTTGCTGCAATCGGAATACTGCTTGTCGTGTTCTGGCCAAAGACCAAAGCCGAATCCCAGGAAACCGCAGTCAGCGCAACCCAATTCGACTTAGAGCCTCTCGGAGTCACCAACGACCGCACTTTCACCGAAAGGATAGACACACTCGTCGGCACTGTCCAGCTGGCAGTTTATCTGCCCCACAATGCGACTCCGGTCTTGACCGCAGATGTACCAAGCGGCTCTGATATAATTCTCGCGGCACGCGCTGCTGACGTCCGCGCAGACAACGGCAAAATCAACGAAGCATTCGTCTGCGAAGGCAGGGCGCTGGCATTCGGCATGTCCAAAAAAGGCTATTGCGCAATTCTTGGAGGCGAAGTCACCATCGGCGTTGCGGCCGACTCACCCCTGTTTGAGGAAGCAGTGGAAAGCGGCGGCTACTTCTTCCGCCAGTACCCTCTTGTAGACAACGGCACACTCGTAGAAAACGAGCCCAAAAACAAAACGATGCGCCGCGCCATCTGCAGCCGTGCAGGCCAGATCTTCATCGCCGTCAGCGAGACTGACGAATCATTCCACGACTTCGCTCAGGCCCTCGTCGAATTCGGCGTCGAAAACGCCATCTACCTCACCGGAGGCCACGCATCCGGCGGCTGGTGGGTCGGCCCCGACGGCACCTCCCGTCCCTTCGACCCCAAAGCCCGCACCGGCATCTACGAAAACGAAACTTATATTCTCTGGAAGTAGATTATTTCGTGGCACTTAAAGCCACGGCAACTAGTCGTTATTCCAAATCGGCGAGGGTGGTGGCGGCTTCGACTATGCGGTAGTCTTTGCGGCTGGGGGTGCGGCCATATTTGGGGAGGGTGTTGTCGAGCCAGTCTGTGAGGAGCTCGCGGTCTGCTTTTGTGAGGTGGTAATCCTTGTAGCGGATCTTCAGACCATCCAGGCGGCCTTCGACCTTTTCCATCTCATCTTCAATTTCTTCGCGTGCAGAGTCGGACAGGTATGATGCATCGGCCCGGACGCTGAGAAGGAACCATTCGTTGGTAAGTTCGATATACTCGTTGACTGGTGAGGAGGCTACGCTCTCGGCTTTTGAGGAACGGCTTGAGCGGGAGGATTTTTTGCCGGAATTGGAGTTGCATGCTATGATGCAGAGTGCGGCGAGGAGGGCGATGAGTACTTTCTTCATGGTAACTAACTGTCTTTCTTGCAAATATAATTATTTTTGGGAAATATCCCGGAAAATTGCGATATTTGAAGTCTTAAACCATATCCCTATGAAGAAGTATTTTCTTATAGTTCTCTCTCTCGCGGTGATTGCCGCGTGCAAACAGGGGACAGGCAAGGGCGCATCCGCCCCCAAGGATGAAACCAAAGCGGAAACCGCTGTCGAGACCAAAGCGGAGGAAAAGCCAATGCAATTCGTCTCATCTCTGGAAAGAGGGCCGAGCGGCGACTATGAGTTTATCAAAGTGACAGGCACGAGAGGGAACGAAGCTGTGTGGTCCACTCAACTGGACCTGTATTCGCCGATGGATGACGATGAAGTAAGCACCAGGAACTGGCTCTCATACGAAGATGTCAACTTCGACGGCACTCCCGACCTTCTTGTATATTTAGGCCTGAATACTTACGGACGGGTGGAAGAGTTCTATCAGGCATTCCTTCTGTCTCCTGACAAGGAGCCGGAGTATGTCGAGGGATACTGCAATATCGCAAATCCGGAAGTAGATCCCGAAGCAAAGGAAATCAGGGGCTACACCAAGACCGGACCTTACGAGATAACAACTACGACTTTGAAGTGGGAAAACGGTGAGCTCATTCTGAGTGACGAGAAAACGGAAATATTCCTCGATGACGAGGACCTGGTATCATACGCACTCGAGTATTATCATACTTTCGAAGAGGCTGACGGCGTGTCAATTGACCGCTGGGCCTCTATCGACGTCGACGGTGACGGTTACAACGAGCTCTGGCTCAGTGACTTCACCAAGACCAACGGCGCCATCATCGCCCTCAAGGGCGGAATGTCGATTATCGGCTTTACCGATTACCAGAACTATGCGACCTTCGGCGATCATGGGGTGAAGATTTCCGGTCCCTGCGGAGGTCCCTGCTATCAGGTCAAAGTGGTCAAACTCGACCAAAGCTTAGTAACCAACCGTCTTGAGCTCATCACAGTGTACGGCGAGCCTGAAGAATGCAACCTTGACGGAAAGGACGTGAGCATGGAAAAAGCCGAGGCCTTCGAAAAGTCCGTCATCGGAGAGCCGCACGAACCCGAAGTCAAGTGGAACGTCTTCTAGCATGCAGCCAAGCAGAATCATAGGTGAAGGTATCACATTCGACGACGTCCTGCTCGTGCCGGCGTGGTCGGAGGTGCTGCCGAAAGATGTCTCGACAGCGAGCCGCTTCTCAAGACATATAAAGCTTGAGATTCCGTTAGCATCGGCAGCAATGGATACTGTCACTGAGTCCCGGATGGCCATCGCCATGGCAGAGGCCGGCGGCATCGGCGTGATACATAAAAATATGCCGGCCGAAAGGCAGGCTGCTGAAGTCGCAATTGTCAAGGCACGTGGCCTTCGCTGCGCCGCTGGAGTAGGCATTACCTCGGATGTCCTTGACCGCGCAAAACTTCTCGTCGTGGCAGGAGTCGATGCTCTCGTGCTCGACTCGGCGCACGGGCATTCCAAGGGCGTCTTCAATGCCCTGAAAACAATCAAGCAGGCATTCCCGGACACCGACGTCGTAGTCGGCAATATTGCTACCGCAGAAGCAGCTGAAGCACTTGTGAAGGCTGGCGCCGACGGGATCAAAGTCGGAATAGGCCCCGGATCCATCTGCACCACCCGCATCGTGGCGGGAGTCGGAGTTCCTCAGCTTACAGCCATCATGGAGACTGCCTCAAAGGCCGGAGACGTCCCCGTCATTGCAGACGGCGGACTCCGCTACAGCGGTGACATAGTCAAGGCGCTGGCGGCAGGAGCAGATTGCGTAATGTGCGGATCCCTGTTCGCCGGCACGGACGAAACCCCAGGTGAGGTCATGACTGTGGGCGACACCCATATCAAAGGCTATCGCGGAATGGGATCGATCGACGCCATGTGTGCCGGTTCCGCCGACCGCTATTTCCAAAAGGGCGGCGGCAAACTCGTTCCTGAAGGCGTCGTCGCCAGCGTGGTATACAAGGGCCCCGTCGGAGACGTGATTTTCCAGCTCATGGGCGGCCTCCGCTCTGGTATGGGATATGTCGGAGCCGCTGACATAAAAGCGCTCCATGAAGCCAGATTCATCAAGATATCGCCGGCGACCGTCCGCGAAAACCATCCCCACGACGTCACAATAGCAAAACCATCACCAAACTACCGTGGATAAGATTCTTGTCATAGATTTCGGTTCGCAGTACACCCGCCTGATTGCCAGGCGAGTACGCGAGGCGGGCGTCTATTCGGAGGTCCATCCGTTCAACCATATCCCCGCTCTGACGGAGGAGGTGAGGGGAGTAATACTCTCCGGCAGCCCCGCGTCCGTCAATGACAAGGATGCCCCGTCGCCCGATCTCAGCGGCATCAGGGGCCACGTCCCGGTGCTGGCGATCTGCTACGGAGCCCAGCTGCTGGCAAAGCTCGGCGGCGGCGAGGTCGCAGGAGCCCCTTCCAGGGAATACGGCCGCGCAATTCTCCACACTGAAAACAACGACCCCTTGTTCGACGGAGTCCCGAAATCCACCACAGTCTGGATGTCTCACGGTGACAGCATCGTACGCCTTCCTGCAGGCGCCCGGCTGATCGGTTCGACGGACGATGTCTCCAATGCCGCATTCCGCCTTGACGGCGAATCCACCTGGGCCATCCAGTTCCACCCGGAAGTCCACCATACCGACCAAGGCCCTCGCATCCTCTCAAATTTCGTCAAAAACATCTGCCGCTGCAGCGGCGAATGGACCCCCGCAAGCTTCATCGACTCCACTGTCACGTCCCTCAAGGAGACTATCGGTTACGGCGAAGTCATTCTCGGGCTCTCTGGTGGTGTTGACTCATCCGTAGCGGCGCTTCTGCTGCAAAAAGCAGTAGGGGAGAGGCTGCACTGCATATTCGTAGACAGCGGACTACTTCGCAAAAACGAATTCGACGAAGTCCTCGCATCCTATGGAGGAATGGGCCTCCAGGTCGAAGGCATCAGGGCTGCGGACCGCTTCCTGGGCGATCTCCGCGGTGTGACTGACCCGGAAGCCAAGCGCAAGATCATCGGCCGTGACTACGTCGAAGTGTTCTATGAGGCTGCAAGGAAATACGGCAACGCCCGCTTCCTCGCCCAAGGCACCATTTATCCCGATGTCATCGAGTCCGCTCCCGTCGGCACCCAGGCCGTCACCATCAAGAGCCACCACAACGTAGGAGGCCTTCCCAAGGACCTTCATTTCGAGATAGTAGAGCCACTGAGGCTACTGTTCAAAGACGAAGTCCGCAAGGTCGGAAAGGCCTTGGGACTCGACCCGGCCATTTTGAACCGCCATCCATTCCCCGGCCCTGGCCTTGGGATAAGGGTGCTCGGCGAAGTCACTCCTGACAAGGTCCGTACTCTGCAGGAGGCTGACGCTATCTTCATCTCCGCCCTTCGCCAATACGGCCTCTATGACGAGGTCTGGCAGGCGGGTGCGATGCTCCTTCCCGTCAAATCCGTAGGGGTCATGGGCGACGAGCGGACATACGAGTCGACAGTAGCCTTGAGGGCCGTCCATTCGGTCGACGGCATGACTGCCGACTGGGTCCACCTACCTTACGAACTCCTCGCCGAAGTATCTTCCGAGATCATCAATAAGGTCCGCGGCGTCAACCGCGTGGTATACGACATATCCTCCAAACCGCCGTCCACAATAGAATGGGAATAGCCATGAAAAAGCATTTCGAATCACTCAAACGCGAATTTCTCGCCGCCTACCCCCAGGGGGCCCGCCTGGATTTTCTCCGTGACACGGGGATTTACAAGACCGGCCTGTACGAATTTCTGAGGCGAATGCCGAAGGGAGCCGACCTGCACGCGCATGCCGATGCCATTCTCCCGATCAGGGAACAGGTACGTTTCCTTGCCGACCATCCGGAGCTCGTCGTGGGCATCGACGCCGACAATTTCGGGCAGATCCGTTACGCCGGAGTGGGCATGGCCGAGGGATTCGTCACGATGAAGGAATGCCTTGAGAGCGGCTACACTGTCGATACTTTCAGGCGAATATGGACAATCCTCGGCGCCGCTGAGGGTGCCGACCGCTGGGAGTACTTCGAAAGCATTTTCACCAGGTGCGGCACCATCTGCGCTACACCTTCCCTGGTGGAAGACTATTACACCCGGGTGATGCTCTACTATCATTCTATAGGAGTCGAACACCTTGAGCTCCGATGCCCGTTTTTCGGATCCAGGGAGGACGCTCTGATGAGAGGAATGGCCTTCCAGCGTGCTCTCAAGTGCGTCAGGGAGGTTGATCCGCTCTTCACCCTTAGGATAGTAGGCTGCGCCGGCAAGAACAAAATCTGGGATCCCCAGTTCTCCAATCTTATCGAAAACGCCATGTACGTCCGCCAGATGGTCAAAGACGTCTACAGGGGCAATACTGATCTGCTGGTTGCCATCGACATTGTAAATGAAGAAGACACCAGCTATTCGCTTGCACGCTACGAGGATCGCATCCGCGAAATTGTGGCCAATCATCCAGGGCTCAAGCTTACCCTCCATGCCGGCGAGAGCCTGCGCGGAGAAAACAATGAGATAGCAATCGCTCTCCGCTGCGGCATAGACCGTCTCGGGCACGGATTCAACCTGTACAGGTATCCTGCCCTTCTTAAGGAGGTACTCGAGAAGGATATCTGCATCGAAGTATGTCCCGTCAGCAATGTCGCTCTCGGTTACTGCGACGACCTCTCGAAGCATCCCGCTGCCACATACAGGGCAGAAGGGATTCCGGTAGTGATATGCTCCGATGACGCCGCATATCAGGCCGACGAGCCGCTTGTCGCCGATTACCTCGGCGTCACGATCGGCTGGGACCTGAGTCTTGATGATCTCAAAGCGCTTTGCCGTGAGAGCATTGTCCGTTCGTTTCTGGAGCCGGCTGACAAGTCCCTGCTCCTCAGGGCCTGGGAGTCCGGCTGGCACCATTTTGAAAACAGCAAGTCATGAAAATATCACGCATAATACGTCTGGCCAGTATTATTGCCGCCGTTGCCTTTCTGGCCTCCTGCTCGGTAGTTGAGATAACCACAGGAACGTGGTATCATCTCTCCTCCGATGAGGACAGCGGATATGCCATTTTCAACAAGCAGGGAGACAAGGATCTCTCCTGTGTCTACTACCGCGACGGCGGCACTCTGACGGCTCAGCGGACTACCGCAGTCGCCAAGGAGAGGAGAAAAACCGTGCGCCTGACATTCCCTGACGGGACCCGTCGGGACTACAAAGTTGAGCGCCACAATGTTCCCGCTTATGTCCCTGTGAAAGAATGCCATCCGTATATCGAAAGGAAGTATTCCTTCAGGATGGAGCCAGATGTTTTCTATGCCAAAGCCAAGGGATACTGGACATATTACGACGAGCCATGGGAGGAGGATTTCTTTGTCTCCTACGCCAAAAAAGCGTTCAATCTCAATATATGGGACCTTTCGCTCCGCTCCAACATACTCAGCCAGATCTTCCAGCCCAAACTCACTGAGCAGAAGCTTACGATGGATATATTCGTCCCAGTGGACGACAAGGCGGACAAGCGCCCGCTGCTTGTTTTGCTGCACGGAGGTGCATTCTTCGCCGGCAATAAGACGGATCCGGATATCCGGCTCTGGGCGGAGAGATTCGCCGAAAGGGGATACGTGACCGCGGCTGTCAATTACCGTCTCGGCTTCGACCTGACGGTGCAGGGTGAGGTCAACAGGGCAGGCTACCGTGCGGTGCAGGACACGCGCGCGGCCATTCGCTTCCTGCTTAACCGAAAGGACCTGAAGATTGATCCTGACCTGATTTTCATCGCAGGACCAAGCGCGGGCGGTATCGCATCGCTCAATACAGCATTCGTCAGGGACAAAGACCGGCCGGTCGATACCTTCTCAGGTCCCCTTGGAGGCGAAGGCGCCCTCGATTCTGTCAATCCCGACATGAAAGCGGACTTCACCATCCGGGGAGTCGGCAATCTCTGGGGGGCGGTGCAGTCGCTGTCGATTCTCGACAATTCCCCGAACACGGCGATCATTTCGTGGCACAATCAATACGACCCGACGGTCCCTTACGGGGAAGGATCTCCCTTCAAGGGGTATCTCGATTTCGCAAGCAAGTGGTTCTTCGACACGATGTGGGGATCGGCCGAAATCGATGCCAGGGCGCGGCAGAAGGGCATGAAGACGAAGTTTACGTCATATCATATCCCGGACGTGCATTCCCTGGACAGGGAACAGGCGCATGGCGAACTCAACGGGATTTTCGAGGACATCGATAAGGGCATGAGCGAATTCTTCGAAGAAGCGATGATATTGCATCCGGTCAAGGTGCGGAACGGGCTCAGGCAGTCATTCTCCATCGACATGACCGACGTTTCCTCCTGCTCGTGGAAGGTCGAAGGCGGCCTCCTCCTCTCGGCGCGCGGTGGTGTCGCACGCGTAATCTTCTTCGCCGATGCTCCCGAGCATAGCGTTACTGTCACCGGACGCTACCGTTCGGGAAGGACATTTACAGATACTTACACTAAAGAATAAATGGAAAAAGCAGCATTTTCCCTTGCTCCGGGATGCCTCCTGAAAAACGGAGAATACAAGATACTCGAAGTCCTCGGCCATGGCGGATTCGGCATTACCTATAAGGCCGAGCAGACCGGTCTCGGGCGTGTCGTTGCCATTAAGGAATTCTTCATGAAGGATTTCTGCGAGAGGGAAGAAGGCTCCACAGGAGTCTCCCTCGGCACGGTCAACAACCAGGACATGATGGAGAGTTACATGGCCAAATTCGTCAAGGAGGCCAAGACCATCTCCCAGCTCGAGAATCCACACATCGTGAAGATTATTGACATCTTCAATGCCAACAATACAGCATACTATGTGATGGAATACATCGACGGCCGCTCGGTCGCCGATATCATAAAGGAAAGCGGCCCTCTGGGCGAATCGACCGCCATCAGTTATATCCGGCAGGCCGCAGAGGCACTCGGGACTGTGCACGCCAACAATTTCATGCACCTCGATGTCAAGCCGGCCAATATGATGGTTTCATCCAAGGATGGCCGCCTGGTGCTGATTGATTTCGGCCTTGCAAAGCGCTATGACGTGTCTTCCCACATGGAGACGAGTACGACTCCCGTAGCTATCAGCCACGGCTATGCGCCACTTGAGCAGTACAAGGCCGGTGGAGTGAGCACATTCTCGCCGCAGGCGGATATATATTCGCTCGGCGCCTCCCTGTACAAAATGCTGACGGGAATCACGCCGCCTCAGGCTCCGGAACTCGTCGGCCACGAACTGCCCGCACCGGAAAAGCCTTTCTCCGCACCTGTATCCGAAGCGATCAAACGCGCAATGGCGGTGCTGCCCGAAAACCGTCCGGCCAATGTGGGCGAATTCATGGAAATCCTCAGTGAAGGACACACGGTGGTCTTGCCGCCGCCGGTAAAAGAGCCGGTTACGGCTCCTGCGGAGGCCAAGACGGAGCCTGTAGCAGCTGCTGCAAAGCCGGTAGTAGCTATAGAAAAGCCAGCCGAGCCTGTTGCAGATAAGCCGGCAGATCCGCGTCCTGCCGTTTCAGATCGTCCTGTAAAGAAATCGCACACGGGCGTGTATCTGGGGCTGCTGGCGGCGCTTCTGGTATTAGCCGCGGCAATATTCGTCCTCATCAGGCAGCTTAGCGGCAACCCGTTGTTCGGGGACAGCGACAGGGATGAGGCGTTCAGGGAGAAGATGGTTGAACTTACCGGGGACGAGGATTGGAGCGAGGATAATATGACCGAGGAGGACTGGGTGGCGATCCTGGAGCAGGTGGCTGACGAACTTAACGAAGATCTCCCGATGGCTTTTGACGAGTTTACCCTTAGCTTCATTGACGTGGACAAAGATGAGAAGGGATTCTACTATTATTTCCTGATAGACGATGATGACTGGGAGGACTTCAAATGGAATGCTGAAATGACAGGATACGATGACATGAAAGCAGCAGCGATAGATGGACTCGTCGAAGAAGGCAAGACCAACGAAGAGCTTGTAATCCTTCTCCAGGTAATGCAGAAAGCAGGTTATTATTTGTACTACGTCTACTATGAAGACGATGAATATGATATGAAAATCTATTCAGTCGCCCCGCAGGAAGTGCTGTCCAAATTATAATAAACAGAGATTATTACTTCTCCTTCTCCGCTGCGGCCGCGAGGCCAAGGCGGAGATTTTTGATGACCGCCTTTGAAGAATAAGTGGCGCCTGAGACTGCGTCAAGTTCAAGTTTAAGGGCATCATTGACGCTGAGCCCTATGGGTTTAGTGAAAATGTCGCTCTCCTGAACCATGCGGAAATAGCCCGGGGTCTCCTTGTTGGGAAGAGCCTTGATTGCGACGACCTTGCCGCCTGCGACCTTGATTTCAAGCGGCGTGGCGCCTTTGAAGCCTTCTATGTCCTTTCCCATTGCCGTAGTGTTGATGACCAGGGTGTCGGCGACAGTGGCTTCCGAATCTGCGATGCGTGGAAGATTGGCTTTATTGTATGCGAGTGAGATCCCTCCCGTCACTACGACGGCTGCGAGGATCGCGACTAGGCTCTGTACAGGTTTTTTCATCTTTTTGGGTCATTAGCGGTTGCAAAGATACAAAAAAACGCTGATTAATTTGTATCTTAGATGCCGAATGAAGATAGTTGTAGCACCTGATTCCTTCAAAGGCTGCCTCTCTGCCCGGGAGGTCGCATCGGTCATCGCATCTGCTATCAGGGAACTGCATCCGGACTGGGAAGTAGTTGAATTACCCCTTGCCGACGGCGGTGAAGGGACTGTGGACGTCATTGTTCCTGCCCTTGGCGGAGAATATCGACGCGCTACCGTCCGGGATCCGCTAGGGCGTCCTATTACCGCACGATATGGCATCTGCGGTGATACAGCCGTCATTGAGGTGGCAGAAGCATGCGGCCTTAAGTTGCTATCCACGGACGAACGCAATCCTCTTATTGCCTCCAGCTACGGCGTTGGTGAGCTGTTATTGTCCGCCAGGGCTGAAGGTGCGACGCGTTATCTGATCGGCCTCGGAGGCACTGCTACCTGCGATGGGGGAGAGGGGATGATGGCCGTGCCGGAGCTGGTCTCGGCTCTGTCGGGATGTACTTTCGAACTGCTCTCCGATGTTGACAATCCGCTGGTCGGCCCTGCAGGCGCGGCCCGTGTGTATTCGCCTCAAAAAGGTGCGAGTCCCGAAGAGGTGGAGGTGCTGGAAAAACGGATGATCGAGTGGGCGGACGAGATTCATAGGAGGACCGGAGTCGATGTCTCCGACATGCCGGGTGCTGGGGCCGCAGGTGGCCTTGGAGCAGCCTTCATGGCCTTTTTCGACGCTCAAATCATGTCGGGTGTTGACCGCATTCTTGACATCGTCGGTTTCCCGAAGGTTATCCGAGATGCCGACATGATCATTACCGGCGAAGGCCGCTCTGACGCCCAAACCCTCCACGGCAAGCTCCCTCTCGGCGTCCTCCGCCACGCCGGCCCCATCCCCGTCACCCTCCTATCCGGCCGCATCGACACCCCCGCCGAGCTATCTGCCACCGGCTTCACCTCCCTCCTGGAAGTAACTCCGCGCGACATGCCTTTGGAGCAGGCCCTCGATCCCGCCGTCGCCTCTGCCAATCTCCGGCGCATTTTTTTGCGTTCAGGGAAGGAATTCTGGTAAATATTTATTATTTTTGTTTGTTTAGCTTAAACGCGAGGATATGAAGGAACTATTGATCGGACGGCAGGCACAAACGGAGCAGCCTCGGTTGGCAGTGACCGTTGACGGCAAGACGTCTTTGTACGGACAGCCAGGAAGTGTCCCGATGACAGTCAGCAGGAAGCATTGCCGGATAGAAATCGACGATGATATGAAGGTGACGGTAATTGACATTACCGACAACAACTTCATATATGTCAACGGCGTGGAAGTCAAGCGCAAAAGCGGTCTCTCCATTGACGATGAAATCGAACTTGGCCCCGACAAATACAGCCTGGACCTCCAGGGAATCCTTCGTTCATTCTCCAGTGTCAAGTCATTCAGTATCAAGCATCTGGAGGCAATTTACGAAAATCACGACCGCGCGAAGATGGATTATCAGATAAAGCAGAACAAGCTGAACGCACTGAGCGCCCTGCCCGGTCTTATTTCCATGTCCTCCATAGCTCTGGCATTCATCCTTCCCGACCTCAGGGTAATCATGATAATTCTCGCCCTTATCATGGCAATCGCATTCGCCGTCATCAGGATGAAAAATGCCAGTGAGGGTCCCCTGTTCCTCAAGAAGCTGGACGAGGATTTCCGCAAGGAATACGTCTGCCCCAATCCGCTTTGCAAGCGTTTCCTCATGCATCCCTACAATGAGATTCTCAGTGGCAAGGCGTGTCCATTCTGCAAAGCCAAATTCAAAGAATAATCCGCGATGGCAGATTCTACATTCAAATCCAAATGCCCCGCCTGCGGGACCGGACTGACGATAACAGCCAGCGACAAACTCGTCGGCAAACTCGTCAAATGTCCGGCATGCGGTGTCGCCAGTCCATACGGCAAATTCAAGCGTTTAATCCCCAAAAAGGTGGATGACCATACGCAGGTTACCCTCCAGCAATACAAGTACGTTGTCAGGCTTCATGATGAAGTGACCGGCAAATCATACGATGTCCCCAAAGGGAAACATCTTGTCGGAAGAATGACCTACCAGGAGCCTCCGAAGGCAGATATCCCGATTGTGACCGGTGACCGCGGATTCAGCCGGGCGCATTTCAACCTGGAAATTATGGACGGCCGCGACGGCCTAAATCACGCCTATATCTCCAACGCCAACAATAAAAACGTTACAAAAATCAACGGCGCCCTTCTCCCCGGAACCGATGTGGTCTCGCTGCGGAACGGGGATATTATTTCAGCCGCTCAAACCACTCTGAGATTTGAGATGAAGCGGGTGTTTGACGAGTCACCCAAAGTGGATACAGGTGAAGATCCATTCGGAACAAGAATTTAAATCACAATAAATAAAACCAACTACCATGTCAGACGACAGTACAAAAGTCAACCACATCAACGTGTACAACAATGCTCCGGCTGCCCCCGAAGCCAAGGCCCCTGAAGCCAAAAAAGGCAAGGGCAAATTCTTCACCGGCGTCCTTGTGGGCGGAGTCCCCGGTATCATTATCGGCGCCAGCGGCCTTCACGGCGTCCACAAACTGGAAGCGGCCGTAAAGCATGAAATCGATGATTTCAAAGAAGATATCAAAGACGAAGTCAAGGAAGAATTGGCAGAAGAGGGGAGTGTCGTAATCAACAATGATAACGATAATCTCGAAGAAGATACCAGCGATGCCGTCGTGTACGAAGTCGCTCCCGTAAGCCAGGAAGTTGATGATTCGATGTCATTCGGCGAAGCCTTTGCAGCAGCAAGGGCAGATGTCGGTGCTGGTGGTGTATTTACATGGCATGGCCAGATTTACAGCACCTACAACCGCGAGGAGTGGGCTGATATGAACAGTTCCGACCGCTCCGCTTACGCTGAATCGGTAGCATCCCGAGCCATATCACCCTGTCGGACCGGATCCTCACCCGGACCCTATTGAGCCCGATCCGGAATTCGAACTTCTCGGCCACGAGCACATGTCATTCGACGGGGAGCACATGGGTACGGTCGGATACATTTCCGTTGACGGCGAAGATGCTGCCCTCATCGACATTGACGGCACTGATGACCAATTTGACCTCCTGGCGGCCGATCTGGACGGCGACGGCGTAATTGACGGCAGCGAGATTCTCGCGGACATTTCCGACGCTCATATCTCCGTTTCCGAGTTTGAAGCCAACACCCCGTGCCTGAACGATCCGATGCAGAACAGTGACTTCGGCCGTGACGGCGATGCGCAGCACCTCAATGACTATTATGCGCAGAATTCCGACATGCCGGATTACATCAACAACGCCGATCCCGATCTCCTCGCATAATTATGCATAGACGAATCCTGATCCTTCTGCTGACACTGCTGACAGTTCTTCCTGCTGCAGCCCAGCAGAAGGTTTTTCTCTTTTCGGTAGGCATCGCCGATTATCCCGGATGGATCAACGACTTGAGCCTTACGGTCAATGACGCCAAAAGGATGAAGTTGCTGTACCAGCAGAATTCAAATGCTGAGGTCAAACTGCTTCTCAATGAAGAAGCGACTGTCGACAATATCTTATCCGGGGTCAGATCCTTTTTCGCCAAAGCTTCCAAAGACGACATTATCGTGTTCTTTTTCTCCGGTCACGGGCTCGAAGGAGGATTCGTCGCTTACGACGACCTTCTGACATACGATGCCCTGAAAAAGGCAATGGGCACGTCAAGGAGCAAGAACAAGATGATATTCGCGGACGCGTGTCTCGCCGGCGGTCTCAGGGGAGGGACCAATACCGTATCCCCGGAGCACAAAAACTCCAACGTGATGCTCCTCCTGGCCAGCAGGACCAATGAAATCTCATACGAAAGGCCCGACCTAAACATGAAAAACGGCCTCTTCACGACCTGCCTCCTCGACGCCCTTCGCGGCAAGGCCGACACCAACCGCGACCGCACGATTACAGCCAAGGAGCTTTTCGTTTATGTCAGCAAGAACGTCGCTCTCCTCTCCGGCGACAATCAGCACCCCGTCGCCTGGGGCAACTTCCCCGACGACATGCCGGTAATGAAATGGTAACTTTATGAATGACTCTACTCAATCATCCGTAACCCTCCATCCCGGCTCCACCCTTCAGGACGGCAAGTACCGTATTGAGAAGGTCCTGGGGCAGGGCGGATTCGGGATTACGTACAAGGCAGTCCAGACGCTGCTTGACGAGCCGGTGTGCGTGAAGGAATTCTTCATGAAAGAATACTGCCTTCGTGACGGCAGCACGTCGAGAGTGTCACCGAACTCTGAGAACAATGCTGCGACGGTTGACCAGTATCGCACCAAGTTCATCAAGGAAGCACGCACCATTTTCAGGCTCAGCCATCCCAATATCATCAAGATATACGACGTTTTCATGGAGAACGAAACGGCGTACTATGTGATGGAATACATTGAAGGCAAGTCACTTGCCGAATATGTACGGGAAAATGGCCCTTTCCCGGAGGAGGTTGCCGTAAAGTACATTCGCCAGATTGCCGATGCGCTCTCATTCGCCCATGAGCACCGGATAATGCACCTCGACGTCAAGCCCGCCAACATGATGCTCCGCCCGGACAACCAGGCAATCCTCATCGATTTCGGTCTGGCAAAGCAGTATAGCGCCTCCGGCGAACAAACCAGTTCGACGCCAGTCGGAATCAGTCATGGCTATGCCCCCGTGGAGCAGTACAAGATCGGCGGCGTCCGCGATTTCTCCCCGGAAACGGATGTATACGCCCTGGGCGCCTCGCTGTACTATTTACTATGCGGTAAGGTGCCACCTCAGGCCACGGACATCGTTCTGGAAGGCGGTCTCAACATTCCCCCCGAAATCCCCTCTCACCTCCGCGCCCCCATCCGCAAAGCCATGTCCATCCGCATCGAAGACCGCCCCCGCAGCATCGCGGAATTCGTGTCGTTATTGGACGGTGGTTCTGCACCGGATGATAAGAAAGAAGAAAAACCAGTATTTGTGTCGCCGAACAACTCTTCTGGAGAAGAGACCGTCACCACTGACGAATCCACCGTCCTGGATGTTGTAGAAGCCCCAATCGTCAAGGTCGACGCCCTGTCGCAACCATCTGTAAAGTTTGATGGTAAAAAGCACCCTGTGGTCATCGCAGCCCTGTGGATGGTTATAGTCGTAAGCGCAATTCTTGCGGTACAGGATCTAATTATTTTTTTGGATCGTCCACCATATGTCACCATCATGCGGAGGTTGTTGAGTTTTTTGTTCGCATCTCTTTCAGTTATGTCCGGTGTTATGATGCTTAGAAACAGAAAACTCGGTTTCTGGTTGTTCTGCATTAGCGTTATTTGTTATGCCTATTTGTTCACGACAGAACTATGATTTATCTTTTACAACAGGATTTTACGTACTCAGTGGTGCAAGACGAAATGGCCGAACCAGTGTATGAAGTGGCGGCTCCCTCAGACGTCATATTGGGTGATCCAAGAGTAATCATATTATGGGTATTGGTTCTATCTGTATTGGCAGCCGGATTCTTGTTGCTACAGATTAAAAAGGACGGAGTAAGCGCCTGGAAAGTGATGAAATACGATTTCACTTGGAAAAACAACAAGTGGTACGTACTCTCAGCAGTTGCAGTGGCGTTTGTATTATGTATTCTGTATCTTTCTCATTAGAGTCCTGTGAGCAGTTCGTTTACAATTGTTTTAAGCGGCAGTAAATCGTTGATTACGGTGTTCCATACGATATCTACGTCAATGTCGAAGTAGTGATGTACCATGAAATGCCTCATATCGATTATTGACCGCCAATTGACATCTGGACGCTTTGAGATCATCTCTTCAGATAAAGAGTTGGCAGCTTCACCTATGATTTCAATGTTCTTGATGACCGCAAAATAGTAAACGGATTCATTCTCAAGATCCTGCTTGTGGATTGTGAGAAGATACTGTTGAATGATATCTATGGCGTGGAGAATGTCTTCCAGGCGTTTATTGTCAGACTCTCTATCTCTCATAAATCAGAATCTTATCCTTTTCCGCTGAGGGGACGGCAAAAGGCTTGAGTTTGCCATCCTCGACAAGATCTATTTCACGCCCGGTAATATCTTTGAGGCCATTACTGATAGCGATGTATTGCAAAAGGCCCATCGTCTTTCGGAAATCTTTGTCAAACTGCACCAGGATGTCGATATCGCTGTCCTCTTTTTCTTCGCCTCTGGCGAATGAACCAAATAGCCAGGCTTTATCAATTGGCTGTGAAGAGAAGTAGAGCTGAATCTTCCCCATCAGGTCAATCCTTTGCGAATCAAGTCTCATCAGAGTGGACTGCAATTTGTCCTCTACACTTCTTCTCTTGGCATATCGAGTCAACCTGCTGAGGTTTACCTGATACAGCTCAAATGCGCGCTGGAAATAATCTCCAGCGGCCCCTTGCTCGCTTACCAGCATATCAACCATACTCTTTTCCAACGATGGTGATTTGATTCCATCTGTCTCCATCAGGGGGGATTCGGAAACCATAGGTCTCACGATAATAGCGCCTTCTAGATGATAGTCAATACGGCTCTTGCCGGTTTCAACAATGATATTATTGTACATGGTTTTCAGGCATTCTGCCACTATGGAAATGTTTCGACGAGACGCTTCTACTATGAGGTTACGCTCTTTCTCCATAAGGCAGAAATCAATTCCTGGAGCATTCTCAATCAAAAACGAATTAACTCCAGTCATCCAATCGGAAATGCTAAGCCGATATTTCAGTTTCTTCACTGAGCTATACATTCCGTGCCCTACGGAATATAGCTCGCCCCGTCTCTCTTTTGCCCTGATACGCGAATACACCGTCTGCTTTGGCACCTCCGGCATTTCGCGGAAGAAATCGTCTGCTCTAATAATATCTATGTCTAATCCTTCGTTCATAATTGCAAATATATAAATAAAACGGCAAATCAAATATATTTTGCCAAATTATTAAAAATTAGTCCTCCGTGTTTTGTGGAGTTTACCCCTTGCGATTATGCTAGAGGATTTGTATTTTTGTGAAAAACTGAATGTTACTATGTACAACAGAGAGTATACCCCTGAGCGAATCAGCCAGCTGAAGGAGAACGAAATCTTCGTATTCGGTTCCAATCTTGCCGGGTATCACGGTGGAGGAGCAGCGCATGCTGCTCTAAGGCATTTTGGTGCGAAGTGGGGTCAGGGAGTGGGTCTGCAGGGCCAGAGCTATGCCATTCCCACGATGCAGGGCGGAGTTGAAACCATCAAACCGTATGTCGACGAATTCATTCGTTTTGCCTCAGAGCATCCCGAATACAAGTTTCTCGTTACCCGCATCGGGTGTGGGATTGCCGGCTTCAAGCCGGAAGAAATCGCCCCTCTGTTCGGTCCCGCCACCGACATGAAGAATGTTATCCTTCCCGAAGATTTCGTCCGCATCATTCACGATAAACTCGGCTGGATCGACTCCTTTGACTTCTGGGCTGACCGCAATGCAGAACATTTTTGATTCATGAAATATGAAACGAACAGTTTACCAAATTATTCTTTCGGCAGCATTACTGCTGATGTGCAGTCTGGCAATTAACGGTCAAAATATACCCAAGGAGTTGACACAGGCATCATCATTTGGCGAAGTCTTTGATTTTGACCTATATGATATTTGTGAATCGATTGAGGAGGACTCACGAATAGTGATTGACATGAATACCGGCTTCGTTTATGCTCAGGCTCTGGTCGGTAAGACAGTATACACGGCTGTTGTAACGCAGCTGACTTTTGCTTCCGGTAATGGCGAGACTGTTTACGCAGATACTATCATGGCAGACAACGGGTCCAAGTACTATCTATATATTTATTATCACGGCAAAGGTTTCCGACGCTACGAGATAATGGCATACAAGATAGAGAATTGGAAACTGGTCCCGGCGGCCATCTTCAAGACCAAGAAGGAAACGTTGGCCGCATTCTCACATGACTGGAATGTTGATTCATTTGATGGACGGTATTACGATATTATTAATTGTCCACGCGGGTATGAAGATTATCTTATAGTCAATTATGATAATGAAAGCAAGACCTTGAATGTGCCGCACATAGAAAAGGATGAATATGGAAGTTTATATGCTTCCGGAAAGGTACTGGAGTACAAATTCGACGGCAAACAATTTGTCTATCAGGGTATTAAGAGCCCGCTTTGGCGTCATGTCTCACTTCGTGATTTCAAAAAGGCAGATGTGTTGCTTTACTTTAATGAACACATTGTCATGATTGATGAAATGCCTGACGGCACCTATCGTTATGCGTCATGGGCGAATTACGGATTTGATTCTTTGTTTGAAAAACCGGATATCGTTATCGGTAATGGTTCTTACGATGATGTGGATGACTATTATTCGTTCACAAATGGAAATTACGAATATACAGTCGTAAGTATGGATTCTGAAAAGTGGCAACTGCAAGTCGTTTATCTCCCTGAACAGAGAATTATCCTCGTAGAAGAGAGTATTTTGTAGTTTTTACACATTGTCATGGGCAGAACGACAAACTCCTTCCTAAACAGTAGAATCAACACCTTTAACACAGTAGGTTCAAATTACCTCATAGATTAGATATCATGCTGATTATTCTCCTGTTCTGCCATTATCTGGCCGATTTCTGCTTCACATGGCCTGCGATGATACGGGCGAAGTCGGATGGTCATACTCTATGGCCAATCCTTCAGCATGCGCTTATTCACACTGTTTTGGTTGCCATCTGCCTGGCCATTTGGGGAATTCGCTGGAAACTCTTGGTTATGTTATCCATTTTGGAACTTCTAACCCATTTCCTTATAGACTGGGGCAAGGGACGTCTTTCAGCCCGATTTCCGTTCTTGTCAGACAATAAACGGAAACCCTACTGGATGCTTTTCGGCTTCGATCAGTTCCTGCATATTTCAGTGATAGCATTCATCTGGTATGGCAGCTTCACTTTTTAATCATTTACTAACCCAAAACCTATGGTTGAATTATCATTGTCACTGGCTCCTGGCACCACCCTCCAGGGCGGCAAGTACCGCATCGAGAAGTTCCTGGGGCAGGGAGGATTCGGAATTACATATCTGGCGGAACAGGTGGCTCTTAAGCGCAAGGTGGCGCTGAAGGAGTTTTTTATGAAGGATTGCTGCGAGAGGGACAGTGACTCGTCGCAGGTGACTGTCGGAACCGCCGGAACTCAGCGTGAACTGGTTGAGAAGTTCCGCGGCAAGTTCATTCGCGAAGCGCAGATGATAGCCGACATGTCCCATCAGCACATCGTAAGGATTTACGATGTTTTTGAGGAAAACGGGACAGCCTATTATGTAATGGAATACCATCCCGGCGGTTCCTTGAAGGATCTGGTAGAAAAAGAAGGTCCACTTACCGAAGGGGCTGCGCTTAAGTATTTCCGGGAAGTTGCGGATGCCCTCGGCTATATTCATTCGCAGAAAACCGTCCACCTTGACGTCAAGCCGTCGAATATCCTCCTGGACAAAAACGGTAGTGCTGTTCTCATTGACTTCGGTATCTCAAAGCACTACGACGAAGAAGGGGAACAGACTAGCAGTACGCCTCCCGGCACAAGCAAAGGATATGCTCCGCTGGAACAATCCAAGACCGGAGAGGTCTCCCAGTTCACTCCGGCAACGGACATATATGCACTCGGCGCGACTCTGCTTTATCTTCTTACGGGCAAAAATCCACCTGACGCCGCCGACGTCAACGAAGACGGTCTCGTGCGTCCATCCGGCATTTCTGACGGTTTCTGGAGCGTTATTGAAAAATGCATGCAGCCGCGGCGAAAAGACAGGCCGCAAGACATTTCCGAGGCTCTGTCCTTGTTCTCTAGCGAAGCTATTTCGCAAATGAATGACGAGAAGAAGGAGCCACATGCTAAGGAGGAAGGACTTCACGAGGATAATGAAGAGACTGTGCTAGATAAACCGAATGAGAAGCCAACCGATGAGACTATCGTGGAAATACCCTCTGAAAAGCGCAAAAAGCCGTTTTGGCTGATTGCAGCTTCGGCAGTTCTCATTGTGGGGGCTGTGGTGGCGATTGTCTTTTTCTCGAATAATTCGACCTCTCGTCATGAAAATTCGGAGGCAGAATTGACAGAAGAATTATCCTCCGACATTAATCCGAAATATGCGCACCTGCTTCCTTCAAAGGAACTTACTGATAGTCTAAGCTACTTGATGGGTGTGGTTAATTTTGGAGATAATGTTGAAGCAGAGTGCATAAAGAGAATTATCTCCAATCCACTATATCTGAATACTTTAAAACAGTATTACAGCGACAAGTCTCTGGTCGCACCGTCGATAGATGAATCTATCTTTGATTCATCGATCCCACATTCTGTTAAAGACTACGAGAAAGCGAGCAAAGAAATCGGAGCGTACATGGGGGCTTCATTAAGGGGATGGAATCCGATTCCCATTTCTTTCAATCGAATGGTTAAGGGTATTAATGATTATGTAGCTTTCATTGATTCCGGGCTTTATAAGGAGGTGATGTCAAATGGAGATTATTCTCTGCCTGAGATTAATAACTACTTTGAAATCAATCCATTCCTTAATATAAGTTATGAGGTATACATGAAATGCGAGGATTGCCTGCAAGAGTATCAAAAAGCCGTCAATCTTGATTTGCAGAAATCATTCTTGGACAGTATAGCCAATACTCCCGGCGTTTTCGTAACAAAGAGCGGCCTGGCATATAGAATTGTGTCTCCAGGTAATTACAAAAAACCCGGCGCCGACGATACTGTCCTCGTAGATTATGTCGGAACATTCATTGATGGGAATTCCTTTGATCAAGGTGATAGTATTTCTTTCGTCTTGAAGCATACCATCGAAGGATTTAGTGAAGGGCTTCAACTCATTGGTGAGGGTGGCGAAATTATCCTTTATATCCCTTCTGATTTGGGTTATGGCGAGATTGGCCATTACCCTATCCTGCCCAATTCCCTCCTGATTTTTGACATAAAGTTGCATGAAGTCCAGAAAAAAGAAGAACCAGATAGTAACGAGCATTCTGTAGCCGCTTAACAATTTCTATGGATCGTTCATCACGGCCTCTCATCAGGGAATTGATTATTTCGTTTGTCTTTATCGTTGCCATCATTTTGGTGCCAATAAAGTGGCCGGTTATTGTATTGTATTTTGGGTATAGAATACTCACGAGCATTACCGGTAATCGAGTATCCTTCCTATGAAAATGACTTTTACAATGAATAGCACATCACATTCAAATGTACTTTCTCCCGGTACCACCCTTCAGGGCGGGAAGTACCGCTATATTATAGAAGAATTCCTGATAATCAATCCATTTCTTTATGTCATAGAGTCGAAAATACGCTTACTGTAATACCATTGTCCGAAGGTGAGTTTGCCTCTTTCTTGAACAAGATACGCACGAGGATACGGATAAAACCTGAAACTGCGCCAGCAAGGGATGATATAACCGGTGGAAGATTCCTCAGGTTGACTTTATTTGAAGGGAGTGAGGATTATTATGGAGAATTGTCTGATGCAAACGGATTCGGCAATATAGATTTCATCCCCGAGAATAATGAAGATCTTGACCGCTTTCTTGAAAATGCCGTGCCGAGACTGAAGTATTATTTGTCGAGTAATAAAGATGAATCAACTGTTCCTGAATTAGCATCACATGAACAATATGTGGGTGAAGTAATTAGGAATGGGGGAGTATAAATGGAGCAATTTGAAGTATTGTACTGATAACAGTGGTCGCCATTTCTCAAAGTATGTTCCGTCGAACAAGCCCAAGTTTTGGAGCGGGGAAGGCAGTCCTGATAATAAGACAACACTTGATCTTTCTGATGATGCCGCTCATTGTCTGTGGGGCGGGAGATGGCGTACGCCAACACAATCTGAGTTGAAAGAGTTGATTGACAAGTGTAGTTGGTCATGGACCGGCCGCGGCTACAAGGTTACCGGTCCCAGTGGCCTGAGCATTTTTCTTCCAGGTCAATGTGGGTGGTTGTATATGTCTTCATCTCTCAACACAGACTACCCGTTTGACTCATGGTTCTTGTACTTTGAGTCGTGGCGTTACGAAATGAGTTTCTACTACCGCTATTCCAGACATCTCGTTCGTCCGGTCAAAGATTAGCCGGTTGTTGCTATTGCGGAGAAAAAGCGGTATATTTGCGTTTGGCCACGCGATATGCGTGGCAGGTATTTATAATTAGTATTTTATATGGACAACAACAATATGCCCGGACAGCAGCAGATCAGTATTGAGCTGAAGCCGGAGGTGGCCAAGGGCCACTACAGCAACCTTGCTATTATTTCGCATTCGCACAGCGAATTTGTGATTGACTTTGCGACATCCCTGCCGGGGCTTCCGAAGCCGGAGATCGGCAGTCGTATCGTTATGACTCCGGAGCACGCAAAGAGGCTTCTCAATGCGCTGGCGGACAATATTTCCAAGTACGAGAGTCAGTTCGGCCAGATCTCGCTCGGCGGCAAGCAGCAGGGCGGGACATTCAACCTGGCTGACTTCGGACCCCTTGGAGGCGGCTCCAAATCATGACGGATTTCTCCGCGATCAAGGCATTCGCCTTTGACATAGACGGTGTTATGACCGACGGCGGCATCCTCTGCGACCTGCAGGGGGAGCTTTACCGGACGTTTGACGCCAAGGATTCATTCGCCGTCAGGATGGCCGTGATGAATGGCTACCCGGTCGCGACCATTACCGGAGGACGGTCGGAGAGCATCAGGCAGCGAATGCTGGGATGCGGTGTCCCGCCGGAGGATATCTTTCTGGCCGCCAGGGATAAGTACGTGGATTTCAAGAAGTTCTGCGAGAGGTACGGACTGGAGGAGGGGAGCGTGATGTTCTTCGGCGACGATCTGCCGGATATCCCGGTGATGCAGCACTGCGTCGGAGTCGCGCCATCAGATGCCGTTGCCGAAGTCAAGGAAGCCGCGGAGTACGTGTCACCATTCCCCGGAGGGAAAGGCTGTATCCGCGATACCTTCGAAAAGGTGATGAAGCAGCAGGGACGCTGGAATTACGACGTCCAGGAATACAAGCGGCGTTTTTAATATATGATGGACCTCGGCGGGAAACGGATCATCCTCGGCAGCAATTCGCCGAGACGGCAGGAGCTTCTGAGGCGCCTCGACATTGATTTCGAGGTCGATACTGACAATAATTTCCAGGAAAGCGTAGGCGAGGGGATCCCATTCGAAGAAGTCCCCGCGCTGATGTCCGTCGGCAAGTCCCACGGCTTTCACAGACCGCTCGGAGATGACGAAATCCTCATCACCGCCGACACAATGGTCATCATCCCGTCAGACGAACGCCATCCAGGCGAAATCCTCGGCAAGCCCCGCGACCGCGCGGACGCAATCAGGATGCTCAGCGACCTGTCCGGCCGTGAGCACAAGGTGGTGACTGCCGTCACAATTCGCGACAGCAGGGGAGAGGAGACATTCTCCGACACCACACTGGTGCATTTCAGACAGCTGTCAATGAGTGAAATCGAATACTACGTCGACACATACAAGCCATACGACAAAGCCGGCGCTTATGCCATTCAGGAATGGATCGGTGCCGTCGGCATCACCCGCATCGAAGGCTCATACTCCAACGTCGTGGGATTCCCGATAGAGAGAGTCTATGAGGCTCTAATCAAGTATTCATCAATATGACACTACCCTCCGGCACGCTTCTCCAGGGAGGTAAATACAAGATAATCAAGGTCCTAGGACAAGGGGGCTTCGGGATTACATATCTTGCGGAGCATACCGCGATGAAGGAGAATGTCGCCGTGAAGGAGTTCTTCATGAAGGACATGTGCTACCGCGTGGAAGGGGAGTCAAGAGTAACTGTCCCGCCAACCGGAAGCAAAGCGATAGTCAAGGTCTTCCGTGAAAAGTTCCTCCGTGAGGCCAAGATGATCAGGACTCTCAACAATCCTCACATCGTAAGGGTGAACGATTATTTTGAGGAGAATGACACCGTCTACTATGTGATGGATTTTATTCCGGGCGAATCCCTTAAGTCGGTGATTGACAGGGAAGGCCCGCTCCCCGAAGAGAAGGCCATCGGTTACATCAAGCAGATCTGTGAGGCGCTTAAATATATCCACGAGCGCAATATCCTTCATCTGGATATAAAACCGTCCAATATTCTTCTGGACGCCAACGGGAATGCCGTGCTGATAGATTTCGGGGTGTCAAAGCATTATGATATCGAGGGGAATGCCACGTCATCTACTCCTGTCGGAATCAGCAAAGGCTTCGCACCCGTTGAGCAGGGAGTTTCCAGTGAAGTGTCAGAATTCAAGCCTGCGACGGACATATATGCCCTTGGAGCCACTCTGTACAACCTTTTGACAGGCAAAGTGCCACCGGAAGCGGCTTATCTCGTCTCGTCCGAACTGAATCGCCCTAAAGGGCTGTCTGATACAGTCTGGAACACCATTTTGGTGGCCATGAAGCCTTCGGCAACGGATCGTCCCCAGTCTGTCGGAGTGTTTCTTGACTATCTTGATGGTAGAAAGCAACTAGTGACCAGTGATGAGACGGTCGTAAAGAACGAAGAAACGATTGTCTCCGTGGAAGAATCTAAAGATGAAGAGTCGCCGGTCATTAATGAGAAAACGCGAAACCGCAAATGGATTATCCCGGCAATTGCAGGGGCAGTTATAGCATTGGTAGCTGTCCTTGTGCTGATCTTCTCGTCCGGTTCGGAAGATAATCCTTCGGAGAATAAGGTCGAACCCGTCGTCGCACAAAGGGAAGGTCTTGATTTCCAGGTAGATGGCGTTGATTTCCACATGGTCAAGGTGGAAGGGGGAGAGTTCGTGATGGGACCATTCTTCACATATGAAATAAGGAAGAATCAGGAGTTTGAAGACGATGTTTTCCCCGTCCACAAGGTGTGGCTCAGTCCTTTCCATATCGGTGAGACCGAAGTCACCCAAGCCCTGTGGACTGCCGTTATGGGTGATAACCCGAGCGAATTCAAAGGACCTGATTTCCCTGTTGAGACTGTCAGTTACAATGACTGCCTGCGATTTATTGACAAGCTGAATCAGACACTTCATGCCGAAGGCAAACTACCTGAAACTCAGGAGTTTCGCCTCCCGACTGAAGCCGAATGGGAATTCGCCGCCAAAGGCGGTCAGGAGTCAAATGGCTATCTCTATTCCGGAAGTAACGATGCAAAAGAAGTCGCCATTTACGATGAGTCACGGAAATCTCAAGGGACATCTCCGGTAAAGTCATTGAAGCCCAATGAACTTGGTATTTACGACATGAGTGGTAATGTGTGGGAGATATGTTCTGACATTTATGACGAGGAGTATTATTCCTATTCGGCTTTTGTCAATCCAAAAGGGCCCACGAAAGGGGATGAGGTTACAATCCGTGGAGGTAGTTGGCTCGATGAGCCCGAAGACTGCAATGTCGTAGTAAGGGAGGAAATTTTTAAAGACTCGTATGACAAAGACAATTGCATAGGTCTTCGTCTTGTCCTCGCCCCAAAGATCGGGACCGGAGAGGTAAAGGTAACGGGTTTTGTATATGAATCCGTCGATCCCGAATCTCCGGTCATCGGTGCCTCAGTACTTATCAACGGGTCATACAACAAAGGGACGGTAACCGATATTGAAGGCAAATTCACATTGTCAGTGCACAAAGGAGATTATTTGCAAGTGGAGTGTATCGGATATGAAGATGGCTATGTTTCTGTTGACGGCACTGATACCCTGAAAGTATTTCTTGACTATTACGGGGTCATGGAGGGAGAGAAGGTTTCCGGGACCCTGTCAAAACACGAATATGCTGATCTCGGCCTGTCCGTGAAATGGGCCACCTGCAATATCGGTGCAGAAAAACCTGAATACGACGGCGGGCATTTCGCATGGGGCGAACTGACGGCAAAGGATAAATGCACATGGGAGAATTATTCTCACACGAGTTTCATTGATTCCACCACTTTGACTTTCAAAAAATACACTCCCGAAGATTACAATCACCGTCTCAGCCTGTCAGATGACGTGGCCCGGCAGAAATGGGGTTCTCCATGGCGAATCCCAACCAGAGATCAGGCTGAAGAATTGATCATGTTTACTTGCCGTAAGGCGACCATTCGAGGATCTCAACACGGCTATCTTCTTACCGGTCCCAGCGGCAACAGCATCTTCCTCCCCATGTCCGGGCAAGTGACCGAAGAAGGACTTAATTGGGTTGGAAATTATGGTTATTATTGGACCTCTGACCTTCATGATGATAACAAATACTATGAGACCGCAGATGTTTTGTTCTTATCATCTGACGAATTCGTGTTAGGATACAAATATCGCTACAAAGGTTACAGTATACGGCCCGTCGCAGAATAGTTGGTGATTTTGCGGAAAAAATTGTATATTTGTAGGATGCCGGAGTGCGGCATCCTTTTGTTGATTTATTTGAAGCAAGCATATCATGGAATTAGGTGCTAAGTACAATCCCTCGGTGGTCGAGGAGAAATGGTACCGGTGGTGGATGGAGAATAAGTTTTTCCATTCGGAACCGGATGAGAGAGAGCCTTATACGATCGTGATTCCGCCGCCGAACGTGACTGGAATCCTGCACATGGGACATGTGCTGAACAATACGCTCAATGACGTTCTTATCCGCAAAGCCAGGATGGACGGCAAGAACGCCTGCTGGGTACCCGGCACTGACCATGCCTCCATTGCTACAGAGAGCAAAGTGGTTGCCAGGCTCAAGGAGCAGGGCATCCGGAAGGAGGATATCGGCCGAGAGGAATTCCTGAAGCACGCCTGGGCGTGGAAGGAGGAGCACGGCGGCATTATTCTCGAGCAGCTCCGCAAACTCGGCGCCTCCTGCGACTGGGACCGTACCCGCTTCACCATGGAGCCTGAATTGAGCCAGGCCGTCATCAATACATTCGTCTATTTCTACAAGAAAGGATGGATCTACAAGGGCGTCAGGATGGTCAACTGGGACCCCGTGGCCCATACTGCCGTCAGCGACGACGAAGTGGTCCACAAGGACACCCAGAGCCATTTCTACCACCTGAAATACTATATCTCTGACGGTAAGGGCAACCCCACAGACCAGTATCTCGTGATCGCCACTACCCGCCCGGAGACTATCATGGCCGACGCTGCAATCTGCGTCAATCCCAAGGACGAACGCCACTTCTGGCTGAAAGGCAAGAAAGTGCTCATTCCACTGATCAACCGCGAGATTCCCGTCATCGAAGACGACTACGTCGAAATGGACTTCGGTACCGGCTGCCTCAAGGTAACCCCCGCCCACGACGTACACGACTACGAAATCGGCCTCAGGCACAATCTTCCCGTCCTGGAAATCATCGACGACAACGGCTGCCTCAATGAAAAAGCCGAAATTCTCATCGGCGAGGACCGCTTTGTCGCTCGTAAAAAGATTGTCGGAATGCTCGAAGAGAGCGGCAATCTCCTGAAGGTCGAGGACTATACCTCGCCTGTTGGCTATTCCGAGCGTACCAACGCCGTTATCGAGCCAAAACTCTCCTCCCAGTGGTTCCTTAAGATGGACCGCCTCGCTTCAACAGCACTCGATACCGTGCTCAGCGGCCGTACCAAGTTCATTCCCGACCGCTATATCAACACCTACCGTCACTGGATGGAGAATGTACACGACTGGTGCATCTCCCGCCAGCTCTGGTGGGGCCAGCGCATCCCGGCATGGTATCTTCCCGACGGCACATTCGTTGTCGAGCAGGATGAAAAAGCGGCACTTGAGGCCGCCAGGGCCATCAATCCTTCCGTGAGCGCCGAAGACCTTCACCAGGACGAGGATGTGCTCGACACCTGGTTCTCTTCCTGGCTCTGGCCCATCTCGGTTTTCGATCCCGAAATGCCCGGCCATCCGGACCACAAGCCCAACGCCGACCTCGCCTATTACTATCCGACAAGCGACCTCGTGACCGGTCCTGACATCATCTTCTTCTGGGTAGCCAGAATGATCATGGCCGGCGAAGAATTCATGGGCAGGGAGCCATTCGCCAACGTCTATTTCACCGGCATCGTTCGTGACAAGCTCGGTCGCAAGATGTCAAAGACACTCGGCAATTCGCCGGATCCCCTCAAACTCATCAAGGAATACGGCGCCGACTCCGTCCGCATAGGAATGCTCCTCTGCTCCTCTGCAGGCAACGATATCCTCTACGATGAGAGCATGATAGAGCAGGGCCGCAACTTCTGCAACAAGATATGGAACTCCTATCGTCTTATCAAAGGCTTTACTGTAGATGACTCGGCCAAACAACCTGAAGCATCGGCAGTTGCAATCAAATGGTTTGGCAACCGTCTAAGCCAGGCCATCACTGCGGTCGAGGATCATTACAGCAAATTCCGCATCTCTGATGCTCTCATGACTACTTACCGTCTCTTCTGGGACGACTTCTGCGCATTCTACCTCGAAGCCATCAAACCCGGCTTCAAGGACGGCGTTCAGGAGCCCATCGACAAGGCGACGGCAGAGGCTACTGCCGAATTCTTCGACGCCCTCCTGAGGATGATCCATCCCATCATGCCATTCATCACCGAAGAGCTCTGGCAGGACCTCCGCAGCAGGGGAGAGAAGGAGACCATCCTTTACGCACCGACACCCAAAGCTGGCGTTATTGACGAATCATTCCTCGCCCAGTTCTCCATCGCCCTTGAAGCGGTCAACACCGTCCGCTCCATCAGGAACGAAAAGAATATCTCCCCGAAAGAGCCCCTTCGTCTCATCGTCGGAGAAGGTCTCCTTCCCGAGATGGCATCAGTCATCAGGAAGCTTGCCAACGTCAGCGAAGTCATCTTCGGAAATCAGGAAGAAGGCGAGGGCGTTTCCTTCCTCGTCGGCACCGTCAGGATGTTCGTTCCCCTCGGCGGACTCATCAATGTCGAAGAAGAAATCGCCAAGGCCGAGAAAGACCTCGAGTATCAGCAGAATTTCCTCCGCAGCGTACGCGCCAAGCTCGCAAATGAGAAGTTCGTCGCCAACGCAAAGCCCGCCGTGGTCGAAAATGAGCGCAAAAAAGAGGCTGATGCCCTCTCCCGTATCGAAACCCTGGAAAATTTGCTCAAATCTCTGAAAAAGAGCCAATAAAACAATTAAGTTAAACTACTTAACATTTTTGTTAAGCCCATAATTATGATGTATTTCGAGACATCTTTCCCCGTGAGGTACTACGAGACCGACCAGATGGCCGTCGTGCATCACTCCAACTATATCCGCTATTTCGAAATAGCGCGAAACGCCATGATGGCGGACGGCGGATTCCCGATCGAACAGTGCGAAAGGGAAGGAGTGATGATCCCGATCGTCAGCGTCAAGTGCAAGTTCCATCATCCCGCCAGGATGGGGGACACCTTGACTGCGGTCGCGATGATAGACTCAGTCCCCATGGCCAAACTCGTCGTCCGCCAGGCAGTCCTCAATCAGGACGGCGTCGTATGCGCAGACGGCGAAACCGTTCTCGGATTCATCGACAGCAAGACATTCAGGCCTGTCCGCTGTCCCGCCAAACTGGCCTCCCTGATCGAAAACCGCTTAAACGACAGATAAAATGATTGCCATTTATCCCCTCGGAGTTATCGGCCCCTGGCAGATTGTCATTATCGTCCTGGCCATACTCATCCTGTTCGGAGCCAACAAGATTCCCGAGTTCATGAAAGGACTCGGCAAAGGCGTCAAGAGCTTCAAGGAAGGAATGAACGACGTCCAGAAGGAAGTCTCCTCCACCACCGAAGAGAAAAAGACCGGCGACGAGACTGCAAAGTGACCCGCGCAGAGAGCGAAATGTCCTTCTGGGACCATCTGGAAGAGCTGAGGGGCACCCTCGTCCGTTCAGCCCTTGCGGTGCTTGTCCTGTCGACAGTCGCATTCTGCTTCAAGTCATTCATATTTGACAAAATCATATTCCTCCCAACAAGGAGCGACTTTTTCCTGTACCGCGCCCTCGGAATTCCGCTTGAGATGAAACTCGTCAATGTCAACGTGACGGCTCAGTTTTTCGTTCATCTCAAGATGGCATTCGGCCTCGGGCTCATTGCATCGGTGCCGTACATATTATATGAAATATGGAAATTCGTCGCTCCGGCATTCTACGTGAATGAAAAGAAGGCCTGCAGGAAGGCCTTTCTCGGCGGCGGAGTGCTGTTTTACGTTGGCATAGCGGTCGGCTTCATCCTTATTGTACCGCTGGCCCTGCAGTTTTTCCTGAATTATTCGGTGAGCGACCTGGTTGAGAATACCATCACGCTCAATTCGTATATCTCGCTGCTGTCCTCGACCGTGCTACTGTTCGGCCTGGTGTTCGAATTCCCCATGCTGGTAGTGCTGCTGTCGGCACTCGGCGTCATTCACCGGGACCTCCTCAAGCGCTACCGCAAGCACGCTTTCATCGGCATCCTCATCGTCGCGGCCATAGTCACACCGGCTGATCCGCTGTCGATGATTGTCGCAGCAATCCCTCTATGGCTCCTCTGGGAGCTCTCAATCCTTCTCTGCAGGAAATGATCAGCCTAGGCAACATAACCGTCTCGTTCGGCGCTTTCACGCTCCTGGATGGTGTCAGTTTCCACATCAGCGAATCTGACAAGATAGGGCTCGTCGGCAAGAACGGGGCAGGGAAGTCCACCCTCATGAAGCTGATCACAGGCGAACAGGCCCCCACATCAGGCACCATCGACAAGCCCTCCGGTATCAGCATCGGCTATCTCCCACAGATAATGGAGCATCACCGGGGCCGGACCGTGATTGACGAGACGATGACCGTATTCGACTATGTCAAGGACCTGGAGGCTGACCTGGAGAAGACCAATGCCGCCCTCTTGGACCGCACTGACTACGAATCGCCAGCCTACGCCGCCCTGATCGACCACCTGACCGCCCTTAACGACCGCCTGGCCCTTGAAGGAGGCGAATCGCACCGTGTCCGCGCCGAAAAGACCCTCTACGGCCTCGGCTTCCGCGAAGAAGACTTCGACCGCCCTACCGAGACCTTCAGCCAGGGCTGGAACATGCGCATCGAGCTCGCCAAGATTCTCCTGAAGAATCCCGACGTCCTCCTCCTCGACGAGCCCACCAACCACCTCGACATCGAATCCATCGAATGGTTCGAGGACTATCTGAAGAAATTCCGCGGCAGCGTCCTCCTGGTGTCCCACGACCGCAAATTCCTCGACAACGTGACGACACGGACGGTTGAAATCATGCTCGGTCATATCCACGACTACAAGGTGCCGTACAGCAAGTACGTGGCCTTGAGGGCTGAACGGATGGCCCAGCAGACGGCGGCATTCGCCAACCAGCAGAGGATGATAGAAAAGACCGAGGATTTCATCAACCGATTCCGCTACAAGCCTACCAAATCCAACCAGGTCCAGTCGCGCATCAAGGCGCTCGAAAAGCTCGACCGCATTGAGATTGAGGACGAGGACAATTCTGCGCTTAGCCTGAGATTTCCGCCGGCTGCAAGGAGCGGAGACGTTGTTTTCAAAGCGACAGACCTTACGGCGGGATATCCGCAAAAAACGGTATTCAGCGATGCCGAAATAGAGATAAAGAGGGGAGAGAAGGTGGCACTGGTCGGCCGAAACGGCGAAGGCAAGACCACCCTCATGAGAATTATCACCGGCGAACTTCAGCCCCTCGGAGGCGAGGCCCGGATTGGCCATAATGTCAGCATCGGCTACTTCGCGCAGAATCAGGAAGAAGTCCTGGATCAGCGTGAAACGGTGTTTTCCACCCTTGACAGGGCAGCGGTCGGCGAGGTCAGGCAGTCGCTCCGGGACATCCTTGCGGCATTCCTCTTCAAAGGGGATGACATAGACAAGAGGGTGTCTGTCCTCAGCGGCGGCGAAAGGGCCCGCCTCGGCATGGCCAAGCTAATGCTCTCGTCGCACAACTTCCTCGCTCTGGACGAACCGACCAATCACATGGATATCCGATCGAAAGATATTCTGAAACAGGCGCTTAAGGCCTTCGATGGCACGGTGGTTGTTGTTTCGCACGACCGGGATTTCCTGGACGGCCTCGTCGACAAGCTTTACGAGTTCCGCGACGGCCGGGTCCGCGAGCATCTCGGCGGCATTACGAGATTCCTCGAAAAGAGGAAAATCGAGACGCTCTCCGAGCTCGAACGCCGGTTCAAGGAGCCCGGGAAGCCCGCTGCAGCGCCTAAAGAACAGCCCTCGGAGGCATTCTCCGCAAGGAAAGCAGTGTCGCGGGAAGAGAAAAAGAAGCGCAACCGGATCGACTTCCTGGAGAAAAAGATAGGGGAGAAGGAGGAAGAGCTCCGAAGGATTGAAGCCATCCTCTCCAACCCGACGGAAAAGGACGACGTAATGGAGCTGACCCGCTCCTACCTCGAAGCCAAACGGGAAGAGGAAATGTATACAGCTGAATGGGAAAGTTTAATTGAATCAATATAATACCAAAACTTATGAGAACCAATTTCTTAAAAGCAATCATCGCTACAGTGGCCCTCGGAGTCGCTGCTACCACGGCTTCCGCCCAGCTCAAAGAGATCGTCAGGGAGCATTCTTTCGAGAACATTGACGTGTGCGAAAACTTCGAGGTTACGCTCGTCCCCGCCGACTACTACAAGGAGGTCATCACCATTGACGAGCCGTTCCTTGACTATGTCCAGTGCTATGCAAAGGAAGGCACCCTCTACATCGCCCTCGCCAAAGTCCCCAAACAGGTAACCAAACTCTACAAGGGCAAAAACGCTCCGAAACCCACTTTCAACGTGGTGATCAGCGCACCGTCATTCAAGTCCATTACCCTTAAGGACAACGCAGTACTCACTGCTACAGAGGTATTTGAAGGCGAAAGCATGAGTCTCAACCTCTCCGGCAAGAGCCAGATCAAGACCCTCTCGCTCCAGGGCTCTTCCGTCACTGCCAACGTCTCCAAGAACGCAATGCTCAACCTGACCGCCGACGCCGACGACATCAAACTTTCCTCCGCCGGCTCATCCAGCAGCAAAGTCAACTTCTCCTGCGACCGCCTGAATCTTAACGGCAAGAATTCCTCGACAATTTCCGCAGTCGGCGAGACCTACGAGACCACCGTATCCACGGAGAATTCCTGCAAGGTCGTCGTCTCCGGCGAATCCACCAACAGCCTGAAAGTCAAGAGCGCAAACTCCTCCAACATAGATGCTTCCGCTCTTTCTACCAGCACCGCTGACGTGAATCTCAGCAATTCTTCCACCGTCTCCGTCAGCTCCAAGGACAGGCTTAAGATGGAGCTCAACGGCGGCACACTCTACTTCGGCGGCGAGCCCATCATCGAGATCGTCGGCATCAAGTCCGCGACTGTCCAGAAGAGATAATGTTCATTCTTGATTCTCACTGCGATACACCGTCCCAGCTACTGAGGGGGCGCGATATCGCACTTGACAATCCCTACTCCCACGTCGACTTCCCCAAACTGAAACGCGGGGGAGTCGATGCGGTCTTTTTCGCGCTGTTCACGCCGAATACCATTACCGCCGACGAGGCCACCGTCAGGGCTCTCCGGATGCTCGCGAGGGTACACGACTCCCTTGACGCTTCCGCGAATGTAGCCGCGCTGGCCACGAGCCCCTCGGAGATTGCTACCAATCGCTCCAGAGGCCTGATTTCCGTCCTCTTGGGAATGGAAAACGGACTGCCACTGCAGGAAGATATCAGCCTGCTGAGGCTGTTCTTCCGGCAGGGAGTACGCTATCTCACCTTGACCCACAACGGCGACAATGCCATTTGCGACAGTGCCGCAGAAGGCCGGCGCTGGGGTGGCCTGAGTCCTTTCGGCAGGGAAGTCGTCGCAGAGATGAACCGCCTCGGCATGATAGTCGACGTCGCCCACCTCTCCGATGCCACCTTCTGGGACTGCGTCGAATGCTCTTCCGCTCCTATAGTCTCAACGCATTCATGCTGCCGAGCCCTGGCTTCGCACAGGCGCAATATGACGGACGAAATGATTCGCGCCCTCGCGGACAAGGGGGGAGTCATTCAGATCAATTTTTACCCCAGGTTTCTTTCTGACAAGTATGCCGAAGCGGCTGATGCCACCGGTCTCGAAGACTGGGCGGAAGCAATTGAGGCTGAATGGATTGCAGAGCCTTTCAATCCTTCCGGAATCAAGTCATGGCAGGATGCCCAGGACCGCCTGAAGACACTTCCGCGCCCCGGCGTAAAGGAGATTGTCGACCATATCGACCACGCCGTCATGATCGGCGGAATTGATGCCGTCGGCATCGGTTCGGACTTCGACGGAATTCTCGTTCCACCCGAGGGAGTCGAGGATTGCAGTGCGATACCCGCTGTATTTGATGAAATGGCCCGGAGAGGCTACTCCGAGGCTGAAATCGAGAAAGTGGCAGGGCTCAATTTCCTACGCGTCATGACGGAGGTCCTCAAGTAGCATCCTCCGGAGAGCATCCAGCGAAGCGGCCGCAAAACGCTCTATATTGCGTTTGCGGTCGTTTTTGTATGTCCGCATCTCGGTCCTTGTGCCGCGTGGACCGGCAATGCCGATCCATACTGTTCCGACCGGATAACTGCCGTCTCCGTCCGGACCGGCAAGTCCGGTCGTCGCAACGGCGTAATCGCTACCGGTAAGCTTTCGGACTCCTTCAGCCATGGCCGCTGCCACCTCGGAACTGACAACGCCTTTCGTCCTTATTACTTCCGGATCCACTCCGAGGACATTCTCTTTAACGGAAATTGCGTATGAGGTCACAGAGCCGAGATAGTATGCCGAAGAGCCGGGAACCGATGTTACCAGGTGCGAGATCTCACCGCCTGTGCAGGATTCAGCGACACTAAGCGTCTTGCCGGAAGACTTGAGAATGGTGCCGACAACATGCTCCAGATTGTCATCGTTCAGCGAATAAATCCGGTCGCCAAGTATACCCTTGAGGCCATCTACTGCACGGTCGATGCGCTCATTCTCCTCCGGCCCGTCTCCTCCGTAAACCGAAAGGCGCAGGCGCACGCCGGTCAGAGTAGACGGAAGATAAGCCAGATGGATTCCCGCTTCCAGCGAATCCTCCCAAGGCGCGATAAGCTCGGAGAGTGCTGATTCGGCGAGGCCGTAAACCATAATGCTGCGGTGGCATATATCGCTAAGGGTGAAGTGCTTCCTGATGTCGTCGACAATCTGGGGGATAGCCCCAACAGCCTCATGGGGGACTCCCGGCAGCGAATAGAGCGAGCACTCGTGGCCAAACCTTTCAGCGCCAAAACGGAATGCCATAATCGGTGCCGTCCCGAGTCTGTTTGGAAGTACTTCTGCAGCCTCCGGAACGTCTGCCTGGGCAAGATTGGAAGGCAGTATGTCGAGGCCTCGGGAAGAGAGAATGTCACGGACTATTGAAGCCTGTACCGCATCTGTTTTGTAGGCCTTGCTGCCGGACAATTCAGCCAGCGCGGCCTTAGTAATGTCGTCCTTGGTGGGGCCGAGACCTCCAGTGGTAATAACTATGTCGCAGAGGGTTAATTCCTCGCTGAGGGTTCTCAGGATATCTTCGCGGCTGTCTCCTATGGAGACCATACGGCGCACTTCGACGCCTGCGTCTTCAAGTGCTTCGGCGATATGGGATGAATTGGTGTCGACGATCTGTCCGATGAGGATTTCGTCGCCGATGGTGCAAATTGATGCGGTGGTCATTTGCCTTGGATGGATTCGAGATGTTTGACGGTGTTTTTGACGAGCTTGGGACCGTTGTACAGAAGGCCGCTGCAGAGCTCTACAAGCGACGCTCCGGCATCCAGCATGTCAGCCGCGTCCTGAGGCTTCATAATGCCTCCGGAAGCGATTATGGGCAGAGTGCCACCTGTATATGAGTTGATAAAACGAACCAGCTCCAGAGTACGCTCCTTGACGGGAGCGCCGCTGTAAATAGCCTGGCCGATTTTATCAACGCGCTTGGCCGCAGAGGCGCTCAGGTCCTCCGGAGGGGCAGTCGTGCCACCTGCCGCGACTATTCCGTCAATGCCGGAAAGCCTGGAGTAATCAAGTATCTCGGACAGCGATTCTCTTGAAATATCCGCGGAGACCTTCAGCAGGACGGGCTTGTACGTATCATAGCAGAGGCGCATGTCCAGGATCGTGTCCATCACTTCCGACAGCACGTCCACGTCCTCCAGCAGGTCGACTCCGTCGAATGGCGGCATGACCGTATTGATGACGAAGAAATCAGCGAAGTCGTACATCAGCGCGAATGCATTGCGGTAATCCTCGACCAGTTCGGCTTCACTCATATTGCCCTGACGGCATACAATGTTGGCGGCCACCGGACAGCGCGGTGGATCCTTACGGAGGGCATTTATGGCCGATTTAACGCCTTTGTTGGGGTATCCGGTACGCTGGGCCATGGCGCCGCATTCCTTGAGGCGGAAAATGCGGGGACGCGGCCTTCCGGACTGCTCATGATGGGTGAGCGATCCGATTTCGACAAAGCCGAATCCCATGTCGCTGAATACGTTGCAGCATTCGCCGTTGCGGTCAATGCCGGCTCCGAGGCCGATGGGATTGGCGAAATTGATCCCGAAGACGTTCCTCTTGAGGAGAGGGGAGCGCTTCTTGTGGCCGATGCGGACGAGGATGCCGAGTCTGCACTTGTGGAAAAAACGGAGCAGGCGGAGTGAAACGTTCATCGACATTTCACTCGGAAACAGCCTGAGGACAGGACGTATCAGACACCTGTAAATCATTCCGGATGAACGCCCTCCATCAGTTTTTCCCGGGAGACGACGGGGTTGGAGTAAATATGCAGGAAGATATCCCTGAGGGCATCCCTGTCGAGTTCGGGCTCAACTTTGGCGAGCTCTTTTTCGACATATTCGCGGAATGCTTCCAAATCCTCTTTCTGGTAGCGGTCAGAGTATTTGGTAGTGCCTTCCACGATGTCGTAGGCCATGAAATTGGTCTTCCATGGCTTGTAGCCGAATATAATGCGGAAGTCCACTGCGTGGCGTATCCACTGGTAACGGTCATTGCGGTCGCAGAGCGATGCACGGTGGATTTCTTCCTCGGTGAGGGGACTTCCGATATTGAGGTGGATATTGCCCTTGGGGGTAACAATGCCGGAAACGATACTACGTAGATCCTCTCCGGAAGACTTTACATATTTACCGGTGGTGCGTGTAATAAGCTTTTCACGGGCCTTCAGTATGCCGCAGGGCTCATACTCGTAGGAAATGCTCAGGGGGAGAATGTTGAGCTCCATGAAGTCTGCGGTGAAATCGCCGCTGCCGCTCATGTCGAGCATCTTCAGGAGGCCCTGCTCGGTAGTGTCAATGCCGTCTTTTGTGCGTCCCTGGCGCTGAGCAAGCCATATCGCATTCTTGCCCGATGTGATGCACCGGCGAATGTATTTGGACAGCAACTGCGAGCTGAGATACAGCTCCTTGGCCGATATCCCCCTGATGACCTTGATCATTCGGTTGGAGCGGATGAGATCTTCGATGAATGAATTCGTCAGCAGATTGTCTCCGACGGCGATTTCGGTCTCGGGGAGATTGTTCTTGAAGAGAATGAGCTGGGTGATGGCCGGGTCGAGGATGATGTCCCTGTGGTTGGACATGCAGAGGTACTTCTTGCCAGCCTCTTCCAACGCCGTGATATGCCTGAGGCCGTCGTAGGAGAAGTTGTGGGCCGAAGTCTGGATGACCCAGTCGATGGCCCTGGACATCACCAGGCCCTGGAATTCGTCCACGCTGTGGATATTCAGGAGAATGTCCCGCAGGAATGTATCCGGCTTGTCCGGAAAGATGCGCTTTGATATCGCCGGTACTGTCGGATGTCCTGCCACTCTCGCAAGAGCAGCGGACGCCTCCTCGTCATTGTACGGGCATATATTTGAGAATTCCGAATAGTCTTCCATAACAGGTACAAAAATAATAAAAATCTCACTTCCTGACAAGCAGGGAACTGTCGCCGTAGCTCAGGAAACGGAAGTCATGGGCAAGAGCATAGTCATATATGGTTCGCCAGTCGCCGTCAACAAATGCGGCAATGAGCAGAATGAGCGTACTCTCGCTCTGGTGAAAATTGGTGACCATGCGGTCAGTTAGGCGGAAGCGGAATCCGGGCACTATAATAATTCTGGTGCCCAGGCGTAGGGCAGAAAGCCCATTGGTTTCAAGATAGCCAATAAGGGCGTCCAGGGCCTCTTCTGTCGTGTAGGAATACTCTTCGTCGTATGGCTCCCACTGCGTGATATCAGAAGGGGAGCCCTGTCGAATGCACTTGACTCCGGCGTAGTAAAGGGATTCCAGCGTACGCACTGAAGTCGTGCCTACGGCCACGAGAGGGCCCTTATTCGCGCGAATGCGCTTAAGCAGCTCAAGTGAAACAGTAAATGGCTCCCGGTGCATCGGATGATCGGCGACATCGGCGCTCTTGACAGGAAGAAACGTACCTGCACCTACGTGCAGACAGACATTGTCAGTCACAACACCTTTGTCCCTGATAGCCTGCAGCACCCTTTCAGTGAAGTGTAGCCCGGCTGTAGGAGCGGCCACAGAGCCGCGAATCTTAGCATATAATGTCTGATATCTCTCCGTATCGAGAGCCTCTGTCTCACGATTCAGATAGGGAGGGATGGGCACAGTGCCTGCAATCTCAAGTACGCGGGAGAAGGGGAGCCCTCCATCCCAGGAGAATCGGACGACACCGGTACGCTCATCCTTTACCTCAAGTGTTGCTTTAAGTGAAATGGCATCTATTTCCGGGTTTTGTTCGGGATTTGAAAGACGCAGAATATCGCCTTTCCAACGCTTTGAGTTGCCTATTACACATTTCCATGAGCAACTTTGCGAAGATGCAAAAGCGAGGTTATAGTCCACCGGATCAATTGGTTCCAGACAGAATATCTCAATATGGGCGCCACTCTCCCTCTCAAAATGAAGACGCGCAGGAACGACTTTGGTGTCGTTGAAAATCATCAGCGAATCCGCAGGAAGCAGGGAAGGGAGGTCCCGGAACACATATTCCGACACTTTCCCTCCGCAATAATACAGCAATTTGGACGCATCCCGCTCCGGAAGCGGATATTTCGCTATCCTTTCCTCGGTCAGAGGATAGGCGTAGTCTTCAATCTTTATGCTCGGTCTCATCATCAGACGCGAATTTACACAAACTTCTTGAATTATAGAAATTAAACCGCACCACAGTCAATTTGTTTAGAAATGTGAATTATTCCCGTGATTTAATTTTGTGAACTAAACTTGTTCGCAAGATTATAAGAGGAAATATCTAATAAACTTACACTAATACATATTATGTTAAATATCAGATATTTATATTATGTTATTTGTACTGTTGAATTAAACAAAACAAAACTTTTGACCAAAATGACCGGTAAAACATCTATTTTTATACCATTTTCAAATTAATACTATATTAAAACCCAATTATTTACTACGTTTATCTAATCTAATACTTTGCTATAGTTATCAACAATTAATGCACCGATTGTTGAAAAACCCCGTATTCACTCTTGTAAAATCAAATAATTGTATTTATTTTTGTAAAAAGCAATTTACAATCATGAACAAGCGTCTTGCGGGTTTTTTAGCCGCAGAAAACATCACACAGTCCCAATTTGCCGACACACTCAAGGTCGCCAAGGCCAGCGTCTCCAATATCATCTCCGGACGCAACAAGCCGGGCTTCGATTTTCTCGAAAGTCTCTCCCTCCATTACCCAGAGCTCAATCTTGACTGGCTCATTAACGGCCGCGGCCGTATGTACAAAGACGCCGAAATCCCCGCTGATCCCACCGATTCCCTCTTCGAAGTCCTAAATCAGCCCCCAGAAGAGCCAAAAATCGCCGAATCACCTAAAGTAACTCCTTTAGATAATCCAGCACAACCGCCTAAAAAAGAGGAGAAAACGATTACTCGTATCCTCCTCTTCTACAACGACGGCACCTTCGAAACCTACACACCTTAGCTAGACTAAAATTACAAAGCAGAGGAGGAAACGGGGTCGTTTCCTCCTCTGTGAGTGTTATGCTTTGGGCGAAGTTTACTTGTTGAGATTGACTTCGACGTGGCGGTAGGAGAATTTGACGCCTTTGGCGGGGAGGTCGTCGTGGAGGTGTTCATTGAGATAGAACCAGCAGTCCCAGTAGTCGGCGGGGTTGACCCAGGCGCGGATGACGTATTCGACGGTGCTTTCCTTGAGACCCATTACGGAAACGAAGGGGTCTGCAGCGCCCTTTGTTGTGGCATCCAGGAACTTGGGGTTGGCCTTGATGATTTCGAGGATGGCCTCTTTGACTTTCTCTGAAGGAATACCGTAGGCGACGTTGACGGTCTGGTCTACGCGACGGAGAGGGAGGGCGGAGATGTTGTTGATATTGCCGTTGGAGAGTGCTCCGTTGGGGATGATGATCTCGCGGTTGTCGATGGTGATGAGTTTGGTGGAGACCATGTTGACCTCGGAAACGGTACCCATAAAGCCCTGTGCCTCGATGAAGTCACCGACCTTGAAGGGCTTGAACACGAGGATCATAAGGCCGCCGGCAAAGTTCTGGACCGTGCCGCCGAGTGCCATGCCGATTGCCATGCCTCCTGCGGCCAGCAGGGCGGCGAGTGACGTCGTATTGACACCGAGAGTGCCGAATGCGATGATGATGAGAATCACCCACATACCGATCGTCACCAGGCTGTTGACAAAGGTCACGATGGTCTTGTCAGTCTTGCGGCGGGTAAATCCCTTGTTGAGTCCCTTCTTGACGAGACGGATCACCCACATACCGATGAGGAATATCGCCAGCGCAGCAAGCACCTTCAGGCCAAACTTGATCGCACTGTCAATAAGTCCCGACACCAACTGGTCAGTCGGCGTCGTCTTGATAGTCTCAGCTACTGCCTTGGCCCCAGCCGCCGGGTTCGCCAACTTTTCCGCTACCTGCGGAACTGCTTCTTCCAATAAATAGAACATAATCAGATTAATTTATTATTATTCAAATAGTTTATCTACTTTTTCTATGATTTCGTCTTCGGGGAGATCAGGGGAGAGAACGAGGTCGGGCATTGCCATGAAGTAGCCGCCGGCTTTTGCCATTTCTTCACCGCCACCGGTGACGTTGACCATGATGACTTCGTCGCGGCGGACGTCGCCGTTTTTGACCGCTTGTGCGAGGGAGGCGACTGCGACTGCCGCTGCGGAATAGATATCTATGCCCTCGAGGGAGAGGAACTTGCGCTGCCAGTAGTTGAGCTCGTCGTTGGTGACTTTGTACATGTCACCGGCGGAGTCGGAGAGGGCGTCGAAGAGGCCTCCGGCGATGCTGTAGGGGGGCTTTCGGTTGGAGAGGACTTTTGCGTCGATTTCTGCCGCCTTGGTACGTGATTCTTCAGCAGTCATGGGGACGAGGGCGCGCTGATGGGCCTTCCAGGAGTCGTACATGAGGGTGAAGGGGGCATTCTGCGAAGCATAGAGGCGGGTCTTCTTGCGACCGAAGCGACCGTCTTCGATGAGGCGGAGATTGTTTTCCCATACGGCGATGGTGCCGGTGCCGGAGCCGACCGCCTGGAAATAGGCGTCGGGAATCGCTCCAATGGCCTCCACGGCTGAGAGTAGAGTCGTACCCATACCGTCACGGCGGGCTATGTTTTTGGCACCGCCCTCGGCCATGTATCGCTCTGAGAGGCAGAGCTTGTCACCGAGCGAGATGGCATCGTGAGATAATCTTGACGCAGGGACGGAGCCTCTTGTGGAACCAGAGGGCGCCGACATTGTCCCTAGGGATGCAGACCACTAGGGGAATGTTGTTATCGGAGCACACCTGGGCGAATGCGCGGGCGGTATTGCCAGCAGACTGGACCACAAGAATGCGGTCGTTGTCTTTGGGAAGACGTGCGCAGACGGAGTATGCTTCTGTAGCCTTGAACGAGCAGGTGGCCGTCTCCGCTCCGATTTCGGGAGCATAGCCCGTGAAGGTGAGGTAGAGATTGTCCAGGCCGAGCTCGCGGGCGAGACCCTTGCTCTTGTACGTGACCGGGCCCTGGGCGCCCTTCAGGATACGAGAGATGGGGAGCCAGGAGGCGTAGCGGTAGATGCCTTCAAGGTTTTCGTTAGGAGTAAACTGCTTCTGCTCATAAACTGCCCTGACGAGAGAAGGACCGCTGGACAAAGGATCTGCGAGAGTCCAGCCCTTGTCTTTGAAAATACGCCCGTCGGCGACGTTCATGAGCGAATACTTTGTTGGAGTGAATCTTTTCATTTTCAGACAGATATATTGACTATGAGCCAGGCCAGATAGCCGACCCATACCGCAAGGAGGATACCACCGTCCAGGCGGTCGATTTTGTTGTTTTTACCGGTGAATGCCGCCGTCATGAGAAGCAAGGCGCTGGCTGTCAGCACACCCGCATCAACCCATTTGATATGCGCGAAGGAGAGGGGCGTGATGACAGCCGAGCATCCGAGAATCAGCAGGATATTGAACAGGTTGGAGCCGATGATATTGCCGAGGGCGAGGGCTCCCTTTTTCTTGACGGCGGCAACGACGCAGGTGGCCAGCTCCGGCAGGGAAGTACCTCCGGCAAGAATGGTAACAGCCACGAACTTTTCGCTTGCTCCCATCCTGTATGCGAGGGCTGTCGCAGAATTGACGAAGAAACGGCCGCCGAATACCAGTGCTGCAAGGCCGCCCAGAACCAACAGGATATTGACCGCCAACTTGCCTGTAGATGTATCTTCTTCCTCTTCCGCCGTATGTTCGTCGAAGCGGAAGCAATACCATATATATAAAGCAAAGCAGGCGAGGAGAATGGCTCCGTCAATCCGGCTCAGGCCGTCGAAGAATCCGAGAACGAGAAACAGCAGAGTGACGCCCAGGTTGACGGGGAGGTCGCGCCTGAAATTATTCTTCGTAATGGCGATGGGGAGGATGAACGCGGTGACGCCGAGGATAAGCAGCGTGTTGAAAATGTTCGATCCTAGGACATTGCCTATGGCGATATCTGCGCTGCCTTTGAAAGCGCCTATCATGGAGACGACAAATTCAGGTGCGGACGTACCCATGCCAACGATGGTCAGTCCGATGACGAATTGGCTGACGCCGGCCTTCCGGGCAATGCGGGAAGCCCCTTCCACAAGATAATCAGCCCCGAAAACGATCAGGGCAAGTCCGAGGAGCAGTACAAGAAGATCGGCCAGCATACAGGATAACTACCGTTAAACATACAAATTTACAAAAAAATGATTAAATTTGTGCACGTACTAACAACCACATCAAATGAAAGTCTTTACAAGACCGGATACCGCCGTAATTTGTTTTTGCATTGCTGCTTGCATGGCAGTGATTTCCGCGTGCAACAGCAGGGAGCCCGACAGCGAGAAGATTCCGTCGGACTTCTCCGTCAACAACGGAGGCACAGTCGTACTCGTCGGTGCAGAAGCAGAATCAGTCCGTCTCCCAGTCCACTCCGACCTGGAATGGACCTGCACCCTCCAGTCCGCAGACTGGATCAGTATCACTTCCCAGCAGTCCGTCTATTCCAAATCCACCTCGCGCCACGAAGGCACTATTGTCCTTCAGGTCAAGGACAATGGCACAGAGAAGGAACGTGAAGCCATTCTGACGGTCAATTCCGGTAAATCGGAAGTAAAAGTGACTGTCCGCCAGCAGGACCCCTCTTCGGTCCTGTCAGCTAAGGAAATCCGGCTCAAGGGCAAGGAAGCATTCACCATCAATACTTCATGCAAAGGCAGCTGGACTGTCAAAACCGAGACCGAATGGCTTAAAGTCAAACCTGAATCCGGCACCGGCAAAGCGCAGTTTCAGGTTTCCGCTACGGATGACAACAGCATGGACGTTGGTGACAGGAGCGGCTCCGTGGTATTCAACATGGGCTCAATCTCCATCACCATTCCAGTCACACAGGGACAGACCAACAACCTTATCATCACCGACGATTCCCTTGAAGTCGGCAGCGACGGAGGCGAGGTCACCGTCCATACTCAGTACAATGCCGACTACACCTACGAAATAGTTTCCGGCGCCGAATGGCTGTCCGCTCTGCCTACCTCCAAGGCCCTCTACGAAAAAGAGGAGCATTTCGTGGCCACTGCCAATACGGATACACTCACAAGGACCGCAGTCATCGCATTCACCCTCGACGAGATCAAGGAGGAGGTCTCCTTAGTGCAGACCGGGGTCGATCCAGTTCTCCGCCGCGATGGAATAGGGGCATTCGGTATCAAGGGCATCAACCATAAGTATCAGCCTCTGAAGAATCAGATCTCGCGTACCCGCGAAGGCAATATGCTGACATTCCGCATCATGGAGCCATCCTCGAGTTCAGTCTACGAAGTATCGGGAATCAGGAGCGATGCCGCCCCCGGAGATCAGTTTACGGTTAAATTCGTCTCCAAAATTGGATATGACAAGGTGCTCAACCTGGATTACCCCGTCACTGTGCTTGCAAATGAAGACGGGCTGATAAGGCTCAAGCACAGCGATGAGACCTGGTTTATCATTAAAAAGTAGACGACTATGAGACACATTATATCAGTCCTTGCGGCAAGCTTATTCTCCTTAGCCCTCATGGCCGTTCCGGCAAAGCCGGGTTCATTCCACTATGTCCAGCCTGACGGCAGCGTCATCGAATTGATACTTCAGGGCGACGAATACTGCCACTGGATGACCGATGTTTCCGGTCATCTGATGGAACAGGACGTCGCAGGTTATTACCGCCGGTCTGACCGCGATATCTCGGCAATGCGTGAAGAAGGGCTCAGGCGACGCAGAATGTCTGCGACGAGTTCGCTCCGTGCCTATAACCCCGAAATGTCAAAGGGCGAAAGGAGAATACTCGTCGTCCTTGTCAATTTCAAAGACGTAAAATTCACCATAAACGATCCCGCCACAGCCTTCCACAACCTTCTGAACCAGGAGGGTTATTCCGCAAACGGCGGCACCGGTTCAGTCAAAGATTACTATGTTGAAAATTCCGGCGGCCAGTTTGTCCCGATATTCGACGTTTACGGTCCGGTGGACCTTGACAACGACATGGAATACTACGGAGGCAACGATACCAACGGCAATGACAAGCGTCCCGAAGTAGCCCTTTACCATGCCTGCAAGATACTTGACGATACAGTAGATTTCTCCCAGTACGATTCCAACGGAGACGAGCTGGTCGATATGATACTGTTCTACTACGCCGGTTACAATGAGGCCGAACGCGGTCCTGCAGACAGCATCTGGCCCCATCAGTATTCCGTTCAACACAGCTCTGACAAGGCCGCCAAGACTACCAAATTCGACGGAGTCAAGCTCGGCAATTACTTCTGCACCAGCGAATACAAAGGTAATTCCGGCAAAAACATGTGCGGCATAGGCAGCACCTGCCACGAATTTGCCCACTCCATCGGTCTGCCTGATTTCTACGACACCGACTACGGTACCAACGGCGAGGCCGGAGGACTATATGAGTTCTCACTCATGTGCTCGGGATGCTACAACAACGACGGCCGCTCGCCCCCTTATCTCGGCATCGTAGAACGCGCAATGCTCGGATGGGCCGAAGAACCCGGATACATCTACGAAACCCGTCAGTTCTTCCTCCCCTCAGTCACCAACAATGTTGGTTTGAAGATCGCCACGACCACATCAGGCGAAACCTTCTATCTTGAATGCCGGGACGGCCAGGGATGGGACTCCTATATCCCGGCAGGTATGCTCGTGTATCACCAGGACATGTCCGATCGCGAGGTCAAACTGCCCAGATACACGGTCACGGCAAAAGAACTGTGGGAGAATTGGATGAGTTACAACTACATCAACGGAAACGGATCGCATCCCTGTTTCTACATCGTCCCGGCATCGGATCAGTCCAGCTTGTATTACTTTGGCGGGAAAGACAGGATGGTATTCCCCGGAAAAGACAACGTCACCGCATATGTCCCTAAAGACTGGAACAAGGAGGAAGGCCTTGCCACGATTTCGGACATCGCCTATTCCGGAGGTGTCGTCAGTTTCAATGCCGTGTCTAAGATTAATTCGGATCCTGCCGTCCGTCCCGAACTCCACCAGATGGGATATGCCTGGATCTCAAGCGAAGACGGTGTCCTGACCCTCATGCTTCCCGAGGAGGCGGAGGTCAATTCGGCCACATGGTATGTTGACGGCGAATCTTACGCCACCGGCATCGATCCTCTGACCCCGGACTTCGGGCAGGGTTCCACTCATTCCATAGAGGTTGAAATCGTATACGCCGACGGACACGTTGATGTCGTCGAATGCGCTTACCTCACCGCCTGAACAGGGCTACCGTAATCCCGGTCGCAACGGCGGCATTCAGGGATTCGGAACTGCGCTCATTCGCCGGATAAGGCGGAATCAGGAGACGGTCGCTCACATGGGCGGCTGTCTCTTCTGATATGCCGTGGGCTTCATTTCCGATGACAATCACGACCGGGAATTCCGCACCGGAAGGGAGGTCCCTGACGAATATATCCTCGCCGTCCAGGAACGTCCCGCAGACTTTGCCGCCCGCCTTGATCACGCTGTCGCAGAGCGCAGGAATGTCTGTGTACATGAATTTGACGCGCAGGATGGCGCCCATCGTGGCCTGGACGACTTTGGGGCTGTACAGATCGGTGGTGCCGCGGGAAGCGTATACGCCGTCTATTCCGAACCAGTCCGCTATCCTCAGGATCGTGCCGAGGTTGCCTGGATCGGAGATGCCGTCGAGGGCAAGATAGAGCCCGGGGCCAGGGACGGAAGGGAGCCTGCCAATAGGCTTTCCAGCCACTGCAAGAACTGGGGAAGGGGAGGAGAGGGATGATATCCTCGACATGGTATTATCACCTATCTCGCTCCTGTAGTAGACATTTTCAACTGTAAAGTCTGAAGCGAGGAGTTCCGAGACCAGTTTTTCTCCTTCGAGGACGAAAAGACCTGTCTCGTCGCGATATTTTTTCTCCTGCAGGGAGCGTACCCGTTTTATTTCAGCGGCAGTCATGGGCTATTCATTAAATCCTTGCAAAGATAAGGAAAAAATGACTATTTTTGCATAATACAAATGCGTCCCTTCATCGCCATATCCGCCGCGGCCGCCCTGGCCCTCACCGCACTGTCATGCAGCTCAGCCCGCAAACTGCAGGAAGGGGAGTACCGCCTGTGGCGCAATGTCATAGCCTACACCGGTGAGGAGCCTGATGAGGAGGTCGTCGGCTCTATGGCGTCCTACATCCGCCAGCAGCCCGGCGGTTTCATCAAAAGGGCGGGCGAAGAAGAGGTCGTTTTTGACAGCACTCTCATAGGCATTTCGGTCCGCAACCTTGAGACGCACCTTGAGTATGTGGGCTATTTCGGATCCAGTGTCACACCGTCTGTCAGCTATAGGAAAAAGAATGCCACCGTCCGCTACGACATTACCCTGGGCCGCCGTTATCCCATCCATTCCCTCGACGTCATCCTTCCGGACAATCCCGCTTTCCGCGAACTCTTCGCCGCCGATTCTGCGAATGTCACCATCCATCCCGGAGACTATCTTTCCGAGGCCATAGTCGACAGCGAGAGCGACCGCAGCGCGAGGTTTTTCAGAAACCACGGATATTACGGATTCAACAAGAATTACTACAGTTTCGAAGCCGACACCGTCAAGGTCCCGCACGAGGCCTGCCTCAAAATGATCATTAGCGAACACGCCCGAGGAGCATCCGGCGACAAGACTCTATCGCCCTCTACAGTGCGTTCCGTGACAATTTCCCATCCGGCTTCCTACAAGTTCAGGGAGAGTATCCTCAGGGATATCAATGGTATCATTCCCGGCGCAGCCTATAGCGAAAAGGATGTAGACAATACCTATTCCCGCCTGTCCCAGATCAAGGCTTTCAGCGGAGTACGCGTACGTATGGACCAGGTTGACTCGGTCACCCTCGACTGCGCCATAGACCTGACTCCGGCAAGGACTCACGGCTTCCGCCTCGACCTCGAGGGATCGACCAATTCCTCCCGGCTCATAGGCATTTCGCCCCAGCTGAGCTACTACAACCGCAATTTCTTCCGCGGCGGCGAGCAGCTCACCCTCGGATTCCTCGGCAACTTTCAGTTCAACCTTTCCGACAAGTCACAGTACGCCAGGGAGCTCGGTACTTCAGTCAGCATCCGATTCCCGAGATTCCTGTTTTTCCCGCTTGCGCGCTTCCGCGGGCCCAATCTCCCGTATACCGACTTTTCGCTGGCCTACAGCTATCAGGACCGGCCCGAATACATGCGCAATACGGTATCGGCATCATTCGGCTACACCGGCCGCTGGAATGAACGGCTCTCCTACCAGATCATTCCGGTGCGTCTGAACCTCATCCGCATGCACAATGTCGACAGCGAATTCGCTGCATCTCTGGAAGGCAATCCCTATCTCCAGAACGCATACCTCGACCACTTCGACCTCGGGGAGACCACCGCACTGTCGTACACGACCAATTCCAGCGCATTCCCTCGCACTTCCTATCATTACTGGCGTATCCAATTCGACTCGTCCGGCAATCTCCTGTCGCTGTTCAATCCGCTGCTTAAAGATTCGGAGGGCAGCCGGGAGATTTTGGGCACCCCGTATTCGCAGTACAGCAGGATTGAAGGCACAATCGGACGCACGTGGACATTCGGCCGTGGAGACGGCCAGGCGATTGCGACGCGGTTTACGGCCGGCATCGGATTCGCCTACGGCAACTCTGAGACACTGCCGTTCGAAAAGCAGTTCTACGGCGGCGGTGCCAGTTCACTCCGCGGATGGCAGGCGCGGGCGGTCGGTCCCGGTACGGCCAGGATGTACGATATCTTCAAACTCCCGAGCCAGACCGGCGATCTCAAGCTCGAGGCCAATGTTGAATACCGCTTCAAAGTGTATTCGTTCTTCCATGCTGCCGCATTCCTTGATGCCGGCAACGTATGGGATTACGATATGTCCGGACTTGCCTCGACGGCCGTATCCGGCAATGAGAACATATTCAGTTTCAAGAGTTTACCTGAATCTGTAGCCGTCAACTGGGGCCTTGGACTAAGGCTAGACTTCAGCATGGTGCTCCTGCGTCTCGACATGGGTCTCCAGCTTCGCAATCCGTCCCGTGACGGATCAAAATGGGTTGCCCCCAAAGACTGGTTCGGGGACTTCAAGGGCTACGCCATCCACTTCGGTGTAGGCTATCCGTTCTAATCCTTGTAATACTTTGGCCAGCAGGCCTTGAGATAGGCCGAGAGGTTGTCTTCCTGGCGGTTTTCGGCCGGGTGGTAAAAGACTGTGCCTTTGATTTCCTCAGGGAGAAATTCCATATTCGGCGCGAAATGGCCGGGGAAGTCATGGGCATACTCGTAACCATCGCTGTAGCCGAGCTCTTCCATGAGTTTGGTAGGAGCGTTGCGAATGGGGAGGGGGACTGGCAGGTCACCCGTCTCGCGGACCTTTGCCAAGGCTGCGTCGATGCCGAGATATGCGCTGTTGCTCTTGGGTGACGAGGCGAGGTATACGGTGGTCTCTGCCAGCGGGATTCGCCCTTCGGGCATACCGATACGGTTGATAATTTCGAAGCAGGAATTGGCCAGAAGCAGGGCGTTGGGATTGGCCAGGCCTATGTCTTCGGCGGCCAGGATTGACAATCTCCTTGCAATGAAAAGAGGGTCTTCGCCGCCTTCTATCATCCTTGCGAGCCAGTAGAGGGCTGCATTGGGATCGGAGCCGCGGACGCTCTTGATGAATGCCGAGATGATGTCGTAATGCATCTCACCGTCGCGGTCGTATGTGGCGATATTCTGCTGTATGGCAGAAAGGACGTGTTCGTTGTCAATAATGATTTCGCCGGAGGCGCTCTGGGAGTCTACCACCAGCTCGAGCACGTTCAAAAGCCGCCTTGCATCACCGCCGCTGTAGCGGAACAGCGCCTCAGTCTCCTTAAGTGTGATGTTGCGCTCCTTGAGAATGACATCCTCGCGGAGGGCCCTGTCGAGGAGCTGCCTGAGGTCAGCGGCCTCCAGTTCCTTCAGTACATATACCTGGCAGCGGGAGAGGAGGGGAGTGATGACTTCGAATGAGGGGTTCTCGGTAGTCGCGCCTATTAGTATAATAGTGCCGGCCTCCACGGCGCCGAGAAGGGCATCCTGCTGCGCCTTGTTGAAGCGATGGATTTCGTCGATGAACAGCACCGGAGCGGATTTCCTGTCAGAAAACAGGCCGCCGATGCCCTTGGCTCTGTCAATGACTTCGCGTACGTCCTTGACTCCGGCGGTAACGGCCGACAGGGTGATAAATTCGCGGTCAAGCGTAGACGCTATGATGTGCGCAAGGGTTGTCTTTCCGACTCCGGGAGGTCCCCAGAGAATGAAGGAAGAGAGATTGCCGCTCTCTATCATTCCTCTCAGAATGCAGCCTTCGCCCACGAGATGGCGCTGTCCGACATATTCAGACAGTGTCGAAGGGCGTAGCCTTTCCGGAAGGGGAGGGAGCAGTCTAGAGCTTCTTTCCATAGACGCGGCGACGCTTGTTCTGATCAGCTTCGAAGAGCTCCCATGGTGCGCGGACCTGATTGTTATATTCCAGCTCCGCATTGGTCTCGGCATACTTGAAGCCGTACTGGTTGTATATAGGGATCAAGTCCCTGAAAAGTAGCGAGTTAAGCCCCTTGTTGGCATACTCGGGCTCGACTGCTATCAGGAGCAGTTCCACGGAATCCTCGTGCTTCCAGAAGAGCGATTTGAGAATGTGGTACCAGCCGAAAGGGAGGAGGTGTCCTTTGGCTTTCTGGAGCGCCCTCGTAATCGACGGCATGGAGATCCCACACCCGATGAGTTTGCCTTCAGCATCCTCGATGAGGGTGACGAGCTTCATGTCCAGGAACGGGAAATAGGACTTGATATATGCGTCAATCATCTTGTCCGTCAGGACAGTAAAATCGAAGAGATTGATATAAGTACGGTTGATTAGTTCGAAAACCTTTCGGCCGAGATTCTCACGCTTGAGTTCGCGTTTGGTAATCTTCCTGACGCGGACGTTGCAGCGCTGCTCGACATATTCCGCGATGCGTAGAATCTTTTCGGGAGTCTCTTTCGGAATGAAGACTTTATACTCCAGCCAGTCCACCACCTTTCCGAATCCCATGGCCTCAAGGTGCTCCATGTAGTACGGATAGTTGAAATGGAGTGTGAACGTGCTGATCTGGTCAAAGCCTTCGACAACCATGCCTTCCGGATCGAAATCCGTAAATCCCAGCGGCCCTGCAAGGCTGTCAGCGCCCTTTTCGCGGGCGAATTTCTCCACGGCCCCGATAAGAGCCGCCGAAACCTCACGGTCGTCAATGAAGTCAATCCACCCGAAACGGACTTCGTTGTGATTCCAGTACTCATTGGCGCGGTGGTTTAGAATCGCGGCAATCCTTCCCACGATTTCGTCATCCCTGTATGCCAGGAATATGGCTGCTTCGCAGAATTCGTACGCGGGATTCTTCGCCGGATCCAGGGCGTTTACAACATCCGATGTAAGCTGGGGGACATACCAGGGGCAGCCTTTGTACAGACGGTTCGGGAATTCAGCGAAACGCTTGAAATCCTTACGAGATGTAATCTGCCGGATGGTAACTGACATAGTCTTCAGGTTTTAGGTTTTAATACTTCTTACAAAGATAGTAATATTTTTTAAAAAGGTGGTCCTGGGAGGTACAAAAAACCCTCCCGGAGTAGGGGAGGGTAGTGGTAAGTATTTGCCTTTCAGACTATTTTACCGGGACGAGGTCAAACTCGAGGGAGCCGGTGTAAGTCTTGCTGCTGGTAGCAATCGAGGAGTTGATCTTGAGCACAAGGCAAGCGGTATTCTTGACATACTGGAGGGAAACATCTCCGCTGCCCTTTGCATTGAGGAAGGAGTTGCCGCCCTGGCCGGTAGTAAGATCGTAGGAGAACTTGTTGCCACTGAGGCTGTAAGTACCATAGAAAGGCTGAGCCTCCTTGAATGAGAACTCGACAGTGTTGTTGGCCGTGAAGGTGATGTCAACTACCTGGTAACCGGAGATGTCATCAGGAATATTGACGCCGTTCTTCTTGAGCCATGCAGCGATTGTGACAAGGTCGCAGCCGTCCCACCAGTTGCCGCCGACGCCGTCAACATCGATGACAGTACGGTGAACTTTGAAGGACATGCAGAGGTTGGCGAGCAGGCCGGAAGGTTTGTTGGCAGTCGTAACATTTGCGACTACGGTCTGGGATTCGCCACCGACAGTGAAGGTGAGGCTCATCTTGGAAGAAGCCTTGGTAGCCTTGAGAACAACTTCAGCGACTTTCTTGGTTCCCTTCTTGTCCTTGATGTCGAATTTATCCTTTGAGCCTACGAAAGTACCTTCAACACGGAAAAGGAGGTTGCCATTGGCGTCTTTCTTGTGTTTCTTGAACTTGCTGTAGTCCTCGGTTGGAATCAAGTCGTCCTTGTCAATCATGGCATCGACGAAAACCTTGCCGGCTTCGGTGGTTTCCAGGCCGGTAATATGTATTGATCCGCCAGCTTTTACAGGAGGGAGAGTAATGTCGGTCATCTCCTGGAGAACGTCAGTGGTACATTCAATCGCGTCGCCGGTAGGGAGCTTGATGAGAAGTGCGTCATCGACATACTTGGGAGTGTCGAACTTGATGTCCTTGGCTTTACCGCCGCCTTTGTCATTATTACATGAAACAAGGGCGGGAACGAGCACTGCACACAGTGTCAGAATTGAAAGAATTCTTTTCATAATTATTTAATTATTAAACTATTATGCTGGTTTTAGAACAGTTTCACGAAAATGCTGAGCTTGAGCATCGGGATGACGCCGACTCCCATAAGGTCATCGATGAGACCATCGTCTTTGTTTGATACAGAGGCGCTGGTCATGTACACGGGCTGCTCGTCAATGTCGTAGGTGTTGACTGAGAAGCTGTCACCTGCATAGAGGACGCCAAGGTCGAGAAGGATGGAAACCCTCTTGTCGGCTTTGACACCGCGGCCGAAACCGAGGCCTACATACGGCATGAAGCTGCCCACATTGAGGTCAGCGTGGACAAAACCGTCCATGTCAGTGGTAACTCTCTTAAGGTCATTGTAGTTTGCGAAAACATGACCATACTCTTCAGGAGCGAGATACTGCTTGCCGGTAACAGGGTCCTGGCGCATATCACCAGTGACATTGATAGGCTGTGTGTTAAACGCATAGTATCCACCAACGGTGAAGTGGAATCCGCTCCTCTTGCCAGGATAAAGATCAAGGAGAACATTGCCGCTGGAAATCGACGCATCGGCATGTACAGCCACGGTCTCGAGCTGCAATTCGCGGGTATTGAGTGTAACTACATCATTGACTTCGAAATTCTGGTCGACAAAAGCAGTCTTGGGAAGAGTCGAGTAACCGGCACGAATACCAAAATGGTTTCCGATCGGCAAGGCAATGTTACCGCCAACGCCGTCAAAGCCGGCAGAAGCGCCGATAGCAAGGTGATTGAACAGCATCGGATCATCGCCCTGTGCAAACGCAGCCTGTGAAAACAGCGTCATCGCGGCCGCAAGAATAAAAGTAAGTTTCTTCATAAACTTGAACTATTTTGGGTTTTACATATTCTATTTATTTATTTTATCTATTTAACACGCAAATATAGTTTTTTTTCGCCTTTAAGACAAATTTATTGTACAAATACGCAACAGCGTCATTTTCACCCTACATCCCCGCTTGTTACACAATTTATATTATGTTAAGTTTCGGATATGTTAATCCACTGCCCCACTTTCAATTAAGTTGAAAAAAGAGTGGAATTATTGCTATATTTGTGGGTAAATAGTTTTTGTTATGTCCAGGAAAAGAGTTGATTTGGTGCTGGAAGGGGTTGTGATTGAGGGGGTTGCGGCGGAGGGGAAGGCGATTGCGCATGCAGGGGACGGGATGGTGGTGTTTGTGGATTTTGCGGTGCCGGGGGATGTCGTGGATGTGAGGGTGTTGAAAAAGAAGAAGGAGGGGCGGGTGGAGAGGATTGTGAGCCCGTCGGAGCATCGTGTGGAGCCGTTTTGCCCGCATTTTGGGGTGTGCGGCGGATGCCGGTGGCAGCCGCTCCCCTATTCCATGCAGCTCGATGCGAAGCGGCAGCAGGTTTATGACCAGTTGGTGAGGATCGGGCATTTGGAGGTGCCGGAGATTAATCCGACACTCCCCTCTCCCGTTACGGAGTTTTATCGTAACAAATTGGAATTCAGCGCTTCGTCGAGGAGATGGGTGCTTGCGGGAGAGGATCCGGAGGCTATTCCGGAGAGTGACAGGATGGGGCTGGGATTCCATGTGGGGAAGTTTTTCGACAAGATCCTGGATATCAGGGACTGCCATTTGCAGCCGGAGCCGTCCAATGCTATTCGACTGGAAGTCAAGAAGTTCTGCGTCGAGCACGGATATGAATTCTACAATGTAAGGGAAAACCGCGGGTATTTCCGGGGGATGTTCGTAAGGACTGCTTCAGGTGGGCAGGTGATGGTGATTCTGTGCTTTGCTTACGAGGATGTGAAGAGGCGGACGGCGCTGATGGATCATATTGCGGTGAAATTCCCGGAGATTACGTCGATGTATTATGTCATCAACGGGAAGATGAACGATTCGATTTCGGATCAGGATTGCGTGCTGTACCGCGGTGAGGAGGCGATTTACGAGGAGATGGAGGGGCTGCGGTTCAAGATCGGGCCGAAGTCGTTCTACCAGACCAATTCGGTGCAGGCGTACAATCTTTATAAGGTCGCGAGGGTATTAGCCGGCTTGACCGGCTCGGAGGTCGTGTATGACCTTTATACCGGGACGGGGACGATTGCGCAGTTCGTGTCGGCGCGGGCGAAGAAGGTGGTTGGCATCGAATACGTTCCCGAGGCAATTGAGGACGCGAAAGTGAATGCGTCGGTCAACGGGATTGACAACTGTACGTTCTACGCGGGAGACATGAAGGATGTGCTGAACGCCCGGTTTATTGAGGCGAATGGCCGTCCGGACGTCGTGATAGTGGATCCGCCGAGGGCGGGAATGCATCCGGATGTCGTCAAAGTGCTGCTGGAGGCCGCTCCGGAGCGGATTGTCTATGTGAGTTGCAATCCGGCGTCACAGGCAAGGGACCTTGCGATGATGGCGGAGAAATACCGGATTACGGATGTGCAGCCGGTGGATATGTTCCCGCATACGATGCATGTGGAGAATGTGTGCAGGCTCATTCGCCGTGAGGCATGAAGAGTGTGACGAGGCTGGTGAGCTGGCCGTAAGTGCCGATCATTCTGTCGATACTGTCTGTTTTAACGAAATCACCGAGTGATATCTGCCCGTCCGGCCTGATGGTCCAGGACTCGGGGATGGTTTTGTGCGTCCCGAGGATGCGGCGGGCCTTCCAGAGCGGAATATGGCAGTGAGGGGTCCTCTCTCCCCTGCCGAAATGTTCCCGGACCGAGCACCATGGATAGGCGAATGCGTCTTCCGATGGAATGCGTCCGTACATGCCGCCAAGCGCCCTGAGGACGTCTTCGCGGCAATAGAGACGGCGTATTTGAATTGACCCATTTCGGAGTGGATGCGGTTTCTGGTATTTAGCTGAAAGATACATTCCTGTAGTCCGTCTCCATGCGGATATCGCAGCGGTGACAGCGTCTCCCAAGCCTTCGGCGATAGCCTCCAAAGTGCTGTCAGTAAGGACGAATGCATTGATTGCAGCCGGTACACCTGCGAATGATATCGCAAGGCGGTTGACGGCGGACACGAGGTCTCCCCTGCCCCGGAAGCAGGGCTTGTCTTCAGGAGAGTGATAACGAATAAACCATCGGTGGTCGGGCATAGCAGGCGTCCCGCGTGTAGCGGGCTCGGTTTGCCTGTTTTTGCCTGGCGACGGATCCGCCGCCCTTTTTCTTCATGGCAAAATTAAGCAATTCCGCGGTGAATGTCAACTGGCTGTTTGGAATTTGTGCGGAAAAATCGTAACTTTCGGAAAATCACCAGATACCGAATCAAATGAACGAAACTCAGTGGATTGTCATGGAGATTGACGGCCGGATTGCATCGGTCGCCGCCGACTATCTTCACGCTTCGGAGATAATGGCCCGCCTGGCCTCGCACTCCCCTTCCGAAGTTGCGGAAATCCGCACGCGCAAAGTCCCCACTTCGGCCCTGCCCGAGCTTGATGCCAGCGTGAAATGGGAGGACTTGCAACTCTACGGCACGGCGTTCCAGAAGAAGGTTTGGGAGACTCTTTACGGCCTCACCCATCCTGTGCCCGAGAGGCCCAAACTACTGAGTTACAGCGATTTTGCAGCACTTTGCGGGACGCCTCAGGGAGTGAGGGCTACTGCACATGCCCTGGCTCTCAATCCGATCGCTTACATTATCCCCTGCCACCTGGTGATACCGAAAGAATCCTCCGACAGGATCGCCCAGATTCGCGAAGGTGCCGAGAACACCCTGTTCCGCGGCAGCGACCTCTATCTTCTTGACACAATTGACGTGGGCGAGTTCGAATACGGACCCGACCTCAAGAGGGAACTCATCAAACTTCAGTTCGCTAAAGTTTGACCGCCCTGAAATCCAGTGCGGGAATGTGAATCGCCACGGTCCGGTCGGGACCGGTCATTCCAAGCCATTCGAAAGCCTCTGCCGGTACCGTCACCTCGACGGTACTGATCTGCTTTGCAAAATTGGCGACTAGCAGATATGTCGTATGACCGTAGTGGCGCAGCCATGCGAAATGGTGGTCTGCATCAAAACCCGACCCCTGACAGTAGCAGAGGTCATACGTAACTCCTTCGGAGAATGCATTTTCGCGTGTAGCCAGCGACAGTATTTCGCGGTAGCGCCCCAGGATTGACTTCTCGTCCCTCGTGAGCGAATCCTCGCCATGAATATAGCGGTAAAGGTCCCTTATCGCCTTGGGATGACACCAGTCGAATATACTTGTCCTGCCGTTGACACCGCTGAAGGGCTCGTTGTCCATGCCCCTCTCCCCTGCTTCCTGGCCGAAATACACCATCAGCGGAGAGGTGGAGAACAGCGCGTCAACCGCGAATGCCGCCAGCCCGGCCTTTGCCTTGCCGGCGAAGAAATCGGAGGCGATACGCTGCTCGTCATGATTCTCCAGAAACTGTAGCATGCGGGGCTGAAGGTTACCGAGGAACTGCCAGCACCAGGTCAGGCTGGTAGCTGACGCCCAGCCTTCCGTAACCGCCCTCAAATGGTCGTAGAAGCATGATTTGTCGTAGAGGAAATCGAAGCCAACCTCCTCTGCGTAAGCACGGTAGGATTCCTTCTCATATACTTCGGCGACGAAGAACACGTCCGGGTACTGTCGTTTGACTTCGGCGATAGCCCAAGTGAAAAACGGCCTCGGGACGAGCTCCACCATGTCGCAGCGGAATCCGTCAATCCCCTTCCCCGCCCAGTAAAGAAGGATGTTGAGCATCTTGTCCCAGGTGGGGGTGTGGAAATCGCAGTAGTTGATCTTAACAGTCTCGTACCAGTCGTTGACTCCGGGAGCCGGGGTGAACGCATTGCCGGAAGCCTTTGCCGGATATTCTTCGAACGGACGGTCCGAGGGCACCGGCAAGCGGAGGTGTTCACCAGGATAATAGAAGAAATCATTGTCCGGGGACCAGTGGACAGAAGTGTCGTCATTTTCACCGAGACGGGACTCCCCTGCCGGGGTCATCGAGCCATGATAATCGCGGGCCACATGGTTGGGCACGAAGTCCAGAATGAACTTCATTCCGGCGGCATGAACGCGCTTCAACAAGGACTCGAATTCAACCATCCTTTTATCCGGATTGTCAGCCAGATAGGGATTGACGTCGTAATAGTCATTGATAGCGTATGGAGACCCTGCCTCACCCTTTACGAACTGGGGGTGAGAAGGGGTGCAGCCGTCGCTCGTGCACTGTGTCGCGTGACGGAGAATTCCGGTGCACCAGATGTCCGTGAAGCCGAGGTCTTTCAGATAGGAAAGAGTGGCGTCATCCACGGCGGAGAACTTGCCGGTGAAGTGCTCTCCGCTACCCCATAAGCGGGGAAGCATCTGGTAGATAAGCTTGCGCATGGCTATTCAGTGTAGAAAGCTATCAGCCGGCGGAGAGCCCGCATACAGACGGGGCAGAAATCCTCGCATTCGTTGATACGCATCCTGCACTCCTGTACGGGACGGAAAACGCCCTTGGAGACGTATCCGGCGCCTTCATAGACTCCTATTTTCTGATTGAGGGACAGCCTGGTCTCTGGAGAAAGCCCCGACCACATCCGCCTGACATCTCCTTCATGCTCCACTGCATCCAGCGGCGAAGGTATGGTCGTCCCGGAAGGCAGCATATCGGCCCATTTTGAGCCGAAATCGGCAAGCGTAGTGATGTTGGGCTCCCACGGCTCTACGCCTTCCGGATAAAGAGTGTCGTACATGTCGTCGTATGCATATTCGTCGGCAAGACCGCCGAATGCGTGGCCGAATTCGTGTACCAGCACAGGCTCGAAAGGAGGTGTGTCAGAGGCCATTATGGTGACGTTGTTGTACACGCCGCCACCACCGTAAACAGGAGTATTTGCCAGGACTATGACATGCTCGAAGGGCACGTTGCCGAGGAGATCATAGACCGTCCGCATCTCGACCGTGGTGAGATAGCGTTCTGTATAAAATGTGTCAAAATGGCTTCCGACGGCCGTGTCGAGCCATAAATCTTTGTGAGGGATGCTGACTCCGGACTGGGCGGAAGGGGCGGCCACGGCGACAAAACGGAACTTGTCCTCATTTCCCTTGAAAGGCTCATATCCGAAGAATGCCCGCACTCCCCTCTCGGCATCAGCGAAGAACTTGTCAGCCTCGTCCGCTGTATATCCTTCTGCGAGGAATACCACGTCGATGGCGTTTTCCCCTCCCTCATGGATTACCCTACGGGGAATGCAGTTGTCGCCGATATGGCGAATGAGGATATCAGAGGGATCGATACGGTGAGTAAGGGTCGCCGCAACTTCGCCGCGGTTGTCGGTCAGTATGACTGTGACCATGACGGGAGTTTTCGGGAACGGCACCTGAAAACAGTTCTCGAAAGCACGCTGCACCTGAGTGGCTTCCTCGTATGTCACCCATTCCTGAAAAAGCGTAGAGAAAGGATTGATATAGAGGAGTTTGCCGCTGGCGGCGTCGCGAACCGAGATGCTGCCGTTGCCGCGGAGGGGGCATTCGTCGAGATGACTTGTCCTGCCGGCCCACTTACTGGTCCTGGAGGCTTCGCGGAAGAAGATCGATTCCGACTTGGCGTCGCCGGAGAAGAGGTAGTCCAGCCTCAGGGTTTCGCGGGTGAACCATTCATCAAAATTCACCTCCCCGTGTCCGAGGACGCAGAAGGAGGTGAAAAGGATAAAGCATATTAACCGCTTCATGACGCTACCATCCGAGGATTTTGCGGAAATCGTAGGCCTCGGGATCAGGGACAAGGGCCTTTGCAGCCTCGTAGTCCGCGGGAGTGATGAAGTGGCAGATATGGTTGTAATAGTTCTGTGCGGTACCGCCGTCAATGTCTACGCGGCGCGGAGGAATCTTGCCCTCTGCATTCTGGAGATCCTTGAGATAGAGGGGCTTGGCGCTGCCGAATGCGTCGACGTACACCATGCAGCCGGTCTCTCCGTTACGGAAGAGCTCGTAAACGCCCATTGCGAGCTCGGTGCAATAGGTCAGGTCGTATGCGATGGGATCCTGGCAGCGTACGTCGTAGCCGATCTCCACCGGACGGGTCTTGACCTTGAGGCCGAGGGCTTTGAATTTCTTTCCGAGAATGTCGTTGAAGAGGACAGCTTTGGAAATCTTGCCAAGTTCGGGATGTCCGTGCTCATCGTATGTCATGGAAACACCTGCACCCTTGATCTCTTCAGGATCCAGATCGTGGAATACGCCTTCTGCGACTACGATGGTACCGTAGTCGATGCCGAGAATGGTCCTCTTGAGAATGGCGGAGAGGGCGAGATTGACAATCTTGTCAAGCGTGATGGCCGTCTTGGAGAACATTTCCGGAATGATGGTCATCGGGCAGTGGGTAGCCTCACCGATACCGAGGGCAAGGTGACCTGCGCTGCGACCCATAGCGCTGATGATGAGCCAGTTGCCGCTGGTGCGCGCATCTTCGTAGACGGTCCTCGCGAGGTGTGCGCCTTCGTCCTTTGCGGAGTTGAATCCGAAGGTGGGGGCGTTGCCGGGAAGAGGGAGGTCGTTGTCGATCGTCTTGGGGACGTGGATGTTGTGGATGGGGTATTTCCTGGCCTCGAGGAACTTGGCGATCCTGTTGGCTGTCGAAGCGGTATCGTCGCCGCCTACGGTGACGAGGAGCTTTACGTTGTTGTCCTGGAAGAGACCCAGGTTGAAATTCTCATCGAAATCGCGGTCGGTGGGTTTGAACCTGGACATCTGGAGGTAGGAGCCTCCCCTGTTGAAATAGGCGTCAGCAAGGCGGAAGTCAATGTCTTCGGTCCTCGGATTCTTCGAGAAGAGGCCGCTGTAGCCTCCGTGGAGTCCTATGACACGGTAGCCTCCTGAGAGAAATGTCTTGGCAACTGAAAAAACGACAGTGTTCATGCCCGGAGCAGGGCCGCCGCCGCAAAGGATAATGATGGAATCTTTCATTGTGAGTATGTGATTTGTAAGTTTCAAGTTTAACCGAATGCAAATTTATTAAAAAAAAACAGGAATAGCGCATTTTTTCGTATCTTTGTATGATTCGTGCACGCTGGCGCGCATATTATACACACCTACGCGATGGAAAGGTCAGAAGCATTAAGGCGGATAACAGAGCTCAAGGCTGTCCTCAGGGAAAACAGCCGGAGGTACTATGTCGACAACGCTCCCACCATTTCTGACTACGAGTACGACACCCTGATGCACGAGTTGGAAGCACTTGAAGATCAGTGGCCTGAGTTCGCCACTCCGGACTCCCCCACCCGCCATGTCGGCAGCGATCTCGATCTTCCGGCCGGACAGAATGCCGAGCCCGAAACCGGTCATGGATTCCGCCAGTACCCCCATCGCTATCCGATGCTTTCCCTCCAGAACACCTACAGCGTCGCCGAGATTGAAGAATTCGCAGAAAGGGCTTCCGGGCTGCTTGAGGGCAGGGATTTCTCTTACGCCACCGAGCTCAAATTCGATGGCACCGCCATCTGTCTGACCTACAGGGACGGCAAGCTGTTTCGGGCACTGACCCGAGGCGACGGCACCGTCGGCGATGACGTCACCCTCAATGTAAAGCGCATAGCCAATATCCCCGAAACGCTCTCCGGCAGCGGCTGGCCGGCCGAATTCGAAATCCGCGGCGAGATCCTCATGCCTTACGCATCCTTCGACCGTCTCAATCTCGAGAGAGCCGAAAGTGAGCTTCCTCCGTTCGCCAATCCGCGCAATGCGGCGTCCGGTTCGCTCAAGCTCCAGGATCCGGAAGAAGTCGGCCGACGCGGCCTTGAATGCACCCTCTACCACATTCCGTCGGAGATTCCCGGCATCGCTACCCATAACGAAGCTCTCGACGCAGCCGCATCCTGGGGCCTGCCGATATCGAAGCACAGGGGCATCTGCCGCGACATCGCCGAGATAGAGGCTTACCTGAGGCATTGGGATACTGCGAGGCACGATCTGCCATTCGCTACCGACGGCATAGTGGTCAAGATCAACCAGCTGGATTTCCAGAAGGAGCTCGGTTATACCGCCAAGTTCCCCCGCTGGGCCGTCGCGTTCAAGTTTAAGGCCGAGCAGGCCTTAACGCCCATCCTGTCAATTGATTATCAGGTCGGCAGGACCGGCGCGGTCACCCCGGTGGCCAATCTCGAGCCCGTCCATCTCGCCGGTACCACCGTCAAGAGGGCAACGCTCAACAATCAAGCATTCATCGAAGATCTCGACATACATCTCGGCGACTGGGTCTACGTAGAGAAAGGCGGGGAGATCATCCCCAAAATCACTGCCGTGGAGCCGTCCAAACGTGCCATCGGCGCTACCAGGCCGCCGTTCCCGACGACCTGCCCCGACTGCGGCACCCCCCTCGTGCGGCCGGAAGGCGAAGCACGCTGGTTCTGCCCCAACAAGGATGGATGCCCCACCCAGATACAGACCGGCCTCGTCCATTTCCTGAGCCGCAAGGCCATGAACGTGATTGCCGGCGACGCCACTGTCGCCGAATTATACCGTCTCGGACTCGTTCGTACCCCGGCCGATTTCTACAGCCTTTCCCTCCCCCAGCTGCTGCTCATCGAGGGCTGGCAGATGCGTTCAGCCCAGCGCTTCCTCTCTTCGCTTGACGCCTCTCGCGAGGTGCCTTTCGAGAGGGTGCTGTTCGCCCTCGGAATCCGCCATATCGGTGAACAGACAGCCCGCGAGATTGCAAGGCATTTCGGCGATATCGATTCGATAGCTAAGGCCTCTCTCGAAGAGCTGGCCGCAGTTCAGGACGTCGGCGACATCATCGCAAAGAGTGTCGTCGAATGGTTCGCCGACGAGCGACATATACGTGAAATAGAGAGACTTAAGGCTGCCGGACTGCAGTTCTCTACTGAGGTTACCAGCGCCCCGCAGTCAGATGCGCTCCAAGGGATGATATTCGTCGTCAGCGGTGTCTTCTCAGTGTCCCGCGACGAAATAAAGGCCTTCATCGAGGCCTCCGGCGGCAAATGCAGCGGCTCCGTCAGCGGCAAGACTACCTACCTCCTCGCCGGTGATAAACCCGGCCCTGAGAAGGTCAAAAAGGCCGCAGAGCTGGGAGTTAAAGTGATAGGAGAGGAGGAGCTCCGCGCAATGGCCGGCGAGATTTCACGGCAAGACATCGCGCCTGTCATTCCGACCAAGGCCGCAGGCCGCGCGGAGAAATCTCTTAATAACGATATTATTGAACCGACGCTGTTTTAGAATATGGGATTGTTCAGGGATATAAAATGGCGTATTAAGATTACGGTTGCCAAGGCCAAGCTTATCGTACGGCACTACGTGCGGTTCTTTACCGTGGATATTTGGAATCCTGAAATCGAGAAGCAGCACCTTACCAAGTGGTGGCGTGGATTCATCTATTCCTGCAAGACGGTGTTCCTGATGATCACGGCGTTTTCGTCGCGAAAAATCGGCCTGCAGGCTACTGCGCTGGCATATTTGAGCGTACTGGCATTCGTCCCGTTCCTGGCGATTATATTCTGGATTGCAGGCGACCTCGGGCTCGACATGTTCGTCCGTAATTTCATCAGCAGCACATTCGAGGGCACCAGTTTCCTCGCTCCCCTTCTCAATTCGGCGGACAAGATCATAGCGACGTCGCAGAGCGGCCTGTTCGGTTTTCTCAGCATGGTCACGCTGTTCTCGTTCGTATTCGCCTTAATGCTCAATGTCGGCAAGGTGTTCAACAACGCCTGGGGAGTCAAAGGCTCCAGGCCATTTTTCCGCGAGCTGCTGTTCATCATTATAATAATAGTGCTCTCGCCGCTGGTCCTCACGATTTTCTTCGGCGGCTCGTTCGTCTATTCGCACATCCTGGATGTGCTGATTCCCATGGATACCCCGGTCACAAATACCATCAAGTCGTTCCTCGGCTGGGTGGTGTTCGCGGCCGTCGCCATACTTATCATTTCGCTGATGTACAAGTGGATACCGAGCGTCAAGGTCCGGTACCGCTATGCCTTCAGGTCGGCGATATTCGCCGGAATAGTTTTCACCCTGCTCCAGGTCCTATACCTCGAGACACAGGTAATGGTGGCCAGATCGAGCGCCGTTTACGGTGTGATGGCGGCCATTCCCCTCTTCCTCGTGTGGATGAACTGGGGATGGAGTATAATCCTTTTCGGTGCCGAACTGTCCTACTCCATGCAGAGGGTCAGCCACGGCCAGATCCGGGAAGACGAACTTGACGAGATATTCGCAGCCCGCAAACGAGAATATAAGAGTAATTGATATGCCTAAATCAGTTTTTACTCCGGAAGATTACGAAGTCATTGACCGCGCATGGCAGGAGCTGAGGGAAGCCGCAGCAAAGCGATGCCACGACGAGAGCGAACTCGCCGTTGTCGAAAGGGCGTTCAACTTCGCCAACAATGCTCACAAGGATGTCCGTCGTCGTTCCGGGGAGCCTTACATGCTCCATCCGATAGCTGTTGCCAAGATAGTTGTGAGCGAAATAGGCCTCGGATACAAGTCGATTTCAGCAGCGCTGCTCCACGACGTTGTAGAGGATACCGACTGCACCCTGGAAAGACTCAGCGAGGAGTTCGGCCCCAAGATAGCTTCGTTCGTCGACGGACTCACAAAGATCAAGAACGTGCTGCGCGAAGAGCAGGATCCCGGCGACGACATTCTCCCCGAGAGCATCCAGGCAGAGAATCTCAAGCGCATTCTGCTTACGCTGAATGACGACGTCAGGGTTGTCCTTATCAAGATGGCCGACCGGCTCCACAACTGCCGCACAATCGAATACATGCCGGAGAACAAGCGGGACAAGATTCTCTCGGAAACCATGTTCCTGTTTATCCCGCTGGCGCATCAGCTCGGTCTGTACGCCATCAAGACGGAGATGGAGAATATTTGGCTCCGCTTCAAGGAGCCGGAGGCCTTCCGGGAAATCACCCGCAAGGTAAAAGAGGCCGTCAAGGGCCGTGAAAAGGAGATTGAGGCCTTCCTCGTTCCAGTAAGGGAGGCGATCACAAAGGCCGGATTTAACTACGAGATCAAGACGCGCATCAAGACTCCTTATTCGATCTGGCGCAAGATGCACACAAAGGGCATTCCCTTTGAGGAAGTCTACGACCTTTTCGCCGTGCGTATCATATTCGACTCCGAATCGAAAGAGCCTCTCGCCGAGCGCGAGGAATGCTACCGCATATTCTCCATAATCACAGGTATTTACGGCTTCATGCCCAACAGGGTGCGCGACTGGGTCAACCACCCCAAGAGCAACAACTACGAAGCCCTGCACTGCACCCTCCTGTCCGATGAAGGCGTCTGGATCGAAGTGCAGATCCGCTCCCGCAGGATGGACGATATCGCCGAGAAGGGCATAGCGGCCCACTGGAGCTACAAGCAGGACGGCGTCCACACAGAAAACGACAGCGAGATCGACAAGTGGCTGGCCAAGGTCAAGGACATTCTCCAGAGCCCGGACATCAGCGCGCTCGACATGCTGGATACCATCCACAACGACCTCACGGAAGGCGAGATATCCGTATTCACGCCCAAGGGCGAACGGAAAACCATCGTCAAAGGCGCCACAGCCCTGGATTTCGCGTACATGATCCACACCCACATCGGCAATAAGGCGGCTGCGGCCAAAGTCAACTTCAAGCTTCTCCCCCTCTCCGCCACGCTCCGCAACGGCGACCAGGTTGAGATCCTCACTGACGACGACGCAGTGCCCCAGAGGGAATGGCTCCAGTTCGTCAAGACCCGCAAGGCCAGGACCAAGATTCTCGATTTTTTCAAGAACGAACGCCAGCGCAACATCGAGCTCGGCCGCAAGCTCCTGAAGAATCAGGTCGAAGCTCTCGGCTATTCACTGACTGACGACGTCAAGTCCAAACTCCTGACAGCCAACAACCTTACCAACATAGACGAACTCTACGTACGCACGGGCCTCGGCATGATCAGGCTGAACAACCTGTCTACGATTCTCGGCAAGGGCGTCAACGAGCGCAATTCGCTCCTCGGACTTCTCCCGTGGAGGCGTGGCAAGGCAAAGGAAGCCGCTCCCGAAGGCGCATTCCTCGTCGCCACATGCTGCAATCCCCTGCCTTCCGACGCCGTGGTCGGCATCAAAACCCCAGACGGCAACGTCACCATTCACAAGAAGACCTGCAAGATTGCCGAGGAAATCGGAGCCAAGCACGGCGACTGGCTCGTGGAGCCCGACTGGACTGGTATGACCGAGGGCAATTCTTACCCTGTCACCCTGTCGCTGCGCGGAATAGACCGCCTGGGTCTGCTGAACGATGTCACAAAGTACCTGAGCTTCGTCATGGGCTGCAATATCCGCAAACTCAACATATCTTCCGAAGAAGGCCTCTTCGAAGGATACATCGAGCTTTTCGTTCGCGACCGCGACGAGATCAACACCATAGTGAGGCGCCTCGGCAACCTGGACGGCATCCTCAGCGTAAAACGAATGGAGAACTAGTGCCATGAAAGCATCCCGACTCCTTCCTCTCATCCCGACTGCCATCGTTCTCGCGTCGATGATATTCTCCCATTCGTGCGCCAACACGACGACTCCCCCGAGCGGCGGCCCCAAGGACACCATTCCTCCGGTAATCAAGAAACTGTCACCGGCGCAGGGTTCAGTCAACATTCCCGTGCACGGGACCAAGCTGGAGTTTACATTCGACGAATACGTAAAGGTAAAGGATCCCAAAGCGATTTACCTCTCCCCTCCCCTCGAGCGGGCTCCGCGTTTCAGGATTAAGGGAAAGACTCTCGTAGTCTACTTCGAATCAGATCTCGACAGCAACACGACCTACACTCTGGACCTCACCGGCGCCGTCGTGGACAATAATGAGAACAATCCGTTCCCAGGCTTCACCCTGGTTTTCTCCACCGGCAGCGAAATCGATTCGATGCTCGTAACCGGTACGGTTCAGGACTGCAACACGCTCCAGCCTGTCCAGGGCGCCACAGTGATGCTTTACAAGGATGCTGCTGATTCAGCGGTATTTCTGAAGCGTCCGGTGGCGGCTGCCAAGACCGATCAGTGGGGATTCTTCTGCATCCGCAACATCAAGGACACGGTTTATCGAGTGTACGCCATCAAGGATGAGAACAACAACAATCTCTACGATCCCGACAGCGAAAAGATAGCATTCCTCGACAGCACTTTCACGCCGCACACGATGGTCAGGGACAGCCTTCCCGAGCTCATGAAATACGACATGAAGGACACTCTCGCATGCCAGAGCCGCGTGAGTGAACTCGAGCTCAACCTCTTCCGGGAAAAGCCGTCCAAGCAGTTCATCGTAAAGAAAGAACGCGTGGGTCTCAGGACAGCATACCTTACTTTTATGGCCCCGTACGCCGAGATCAACAAGATCTCCATCAAGGGCATTAAGAAGGAGAATATCATCACGCAGTTCAATAAGATACGGGATTCGCTCGAGATATGGGTCAATGACCAGCGGAAAATGCCGGACACCCTCAAGATGACCGTCAATTACATGAAGACAGATACGCTGGGAGTCCTGCAGCCGACGGACGAGGAGGTCAAACTGGTCCTGGACAGAAAGCAGTCCCAGGCCCAGAAATCAAAGAGCACCCGTGACATCAAGCACGAGGACACCCTGTGCGTATTCAAGACGGAGGTCAGTCCGGAAACAGTTGAGCAGTACGGCTTTGCGCTCGAATTCCAGTATCCGCTGATCCAGGATGGATTCGATTCGCTAGTATTCCGCAGCGTCAATCCCAAGCAAAAGGAGGCGTTCGGCACCTACAAGGTGACAAGGGACCCCGACAATTTGAGGCGGTACACGGTAATGCCGGACGAGAAGCTGATGTCAGGATATGATTACTTCCTTAAGATTCCGCACCGGAAGTTCCGCGATATCAACGGATTCTACAATGACAGCACGGAGCTCAAGGTGACCCTGCCTACTGACGAGAACCTGTCCACGCTTACCCTCAAAATGTCCGGGACTTCAGGCAACGAATACATAATCGACCTGCTTGGCGAAAAGCGCGACAAGGTGATCCGCAGCTTCATCGTGACGGAGGACGGGCCGGTAGTATTCCCCTATATGAAAGAAGGCAAGTACAGCATCAGGATCACGGAAGACCCCAACCGCAACGGCATCGTGGACACCGGCAATCTCCTGGAGCACCGTCAGCCGGAGAAGGTTAAATTCCTCAAAATCACTGAAAAGCAGTACATTGAGATACCTGCACGCAGCGAGATCGAGCAGGACGTCGACCTCATAGAACTATTCCAGCAGCAATGATCCGAAAAAGCATACTGACAGTCCTGGTGACACTTGCGGCCGCACTTCCGGTGATGGCCCAGAGCGGCACGTTCGAGTCCCAGATTAAGGCGCCCAGGGACAGCAGCACCATTCGTCTCTTCGATGAGGAGATTATCGACACGGTGATTGTCCGGAAGAATTTCAATCTCAACAATTACTCCACGATTGGCATCGAAGGTGGAGCCATCATGAACAGCGTGATATTCAACCCTCCGCGTTCGACCAAGTTCATGACATCCTTCCCGGCCATATCGATCATGTTCACGCATTATCAGAAGATGTTCGGGTATATGCCGTATTTCGGCTACCAGATCGGCCTTTCACACAGTTATCAGGGATTCAAGTTCAAGAAAGACACCTATATCGACGGACAGACGACCGCGAAATGGCAGTTTACTGAGCTCCCTTTCATGGCTATGATGCACTATGATACCGAAACGCTCAAGCTGATGGCCAACCTGGGCATATTCGGCGGCTACCGCTACGACATTCACCGAGAGGGACCATACGTTGACGAAAGCATCCAGAATTCCTTCCGCGACTTCGACTATCAACTGGATTACGGATTCACCGGAGGCGTGGGTGTCGCGCTGGTATTCGAGCCGTTCGAATTCCACATCCAGGGCCGCGTGCGCTACAGTCTGGGCTCTCTCTACAGGCCCAACTACTTAAGCGAGTATTACTACCGCTTCGCATATCCATTCGACATCATCATCACTGCCGGCGTGCATATCCAGCTCGGCCGGCGCACCGGAAAAACCTCCCGTGACATCAAGCAGGCGGCATACGACGCAGTTTACAACGCAAACATTCCAAGCAATGACAACTATCCAAGCCAAAGCCGGTAACGTGGTCATTGGCGGTGGCGCCCCCATTGTCCCCCAAACCATGTGCAACACACATACCTACGATATCGAGGGGACTGTGGCCCAGTGCATACGCCTGCATGAGGCCGGTTCGGAGCTGATCCGCATCACC
>CAJODR010000015.1:0-19549 GCA_905233275.1 uncultured Bacteroidales bacterium | reverse complement strand
CATCGCCGAAATCAAGCGCCGCCTGAGGGAGATGGGCATCATGACGCCCCTCGTGGCCGACATCCATTTCTCCTCCGAAACGTCCATCCTGGTAGCTCCTGTCGTCGAAAAGGTGCGCATCAATCCCGGCAACTTCCACCGCGACCATGAAGTGGCCAAGGCCGAATTCCGCCGGCTCATCGGCGTCTGCAGGGAATGCGGTACCGCCATCCGCGTCGGGCTCAATCACGGCAGCCTCGGAAGCTATATCACGGACCGCTACGGCAATACTCCGGAAGCAATGGCCATCGCTGCGATGGAATGGCTCCGGATATGCGTCGAAGAGCAATTCTTCAATGTTGTGGTATCGCTCAAGGCCAGCAACACCAGGGTGATGGTGGACGCCTATCGCAAACTTGTCGCCGCGATGGAGGAGGAAGGTCATGTATTCCCCCTGCACGTCGGCGTGACTGAGGCGGGCAACGGAGACAGCGGCCGCATCAAGTCATGCGTGGGCATCTCCGCGTTACTGTCAGAGGGCATCGGCGATACAGTGAGGGTCTCGCTGACGGAAGATCCCGCGAACGAACTGCCGGTGGCAAAGTATCTCTCTGACCGTTACGGACACAGACTGTACTCCTCGCTGTCATCTCTTTCCGTCTCCGGGAAGACAGCTGTTGCGACATATGCCGCCCCTTCACGCGAGCGACTCCTTCTCGACATCGCCTGCGATTTCGGCAAACGTCTCCTTGACAGGGAGCTCGACGAGGTACAGTTCAGCGGCACATACACCGGCGAGGACAGATCTCCCGTCACTATTTCGGAAGAATTCGCCACCTACCTTTCAGATGAACTCATGCAGGCCTGCCGCCGCCGTTTCTACAAGCCCGAGTACATCGCCTGCCCCGGCTGCGGACGTACCATGTACAATCTCCAGGAGGCATTCGAAGCCGTCAAGGCCAGGACTTCGCACCTGAAAGATGTGGTAATCGCAGTTATGGGCTGCATAGTCAACGGCCCCGGCGAAATGGCCGACGCCGACTGGGGATATGTCGGGGAAGGCGGTCACAAGGTGACCATCTACAAGGGCAACACTCCCCTCCTCCGCCACATTCCTGACACGGAGGCGGTAGACAGGCTAGTGGAGCTTATCGAAGCAGATTCTCAGAAGTCGTAAACTCCTGATTTATATTCATTTCCGTTTATGGTCGCCGTGATGCCGACAGGTATCTCGACGTTGAGTGATTCGCCTTCGCGAATGACATAAATCCTGCCGTAAGGAGTATCCTGGGATACTTCCACACTCTTCAGGCCGGCGGGGATCTGCGGATTGATTGTAACATGCCTATAGCCCGGCTCGTCCGGAACAATACCGCCAAGGGCCCGGTAGAACCAGCTGCCGATTCCGTTGAAGCAGTTGTGAAGCCGGCTGCGGCGACCGTTCCAGTGCTCCCAGGTGCCGGTAGCACCATTGTCCAGCATGTACAGATAGCCGGGATATCCATGCTGCTTAAGCAGCGAATAAAACCATTCGCATTCGCCCTCCCGGGTAGCCCATTCGGTGAGAACCGGAATGCCTACGAGACCGGTAGCAAGATGACCTCCGTAAACGCTCTCAGTCCTCTCGAAAAGGGAGCGTTTCACCTCAGCTTTCAGCGAATCAGGCACCACGCCGACAAGCATCGGATAGACCATGTCAATCTGCGAGCCAGTGCCGTAAGTAGAGGTCTCTGAATGCCAGAAATTCTTGTGAATCAGCTCTTTGAGCGCCTCATATCGAGACCGGTATTCGGCCTCGTCATCCGGTAGTCCGAGCACTTTGGCTATTTCTGTCAGCTCCAGATAGACCTGGCACATTGCGCAGTTGTTGACGAGGTCGACGGATTCGGGATCCCTCACATTCACTCCGTCCGGCGCCGCCCAGTCGCCAAGATACCACCAGCGATATGTAGGCTCTTCCGGCCACTGCTTCAGAAGTCCATTCACCGAATAGGTGTCGACGTATTCCAGCCAGTGCTTCATTTCGGGATAGCACATCTCGATAGTGCGCACATCCCCATAATTCATATATGTCCGCCAGGGGGCCTGAACCAGGAAACTGCACCAATAGGGGCCGCCACCGGCTTTGTACGGATTGGGAGCAGTATGGGGAAGGCCACCGTCAGGCTTTATGCTGTCGTTCCACGCCTGGAGCCAGTTGGCATAAAGCGGCGCCGCATCGGCGAATATCTGCAGCGACTCTGTAGAAGCATTGCCGTCGCCGCCGTATCCGAGCCTTTCGATATTTGCGCAGTCGACCATGTATCCCGAGAAAGACAGGTTGCGGAGCGTCCATGATATCATGTCGTGGATGGCATTCAGTTCATCATCGGAACTGACAAAGTATGTTCCGTTCCAGTCGTCCCATTCCATCCTGAAAGCCATAATATCCTCAGCAAGAGGTGCTTCCTCCAGGCCTTCAAATTGAATATACCTGAATACGTGATGGTTGAAACGATTGTAGAACCGGTCGCCTTCAGCCGCACCAGAAGAGATGAATTCGTCATAAGTGCCGATGTCGAGGGTGCCGTCTTCCGACATGAAATCGCTGTACCCGGCACGCGTGACGTGCCCGGAAGGAAGACACGGCAAAGTGATGTCGACCATTCCGTTCATCACTGTCCCGAAATCGAGGATCCACTTTCCGTCACCAGCGGGAATCACTTCCTTAACCAGGTGAGGGGCGGATTTGTAGTTGTGGCCGCAGAGCTGGGGCGTCGCCACGATTCCTTCGATATCCACGACATCCACGGGGCCCCATTCAGGCACCACACGCGCGTCTATCCGCTCTCCGGCGAAGTGGTGCGCCATCCAGGTGCCGGTGTCCGACCATCCGCTCCATGCGCCCTGCCATGAGGCATCCGTTGATACGATAGGCTCTCCGATGCCGTCATGAACGACATCTATCTCCGCCTTAACGAGAGGACCGTCGTAGACAGCGCCGAAAGGCCCCGGTTTGTACCAGCCCGATCCGGCAGCAATTACTATTTCATTCTCACCTTTATGGACGAAAGGAGTGATGTCGTAAGTCACTATGAGCGAGCGCTTGTCAAGCTGCGACACGGCCGGAGCGAGAAGAATCTCCTCATTGACCGCCTGCCCATTGACAGTCACGTCGTGGTAGCCGAGAGAATTGACTTGAAGAATAACTCCGGTACCAAGTGCGTCAAGGCAGAATGATTTCCTGAGTAGCGGGGCTCTCCCCTCTCCCGGGACGGCTCCAATGTACGAGCCTTCAAGCCTGTCCTCGCCAATCACGCCAACGCCGAATCTCTGAGTCTCGCTCCATGGAGAGACCTTGCCCTCTGAATTCCAGACGCGTACCCGCCACCATCCTTGAGTACGGGAAGCAAGAGGAGCGCCGCCGTAGGGCACCATCACCTGTTCGGAGGATTCGATCATTCCGCTCGACCAGAGAGCGGGGCCCACCTCGATCTCGTATGCGGTCTGGCAGTCACCTTGCACTTGAGACTGAATCTTCCAGCTGAAATGCGGTGTGGATGTAGCTATTCCCAGCGGTTCCTTGAGTCCTTCGCATCGGAGGTCGTACACTTCGGGGCCGTTTCCGGCGAATGCCTCGAGCGAAGCGAGAATAATGATGGCAAGAGCGAGAATTCGTTTCATGGCTTATTGGCTATGTTGCAATACAAATATAGGAATTATTAATTATATTTGTATTCACACACCATAACCACATTCAAAATGAAAAAGCTGATCCTTCTGCCGCTTATCGTCTTAGCATTCGCCTTAAATGTCCATGCCCAGAATACCCCGCACGTTCTTTTCATAGGAATTGACGGCTGGGCCGCCAAGGGTATCCGTGATGCCGATCCCGCCGATATCCCAAATTTCACCTATCTGATGCAGCACGGCAGCTGGACGCTTGAAAAACGCTCCGTGATGCCTTCCGCTTCGTCCATCAACTGGACCTCCATGGTATGCGGTCTCCCGACCGAAATGCACGGATTCGACAAGTGGAATTCCGTCCGCGGCACCATCCCGCCTGTGGTTGACAACGGCCGGGGCATCCCGCCCACCATCTTCACGATTCTGCGTGAGCAGCGGCCCGATGCCGTCTCTGGATGCCTCTACGACTGGGACATCATCGGCTCGATTACGGATTCTCTGGCAATGGATTTTCACCGATATGTCCATTCATTTACCGACAAAGAAGTGTTGGTCCCGATGGAGGAATACACAGCGATCGCCACTGATTACATCAAGGAGAACAAGCCGGATCTATTCTTCCTCTACTATGGCATTCAGGATGAAGCCGGCCACGTAAAAGGCTGGTACGGAGAAGAATACATGGCATGCCAGAAATGGCTTGACAAGTGCATCGGTCAGATTATCGAAGCTCTCAAGGAGGCAGGTCTTTGGGAGGATACGGTCATAGTTATGACCGCTGACCATGGCGGCATCAACCGCGGCCACGGCGGCTTCACCATCGAAGAAATGGAAATCCCCTTCATCGTCTTCGGCAAAGGCATCCGCGAAAACCACCACATCGACGAGCCCGTCATCCAATACGACACCGCCGCCACCATCGCCTACCTCCTCGGCCTGGAAATCCCCACCTACTGGCGCGGCAAACCCATCACCCAAGTCCTTTGCAAGTGCAAATAAAACAATCAGGGCGGCCCAATTGGGTCGCCCTGATAAAAGCTCGCTGAGGAGCGATGATTTACTTATAATAAGCGTCTTTGTAATCAGACCATTCGAATACGAATGCTTCTCGATTGTCCATATTCGTGTTATCACTACCATACCAATCAGTATTAGAACCATTCTTTTTTGCGAATAATCAGTCTTTTAGGCCGAAGAAACCCAGCTCCCGCTCAATAAAAAAAAGCAACTGATTATCGGCCGGGAGCCATTCGACAGAGTCGAACTCGGTCACCCCCAGCCAACTGGCGGCCTCATGCTCATTGAGGTGCAATACTTCGCTTAGCAGCGAGCACATGTAGCAGTGCATCGTAAGATGAAACTGGGGATAATCATACTCGACAGTGCACAGAAACTTGTCAACGCTGATGTCCGTTGAAAGCTCCTCCCTGATTTCCCGCACCAGTGCATCCTCCGCACTCTCCCCCACTTCCATCTTCCCGCCCGGGAATTCCCACCAACCTTTCCATTCGCCATACCCCCGCTGGGTAGCAAATATCTTATCCCCCTTCCGAATTATCGCTGCTACTACCTCTATGGTTTTCATATTCCCGCTAAAACTCGTAGAGATTGAGTCCGGTTTCGGGATCTTTGTAACGGCCTATTTCCACGCCGGGGAAGGCCGCGACCAGGAGTTCGCACGCACCATTGATGCGGGCAGTCAGCAGGTGGCCGCCGATGCAGCTGTAATCCCTGCGGCTGCAGGTAAGATGAAGATGTAGATAAGGCTCTCCGTCCTTCTGAGAGATATTTCCGGTGAGATTGGTAATCTCCATCTGCTCGCTGAAAGTCTTGTCCACATACTTCATCGTGGCCGGATCGAGAAAGCGGAATGTCGCCTCGCTGACGGCGCCAATACCGACGATATTTCCCGCCAGAATGCCTTTTTCCTTGCAGAATGCCATCAAGGCCTCTGCAATCTCCACATGATTGGCAATGCTCACCACAAAGCGATTGCCCGGAACTTCTTTGAACTTATACATATTTATTTTATCGGTTCTTACAAATATACAAAAAAGTCTTTTATATTTGCTTCCAACAGCGATTTTAACTATATTTGTCTTCAGCAAAACGGTCGTCCGAATCGGCCGGTAATGAAACCAGGAGCAGGGCCATTCCTCTCTGGAAGGCGCTCCCTTCACCAAAAAGACTAGTTTTTACACCGATTCCTTGGCATAGGCCATGTGAATCGGAATTAACCCGTAAAACTAATAGCTATGGATATACCACGGGGAAAAACACGGGAGGAAATCAAGGCCCGTGAAAGGATTATAAAAGATTTTTATGCCGGATGGATTGCAAATAACCCATCCAAGTCGGTATGGAACAAGTCTCTTGGTTCTTTGATAAAGGTTAAAGGTATCTCCATAAACGAAACATATGAACATGCTGCACGCTCATATGAATCAACTATGGAAGTTCTTAACTTGACAGAAATCTTGTCAGAGGCGATGGTAGTCTCAATCGGGCCTCACAAAGCAAATGACAAGAATCAAAAAGCATTCTCCCGAGTATATGTAATGCGGCATAAGAACGCACGCCTAATAGTGGGTTTTCAGCCATCTTTAGGCGACTACGTTCAATACAGTATCACATCCACCAATAGCAATATCCAAAAAACCAGAAAAGGGAGGTCTCATAGAAAACAAAAAAAATAAAGCCGCCTAGGTTGCGACTTTAAATGGGGCTCGAATCAAGCTGTTGCTCAAAAGGGTTGTCAACCCTTCAGCGAATTCCCCTTGACGAATCCAGTTGCAAAGGTAATGCTTTTTAGCGATTCTGCAAAAGGGTTAAGTCAAAAAAATAGTATATATTTGCAGCATGAAGAGATTGATTGCTTCCGCACTGCTGCTAGTGGCGCTGAACGTTATGGCGCAGGAGCGATATGTGACGCTCCGGCTGGAGCCGGTGAATGAGGCCGATACGCTGAACGTCGGCTGGATTGATACGCAGTCGCCAGGCAGGGACCGGGGACTTGCGCTGGCGAGGACATACGCTGATCTCATTAACAAGCGGGCTCAGTACCGTTTGGCGCTGGCCCAGATTGACATGGCTGGGAATGATGAAGTATCCCAGGCACTCGGCGAGATGGACACATATTGGGAGGAGTTGCGCAAGACCTACACCCAGATGCTGCAGCAAGAAGGGCTGGGCGCTGAGGAGCGCAAGGAGATTGAGCAGATGCTCGCCGATATTGACAAGAATAAGGCCGAGACCCAGCGCCAGATCCAAGGGCAATTGGCGTATAATGCAAACGAAGGACAGGCCGCATTGGCCGGCCTGGATCCGTCTGAATTCACCGACGAGCGGCTCCTGAAAATCAAGAACAGCATCCAAAAATACGTGCTGGGCGGCCGCCTGTGGGGGTTTGACGAAGTACGCGATTTCAGGAACGGATTTGCCGCAGTGGCTCGCAAGGACCGCAATGGCGACAAGATCTGGGGCTTCGTGAACCGCGCCGGGAAGCTCGCAATCCCTTGTCGGTGGAACGATGTCTTCAATTTCAACAACCAGCGCTATTACTCCACCAGCGTATGGGACAGGCCTGAAGACGAGGACGACCGCCCCTGGACCACTGTCCGCAGCGGCAACAGCATCGGCATGATCGACTCGACAGGCTTCGTACGCATTCCGGTTCGCTTCTCCTGGAATTATCGTCCGCAGCTGGTATTCATCAAGACAGCCAAAGGCGAATTCGCTGCCGCACTCGACCCGAAGACCCACGAATGGGGCCTGATCGACCGGAGCGGCAACTGGTTCAAACAGCCATTCTCCGCTGAGGAAATCGAAGGCGACCGTGATGCAGGCGTGTTCCTCGACTCCTCAGGCAACATTATCAAACTTTAGCTAACCCGCTAATTTGAAATTGCGTGATCGCCGGACATCGGCTCGCCGGCCCAGGTCTTTGCGCCCGACCAGAGTTCGTCGGGGGCGGTCCAGAAGGGGTCATTCGCCGGTAGGCCAAGGGGGAGGAATATGGTGAGACAGTGATAGTTGGAGCCGGTGTTGACGTATGATTCGGCCATGTCGGGCTGGGAGCCGGAGAAGCCAACCCGGAGCCAGCCTTCGCGATCGAAAGTGTCCTTGTGAGCGAACTGGCGGCGGATGACGGCCATCATAGCTGAGCGAACTCCTCCGGGGGTCAATTTTACGGGAAGAGTGCCTTTCAGCGCGTCCTGGGCCAGGCAATGGAAGACGCCTGTACGGCATGCGGTGATTGATCGCCCAAGCACGGGGTAGGTGCCTTCCGGCGAAATCATTCGCTCGAGAATGGCGGAGTAGCGGGTGTGGCGGATGCCTTCTTCAGCAAGGAATTCAGCACCGGGAATACCGTGCCGGGCCATTACCTCAAGCACGTCCAGAAGCATGGGGTGAATCACGTAGCTGTTGTAGTAGTCCATGTGGAACGGAGCACCGTCGCCGTACATGCCGTCACCCTTGTAGAAGTCGTCGCGGAAGCGCTCCACGCCGTAAAGGAGACGGGTGGTGTCGCACTGCCCGGTAAACTCGAGGAGGGCAGCCTCGACCTGTGAGGCGAACAGTATCCAGTTGTTGTCGTAAGGCGTTATCTTTCGGGTGGTTACGAGTGCTGTGACGAGATTGTCACGCACTTCTGGCGCGAGATTTTCCCATAGCTGGGTAGGGGCGCGGAGAAGGGCCTCGGCGAGATAGGCAGCGTCGACAAGCGGCTGCGAGCCGCCGTCGAATGCCATATAGTCGGGGCTCTTAGGATCGACGGCATTGGCGATTGCCTTCCGGGCGGCGTCCCTATATTCGGCCTGGAGGCGAGCCTCGCGGGAGTCGGTGACGACGTCATTCTCCAGCCATGGAGCGATTCCACAAAGGGTGCGTCCCAGGGCCTCCAGATAGGAAAACTGCCTTCTCTCCCCGGACTGGTCGGGAGACTCGTACGGCATATTGGCTTTGAGTGTGCCGGCTGCCGTATTCATTATGACCGGACGGGCGATACGGTCCATGACCTTGACCCATTGACGGCGCGGCGGGACCTTGGCGAAAGATACAGTGACAAGTGCAATTGATGCCAGCAGGAGAATGATTTTCTTCATGGCTCAGCCTTTAAAGTATACAAGGTATTTCTTCCATCCCGGATGCTTCCTGCCGAGATAATCCACAGCTAGCTGCTGAAGAATGACGATGACGAGCGGGACGAAAAGGAAGAGAACGAATTTCAACCAATACGAAATCGCATCGGAGCGGTAATATGAGTAGCCCAAGGTAATGTGCCAGAGGTACATCCAGATGGTATTCTGCCCGATGAAAATGAGGGGCTTCACACGGGTAATCGGCCGCCAAAGGCTCCTGCTGACCCAGAGGGCGCAGCTCATGAGGGCTCCCCACAGGATGAAATACACGCCGGGAGGGTATTTGAAGGCCTGCATTTTGAGCCAAGAGCCCCTCTCCCCTGCCACATCGACCGCCATCGGAATGAATGCGGCTAGGATCACAAGAATGATGGCAATACCGGGGACCGTCTTGCAATTCCTCATTCCGAGGCCGAGGAAGAACACGCTTCCGTATCCCAGCACATAAAGCAGCCAGTCGTTGACAAGCCTACCAAGATCCTTCGGTTTCAGCCAATCGATGAGCAGCCACTGCCCTGCGAGCATGGCTGCGAATATCAACAGCACCCACCACCACCGCTTCACAGCCTTTTCGAGAAGGACCAGCGGCGGAGTTATCAGCATAACTATAAGGAATACCCTGAATATCCACACGAAATTGATCGACGGATTGAGCCTCATTAGATATGATCCCTCAATCTTGTCAGCAGGAATCGGCTCAGTCCACCCAAGTGCGGCCGAAGCCCAATGGACGAGGAAAAACAGCGTCAGGAACAAGTACAACGGTATCAGAAGGCGTTTCGCCCTCTTCCATACAAACGAGAAATAAGGCCCCGTACTACGGCCGGAATACGAGAGTCCGGAGATGAATATCATCATCGGGACATCGAAAGTCCTGAGCTGGAACCACATATTGTCCGCCGGCAGGTTGACGTGCGCGAACAATATCAGGAGAAGTCCCAGGCAGCGCATCAAATCAATCGACGCGTCCCTATCCTGTATCCATTTCATGCTTACAAATTTACAAAAAATATTATCTTTGGAAAACGAATTGACTGAAGCATGAAAAAAGCCGCCTTTCCCCTACTGGTCGCCGCCCTTCTCGCCGTTTCCTGCGGCGAATCCGACAAGGAGATGATCGACCGCGTATTCGATGTCGCGCGACAGCAGTATACCGCCATGGATGCCGCCCTCGGCGAATCAACATTACCCAAGACATACGAGAACGGGGCGCTAGTGACGTCCGATTCCGGCTGGTGGTGTGCGGGATTCTACCCCGGCAGTCTCTGGTATATCTATCTGAAGACGGGAGACGAATCCATCCGCGCACTCGCCGAGAAAAACACCCGCAAAGTCTATCCTGAGACGCAGTTCGCCAGGAGCCACGACATCGGATTCGTCACCAACTGCAGCTACGGCAATGCATTCAGGATCACCGGAGACACGGTCTGGCGCCAGCCTATTATTGACGCCGCGCATGCCCTTGCGACGCGCTACAATCCCCATGTCGGATGCACCCGCAGCTGGGATTTCTCTCCGGAAGGCAAAGGGTGGCGATTCCCCGTCATCATCGACAACATGATGAATCTGGAGCTCCTAATGGAGGCGAACAAGCTATGCGGAGTCGATTCGCTGAAGGACATTGCGGTCACCCATGCGACGACCACGATGAAGAATCATTTCCGCGACGACTTCACTACCTGGCATGTGGTGGATTATGTACCGGAAGACGGCTCAGTCCACATGAAATGCACCGCGCAGGGCTACAGCGACGATTCGGCATGGGCTCGAGGACAGGCATGGGGGCTTTACGGATTCACGATGATGTTCCGCGAAAGCGGCGACAAGGCATTCCTCACCCAGGCTGAGAATATAGCCAATGCGCTGATCAGCCGCCTTCCGGAAGACGGTATCCCCTACTGGGATTACGATGCTCCCGACATTCCGAATACACTCCGAGATGCTTCTGCAGGTGCGATAATGGCTTCCGCTCTGATAGAGCTATCACATCTGACCGGCAACCGCTCATACTTCGAGGTGGCCCGGAAACAGCTCCATACACTTGCGAGCCCCGAATACCTTGCCGATCCGGGCGAAAACGGGCATTTCCTCCTCAAGCACAGCGTCGGCTCCCTGCCGGGAGGCAGCGAAGTGGATGTGCCGCTCACCTATGCCGATTATTATTTCCTTGAGGCACTCCTCCGGCTTGAAGGTACTTTTTGAACAAACGAAAATCCGTAGTAAATTTGTAGCCTAAAATTTAGTCTATGCTTATCGTCCTGAAACTTCTGGGCTCCATCGCCCTTCTGATATACGGCATGAAGGTCATGAGCGAGGCCCTCCAGAAAATGGCCGGTCCCCAGCTCCGTCACCTTCTCGGTGCAATGACCACCAACAGATTCTCCGGAGTCGCCACCGGTGCCCTCGTGACCGTGGCCGTCCAGTCGTCCGCGGCGACGACTGTCATGACGGTGTCATTCGTCAATGCGGCTCTACTGTCGCTCACACAGGCCATTTCGGTGATCATGGGTGCCAATATCGGTACTACAATGAGCGCATGGATCATGTCGGCGGGATTCTCCTTCAACATAGCCAATGTGGTATGGCCGGCATTCCTCATCGGCATCATCCTGATCCAGCTCGGCAAGCACCGCTATGTCGGAGATTTCCTCTTCGGACTGAGCTTCCTGCTATTCGCCCTCGGTATGCTGAAGGCGACCGGTGTGGAAATGGACCTCGCCAGCAAACCGGGCGTGGTGGCATTCTTCTCCAGTTTCAAGACCAATTACGGGACGATTCTGTTGTTCCTGCTTATAGGTACGGTCCTCACCGCCCTTGTGCAAAGCTCAGCGGCGCTGATGGCTATCACCATGGTACTGTGCGCTACAGGCGCCCTTAATATCTATCAAGGTATCGCCCTCGTCATGGGTGAAAACATCGGTACCACTGTCACCGCCAACCTGGCCGCGCTCAGCGCCAACACCCAGGCCCGGAGGACAGCTTTGGCGCACCTCCTGTTCAACGTCTTCGGCGTAGTCTGGGTGCTCATACTGTTCTTCCCCTTCATCAGGATGGTCTGCAGCGTGGTCGACCTCGATCCCACGGCCCAGGGCCAGGATCCGACCAAGCTTTCTTTTGCCCTGGCTACCTTCCATACATTCTTCAATGTAATCAATACGGCCATTCTCATCTGGTTCATTCCCCAGATAGAGAAGATTGTCTGCCGCGTCATCAAGCCCCGCAAGACCGAGGAAGAAGACGAATTCAGCCTCAAATACATCCGCGGCGGTATCATGAAGACCCCTGAAATCTCCGTCTTCCAGGCCCAGAAGGAAATCGTTGCCTTCGGCGAAAAAGTCCAGCACCTGTTCGGCCTCGTGAGGGATCTCTACGCCACACAGGAAGACCAGGCATTCGACAAGCTCTTCGAGCGAATCCGCAAGGGTGAAGAAGTCAGCGACCAGCTGGAGAATGAAATCGGCAAGTACCTCGGTGACATCGGTTCGGCCCACCTCTCAGACGGCACCAAGGATAAGATCCGTGCCATGCTCCGCGAAATCGGCGAGCTCGAATCCGTCGGCGACGCCTGCTTCAACCTCGCCCGCATCATGCGCCGCAAACGCGAGCACAAAGTCTGGTTTGAGGACAATCTCAACGACGGCATTCTCGAAATGTACGTCCTGGTAGACGAGGCCCTCACGCAGATGAATGTCGTCCTCGGCGGCCGCAGGGAAGAATTGAGCGTCGACGCTTCCGCCGATATCGAAAAGCGCATCAATGCACTCCGCTTCGCTCTCAAGCAGCAGAATGTCGACAATCTGGACCGTCAGGCCTACAGCTACGAGCTCGGCGCCGTCCTTTCCGACCTCATAGCAGAGTGTGAAAAAGCGGGCGACTACGTAATCAATGTCGTAGAGGCCCGCCTGGGTGTAAAGACTGATTAAAAGCTATCTCGGACGCGCCGGAGGCCTCGTCCTGAAGGTTTCGAGTGCCGAAATGGTGTGGGGCAGCATCAGTGCTTTTTCCATTTTGACTACGCGTACGCCGTCTGGAGTCGTCTTCGCAGCGACTGCAGGAGCAAGCAGCGCTATGTCCAGGCCGCGGAATACCATTATTCCATCCTGGCAATAGTCTGCGAACGGAGCCACCGCAAGAGTCCTCAGCCATGTCCCGTCCTCCTCATACAGGGAAAGGACGAGAGACCATGTCTTTCCCCTTTCGACATAGTCGTCCAGCGTGGCGTCACGGCTCACTGAAGGCTCGAGACTCAGACGCACGCTGCGTCCGTTGTGAGGTCCCCAGTAAATGATTTCGTCGCCGTAGAAGCGGTAATATGGATCCTGGAAGCGGTCTTCAAAGTGGCAGACCAGCTGATCGGACAATTCAACGTCAACGAATTCTCCCTGGTCACGTACTTTGCAGTTGACCACCTCCCCCATGTGGAAGTCATGGTGGAATATCTCCGGGCGCATAATATCCCTCATACGGCGGGCCTCCTGCAGGTCGATGACCGGCTGCAGGTATGAAGTGATGCCGACATTCTCCCCCTCTATGATTTCGATGAGGTGGTTGGCGTATGTACGGACATTGTAGAGTTCCTGCAGATCGGATGCGCGCAGGCCAAGGCCGTCGTAGACACTCTCATGTGAGAGAGCGCGGTAACCGGTAAGATTCATCGAATAGGAAGGAATTGCGAGGCTGTTGGGATCCCTCAGGATCAGCCAGGTCTCAAGGCCGCCGGCGCGGTAAATAACGCCCTCGGCGCATTCGGCCTCGAGGAAGCCTTTATCTGTCACTTCCCCGACGAGAGTGCCGTCAGCTTCGTACAGCATTGCCTTCAGGGTGTAATACTTCCCTTCTTCTGGATATGCCATCGCGGTTTCGTCATTCTCCTCTGTTTCAAATGGTTCCAGACGGAGGAAGCGGCCGAGGCCCCAGTCGATGCCAGTTTCCGCGCAGAGGGCCCTCCTCATGCCGGTGCCGGGCTGCACGGTGACAGCACGGATCTGGTTGGGATACAGTCGCTCCCCTATGCAACCGCTTCTCCATGCTGCCGCGCGAATCTTGTCATCCATCGGATCGTACGGAATGACGGCGCCCGGCTGGGGAAATGATTCCGCCTTGTTAAGCGAAGCGGTGTATGTGGCCTGCGTGAAGTTCTTGTCCAGCGTACGGAATCCGTCGCGATAGCGCGAAACGGCCAGGAAGTCAAACGGAAGCAGCATCTGGCCATCCAGATCAGCTACTCCGATCATGCCAGTGATATCCTTCGCAATCAGCGTCCCGTCGCTTACTGATGGCTCTGCGAGGAATTGAGGCGCGAATATCTCCCCGCCCTGCATGTCGTAAACGCCCCAGAGAGGAGCTCCGGCAAGGCCCGGTTCATCAAGATACATCGAGGCCATGAGGCAGCCGCTCTTTCCGTGAATCTTGATGTCACGGAACTGGACAGGCAGGATAATGGCACCGCTGCGGTCTGCAAGGCCGTACAACTTTACCTTCCCTTCCTTGATCTTAAGCTCGGCCAGGCCGTATTTGTCGAATTTGCCGATATCGTCGTAGAGCGGCTCCAACAGCCAATTCCCTTCCAGGTCGATAAGGCCCTGGCGACCGTCAAGTTTGACTTGCGCACAGCCTTCGTCGTCGAATTTGTCGGCGTCGTCGAATGTGGGCGGAATGACCCAGTTTTTCTGCTTGTCCTGGTAGCCGTATTTCTTTGTCTGCTTGTCCTTGGCTGGTTTCGGATTCTGCGCCGATGCCGCCAGACACAATGCCAGTGCGGCAAAACAGAGTACTACTTTAATTCTCATGGCCGTATGGTTAATCTTTCTTGCGTATGAGTTGCTGACGAATGTTTTCAGTCGCTCCCGTGGGCGTGGTGTAGTCAAACGACCAGAACATCCTGTTGCCCGTAAGGTCGAATGATACTGCGTATGTCTCTTCCATTTGACTGGACTTGATCATTTCCATAAACTCTTCCTTATATGATTCAACCCAATTTTCACCTTTTTCCCGGGCAGATTCAGGCAAGCTGTTGATATCCATGTCAATCGAGAGAATACGGGCCTTTTCAGGCTGGCAGGAGACCCGGAGCGAGTCTCCTCCAAGCGCCCATGTACCGCCAAAGCAATACGTAATAGGCACTTTCAACTGTACGTCGATGTTTTCAGAGTCGACATGAAGGTTTGCAACATTGATCGTATTGACGGTGAGATCCAGGGTGTTGTCTTTCCGGAAAAGGAAGGTCTGCCCGCCGTCGTTCATCTGGGCCTCCCATGTGCCGGTGACCAGTTTGGGGGTCGCAGGTTTGGTCTTCTGCACATTCTTGCGGATGTACTCCTGCATTTCCTCATCGGTGATGGCCATAAGGAATTTATTCTCTTCGTTCAGCCTGGTGAGCTCGTCGATATACTGGCTGTAGAGATTGCTGCGGAGCAGATACATCCGGAGGAACCGAATCGTCTCTGACTTGCCTAAAGACTGCTCCAGCAGTCTGCGCAGTGCAGGAGCGGAGAGTCTGCCGTCAACCTCCAGGTCATCTGCGGTCGCCTGATTGATAAAGCGATTTAATGACTCATCGCTGATGGGCCGCAGGAAAACCACATCCAGATCGACGGTTCTTTTCAATGCAGCTCTCCGCTGGTAACACTTCTGGACATTGTCATAGAACTGGGTGTTTTCCAGATTCTGCCAGGCCTCCATGTTGCCGGAAAAAGCCTTTTCCTTGGTATCTATGGCCCAGTCAGGCATGCTGGTAATGTCTTCCAGCAGATACGTTACGGCCAGACGAAGCGAATCCTCGGACACAGTTTCCACTTTGTCAGGATTGTTGGACAGGTACATGGCTATGGGGAACAGCGCATCTTCCTGCTGCTGCTCTTCCTTGATTTCGCGTATTATCTCATCGATGTCATACACGGCCATAATCGCAGTCTGGCGACGGGCCTTGGCCTTTTTCTGGCTGTCCACCAGATTGCTGACCACAAAGCTGAGTCCCACACCGATCGCCGTACCCAGAATGCTGGTCAGGAACTGTCGCCACCAGCTGTTCAGGAAAGGTTTTTTCGTATTCTCACTCATAATAATGCAAATATAATCAATTTTGTCTTTGATTGGACGGCCTCGGTGTTTGTCATAAATGTAATTCCCTGACGGACGTTTCCTGCTTTGTGCCTGCCGGGACAGCAACTGCATTGTAATTTACAGTATTGACACAGACAACGGAAACCTCTCCCCTACAGAATAACGGTAATTTGAATTGTGGGGAGAATTGCCTAACTTTGCAGTATGGCAAGTGAACTCGTTCCTACAATGAAAATGGCGGAACTCCTGGACAGGGATCCGTCACTTCTCGGTGTTTTTACACGCATGGGATTCACATTCGGCTATGGGGATGCCACAGTTGAAGAGGTATGCAAAGCAGCCGATACCGATCCCGAGACATTCCTTTTGATTTGCCGGGTGTATTCCCAGGACTCTTACCGTCCTTCACGCGAAGATCTTGACAAAGCCGACCTGTCGGTCATCGTCAAGTACCTGAGCCTTTCACACACCCACTACATGGATGTGGCCATGAAGGACCTGGCTGCCAGTCTCGGCCGCATGATAGTTCCCTGCGTGGATGAAACGCAGCGCGTAATTTGGAAATTCTTCACGGACTTCAAAGAGGAGCTCCGCAAGCACTTCGCTTCAGAGGAAGAGTTTGTATTCCCCTATGTGGGCACTCCCGAAGCGGGGATTTCGGAGGAGGACCATTCCGGCGTGGAAGAGACCCTCGAGGATCTCAAGAGCCTGGTGATGAACCACCTTCCCGCGGAGGCCGACCAACGCGAAGCATACAAGGTGCTGTCGGCCATCAATTCGCTGCAGGATGACATCCGGAAGCACATTCTCCTGGAAGAAACCGCCCTCGAGGGCCGCAGAGGTGACAAACCGGAAGACAACACCCTCACCGCCAGGGAGAAGGAAATCCTGGTCTGCGTGGCCAAGGGAATGATCAACAAAGAGATAGCCGACCAGCTCAACATTTCCATCCACACAGTAATCACCCACCGCAAAAACATCACCCAGAAGACCGGCATCAAAACCGTCGCCGGCCTCACCGTCTACGCACTCCTCAACAACCTCCTGACTATGTAGATGCTATGGAAGTAATTCAGAGTTTTACCATTGATCATACCCACCTGAAGCCCGGAATATATGTTTCCCGTGAAGACAAGGGCTTTACGACATTCGACCTTAGGATCACCGAGCCCAATAAGGAGCCAGCAGTCTCTCCCGCAGCCATGCACAGTATGGAACACTTGATGGCCACATGGTTTAGGAATTCCGAGGCAAAGGAAGACGTGGTTTATGTCGGTCCAATGGGGTGTATGACAGGCATGTACGTCATCATGCAGGGAAACTACAGCGTAGAGGATATGCGGGATCTCACCATCCGGTGCCTCAAATGGATTCTCTCCCAGAATGAAGTTCCTGCTACACGCCCGGAGAGTTGTGGCAACTATTTGCTGCATGACCTGCCCATGTGCAAATGGGAATGTGCCCGCTACCTTGACCGCCTGCAGAATGATTTTCACTCTGAGTACACCAAGCTTCAGGTCACACTCAGTGACGGCAAATCCTTTGCCGATGCATAATTCTTCCTGTTCTCCCTAGTCCAGCGTTATGCTTTCGATTCTCAGGCGAAGGGTTCCGGAAGGGGTCTGAGCCTCGGCGATTTCGCCGACCTTCTTGCCCATCAGGGCCGCTCCGATCGGGGATTTCAGCGAAATCTTGCCAGCCTCAAGGTCCATCTCGTGAGGGCTGACTATCTCAAAGGTCATACGAGTATTGTTCGAAAGGTTCGTGAACTCGACCCGGCTCAGAAGGCAAACCCTGTCTTTGGGGAGAATGTCAGTGTCTATTACACGTGAATGCTCCAGAATCTTCTGAAGGAAACGGATGCGGCTGATGGTCTTCCCTTGGATACGCCGTGCTTCACGGTACCCAGCATTATCGCTCCTATCTCCCTGGGCGCTGGCCTCCGCAAGGTCGTCTGTCACCTTGGGGTAAACCTCGTTTACAAGATGCTTCAACTCTGCTGCAATCTCGTCGTATCGTTGCTTTGACAGGTATTCCATAATTCAAAGTTACTATTTTTTTTTGTGAGAATCATTACCTTTGAGAGTTCGATATTATTTGGCATAGTAATACACCTTTTATGAAAGATACACGCAACATCACTTATCGACCGCCAATGATGAAGGTCATTGAGTTCAATCCTGAAGTCAACGTCTGTGCCACAGGGGAAGTCCCTGGGATGGAGCACGGCTGGGATTTGGATTTTTAACCTATAATAAGTCTGCAAGATGAAACGCATCATAACGAGTATTGTAATGACGGCCTGCGCGGCCGTGCTGATGAACAGCTGCCAGAAGACGCCGGCCGAGAAGAAGGAAGGCATTCCGATGACAATCCAGGCGTCCGTAATCGCTCCGGAGAGCACGAAGACGATTTATGATTACACGGACGACAAGACGTTGGAAGGGTTCTGGGATTCGTATGAAACCATTACGGTGGTCTCTTTCGGCCAGAACGGCATCACGGCTGTCGACGAGTTCGTTTCTACCGGTGAAGCAGGCCGCAAGAAAGCAGCATTCTCCGGGACCTGGACCGGAAACGAAGGAGACAAGATTATTTGCCTTTATCCGTCAGTGGACTCTTATGCAGGCTATTCGATCTTCGAAGGCGTGACAGTAGGCTCTCCGACCATTTATATGAGAGACCTTTCGACCGCTTCGGCTCCTCTGCAGCACGATGATACGGGCGCTGTCTCCGATGTCGACCTGATGCTGGGCGAAGTGACGCTCTACGGTGATGTTGCCTACGTGCACCTTGAACACTTGTTCGCTGTATTCCGCATCGAGGTAACGCTCCGGGATTTGCCTTATTCTGCTCCTACTGGTTCGCCTTATGACCAGACGCGGGTCAATTCCATCCGCATCAAATGCGTGGATCCTGACATGGATATAGATGAGTGGGGCCCGATAGCTGATCCGGTATTTGTAAAGAGGTCCCTTCTGGACGTGACCACTGAAAGCTATACGGGAACGCCCTTCGTTGTCGAGAAAGGTCCATTGGACTATTATCTTCTCGACTCGGGCAATTACAGCGAGCTCACGCTGAGGGATGATGATTTGGTTGAAAAGACCTTTTTTGTGCCGGTCCGCTTCGACAAGGACCTCGAGGAAGGATATGAGCTGTGCTTCCAGTTTGGGGGCAACTATTACGACGACGAGAAGGAGTGCCGGGAGAGTATCCGCGTATTCCCTGGCTGCGACAAGCGGAAGACAATTACGTCCAAGCTCTCGCTCGAAAATGGTAAGATTTACGGCTTCAAAGTAACCATTTAGGCTACTTTCCGATGCAGAAGTGCGCATTATTGATAATCAATAGGTTACGCGCATCTTGGTCCAAATGTGGTCCAGGAAATCGCAAAGAATCGTGGGACAAAAACACCTTATCCGGGGGACAAAAATGACAGTGTGTCAACAATAGAAGTCTGGCATCAGACCTCCGAGTGCAAATGTACGAATAATCTTCGAGATGATCAGCTGGTACCAGCCGGGATAGATATGGAAGCATGTCACCGAAAATGTGTAACTTTGCTTCGTTAAATCGAGATTTACATCAACCATATGACTAACATCACCAAACTCCTTTGCTTAGGCCTCTGCCTCTGTGCAGTTGCCTGCGGAAACCCGTCACAGAAAGCGTCTGACACTGAATTTACCGACAGCGTA
>CAJODR010000014.1:9648-70142 GCA_905233275.1 uncultured Bacteroidales bacterium | reverse complement strand
CGCCGGTGCCAAGTCGATTCTCGACCTGGGCCTGACGCTGGAATATCTTGAGACAAAGGGAGTTCCGGTCATTGGCTACTGCACTTCGGAGCTCCCCGCGTTCTACACCAGGAAGAGCGGATTCAAGGTCGACTACCGGGTCGATTCTCCGGAGGAACTCGCAGAGGCATTCCGCGCCCAGCGGGAAATGGGGCTCGGCGGCATGCTTGTGACCAATCCCATTCCGGAGGAATACTCCATGGATCCGGACGTCATCAACGCGGCGATTGACCAGGCAGTGGCGGAGGCCCGCGAAATGGGCATTCACGGCAAGGAGACGACTCCGTTCCTCCTTGCGCGCATAAAGGATATCACCGGCGGGGACAGCCTTGCAGCCAACATTGAGCTGGTGCTCAACAACGCCCGGCTCGCAGCCCGTACAGCCGCAGCACTCCATGCCTGATTTTACCCAAAGGACCGAACTGCTTATCGGGAAGGACGCGATGGAGCGCCTCTCCGCCGCCCGTATCATCCTGTTCGGCGTCGGCGGCGTCGGCTCCTGGTGCGCGGAGAGCCTCATTCGCAGCGGAGTCTGCCACCTCACGCTGGTGGACTGCGACGCAGTGAGTCCTTCCAACCTCAACCGCCAGCTGGTTGCTACGACGGAGACTGTCGGAGAGAGGAAGGTCCTGGCCATGCGGAAAAGGCTTCTTTCAATCAATCCGGAGGCCGATATCGTAGCCATCGACAAGCGCGTTTCGGTGGAGTCGCTGCCGGAATTCGACCTCGATTCGTACGACTATGTGCTGGATGCAATAGATGCCCTGAAAGACAAGGCTTTCCTCATCCGGGCGGCGTGCAATTCGCGGGCAACGCTGTTCTCCTCGATGGGAGCGGGGCTAAAAATCGATGCTTCAAGGATCAGGACCTCCGAATTCTGGTCAATCCGATTCGATCCTATCGCCAGGATGCTCCGGAAGCGATTCCGCCAGGAAAAAAACCTGCCTTCCAAGCCGTTCCTCTGCGTCTGGTCAGATGAAATGCTGGAGAATGCCGGCCCCCAGCCGCCGGACGACGACGACAATCCTGTCCGCAAGGCCTGGGTCAACGGCACCCTACCCCATATCACCGCAATCTTCGGATTCACTCTGGCAGGGCTCGTGATACAGGATTTAGTAATTGAAAAATAATTTATTATATTTGCAGAACGTATTGTAGATAACAAACCACATAGATATGAGTAATACGCCTACCCCCCACATCGGTGCAAAATTCGGAGATATCGCTGAAACCGTCATCATGGCGGGCGATCCGCTCCGTGCCAAATTCATGGCAGAGAACTATCTGGAGAATCCTGTACTTGTCAACGAAGTCCGCGGCATGCTCGGATTCACCGGCACATACAAAGGCAAACGCGTCAGCGTCATGGGCCACGGAATGGGCATCCCTTCGATAGCCATCTACACCTACGAGCTGTACAACTTCTACGATGCAAAGACCATCATCCGCATCGGCTCGGCAGGATCCTATCACCCGGATCTCAAGATCGGTGACCTCGTACTCGCAATGGGAGCCTGCACCGACTCCAATTTCGGCGCGCAGTACCACCTCCCGGGCACATTCGCCCCTATCGCCGACTTCGATCTTCTCCGTCACGCCGCCGAGGTGTGCGAAGAAAAGAGCTTCCGCTACAAAGTCGGCAACGTGATGTCCTCCGACCTCTTCTACGCCGACATTCCCGAGGCTGACAAATGGATGAAGATGGGAGTCCTCGCAGTCGAGATGGAGGCCGCCGCCCTCTACATGAATGCGGCACGTGCCGGCAAGCGCGCACTTGTCATCTGCACCATTTCCGACCACATCCTGACAGGTGAAGTCACCACTCCCGAACAGAGGCAGAAGACCTTCACCAACATGATGGAAGTCGCCCTTTCAATCGCTTAACCAACTTATTTTTTATACTACAAATGAAAAAAGTTATCATTACCCTCTTTGCGGTCCTGGCACTTGCCTCGACCCAGGCTTTCGGCCAGGCATTCGCCGGCCTCGGCTATTTCAATGCCACTTACAGCGGCCACAGCTCCGCTCAGGCCAACGGTTTCTATGCAGGCGTAGGTTATGACATCGCTCTTTCCGGCCAGCTCGCCGTCACTCCCGGTATCTACTACGGCCTCGCACTCGGCGCCGAAGACGCTATCGGTGGCAAGACCAACGAGCACCTCGTAGCTGTTCCCGTACACTTCAGCTATGGTTTCGAGCTCGCATCTGATACAAAGGTATTCCCCTACCTGGGCCCCATGTTCGAATACGGTCTCAGCAAAGAATACACAAATGGCAAGATCTCCGTCAAAGGTTACGGTGATGACGCCCGCCGCTTCAACATCCTCCTCGGAGGCGGTGTAGGACTTGATGTCGCCAATATCCGCATCACTGTCGGATATGACCGCGCCCTCCTCAGCTACTCCACCGAAGAAGACTACAACATCGGCAAGGGCATCGTCCGCCTCGGAGTCGGTTATAAGTTCTAATCGCACCCTGCGATAAGTCATGAGGGGTTCCCGTTTTTTCGGGAATCCCTCTTTTTTATGCCTATTGTTTTATATTTCACGATATTTTTCTAATTTTGCACCGTCGGATTGCGCCCGCGTGCGCGTCCTATGTTGAACCAACCATCTTTTTATGAGAGTAAATGAAGAAATTCCTGGTAGTTTGCGTAGCATTCGTGCTGCCTCTCTCCCTTGTGCACGCACAAGAGGCTGACGACACCGGAGCCGGTGTCGGATTTTCCATTATCCCGAGACTCGACTTCTCCCCCGAATTCACTTCCGGAGAACATACCCTGACACTCGGCAATTCTTCACTCTACACCCTCTTCGAGGGCAATATCACGGACAATCTCTCCTTCAGCGTAGCCAATCACTGGCTGGGCTTCTACTCCACCGACGGATTCTTCGACGACACCAAAGCCCTCTATCAGGACAGCTGGCGCAGTGATTCCAACACCTGGCTGGATTGGGCCACCCTCACCTACGAGGTCGGAAACTTCTCATTCACAGCCGGTAAGGACGTCCTCCAGATCGGCGGCTTCGAAATGGATGCCAACGACTGGGAGGTCCACCCCGAGCACAATTCCATGCTGTGGAATGTCCTCCCCGCATACCAGTGGGGCGCAAAGGTCGGCTACAGCTTCGACGACGACAACGAGATCACCTTCCAGTGGACCACTTCCCCTTACGGTGAACGCCCGTTCTCCAGCGGCCTCTTCAATTATTCACTCGGCTGGAACGGCCTCCTCTTCGACCGCCTCGAGACCATTTGGAGCGTCACCGCCCTCCAGAGGGACAAGGGTGACTTCCTCCCCGTCGTATCCCTCGGCAACATGTTCTCCGTGACTGAAGCACTCACCCTCGGCCTTGACGCATTCACCGCCGTCGGTGACGAGGAATACCTCCTCCAGAAGGGCTTCACAGTCATTCCGTCCTTCTCCTGGGACGCTTCCGACAGCATCAGCTTCACCGGCAAGGTAGGCGGCGAATACAATACCGAAACCAAAAACCGCGACCTCGTGGCAGGCGTCGCAGCCTACTGGTATCCTCTCCAGGACAGCCACGACCTCCGCATACATGCAGCAGGCGGCTACCGTCATGACGCCCGCCTCGTGACCATCAGCGTCGGTGTACTGTACAACCTCAACTTCCCGCGAAACTAAACCCAGATGACAGACCACATCATTGAGATCTCGCACCTCTCCAAGAGCTTCGGAGGCAAAAAGGTGCTGGAAGATATCAATCTGTATGTCCGCAGGGGCGAATTCATCACCCTCCTCGGCCCCTCGGGCTGCGGCAAGACCACGCTTCTCCGCCAGATCGCCGGTTTTCTCCAGCCGGACGAAGGCACTATCGAGATGGACGGAAAGGACATCTCCGGCATTCCTCCCCACAAGAGGGAGCTCAACACGGTGTTCCAGCGGTATGCGCTCTTCCCCCATCTGGACGTGTACGACAACATCGCATTCGGCCTCAAGCTCAAGAAAGTCCCCCAGGACGAGATTGACAAGAGGGTCCGCCGCGTGCTCAAGCTCGTCGCCATGTCCGACTACGAGGACCGCGACGTAGACACCCTGTCCGGAGGCCAGCAGCAGAGGATTGCCATCGCCCGCGCCATCGTCAACCAGCCGAAGATCCTCCTTCTTGACGAGCCCCTCGCCGCCCTTGACCTCAAGATGCGCAAGGACATGCAGATCGAGCTCAAGGAGATGCACCGCAAGCTCGGCATCACCTTCATCTACGTCACCCACGACCAGGAGGAGGCGCTTACCCTCTCCGACACAATCGTGGTGATGAACGAAGGCCGCATCCAGCAGATCGGCACCCCCGTCGACATATACAACGAGCCCGTCAACGCATTCGTAGCCGACTTCATCGGCGAATCCAACATCCTCGACGGCACCATGATCCGCGACAAGGAGGTCAGCTTCATCGGGCACGATTTCAAGTGCGTCGACACGGGATTCGGCGAGAACAATCCGGTGGACGTCGTCATTCGTCCGGAGGACATCTATTTCACTGACAGCGACAACAAGGCGCAGTTTACTGCCACGGTCAAGTCCTGCATATTCAAGGGCGTACATTACGAAATGTTCGTCGAGACGGAGCTCGGCTATGAGCTGATGATCCAGGACTACGACGCTTACCCCGTGGGAGAGACTGTCAAACTGTACATCAAGCCATCCGACATCCAGGTTATGCAAAAGCTTCGGACGGCCAATGTCTTCGAGACTGAAATGTCCGGCGACGGCACCGTAAGCATATTCGGAGAGGACTTCGAGTGCAAGCCTGAGCTCGGGATAAGCCAAGGGGACGCAGTCACCGCCGAGGTGGCATTCGACAAGGTCGAACTCCTTGACCACATGGAAGAAGGCACCCTCGAGGGCGAAGTCCACTTCATCCTCTACAAAGGCAACCACTACCACCTTACCGTCAAGATCGGTGAGGGGCAGTTCATCTATGTCGACACCCAGGATATCTGGGACAAGGGCGACCTCGTGGGCGTAAGCATAGCGCCCAAGGACATCAAACTGACAAAGCGGGATGAGAAAGCGTAGCAACTGGAGTATCCCCTACTTCATCTTCCTTGTCTTCTTCGTGGTGCTGCCGCTGGTTCTGGTGGCATTCTACGCCTTCAGGGACAGGGAGGGCTCGTTTACGCTGGACAATATCGCGAAGTTCTTCTCCGACAAGGATACGCTTTCGACCTTCGCGGTATCCCTCGAGGTGGCTATCGAGAATACGCTTCTCTGCATCCTCATCGGCTACCCGGCGGCCTGGATCCTCGCCAACAAGAAGTACAACCGGAGCGCCGTCACCATCATCCTGTTTATCCTCCCCATGTGGATCAACGCCCTGATGAGGACACTCGCTACCGCCCAGCTGTTCACCACTTTAGGGATGAATCTCGGCAAGGGGACGCTCCTCTTCGGTATGGTTTACGACTACCTGCCGTTCATGATCTACCCGATCTACAACATACTGTCGAGGATGGACAATTCCTACGCTGAAGCGGCATCCGACCTCGGTGCCACGCCGTGGAAGGTGTTCTGGAAGGTGACCGTCCCGCTGTCGATGCCCGGCGTAATGAGCGGCGTGCTGATGGTATTCATGCCCACTGTGTCGACATTCGCCATATCCGAGTTCCTCACCAACAACAAGATCAAGCTCTTCGGTACCATCATCCAGGAGAATATCAACAACTCGATGTGGAACTACGGTGCGGCCCTCGCCCTCGTCATGCTCGTCATCATAGGTATAACCTCCCTCTTCGGCGGGGACAAGGAAGAAGCGGAAGGAGCGCTGATATAGTATGAAAAAGATACTTGCAAAAGCATATATCTGGGTGCTCCTCATCGTCCTCTACGCACCTATCGTGTTCATCGCGGTATTCTCCTTCACTGAAAGCCGGGTGCTCGGAAGCTGGCAGGGATTCTCCTTCAAGCTGTACGAGAATCTGTTCACCGGAGGTATGCAGGGGGGCATTTCGCTGATCTCAGCGGTCAACAACACGCTGCTGATTGCCGGCATCTCGGCGGCAGTCGCGACCCTGCTCGGGACCGTCGCCGCAATCGGAATATTCAACCTGAAGGGCGGCAAGCGCAAGGCCATCACCTTCCTCAACAACATCCCGATGATCAACCCGGATGTCATCACCGGTGTATCGCTGTTCCTGCTGTTCGTATTCCTCGGCTTCAGCCAGGGTTATACAACGGTGATTCTCGCCCACATCACCTTCTGTACGCCTTACGTCGTGCTCAGCGTGATGCCGAAGCTCACCCAGATGAATCCCAACATCTACGAGGCTGCGCTGGATCTCGGCGCAACCCCTGCCCAGGCTCTGCGGAAGGTCATGATACCGGAGTTGAGGCCCGGAATGATTTCAGGATTCATCCTGGCGTTCACCATGTCGCTGGACGATTTCGCCGTGACATTCTTCACCCGCGGAAGCCAGGGTCTGGAGACTCTGTCTACATATATTTATACGGATGCGCGAAAGGGCGGTCTCACCCCCGAGCTGCGTCCCCTCATGACTATTATTTTCCTTGTAATACTCGTTCTCCTTCTCGTCATCAACCTGAGGAAGGACAATCTTAACAGAAAAGCAGTAAAATGAAAAAACTCCTCCTTGCCGCAGCCGCCCTCGCGCTTTTTGCAGGCTGCTCCCAGGACAGGACCGGAATCCTGAAAGTCTACAACTGGTCCGACTACATCGACGAATCCGTCATTCCCGAATTCGAACAGTGGTACGAAGCCGAGACCGGCGAAAAGGTCAAGGTCATCTACCAGACCTTCGACATCAACGAGACCATGCTCTCAAAGATCGAGAAAGGTCACGAGGACTATGATGTGGTCTGCCCTTCCGACTACATCATCGAGCAGATGCTCCAGCAGGACCTCCTGCTCCCCATCGGCCGCGATTTCGGCAAGACCCCCAACTACATTGACGACAATCTTTCGCCGTACATCCGCGACCAGTTCGACAAGATGGACGGTGGCGGAAAGAATGCCAACGACTACTCCGTAGGCTACATGTGGGGCACTACAGGTATCCTTTACAACGCCAAGTATGTGACGGACGAGGAGGCCTCCACCTGGGATGTCATCAAGAACCCGAAATTCAAGGACAAGATCTTCATCAAGGACTCCGCCCGCGACGTCTATTCGCAGATTATACTCAAGATCCACGAGAAAGAGCTCGAAGGCCTCAGCGGTGAGGAGCTCACCCGTGAGATGGACCGCCTGATGCGCTTCACTTCCGATGATGACCTCAAGGCAGTGGAGAACTACATGAAGGAGGTCAAGGATCTCGTGGCCGGTTGGGAAGCCGACTTCGGCAAGGACCAGATGGTTCAGGAACAGGGCTGGGTCAACCTCACCTGGAGCGGCGACGCCGTCTGGGCCATCGAAGAGGCCGCTGCGACTGGCGTAGACCTCCGTTTCGCTCTCCCGAAGGAAGGATTCACCGTATGGTTTGACGGTTGGGTAATCCCCAAATACGCCAAGAACACCAAGGCTGCACGCTACTGGATCAACTTCATGAGCAGGCCGGACATTGTCCAGCGCAATGTTGATGTTACAGGTTACGTCTCATCCTCCGGTGCTCCTGAGGTAATGGAGTATTTCGCCGACGAGGAGTCTTTCGACCCCATCGACGTCAGCTATTTCTTCGGTGAAGAGGCCGACTCCGTGGCTCTCGATCCCGTGCTCTATCCCGCACGCGAGGATATCGAGCGCTCCACCATGGAGCACTACTGGGGTGCCGACACTCCCAAGCTCATCGAGATGTGGAGCCGCATCAAGGGTGACAATGCCACCACCATTACATGGATCATCCTCGGCATCGTTGCCGTGGTCGCCGTCCTGGCCGTCCTCGCCTTCCGCGCCCGCAAATCCCGCCGCCACCGCAGCCGCAAGCGCAAATAGCAACGCGTAAAATAAAGTGCGCCCGGTGGTTTGTACCCCCCCCGGGCGCATTTTTTAAGTCATTATCGGCTTCCTAAGTGTACAGGAAGCGCTTGATTGACATTTTCGGGGTCTTGGCGAAGGGTTCTTCGCGAAGCTCGACTGAGGCGATCTGGCTGTAGGCTGGGAGTTTGCGGTTGGATGAGCGGATGATGGACTGAGGGAAGTCAGCTTTTTCTTCGCTGGTGAGGGTTTCCATCCACTTGGTGTCGGGATAAACGAGGGCGACGATCTTGCCGGAGCGCTCGACTACGACTGATTCGACGACGCCGTCCACATTGTTGACCACTGCCTCTATTTCTTCCGGATAGATATTCTGGCCGGAGGCCGAGAGGAACATGTTCTTTGAGCGTCCGCGAATGAAGACGTTGCCTTCGGCGTCGATGATGCCGAGGTCGCCGGTGCGGAGCCAGCCGTCCTCGGTGAAGGCATTGGCCGTAGCTTCCGGATTGTTGTAGTAGCCTATGGTGATGTTGGAGCCCTTGGCCTGGATCTCGCCTACGACGTGCTGGGGATCCGGGCTGTCGATGCGGAGCTCGCAGCAGTCGATGGCCTTGCCGCAGGAGCCGGGGACGTATTTGGACCAATGCTCGTATGCCATGAGAGGACAGCCCTCAGTCATGCCGTATCCCACGAGATAAGGGAATTTGATGCGCTTGAGGACCTTTTCGACCTCCGGGTTGAGCGCGGCGCCGCCCATAATGAACTCTACGACGTTGCCGCCGAATGCCTGCTCGAGGCCGGTCTTTACCTTATTATAGATAATGTTGTTGAGTCCGGGGACTTTGAGAGCGAACTTGATGGCCGGCTTTGAGAGGGTGGGCTTGATCTTGGACTTGTAAATCTTTTCCATCACCAGCGGGACCGTGATGAGGAGATAAGGCTTGACTTCCTTGAATGCGGCAAGCAGCGTGGCCGGAGTGGGGGCCTTGCCGAGCCAGTAGATGGAAGTACCGTTGCAGAGGGGGTAGATGAATTCGATCACGAGGCCGTACATGTGGGCCATCGGGAGCATCGAGACCATCTTGTCACCTGCAGGAACATGGCGCTGGCTGTAGTCCACGACGGACGTGAAGTTGCCGTAGGTGAGCATGACACCCTTGGGATCGCCGGTCGAGCCTGAGGTATAGTTGATGGTGGACAGCTTGTCGGCATTGTCCGTAGGATACGAGACGTTGTCGGGGCCGAATCCGTCGGGATATTTGGCGGCGAACAGCTCGTCGAGATGGTCGTACGCATCCTGGATCTTGGCATCTTTGCACCAGATCAGGTTCCAGGTGTCGACATCGAAGACGGCCCTCAGGAGGGGCATCTTCGCGGCGTCCATCTTTTCCCACTTGTCGGTATTGCTGAACAGGATGATGCTGCCGGAATGGTTGACGAGGCCCATCACGCTTTCGGGCGTGAAATCCGCCAGAATGGGGACTATGACGGTCTCGTAGGTATTGACCGCCAGATAGGCGAATCCCCAGCGGGCGCTATTGCGCGCACAGAGGGCAATCTTTTCGCCCTTCTCAATGCCGGCATTTTCGAAAATCACATGGAAACGGGCGATATAAGTCGCCATCTGTCCGTAGGTGAAAGATTCGCCGCCAAGCGTATTGAGGGCCGCTTTGTCCCAGTACTTGCGAGTGGCCTTTTCCAGCGAAGCAAGGTAATGTTCCATAGGTTTAGACAGTTTATAACAAGCAAAGATAGTAAAAAAATACGTAAAGGCCGATTTTTTTGTATATTTGTATCCCTTGAAAAGCATATAAACATGCGCCGGAAACCAATTATCGCCCTAATTTACGACTTCGACGGGACCCTTTCGCCCGGCAACATGCAGGAGTTCGGATTCATCCAGGCCATCGGAAAGACCCCCGACGAATTCTGGAAAGCCTCCGACGGCATCGCCATTTCCGAGGACGCCAGCAACATTCTCGCCTACATGAAACTCATGCGGGACGAGGCCACCAAGCTCGGCATTCGCCTGACCAAGGCCAATTTCCGCCGCTTCGGAGCCGACATCAAGCTATTCGACGGAGTCCGCGAATGGTTCGGAAATGTCAACCGCTACGGAGCCGAGCACGGCGTAAAGATAGAGCACTACATCAATTCCTCCGGCCTCAAGGAAATCATAGAAGGCTCCCCCATCGCCAAGGAATTCAAGCACATATTCGCCGGAACATACATCTATGACGCCGACGGCGAGGCGGTCTGGCCCGGAATCGCCGTGGACTACACCGCCAAGACGCAGTTCCTCTTCAAGATCCAGAAGGGAATATTCTCCTCGCGCGATTCCAAGCGGGTCAACGAGTCGATGGCCGACGAAGCCAAACGCATCCCATTCTCCCACATGATCTACTTCGGCGACGGCGAAACGGACGTTCCTTCGATGAAGGTCGTGAGCATGTTCGGCGGCAACGCCATAGCCGTATTCGACCCCACAAAGCCCTCCAAGAAGGAATCCGCCCGGAAGCTCCTCCGCCAGGGACGCGTCAGCTTCATCACCCCGGCAAACTACGGCCGCGACAGCCGCACATTCCGTATCGTCACCGCCATCATCGACAAGATCCGGAGCGAGGACGAATTGAAACGATTATCAAGATACCACTGACATATGCCTAAGATCATACTTACGGGCGACCGCCCGACAGGAAAGCTCCACCTCGGACACTACGTCGGCTCCCTCAGGGGCCGTGTGGCCCTTCAGAACGAAGGCGGATACGACAGGATGTTCGTATTCATCGCTGACGTCCAGGCGCTTACCGACAATGCCGACAATCCGGAAAAAGTCCGCCAGAACATCATAGAGGTGGCACTCGACTACCTCTCTGCCGGCCTCGATCCCGAGAAGGTCACCATATTCATCCAGTCGCAGATTCCCGAGCTGCACGAAATGACGCAGTTCTTCTCCAATCTCGTCACCGTCCAGCGCCTCCAGCGCAACCCTACCGTCAAGACCGAAATGGCCATGCGCGGATTCGGCGACGGAGCCGAGGATGACAACAGGAGGGGCCTCCCGGTCGGATTCTTCACATATCCGATTTCGCAGGCGGCCGATATCTGCGCCTTCAAGTCCACAATGGTGCCTGTCGGCGAAGACCAGGAGCCGATGATCGAGCAATGCCGCGAAATCGTCCGCAGTTTCAACGGCACCTATAAATGCGATGTCCTCGTGGAGCCCGAGATCAAGCTCCCCTCCAACCAGGCTTGCCGCCGCCTCCCCGGCACCGACGGAAAGGCCAAAATGTCCAAGTCGCTCGGCAACTGCATCTATCTCAGCGACTCAGCCGCCGAGGTCGAACGCAAGGTCAAGGGGATGTTCACAGATCCCGGCCATCTCCGTGTCGAGGATCCCGGAAATGTCGAGGTCAATACCGTGTTTACCTATCTGGATGCATTCTCCGAGGATTCGGATTTCCAGCGTTTCTGGCCGGAATATGAGAATCTAGAAGCCCTCAAGGCACATTACCGCAGGGGCGGCCTCGGTGACATGAAGGTCAAGAAGTTCCTCATCGCTGTCCTCAATGACCGCCTGGAGCCGTTGAGGCAGCGCAGGCGCTACTACGAGGAGAGGATTCCTGAGGTTTATGAAATCCTTCGCCGTGGCAGCGAAGATGCCCGTAAGGTCGCAGCCGAGACTCTCCGGCAGATGAAGGACGCCATGAAGATCAATTACTTCGACGATGCCGAGCTCATCCGCGAGCAGGCCGAAAAGTACCGCGGCAGCAATGGCTGACAAGGCAAGACGCAATTTCCCCGTTGAGGGGATGGGATGCGCCGCCTGCGTCGCCAGGGTGCAAGGCGCCATTAAAAACGTGAGCGGCGTCGAGGACGTCAGCGTCAGCCTCGCCAGCAATATGGCGAGGGTCGACTACGACACCTCCGTCTGCACTCCCGAGGCCATCCGGCAGGCCGTCGTCGATGCCGGATACAATCTTATTATAGAAGGTACCGAGGACGAAGCCGAAGACGAGGCGGACCATTCGCGGGAACGCGCACTGAAGACCCTCCGGACCGATGCTCTGGTGGCGGTCATCCTCGCCGTCCTCGTGATGATTATCAGCATGGGATTCAAGGACTTCCCTCTCAAGGGATATGTCCTGTGGGCCATTGCGACGCCGATAGTTTTCGGCTGCGGGAGACGCTTTTTCAAGGGGCTGAAAGCCTGGCGTCATCCCAGTATGGACACGCTGGTCGCGCTGTCGATAAGCATTTCATATCTGTTCAGCGTATTCAATCTGCTGTTTCCTTCCGTGCTCGGAAGCGAGGCTCACTTGTACTTCGAGTCTTCGACGATGATAGTCGCATTCGTCCTTCTCGGACGTCTGTTGGAGGAGAAGGCCAAGTTCTCGACCACTGCCGCAATCCGTTCCCTGATGGGGCTCAGGCCGAGGAAAGTCACGCGTCTCAGCGGAGGCGCAGAAGAGGAGATTCCTATCGAGGATGTTCTCCCCGGCGATATCATTCTGGTGCGCCCAGGAGACAGAATTCCGGTGGATGGGACCGTGACGAAAGGCTATTCGTCGGTAGACGAAAGCATGCTGACCGGGGAGAGCATTCCGGTGGTCAAATCGGAGGGTTCGGAGGTATTCACCGGTACGGTCAACAAGAAGGGCGCGTTTGAGATCAGGACGGTCAAAACGGGTGGCGACACGCTCCTGTCGGGCATCATCCGGCTCGTTCGCGACGCTCAGGGAAGCCGTGCTCCTGTGCAGAATCTGGTTGATAAGATCGCGGCGATATTCGTCCCTGTGATTATCGGGCTGTCGGTGCTGACGCTTGCGATATGGCTCATCTTCGGAGGGCAGCAACACCTCACCCACGGGCTTCTGGCCATGGTTTCGGTGCTTGTAATCGCCTGTCCCTGTTCGCTCGGGCTGGCGACTCCGACGGCTATCATCGCAGGCATCGGACGAGGCGCGAAGGACGGCATTCTCATCAAGGATGCAGAGAGTCTGCAGGTCGCCAGACGCATCGATACGGTCGTACTCGACAAGACCGGCACCATCACCGAAGGCCACCCCATAGTAGTCGAATCTTTCTGGGATCCGGCCATCACTTCGGACTTCGCGAGGAGGAATCTCCGCAACGTTCTTTATTCGCTGGAAAAGCGCTCATTCCATCCCCTCGCAGATGCTGTGACCGAGTCGCTGAAAGGCTGCTCCAGGGTGCCTGTGGAGGGCTTTGACACGGTATTCGGCAAGGGTATTTCCGGCACCGTCGACGGCGTCCGCTACTACGTCGGCAACGAGAAGCTTCTCAGCGAATTCCTCCCCGCCGGAGCCCCTTCCGCGACCTCTCCGGCCGTGCTTTCCTGTCTTGACGAATGGATGGCCAAAGGGTACACGATCACCCTCCTTTTCAGCGAGGAGAAAGTCTACGCTGTGCTCGCGATTACCGACGGTATCAAGGAGCGCTCAATCTCGGCGATCAAGACTCTTCGCGACAGCGGGATCGAAGTCCACATGCTTACCGGGGACAATGAAACCGCGGCGGCAACAGTTGCCGTAAAGGCCGGGATACCGATTTGGCGCTCAGGCGTATTGCCAGGAGACAAAGCCCAGTATATCAAGGACTTGCAGGCGTCAGGCAAGCACGTCGCCATGGTGGGAGACGGTATCAATGACAGCGCCGCGCTGGCCCAGGCCGACCTCGGCGTCGCCATGGGAAGCGGCTCCGACACAGCCATCGACGCCGCCCAGGTCACCCTCGTGAACTCGGATCTAGCCAAGCTCCCGGTCCTCAAGCGCCTGTCAAGAAAGACAGTGCGAATTATCAGGGAGAATCTCTTCTGGGCATTCTTCTACAATGTCATGGCTGTCCCCATCGCGGCCGGCGCGCTCTACCCTTCATTCGGCTTTTTCCTCAGCCCCATTATCGCCGCCGCCTGCATGGCCCTCTCCAGCATCTGCGTAGTCACCAACTCCCTGCGCCTGAAGCTTTAACGCGAACCAAAAAAAGCGGCCTGAACAGGTCGCTTTTTGTATGTACTTGGAGATCCTTACTGTACGTCCGGACCTTCGGGATTGCCGCCCTGCGGACCGCCCTGAGGACCGCCCTGGGCGCCCTGGCTGGCCTGGTACATCTTCTCGAATGACTTGTTGAGAGCATCCTTGTAACGGTCGATGTCGGCAATGTTCTGAGCCTTGACGGCCTCGCGGAGAAGACCGACATTCTGCTCTACCTCGCTCTTGATGTCAGCGGGGACCTTGTCGCCGTTTTCCTTGAGGAATTTCTCGGCCTGGAAGCAGAGGGCGTCGCCTTCGTTGATCTTGTCAACGCGCTCTTTTTCAGCCTTGTCGGCGGCCTCGTTGGCCTTGGCCTCGTCCCTCATTCGACGGATTTCGTCGTCGGACAGACCGGAGGAAGCTTCGATGCGGATGTTCTGCTCCTTGCCGGTGGCTTTGTCCTTTGCAGAGACATTGAGGATACCGTTGGAGTCGATATTGAACGTGACCTCGATCTGAGGGATGCCGCGGGGTGCCGGGGCAATTCCGTCGAGATGGAAGTTGCCGATCAGCTTGTTGTCCTTGGCCATCGGACGCTCGCCCTGGAGGACGCGGATCTCGACGGAAGGCTGGTTGTCAGCAGCGGTGGAGAACACCTGGCTCTTGGTGACAGGTATGGTAGTGTTGGACTCGATAAGCTTGGTCATGACTCCGCCGAGGGTCTCGATACCGAGTGAAAGCGGAGTGACATCAAGAAGAAGCACGTCCTTCACGTCACCTGCAAGGACACCGCCCTGGATGGATGCGCCGATAGCGACTACCTCGTCGGGATTGACGCTCTTGTTGGGCTCCTTGCCGAAGAAGTTCTTCACGAGCTCCTGGACGTAAGGGATACGGGTGCTGCCACCGACGAGGAGGACTTCGTCAATGTCGCGGGGGCTGAGCTTTGCGTCTGCGAGAGCCTTGCGGCAGGGCTCGATGGAGCGCTGGAAGAGGCTGTCGGCGAGTTGCTCGAACTTCGCGCGGGTAAGTGTCTTGACAAGGTGCTTGGGACCTGTCGCGGTAGCTGTGATATACGGGAGGTTGATCTCCGTGGAAGTCTGGTTGGAGAGTTCGATCTTGGCCTTTTCGGCAGCTTCCTTGAGCCTCTGGAGGGCCATGGGGTCGTTCTTGAGGTTGAATCCGTCATTCTCCGAGGCGAATTCGGACGCGAGCCAGTCGATGATCACCTGGTCGAAGTCGTCGCCGCCGAGGTGGGTGTCGCCGTTGGTGGAGAGCACCTCGAAAACGCCGTCGCCGAGCTGTAGGATGGAGATATCGAATGTGCCGCCGCCGAGGTCGTAGACCGCGACCTTCATGTCCTTGTCCTTCTTGTCAAGGCCGTAGGCAAGGGCTGCTGCGGTAGGCTCGTTGATGATTCGCTTGACATCAAGTCCGGCGATGCGGCCAGCCTCCTTTGTGGCCTGCCTCTGAGAGTCGGAGAAGTATGCCGGCACAGTGATAACGGCCTCCGTAACTTCCTGACGCAGATAATCTTCCGCGGTCTTTTTCATCTTCTGGAGAATCATTGCGGAGATCTCCTGAGGAGTGTAAAGCTTGCCGGAAATATCGACGCGGGGAGTATTGTTGTCACCACGCACGACATTATAAGGAACGCGCGCAATCTCGGTCGTAACCCTGTCATAAGGTTCGCCCATGAAGCGCTTGATGGAGAACACGGTGTTCTTCGGATTGGTAATGGCCTGACGCTTGGCCGGATTGCCGATCTTGCGTTCGCCGCCCTCAGTGAAAGCGACGACCGAAGGAGTGGTGCGCTGGCCTTCGTTATTGATAATGACGGTAGGCTGGTTGCCTTCCATGACCGATACGCACGAATTGGTGGTACCAAGGTCGATTCCGATAATTTTACCCATAATTATACTCGTTTTTATCTTGTCATACTCTGCCGCAAACCCTGCGGCGAATCAACCCTCATCGAACACTGTGCCACTCCCCCGCCTTCTGCCAATTTGTCAGTTTGTAACACCATAAGGGGTCGGGTGTTGCTATTCAGACCCATGGACACCCTCGGCCAATCCACCCCAAAAATCCAAGATTTTCGGGGGATACCCGACCCCGTATTTGATAAACTAAAGAATTTTATTAGATTTGTGTGCATATTTTGAGCAAATGCGCGTTCGCGTAGAGGCTATGACGAGGATTAAGTTATTGGTTTTAAGTGGAGTATTGTTCCTGCTGCCGATCTGTTTGAAGGCCGGCGTGAGTGTCCGTAGGCCGTCTTTTGAGGCCGATACGGTCTATACTGACCGGCCGGACACCCTTAAACTTGACATGCCCTACCGGAGCGGCATTTCAATCTCGGACAATCCCGGATACGCAGGCAAGAACACATTCCAGTTTATCAGGACCATCACGTCAACCTTACAGATGCCTCTAATGCCGATGATGACAATTCACGCCAACTGTTACAAGTCATTCTTCGACGGCTGCATCAACCTGAAAGCCGTTCCGGAGTCACTCCTGCCGGATGGCGGAGACTGGAATTAAGAATATGGAAATCAGAATATCCGACCAACTCAATGAAATAATAAGGTACGCGCGCGAGGAAGCCCTTCGTACCGGCAGTTACGGCATTTCGCCTGACCACCTGTACCTCGGCATTCTCCGTCACGACGAATCGGTAGCGGCGAAGACTATCCGCGACCTCGGAATCGACTTCGAGGAGATGAAGCAGTTCATCGACTCAAAGATCGTGACCGGGGAGACGCTCCCATACAGCGCCCTGGAGCAGATCAATTTTTCGCGCCTTGCGCAGAATATCCTCTCTATTGCCATCATGGAGGCAACGAGGATGCGGAGCACGGAAGCATCGTCCCAGCACCTTCTGCTCGCACTTTGCAGGGCCAGCGAGAGCTACGGACAGGCCTACCTTGCGGAGAACGGCATCAACTACCAGCGCATATTCTCCTATCTCAGGGACGAACAGCTCCTCGGCACTCCCCAGCCGCAGGAAAAGGCACCTGCGCCGGAGGTTGAAAGCGGGGAAGATACGCCGAAGGAAGAGAAGAAAAGGGACCCGTTCGAGGACTACGGATTCGACCTTACAAAGGCCGCGAGGGAAGGAAAACTCGACCCCGTCATCGGGCGTGACCGTGAGATTTCGAGGGTAATAGAAATACTCGGAAGGCGCAAGAAAAACAACCCTATGCTCATCGGCGAGCCGGGCGTCGGCAAGTCTGCGATTGTCGAAGGAATCGCCCTCAGGATAGCCTCAGGGGCCATCTCTCCTACCCTTTCCAAGAAGCGGCTGATCTCGCTTGACATCGCTTCGGTGGTCGCCGGCACCAAGTTCCGCGGCGACTTTGAAAAGCGCCTGAAGGGCATCATCGCCGAAGTCTCTTCCGACCCCGACATCATTCTCTTCATAGACGAATTCCACACAATCGTCGGAGCCGGCGGCGCCCAGGGTAGCCTCGACGCTGCCAATATGCTGAAACCGGCACTCGCCCGCGGCGAAATCCAGTGCATCGGCGCGACTACCGTGGACGAATTCACCAAGATAGTCGAGAAGGACGGAGCCCTCGACAGGCGCTTCCAGAAGATTCTCGTGGAGCCCACTGACGCGGCCCAGACCATCGAGATCCTCCGAAACCTCAGGCCCGCTTACGAGGAATTCCACAAGGTGCACTATACCGATGCTGCCGTTGAAGAAAGTGTCAGGCTGACAGAACGTTACATCACTGACCGATCGCTGCCGGACAAGGCCATAGACGCATTCGACGAAGCCGGTTCGATGGTCCATCTCTCCCTCGGCGGACGCAAGGGCCCCAAGGATACCGTCGACGCTGAAGACATCGCCGCGGTGGTATCCAAAATCACCGGCGTCCCCATCACCAAGGTCGCCCAGAAGGAAAGCGCCAGGCTGCTCAAGATGAAGGAGAGCCTGCGCGACAAGATTATCGGCCAGGACGAGGCCCTGGACATCGTCGTAAGGGCAATCAGGCGCAACCGGGCAGGCCTCAAAGACCCCTCCAGGCCAATCGGTTCATTCATGTTCTTCGGCCCCACGGGCGTCGGAAAAACAGCTCTGGCAAAGGCTCTCGCTGAATACTTATTCGACTCCGAGGAGAACATGGTCCGCATCGACATGAGCGAGTACATGGAGAAGTTCTCCGTCTCGCGGCTCATCGGCGCGCCTCCCGGATATGTCGGATACGAGGAGGGTGGCCAGCTCAGCGAGCCGGTGCGCCGCAAGCCCTACTGCGTCGTGCTTCTCGACGAGATCGAGAAGGCCAATCCGGACATCTTCAACCTCCTCCTTCAGGTCATGGACGAAGGCCGCCTCACCGACAGCAACGGCCGCACGGTCGACTTCAAGAATACAATCATCATCATGACCTCCAATGTCGGGAGCCGCGAGGTGGCGGAATTCGGCAAAGGGGTGGGATTCGCGACAGCGGGAAGAAATACCGCAGCAGATCGCAGAAGTGTCGTGGAGAAGGCCGTCAGGAAGGCATTCCCGCCGGAATTCATCAACCGCGTGGACGATGAGATATACTTCAATTCGCTGACGAAAGACGATATTTCCGAGATTATCGATATCGAGCTCAAGGACCTTCGCGCGAGGGCGAAGGAGGCCGGCTACATTCTTCAGATCACCCCTGCGGCAAAGCGTATCGTCGCGGATGCCGGATATGACGAGAATTACGGAGCCAGGCCTCTGAAACGGGCAATCACGCGCCTCATCGAGGATCCGGTGTCGGAATTCATCCTTTCCGATTCACTCCTCCGTAAAGGCAGGGTCACCGCAGAAAAGACGCTCAGGCTGACTCCCTCCCCCGACAAGGAAAGCCTCGTTGTCAGCGTAAAAGAATAAATTATTTCATTTTTCAATTAATTATCCCGGAAAACGTTTGTATTTCGGGATTAATTGTTATCTTTGCATATTATTGTGCAAACGTTTGTATGAATATCGGAAAACTCTGCCTCGCGGCTATCACCGCCATCCTCGTCTCCTGCAGCGCAGCATCGCAGCGCCAGGGCTCTGACGGCGTGATTGACGTAGCCGCACCCGTCATCCCTGACACACGCGTATTACTCACGGACTTCGGCGCCGTCGGCGACGGGGAGTCCCTCGCGACGGAAGCATTCGAAAAGGGCATGGCGGCTCTTGAAGAAAAGGGCGGCGGCCATCTCGACGTCCCCGCGGGCATCTGGCTGACGGGGCCCATTACCCTCAGGAGCCATACTGACCTTCACCTTGACGACAATGCCATCATAGTATTCTCCTCCGACGAGGACCTCTATCCGATTATCGACACAAATTTCGAAGGTCTCGACGTCAGGCGCTGCCTCTCCCCTATCAATGCGGACGGCGTCACCGACATCTCAATTACTGGCCGCGGCATCATCGACGGCAGCGGCGACGCCTGGAGAGAGGTCAAGAAGCGCAAAGTCTCCGACGACCAGTGGAAAGTGGTGCTGGAGCGCGGCGGAGTCCTTTCGGACGACGGCAAGGTCTGGTTCCCCAACGAAGGCTACAAGAAGGCCCGCGCCACCGCTGGCAGCCTCAACAAGCCCGCCGACGATCTCGACGAATTGGAAATCAAGACTTTCCTCCGCCCCGTGATGGTCTCTATCCGCAACTCCGAGCGCATCCTCCTCGAGGGCTGCACCTTCCAGAATTCCCCCTGCTGGAATCTCCACCCGCTTTGGTGCAAAGACCTCACAGTGAGGAATGTAATCGTCCGCAACCCCCACTACAGCGCCAACGGTGACGGCATCGACATCGACGGCTGCGAAAACGTCCTTATCGAAAACAGCAGCTTCGACGTCGGCGACGACGCGATCTGCGTCAAGTCCGGCAAGGACGAGGACGGCCGCCGTCACGCCCGCCCGACACGCAACCTCACCGTCCGCGGCTGCACCGTCTACCACGGCCACGGCGGATTCGTCGTAGGCAGCGAAATGTCCGGCGGAGTCGAGAATGTCACGGTCACCGACTGCAAATTCATCGGCACCGATGTCGGTCTGCGCTTCAAAAGCACGAGAGGCCGCGGCGGAGTCGTCCGCAATATCACCTGCAGCAACATCTACATGAAGGACATCGTCTCCTACGGCATCATATTCAACCTCTACTACGCCGGAGTCGCCGCTTCCGACATGTCAAAGGACAATGACGAAGACATTCGTCCGGTGGACGAAACGACTCCCGAGTTCCGCGACATCACCATCAGCGGCATCACATGCGCCGGCGCCGGTACCGCGATGCTCTTCAACGGCCTCCCGGAGATGCCGGTAAGCAATGTCACTATTGATGACTGCAAGATTACGGCGAAAGAAGGCATCACGATAGCCTACAGCCAGAACGTCACCATTTCCGGGCTCGATCTCACCGTCACCGGCGGCGGAGAGAGGGTCACGGTCCAGAAGTCTACAAACGTACAAGTCTCCGAATAATATGCGCAAAGCCTTCTTCCCCGCCCTCGTCGCAGCCGCCTGGCTCATTCTCAGCTCATTCACCATCCATCTGATGGGCGACAGCACCATGGCGGAAAAAGACCTTCCTAAAGCCGGTGCCGAGAGAGGCTGGGGCATGATGTTCCAGAATTTCCTCGACGAAGGAGTCCAAGTAATAAACTATGCGCAGAACGGCCGCAGCACCAAGAGTTTCATTGACTTAGGCCTCTGGGACAAGGTTTACAATGCCGTCAAGCCCGGGGATTACGTATTCATCCAGTTCGGACACAATGATTCCAAGGCAGACGATCCTGCCCGTTATGCACCAGCATACGGAGCTTACCAGGACAATCTGCGCCTGTTTATTGACGGCGTCCGCGAGAAAGGCGGCACTCCGGTGCTCCTGACGCCCGTCGCCCGCCGCTGGTTCAAGGAAGGCAAGCTCGACCGCAACTGCCACACCGATTACCCGGCCGCAATGAAGGCCGTTGCGGAGGAAGAGCGCGTCACGCTGCTCGACATCACCACCCCGACCCTTGACTGGATTGAGGGCCTCGGCGACGAAGCGTCAAAAGCATTCTTCATGATTTCGACCGGCAAGGACGACAACACCCATACAGTCGCCTCCGGTGCCCGCAAGGTGACGGAAATAGTCTGCGAGCGCATCAAAGAGCAGATTCCGGAAATCGCCGGGCATCTGCGTTACTATCACATCGTCGTCTCGGCCGACGGTCACGGCGACTACATGACTGTCCAGGAAGCGGTCAATGCCATCCCTGACTACAGCCACAGTGAAATCACCGACGTGCTTATTCGCAAAGGTGTTTACAAGGAAGAAGTGACCATCCCGCACACCAAGTTCCGCGTCCATTTCAAGGGAGAAGATGCTGAGAGTACCATCATCACCTTCGACAAATACGCCAAGAAACTCTGGCCCGGCCGTGACTTCCCTATCGGCACTTCCGGCAGCGCGACCATCTACATTCACGCCAGCTACATCACCTTCGAGGACATCACTTTCGAGAACAGTGCCGGCGAGGGCAAGGACATCGCCCAGGCCGTGGCTGTATTCACCGACGGTGACTTCCTCTTCTTCAACCGCTGCCGCTTCATCGGCAACCAGGACACCCTCTACACTTACGGCCGTTTCGGCAAGGAGGGCGGTATCAAGCGCAACTACTTCCTCGACTGCTACATCGAGGGCACGACCGATTTCATATTCGGCCCCAGCATAGCCTGGTTCGAGGGCTGCACCATTCATTCAAAGAAGAATAGCTACGTCACTGCCGCCTCCACGCTGCCTGGACAGCAATGGGGATACGTATTCCACAAGTGCACGCTCACGGCGGCTCCCGGCATCGACAAATGCTACCTGGGACGTCCCTGGGGTGCATACGCCAAGACGGTATTCATCGACTGCGAACTCGGAAGCCACATTCTGCCGGAAGGCTGGCACGACTGGGAGAAGGAAGGCAAGCCGAATACCAAGAAGAATTCATTCTACGCCGAATACGGCAACCACGGCCCCGGCGCCGCTCCGAAATCCGCCCGCGTAAAGTGGGCGCACACGCTGAGCGCGAAAGAGGCCGCGAAGTATACCTTCGAGAACGTAATGTATCAGGAGCAGGACGGCATCCGCTGGAATCCGTTTGACAACAAATGAGAAAACTGACCCTCATATTCGCTTCAGCGCTCGTCCTGGCCGCCTGCTCAACGCAGAAGGCCGCGCTCTCCTTGAAGGTTGTCGAGAGCGAAATGGCCCGCAATCCGGAGGCCTCGTACATCGACGGCCTCGAGGGCAAGCTCAAGTGGAATTACACGACAGGGCTGGAGCTGAAGGCATTCCTGGATGTTTACGAGATTTCCGCTCGAAAGGACATCTTAAACTACGTTGAGTCCTGGTACGATGCGATTGTGGATAATGAGGGACAGATCTACAAGTACAAGGTGAGCAATTATTCGACGGACCATGTGTGTCCGGCGAGGACTCTGTTTACGCTCTACGATTTGACGGGGAAGGAGAAGTACCGTAAGGCCATCGAGACCGTGAGGAGGCAACTTGACACGCAGCCGAGGACCCCGGAAGGCGGATTCTGGCACAAGCAGGTCTATCCGGAGCAGATGTGGCTGGACGGGCTGTATATGGCGGAGCCATTCTACGCTGAGTATACCGCGCGGTATGAGGCGCCTGAGCGCAGGGATTCCTGCTTCAGGGACGTCATGCACCAGTTCCTGACGGTGGCAAGGGGCACTTACGACCCCGTGACGCACCTTTATCGCCATGCATGGGATTCGTCGCATCAGATGTTCTGGGCCAGCCCTGTGACCGGGCAGTCGGAGCACGCCTGGGGACGCGCCCTCGGGTGGTATGTGATGGCAATCGTGGACACGCTGCCGTTCATTCCGGAAGGTACGGAGGGGCGCGACGAGGTCGTCGGCATTCTCCGAGGGATATTTGACGAATTGCCCCGATTCGCCGATCCTGCTACCGGGATGTGGTATCAGGTGCTGGACAGGCCGGGGGCTACAGGCAATTACGTCGAGGCTACCTCAAACGCGATGTTTGCATACGCCATGCTCAAGGGCATTCGCCTCGGCTATCTGGACGCGTCGCTGAAGAGTTTCGCGCTGAAGACATACAAGGCACTGCTGAAGACATTCGTCGTAGACAGCGAGGACGGCGTCACCCTCACCCGCTGCTGCGAAGTGGCCGGTCTCGGAGGCAAGGACATGAGAAGCGGCGACTATACATATTATATTAACGAACGCATCCGCAACAACGATCCCAAGGGTATCGGCCCCCTGATCTGGGCTGCGCTCGAATACGAAAGACTATGAAAGCACTCAGAATACTAATCACCATGCTCGCAATGCTCGCCACGGTTTCCTGCGGAGGCGGCAACGATGAGCCCGAAGTTAAAGACGAGGCCCCAGAGGTACCCTCCGGCATCACCCTGCATTCCAGGAGCCAGAATTCGCTCAGCTTCCAGTGGAATCTGGTGACCGGCGCGACATCCTACCAGTGGAAACTCCTCGAAGGCTCCACCGAGGTGCAGACCGGCAACTCCACGGCCCGCAACGCCGTCGTCAAGGACCTCAAGGCCGGCACTACATACAAATTCGCCGTCAGGAGCGTCAAGGGCGATCTCATATCCGCTTATTCGAGCTATCTCGAGGCCACGACCGAGGAAGAACCCGAGCCGGAAGATCCTCCGACACCCACCACGACGATGGAATACAGCGAATTCCTCATTCCCGCGATTGAGGAGGACGGCAAGGCGCGTGCATTCCCCGGCGCCGAGGGCGGCGGAATGTGGACGACAGGCGGCCGCGGCGGCTCGGTCTACCATGTCACCAACCTCAATGATGGCGGCGAAGGCTCCCTCCGCTACGGCATCAACAACATGGGGAGGCCGCTCACGATAGTATTCGACGTAGCCGGCATAATCCCGCTTAACAGCCAGCTCAACATCACCAAGGGCGACCTCACGATTGCTGGCCAGACCGCTCCCGGAGATGGTATCTGCCTCAAGAATTATACATTCCGCATCAGCGCTTCCAATGTCATCGTCCGCTTCATCCGCTGCAGGATGGGTGACGAGACGAAGACCGAAGACGACGCTATGCAGATCCTGTCCCACGACGACAACCGCTATGCCAACATCATCATCGACCACTGCTCCGTGAGCTGGTGTACCGACGAATGCGCCTCGTTCTACGGAATGAAGGATTTCTCCTTCCAGTGGAACATTGTCTCCGAGAGCCTCCGCAACTCCGTCCACGGCAAGGGCGCCCATGGCTACGGCGGTATCTGGGGCGGTGAAAACGCCACTTACCATCACAATCTCCTCGCCCATCACGACAGCCGCAACGCGCGCATCGACCACGATTACGTATCCACGCAGAAAGGCCCCGTGACGCTCGCCAACAACGTTATTTACAACTGGAGCGGCAACACGACTTACGGCGGCGAAAGCTTCAACAACACCGGCACTTACCGCAAATACAACATCGTCAACAATTACTACAAGCCTGGTCCCGTAACGCCGTCCAACCACTTATGGTTCATCGACCCGACGACCTCATGCAGCAACTGCTCGGGCATGTCAAAATACGGCGACGGTACTGATGTACCTTCCGGATCCTCCATCGTCCCGGGCCATTTCTACATGACCGGCAACTATATGAACGGCAAGAGCGCCATGACTTCCGACAACTGGTCGGCGACGACAGCCTCTTCCACTGTCATTTCGAAGATCAAGGCCACATCCCCCTTCACCGTTACGGAGAATCAGGGCAGCTTCTCGCTGCAGACCGCCGAGAAGGCATTCGACGCAGTCCTCAGCTATGCCGGAGCCTGCCTGAAGCGCGACGCCGTTGACACCCGTATCTCAACTGAGACCAAGAACGGCACCTACACCTATGAAGGCAGCGCCAGGACTGACAAGAACGGCAATGCCCTCGCCGAGAGCAAATGGTCAAAGAAGGGACTCATCGACACCCAGACCGATGTCGGCGGATGGCCGGAATATTCTGCCACCACCACCCAGGTTGACAACAACAAGGACGCCGACATGGACGGCATTCCCGACTGGTTCGAGGACAAGGCCGGCCTCAGCAAGACCAACGCGTCCGACGCAAAAGCCATTTCCCTCGATCCAAACAAGCGCTACACCAACCTCGAGATGTACCTCCACTATCTCGTCAAGGACATCGTGGCGGCCCAGGGAGCAGGCGGCACCTACACGCAAATGTAATCTTACAATATAATTACAATCCAAATCATTAACCAAAATCAAATTCCAATGAAAAGTTTGACACAGAAACTTCTTCTCGCTGTCGCGCTTGGCTTTGGAACGGCCTTCGCCCTCTCGGCACAGACGACCATCACCGGCGTCGTGATCGACGAGACCGGTGAGCCCCTAATGGGCGCCGGTGTCGTAGTCGAGGGTACCACCATTGGCACCGTCACAGGACTTGACGGTGACTATGAACTGGCCGTACCTGCCGATGCACAGCGTCTGGTGTTCTCTTTCATCGGACTGTCGGATCTCACCGTCGAAATCGGCGGCAGGACCCGCATCGACGTCACGATGAAGGAAGATGCCAACTTCCTCGACGAAGTTGTAGTCGTGGGTTACGCCACCGTCAAGAGGCGCGACCTCCTCGGCTCGGTTTCGTCGGTCGGAGCGGATGCTCTCGCCGAGCAGCCGGTGACTTCTGTCAGCCAGGCCCTCTCAGGTAAGATGGCCGGTGTCTCCGTAGTCACGACTGAAGGCGACCCGGATGCCGACATCAAGATCCGCGTCCGTGGCGGTGCCTCCATCACCCAGGACAACAGCCCGCTCTACATCGTAGACGGATTCCCCGTCGAATCCATCAACGACATTTCCTCGTCTGAAATCGCATCCATCGACGTCCTCAAGGATGCATTCTCAACCGCCATCTACGGTAGCCGAGGTGCAAACGGCGTCGTCATCGTCACCACCAAGAGCGCAGAAAAAGGCCAGAAGGTCTCCGTCAAGTTCAACACTTACTACGGACTCAAGACCATGGCCAACAAGGACGCCATCGTAGCCATGGATCCGGACAACTTCGTCCGCTTCCAGTACGAACTCGCATCCATCCGCGACAACGTCAGTTCCAACTACGCCCCCTATTTCGGAACCTTCGGAGACATCGACCTCTACAAGAATCTTCAGGGCAACGACTGGGTGGACGCTGTATTCGGCAACACCGGATCGACGTTCAGCGCCGACTTCTCCGTCTCCGGCAGCGGTGACAACTTCAGTTGGACCGTCGGCTATGCCCACATGGGCGACCAGGCCATCATGACCGGCTCCAGCTACTCCCGTGACAACCTCAACTTCAAGGGCAATTACAAGACCTCCAAGACGACCTCGATCGAAGCCAATGTCCGTTACTCAAGGACTTACGTCCGCGGTTCCGGCGCCAACGGCATCAACGACTCCGGTACCACTTCCGGCAACGGCCGTCTCAAACATGCGGTATCCTACGCTCCCATCCCCGTCCAGGCATCTATCCAGGGCGCTGACGAAGAGCAGGACTACGGCGACAACGCTCCGCCGCTCCTCAGCGTCGCGGACAACGACTCCAAGCGCCTCCGCACCACCTGGAACGCCAACGCAGCCTTCAACTGGACCATCATTGACAACCTGAAACTCAAGATCGAAGGCGGTCTCGAGGACTACCGCCAGGGCGACGACCGTTTCTACGGCCTCACCACCTACTCGGTAGCCAATGACGCGGCATACCCCAACATGCCTATGACCCAGCACAAGGAAGCCTTCCGTACGCGTTACCGCAACACCAACACCCTCAATTACGATTTCAAGAACTTCCTCTCCGACGACCATTCCCTCACCGCACTCCTCGGTGAAGAAATGACCATCACAAAGAGCAATACCATCACCGACGTCATCAAGGGCTTCCCGACATTCTACGATGCCCAGCTTGCATGGAACTTCATGGCCTCCGGCACACCGTTCTCAAGCAACAACTACATCAGCCCGGACGACAAGCTGCTCTCATTCTTCGGCAGGGTCAATTACGACTACAAGCACAAATATTCGCTCGGCGTCACCCTCCGTGCTGACGGCTCCTCCAAGTTCTCAAGGGGCAACCGCTGGGGCTTCTTCCCCTCCGCAGCCGCTTCCTGGACCATCTCCAACGAACCCTGGATGAGCGGTCTTACCTGGCTCGAACAGCTCAAGCTCCGCTACTCCTTCGGTACCGCCGGCAACAACAACATCCCTTCCGGACAGCTCCTGAAGACCTATTCTTCCTCGACCACCTCCTGGCTGTCGATGACGAACAATATCTTCACCGCCGGCAAGGTCATGAACAATCCCGACCTCACCTGGGAGACCACCTACACCCACAACATCGGTCTCGACTTCAGCCTCTGGAGAGGTGCATTCTCCGGTAGCGTCGAAGTCTACCAGAACGATACGAAGGACCTCCTCATCAACTTCCCGATCCCGGGCTCCGGCTACGACAGCCAGTACCAGAACGTCGGCTCTACCCGCAACCGCGGTATCGAGCTCTCGATCAACGCCCCGATTGTCCAGAAGAAGGATTTCTCCCTCAATTTCAGCGGCAACATCGCTTACAACATCAACCGCGTGACCGACCTCGGCGGCCTCGAATCCATCACCGCACAGTCCTACTGGGCATCCACCGAAATCGGTGACGACTACATCGTCCAGGTGGGCCAGCCTCTCGGCAACATGTACGGCTACCGCTACGACGGATACTACACCGTCGACGACTTCACATGGGACGGCAACAAGTGGGTCCTCAACGAAGGCGTGGTCGACTGCTCGTCAGTCATCGGCAGCGCATACCTCCGCCCCGGCGCCCTCAAACTCAAGGATATCGCGAAGAATACCCCCGTCTATGACGACGAAGGCAATATCATCGACTACACCACTGACGGAAAGGTTACCGTAGCAGACCGCGAGGTCATCGGCAACGCTTCCCCGGATTTCACCGGCGGTTTCTCGCTCAGCGCATTCTGGAAGGGCTTTGACCTCAGCGCCAACTTCAACTTCATGATCGGCAACGAGGTATACAACGCCAACAAGATCGAATTCACCTCCTCGCGCAAGTTCTACAACCGCAACCTCCTCGAAATGATGAACGTCGACAACCGCTGGACCAACATCGACTGGTCCACCGGCGAACTCATCACCGATCCAGACATGCTCAAGAGTGTCAATGCAGGCAAGACCATGTGGTCGCCCGCAATCGGTACCGCAGTCTTCTCCGACTGGGCCGTCGAGGACGCTTCATTCCTCCGTCTCCAGACGCTGACCATCGGATACACCCTTCCGGAGAATCTCACCAAGAAGGTCCACATCCGCAAGGCCCGCATCTATGCCACCGGCACCAACCTCTTCTGCCTGACCAATTACTCCGGTTACGACCCCGAGGTTGATACCCGCCGCAGCACTCCGCTTACTCCCGGTGTCGACTATTCCGCCTATCCGAAGAGCATCGGATTCGTGGCCGGTCTCAACCTGACATTCTAAAACGGCAGTGATTATGAAAAAGTTAGTATACATTGCACTTGCATCGGCAGCCATTTTCGCTGCCTCGTCATGTGAGAGTTTCCTGGACGTCGATTCTCCTTCGACCTTCGACGCAGCCACGGTATTCTCAAACTACGACCTCGCCGAGAGCACCGTATTCTCCATCTCCCAGTCATTCGGAGAGACCAACTCCTATCGTGGACGTTACCTCCCCTGGATCGGTCTCAACAGTGACATCGAATGGTACAATACCTACAAGCCCACCGACGAGAAATACCAGATCGCAGCATACTCGCTGCTCCCCAACAACGGCCAGCTCAACCTCGAGAACGGCCCCTTCGCCAAGATGTACGAAGCGGTCGAGAGGGCAAATCTCTGCATCGAGGGCATCCGCGAATACGGAAAACCCGAAGATAATGCCGACATGGCATACCTCCTCGGCGAGGCCCTGACGCTCCGCGCCTTCCTTTATTATGACCTCATCAGGGCCTGGGGCGACGTTCCCGCACGTTTCACTTCGATTACGAGCGAGTCCATCTACGTTCCCAAGGCAAGCCGCGACGAGATCTTCAAGCAGCTACTTGCTGACCTTGACGAGGCTATCCCGTATCTCCCGAATCCCGGCCAGACCGCCGCGACATCGAGGACCGACCGCGTCAATAAAATGTTCGCCGAAGGCCTCTATGCGCGTATCGCCCTCATGGCTTCCGGCTATGCCCTCCGTCCCGAAGACGGGTATGTAGGTACCGGCGATCTCGGAACCGTTCGTCTTACGAGCGATTCCGAGCTCCAGAAGAGCGTCCTCTATCCCAAGGCTCTCGCATACCTCCGCAGCGCCATCACTTCCGGCACTGCTTCCCTCGAGGACTTCGAGACCCTGTGGAAGAACCAGAGCGCTATGAACAACCTCACCGCAGGTCCCGGCCATGAGCCCCTCTTCGTGATTCCGTTCTCCGACGGACGCGGCAGGTGGAACTACACATTCGCCGTCCGCACAGAGGGTTCCAGTTACGGCGGCGGTGCTACTGTCACCCGTGGCGGCGACGCAGGCCCTGTCCCTACCATGTGGTTCAAATATGATCCGAACGATGTCAGGCGCGATGTCACCTGCGTCAACTGGAGGTGGAACAAGGACGACGAGAAGGAGCTCCCCGGCATCCAGAAATGGTATTTCGGAAAATACCGCTTCGAATGGATGACCAAGAAGCCTTACACCGGTGGCAATGACGACGGCGTCAAACCCGTAGTCCTCCGCTACGCCGACATTCTCCTCATGGCTGCTGAAATCGCCAACGAACTCGGCGAGCTCTCCGAAGCCAAGGATTATCTACTCCAGGTCCGCGAGCGCGCATTCAAGGGACACGAGGAACTCGCCGAAAGGTATGTCTCCTCCATAGGCGACAAGGATGCGATGTTCAACGCCATCGTGGATGAAAGGGCATTTGAATTCTGCGGTGAAATGACCCGCAAATTCGACCTCATCCGCTGGAACCTCCTGAAAGACAAGATGGACGAAGCCATTACCGACATGAAGAATCTCCGCGACCTCACTGGCAAATTCGCCGGTGTCAACGGACTCGGCGGCGACGTCTACTATCAGGCCAGCGGTGACGAAATCGTCATATACGGCTTCAACGGCGAGACCACTCCTCCCCAGGGTGCCTGGGAGAAAAAGTCCGGATACTTCAACAAGATCGTCGACACCAAGGGTGCCGATACCGGCCTCTACGACGCTCTCGTCGAAGGACTCTACGCTGTCAATCCCAACGAGCGCCAGTTCTGGCCCATCTTCAATACTACCCTCATCAACAGCCAGGGTAATATCAAGAATGACTACGGTTACGAATAGTATTTAAAACCGAATCACTATGAAATTCAACAATATACTCAAAGCAGCCGCAGCGATCCTTGCAACATTCGCCCTGAGCGTCAGCTGCACCGAGAAGGAGTTTGAGGAGATCACCGATCTCAATCTCTCCCGCTGTCTCGAGCCGCAGAACCTTGAGGCCAAGGTCGACGTCCTGACAGGTGATTACGTCACCTTCTCCTGGGATGTCAACAAGGACGCCGATGCATACAACCTCGTCGTCTATACCGATGAGGCAATGACTGCAGAGGCTCTCAACACAACTATTGACGCCTCCGACGTACCTTACACCGTCCGTCTCACGGCCGACGAAAAGTACTGGTTCAAGGTGCAGGCTATCTCCGGAAGCCGCGCAGCCTCCAACTGGGCGGTATTCGACGGCTCCTGCAAGACCTACGCTGTCAAGGACAATCTCTTCCTCGAGGTGACCGGCCGCACAGCCAACTCAATTTCCCTCAGCTGGTCATCCGCACCTGCTGACTACACCGAGGTTACCCATATCTCGGCCACTCCCGTCAAGGGCGGCGATGCCGTTACCCACGAACTCACCGCTGATGAAAAGGAGGCCGCAGCAGCTACTGTCGAAGGCCTCAACGCTTCCACCGAGTATCAGGTGGTGCTCTTCTACATGAGCGCTTCCCGCGGTGCCCAGGACATCTGGACCATCGGTTCTTCCGATGACATGACCGTCATTTCCGATCCCACTGCCCTCAAGACAGCTCTCATCGATGGCGGCAATATCTACCTGAAGCCCGGCGAATACGACCTCGTCAGCATCACTTCCGTCGGTGGCTCGACCATCAAGCCAGCCGCCAGCATCAAGCTCGGCGCAGACGGTTCCAAGCCTGTCGTACACCTCGGCAAGTTCGAGCTCACGGGAGCGACCGCAGCAGGTTCCGACCTCTATTTCGAGGGTATCAAGTTTGACGGCGACGGCTCCAACTCCCGTATCGTGGAGCACACCGCCGACGTCATCACCATCGGCAGCGTCAAGTTTGTCAACTGCGAGATCACCAACTACCAGGCCGGTCTGTTCTACGACAACAAGGACGAACTCGCCACCATCGGTGAACTCAGCTTCGACTCCTGCGACATCTACAACATCCTCGGAAGCGGCGGCGACTGCGTTGACATTCGCAAGCCTTGCGAAATCACCACCATGGCCTTCCGCAACAATACCATCTACGACGGTATCCGCACCATGTTCCGTATCGACGCCAACGACGCCGTCAAGATCGGCACGCTGGTATTCGAAAACAACACCGTTAAGAATATCGCCACGATGGACGACGGCAACAACCGCGGCTTCTTCGCCATCCGCGTCGCCACCCAAATGTCCCTGAAGAAGAATATCTTCCTCTGGGAGGACGGCGGCAAGACCGGAGAAGACGTCGACAAGGCCCAGCTCTTCCAGGACAATGGCAGCACGGTAGAACCCACCTTCACCGCAGCGGCCGACAACTACGCATACGGTTGCGGCAAGGACTTCTTCAAGAAGATCAGCGCCGCCACTGCCGGATTCACCGTACTCGATGCAGATCCTTGCTACAATTCCAAGGGCAACTTCTTCCACCTTGCCAACCAGGATCTCATTTCCAAGAAGGCCGGTGCTTCGAAGTGGTGGATCAGCTATGTCGAGAGGGATGAGGATCTCACCCAGAATGTCCTCGAAGGCGCCCACACATGGAATCTCCAGGATGCATCCCTCTTCGCCGGTGAGGTAAAGAACAGTCGCGTCCGCGACGAACTCCTCCTCGTCGGTACCGAGGCCATCCCGATGAACGCCGACGGCGGAATCAACTTCCTCAGCGCTTCCGAGCTGTCGAAGAAGGGTATTCCGACAGCAGGCTATGCCGCATTCAAGGTGAATACTCCCGGTTCGGTTGACCTCCTCCTCAGCGATCCCGACAAGACCGGCGCCAGCGTCGTAGTCGCCCTGTTCGACGACAACGGTCTCTCCGTACTCGGCGGTGCGGTTGCTTCTGCATCCAACCCTGAGGTTCAGAAGATTGTCGTCAAGGCCGTCAGCGGCGAAGGCACTATCTATCTCTATTCGACCGGCAAGGTCTCCGTCACCAAGCTCGCTTGGAGCCTCGACACCATCGCCGGCAACAAGGTGCTCCCTACCCCGAAACCCACAGTAGAGCCCGTGACCGTCACCGAGGGTGATGCCACCGCGATTACCGTGACCTGGGATGCAGTGCCGAATGCCGAGACTTACGTGGTGGTCTTCAACAAGAGGGCTGCAGACGCACAGACCGAGACCAGCTTCACCGTAGCTGCCGAAGATATCGCTGAGCTCAAGGCCGGCCTCTACAACTTCACCGTCCAGGCATTCCCCCGCAAGGATGATATTTACTATGTCAAATCCGAGCAGGGTGCCGCCTCTCTCGCCATTCAGCCTAAGGGTGGCGCAGGTGAATCCGTCGAGGTTGACCTCGTCTGGGATTTCAGCGCAGCTGACTGGCAGGAGCAGCTTGCAGCAGTCGAAACTATCAATACCGACCATACCGATTGGAACCTGACATACGACGGCATGACGTTCTTCTCTTCGACGAAGAGTAAGTTCAACACCACCTTCATCCAGTTCGGCGGAAGCGGCGTCAACGGCACGACCGGTGAGCTTGACCGTTACTTGAATCCCGAGCAGGGAACTCTCAAGATAACATGCTCCAACACTGGTAGTTCCGTCGACATGACCCGTATGATCCGTGTCTACGAAGGTGCCGAGTACACCGAACAGGCCGGCGGTTTCGCATCAACATCTCCCGAAACGCTCGAATTCAGCGTCAAGGCCGGTGAGATCAAGATTACCACCACCGCAGGACTCCGTGTCTACAAGGTCGAATTCATCTACACCACCAGCGGCGCGGCTGCCATCGAGTACAACTGGGACTTCAGCGCAGCCGATTGGCAGGAGAAGCTTGCTGCTGTCGAAACTATCAATACCGACCATACCGATTGGAACCTGACATACGATGGTTTGACGTTCTTCTCCTCCTCGAAGAGTAAGTTCAACACCACCTTCATCCAGTTCGGCGGAAGCGGCGTCAACGGCACGACCGGTGAGCTTGACCGTTACCTGAAGTTTCCCGAGCAGGGAACTCTCAAGATAACATGCTCCAACACTGGTAGTTCCGTCGACATGACCCGTATGATCCGTGTCTACGAAGGTGCCGAGTACACCGAGCAGGCCGGTGGCTTTGCCTCAACGGCTCCCGAAACGCTCGAATTCAGCGTCAAGGCCGGTGAGATCAAAATCACCACCACCGCAGGACTCCGTGTCTACAGCGTCTACTACACCAACAAGTAGCAGTCAATCAAGGGAGCCGGGCCTGACCGCCCGACTCCTTTCCAAATTTAATACAATTAATATATGTCATTCATTCACAAAGACTTCATGCTTCAGACGGAGACCGCGAAGCAGCTGTACCACGAGCATGCCGAGCACATGCCCATCATCGACTACCACTGCCATCTTGTGCCGCAGCAGATCGCCGAGAACATCCAGTTCCGCGACATTACCCAGCTATGGCTGGTCGACGGCCATTACGGCGACCACTACAAATGGAGGGCGATGAGGGCCAACGGTGTCAGCGAGGATTACCTGACCGGAGGCAAGTACAGCGCCTGGGAAACATTCCAGAAATGGGCGGAGACAGTCCCCTGCACCATGAGAAACCCTCTCTATCACTGGACCCATCTCGAGCTCAGCCGCGTATTCGGCATAGACAAGCTCCTCTCCCCCGCTACCGCGCGTGAGATTTTTGAAGAATGCAATGCCAAGCTTGCGACTCCGGAGTTCCGCGGGCAGGCTCTCATTCGCCGTTTCGGCGTCGAGGTAGTGTGCACGACCGACGATCCGGCCGACGACCTCCGCTGGCACAAGATGATTGCCGCTCACCCGTTCGGAACCAAGGTCATCCCCGCGTGGAGGCCCGACAAGGCAATGGCGATTGAGGACCCCGTGTCCTACAAGGCGTATCTCAAGCAGCTCGGTGAGGCAGCCGACAAGGATATCGATTCCTACGCAGACCTCGTCGAAGCACTGAAAAAACGTCACGATTTCTTCGCCTCAATGGGCTGCAAGCTCTCCGACCACGGCCTGGAGACATTCTACGCCGCCGATTACAAGGAGATCGAAATCGAGCTCATCTTCAAGAAGGTCCTCATGGGCATTGCCCCCGGTCCCAAGGAGCTCGACAAGTTCCGCAGCGCATTCCTCCACGACATGGCCGTCATGGACGCCGAGGCAGGCTGGGCGCAGCAATTCCACGTCGGTGCCATCCGCAACAACAACAGCAAAATGTTCGGCCTCGTGGGCCCTGACACCGGATTCGACGCAATCCACGATCTCCCGACGGCCGCCGCAGGGCACAAATTCCTCGACACGCTGGCGCGTGAAGACCGTCTGGCAAAGACAATCCTCTACTGCCTCAATCCCAAGGACAACGAAGTCATGATGACCATGGCCTACACCTTCAACGACGGTACCGTCCCCGGAAAGATGCAGTTCGGCTCCGGCTGGTGGTTCCTCGATCAGGAAATCGGCATGCGCCGTCAAATGGACGCCCTCAGTGTCCTCGGCCTCTTCAGCCGATTCGTCGGCATGCTCACCGACAGCCGCTCCTTCATCTCCTACCCCCGCCACGAGTACTTCCGCCGCATCCTCTGCGACGTCCTCGGCAAAGACATCGAAGAAGGCAAGCTCCCCGCCAGCGAAATCGCCACGATCGGCAAAATGGTAGAAGACATCTCCTACAACAACGCAAAGAACTATTTCAACTTCTAGTATGAAATACATAAAAATCAACCCGGCGGATAATGTTGCGGTGGCGCTGACCGATTTGAGGAGTGGTGAGGTCGTAGAGGGAATTGCGCTGCAGACGGATATTCCGAGGGGACATAAGATTACGCTGCGGGATTTCGCGGCGGGCGACAATGTCATCAAGTACGGTTTTCCCATTGGACATGTGACGAGGGATGCCGCGGCCGGCACCTGTATCGACCACAGCTGCATCAAGACCAATCTCGAGGGTCTTCTCGAGTACAAATACGAGCCGCTGGATACTGTCGTTTCGAGCAAAGGCAAAGCCATAGTCGGGAAATCTACTCGCACATTCAAGGGATTCCGCCGGGCCGACGGCCAGGCTGGGATCCGTAACCAAATCTGGGTGATTCCCACCGTTGGGTGTGTCGCAGGCATCTGCGAGGAGATTGCGAGGCGGTTCAGGGATGAGATTTCTCCACGCGCTTCGCTTTGTCGAAATGACATAATAGAGGTGGTGGCGTTTCCGCACAATTACGGGTGCTCGCAGCTTGGGGACGACCATGAGAACACCCGCAGGATCCTCGCCGACATGGTGCATCATCCCAATGCCGGCGGCGTCCTCGTCGTCAGCCTCGGGTGCGAAAACAACCAGCTCGACTCGTTCAAGGAGCTTGTCGGCCCCGTCGACCCGGCCCGTGTACGATTCTTCAAAACTCAGGATGTCGAAGACGAGATCGAATACGGTCTTCAGCAGCTCCGGGAGATTTACGAGACTGTATCCCGCGACGTCCGCGAGGATATTCCCGTCAGCGAACTCCGTGTAGGCCTCAAATGCGGCGGCTCCGACGGGCTCAGCGGCATCACGGCCAATCCCCTTCTTGGGGTATTCTCCGACTGGATCGTCGAACAGGGCGGCACGACCGTTCTGACCGAGGTCCCGGAGATGTTCGGCGCGGAAACTATCCTGATGAACCGCTGCCAGGACGAGGCGACATTCGACCGTACGGTCGCACTAATCAATGATTTCAAGGAATATTTCATCAAGCAGGGAATGCCGGTCTACGAGAATCCCTCTCCCGGCAACAAGGCCGGCGGCATCTCCACGCTCGAGGAAAAATCCCTCGGCTGCACGCAGAAATGCGGCAAATCCATCGTCCGCGGCGTCCTCAAGTACGGTGAAAGACTGTCTGTCAAGGGGCTCAACCTTCTCAGCGCTCCCGGCAATGACCTCGTCGCGTCGACGGCTCTCGCGGCTTCCGGCTGCCAGATCGTCCTCTTCACGACCGGCCGCGGCACCCCGTTCGGCAGTTTCGTCCCCACGATGAAGATTTCGACCAACACTCCCCTGTTCGAGAAAAAGGGCAACTGGATTGATTTCAACGCCGGTGTCCTCGCCGAAGACGAATCCATGGAGGCTGTCGCCGAACGCTTTATCGACGCTGTCCTAGCCGCAGCTTCAGGCGCTCCTGTGAAGAGCGAAATCAACGGATACCGTGAGATCGCAATCTTCAAGTCAGGGGTCACGCTTTGAGTTTTGCCGCTTTTTTCCTATATTTGTAATTGGACAAAAAACATCTGTAAAGATATGGAAAAAGAGAAAAAAGGATTCTTCCATCGGCTGACTGACATTTCGAGGATTCATCACAGAGCAGCATTCGCCGATGTTGAGTACAGGATTACGCCGCAGGAGAGCGTATTCATGAAAATGGCGCGCGACCGCTATTCCTGCAGGGGTTTCGAGAACAGGCCGGTCCCTGAAAAGGACATCCAGCACATCATCGAGGCCGCCCGTCTCGCCCCCACGGCAGCAAACAAACAGCCCGTACACGTATGGGTGATCAAGAGCCCCGAAGCTCTCGCAAAGCTCAAGGAGGCCACGAAGTATACATTCGACGCTCCCGTCGTATTCCTTGTGGGCGCAAAGCCGGAAGAGGCCTGGGTACGCAAATATGACGGTCACAACGGCGCAGAGATCGATGCCGCCATCGTAGGTACGCACATCATGTTCGAGGTCACCGCGCTGGAGCTCGGCACGACCTGGGTGGGATCATTCGACCCGGCAAAGATCAAGGAGCTGTTCCCGGAAACGGCAGGCTACGAGCCTGTCGCTATCTTCCCGGTCGGCTTCCCCGCCGCAGATCCCGGCCCCAAGCACGAAGAGCGCAAGACCAAGGAAGAAATCAGCTCAGTACTCTGATTTTCAGTTACTTCCCAAACAGTTCCCGGTGAAACTCCTCAGGGGTGTACACCGGGAAATTTGTATGTCTTTTTTAGATAATTTATACCAATTAAATTGGTTATTTCAGTTATTCTTCATATATTTGTACGATTTTGTGCAAACGTTTGCAGAAAATCGGTTGACTGAAATACAACAATCACACATATCGATATGAAGAAAACCTATTTGAAACCCGCCTACATTGCTCCCGCAATGAGGACCAGGGACGTCCGGTATGAGGACAACTTCCTCATGACAACGCCGGGAGGTGATACCACCGACCTCCAAGACGGTGGATGGGACGGAGACTCTCTCTGGAGCTAAAAGATGGAGGAAAAAAGTATGAAAAAGCTTAGCATGATCCTTCTCGCCGCTGCCGCAATCGTCAGCGCCGCCTGCCAGAAAGAGGCCCAGGCTCCCCAGGAGACCACATCCAAGGCAACCATCGAAAAGACCTTCACGGTCACAATGCCTCAGGATGAGACCAAGACCTATCTCGACGGCATGTCCGTCAAGTGGTCCGACAACGATGAAATCAACGTCATCGCCGCCACCTCCGGCAACCAGTACACCTTCACAATCGCCAGTGGCCAGAACACCACTACCGCCACCTTCACCGGCACACTCGATGAAGCAGACGCCAGCGAGACCACATTCTACGCCGTGTATCCCAACCGTCAAATCCGCATCACCGGTGATTCAAACAACCGCGATCTGGAACACGGAGTTATTACTCTTGAAGCTATCTCTACCGCTCAGGAAGCAGTTCAGGACGCATACGACCCCCAGTTCGCTGTCATGACGGCAAAGACTGATGCGGCAAGTGCCACAATGGATTTCCGCCACGGAGTTGCTTACTTCAAGATCAAAGTCGGTATCGACAACGTCAATAAGATCAAGATCTCGACAGACGGCAGTGCACGTTTCAACGGACGCCCTTGCCTTGACGCCGAAACCGGTGCTCCCGTCAACGTTGACGGAGCCAAGAATTTTGTGGAGATTGCCCCCAAATCCGGTGATTTCGTTAAGGGCGGCACATATTTCGTCCCCGTTACCATCAAGAATTCCGCTCTTAAGAATCTCACCATCACCTACTCATTCTCTGACGGCTCGGCCGATGCATCCATCACCACCGGCAAGAAGAGCAGCGAGATTCTCGAACCCGGAAAGATTTACGACCTTGGCTGCCCGCCTATTACAGTCACACCCGCAATCACAGCTGCAGATGTTACTCTCGAAAGCGATGCCACATATGGTGAGATTCTGTATACCATCGTCAATGAGAAGGCGACCGGCCAACTGACCGCAGCCCTTAAAGAGACTTCTGACTGGCTCACTGTCAGCAATGTCACTAGCGGTGTAGTTGAATTAACCAGCCTGGTAAACACTGGCGCATCCCGTACCGCCACCGTAACTCTCACCTACACATACGACACCACAGAGACCGTCACCAAGGATGTTGTCGTAACCCAGAAAGCCCCCGGCACAACCGAGAGCCATGAGTATGTGTTCTACTACAACACTTCAGGCAGCGCTGTAAACCTCAAAGACGGTGTAGCCGACACGTACTTTACCGCCAGCGCAAAAGCTGACCTCGGCGGAGACTATGCTATCTCATCCTGGGATATTAACGGATATACTTCCTCAAAGGGCGTAAAACTTAATTCTTCAGGATACGTCTCATTCACCACATCAACTACCCTTAAATCGACTGTCCAGTTCTGGTTTATCCGTAGAAAATCCGGTGATACCAGTGCTCAGATCCAGCTGGTTCCCGAAGGTGGTACAGCACAAGTTTTCGACTCTCCTCACGACAATTATGCAACTTCCGGTGTCATCAATCTTGAAAAGGGCACTGCCTACACCATCAAGCAGGCATCAAAAGAGCAGGCCCTCCTTCTCGTGATTGTCAATGAGACTGAATAATCCGGCCACCAATTGACTGAAAATCAATAAGCCCCTCCCCTACCGGAGGGGTTTTTTGTCGGGGTTTTTGCTTATATTTGCAATATGGAAGCAGGAAAGACTACCAGGACGCTGTGGGCGTTTGTGCCGCTGGGGGTGCTGATCGGGCTGCTGGCGCTAAGCATTGCCATTTTCGGTGCGGACTCTATTTTAGGGCCGTCACAGGTGGCGCTTCTCGCTGCAGCGGGAGTCGCGGCCGCTATCGGTATGCTCCGGTACAGGATTCCATGGAAGGAGTTCGAGGATGCGCTCAAAGGCAATGTGGGGTCGATCGGGAGCGCCGTTATCATTCTCCTGCTTATAGGGGCGATTTCCGGGACGTGGATGATGAGCGGGGTGGTTCCTGCGTTCGTCTGTTACGGCATCAAAATCATCAGTCCGAAGGTGTTTCTCCTGACTGCATGCGTGCTCTGCGCCATTGTCTCGGTAATGACCGGCTCGTCGTGGACGACCATAGCGACCGTCGGCGTCGCCCTTCTCGGCATCGGCAGGGCCGAAGGCTTCAGCGACGCCATGACCGCCGGTGCAATCATCTCCGGGGCATATTTCGGCGACAAAGTCTCCCCTCTTTCGGACACGACGGTGCTGGCCTCGTCAATCAACAGGGTGCCGCTCTTTGACCATATTAAATATATGATGGTGACAACGATCCCTTCGTTCACCATCGCCCTTATCGTGTTCACCTTCCTCGGCCTCTCGCATTCAGGCTCTGACAGCGGCCAGATTGCTCTCTACACCGAAACGCTCACGTCCACATTCCACATCTCGCCGTGGCTGATGGTGGTGCCGCTGATTACCGTCATTCTCATCTGGAAGCGGCTCCCGGCCCTGGTCGTGCTGGCGCTGTCAGTCGTGACTGCGGCCATTGCGGCACTGATTTTCCAGCCCGACATCATTCGCCGTTTAGGCGAAGGAATTACCGAAGGGTCGGCAACGCGCATCTATTTTGCAGGGACGGTCGAGAGCATTTACAATTCGGTGTCGTTGGATACCGGCAGCGAAGTGGTCAATCCCCTGGTCGCAACCCGCGGAATGCTGGGAATGCTCAACACGGTCTTCCTCATCCTCTCGGCAATGTGCTTCGGCGCCGCCCTGAAAGCCAGCGGAATGATCGCCGACCTAGCAAGGCTCCTCACGCCACTCACAAAGACCCGCACCGGACTGGTTTCCTCCACTGTCGTCACAGGCGCATCCCTCAACGGCATAGTCTCAGACCAATACCTCTCCATCATCCTCACATCCAGCCTCTACGGCGAAAACTTCGACAAAGAAGGATACGAGCGGCGCCTCCTCAGCCGCAGCGTCGAAGACTCCTCCACCGTCACGTCGCCGCTCTTCCTCTGGTCCAGCTGCGGCATGACCCAAGCCACCATCCTCGCAGTCCCCACCCTCATCTACGCCCCCTACTGCCTCTTCAACATCCTCTCCCCCCTCATGTCCATCCTCATCGCAGCCATCGGGTTTAAGATCAAAAGGGAGCGGCTGTAAAGTTTTTTCTCTTTTTACTGTTGGTAATAATAAGAAAAAACACTATCTTTGTGCCATTGTGCAAACGTTTGTATAACCATTATTCATTATATGAAAAAATTCTTTGCATTTTTAGTGATGGCTGCGACGCTGGCGGGGACTTTTGCCGCCTGCGAGGGCAATGAGAACAATCCTGAAGAAAAGGACAAGCCGGAGGTCGTCAGCCCTGAGATTAATGTCGCCAGCGGCCAGTCGCTTTCTCTTGTCATTTCAGACGAAGGCGGGAGCGAAACCATCAGTTTCACGACCAACAAGGGCTGGGTCGCCACGGTTGCCCACCCCTGGCTGAAGCTTTCCCAGAACCAAGGAGCTGCCGGTAACGCCACGATTACCGTGACGGCCTCCCCCAACCCCGACTTTGAAGAACGTTCGACCACCGTCACGATAAAATGCGAGACCGTGACCACAGCAGTCAAGGTCACTCAGAAGCAGAAAGGTGCCCTCATTCTGTCGGCATCTTCGATTCCCGTCAGCGACGAGGGAGAGACCATTTCGATTACGCTGAAAGCCAATTCGGCGGTTACCGCCAACGTTACCAAAGGCGCAGACTGGATCATTCCCCTCGAAACCAAGGGACTCGTCGAGACCGTCCTCCAGTTCACTGTCCTCGCTAATGACGAAACCGACGCCCGCGAAGGCGAAATCACATTCACCAACGAAGCAGGCAGCGAGACCGTGAAGATCGTCCAGGCAGCGAAAGGCGCCATCGTTATCTCCCCCACTGAAATCCCTGTCGGTGCCGAAGGAGAGGCCATTTCCATAACTGTCAAGTCCAATACGGACTACACCGTCGCAGTCACCAAGGGTGACGAATGGATAATCCCGCTCGAAACCAAAGGCCTCGTCGAAACGGTCCGCCAGTTCAATATCCTTCCCAATGAGGGATACGACCCGCGCGAGGGCGAAATCACCTTCACCTGCGCTTCCGGCAGCCAGAATGTCATCATCAAACAGGCCGCCGCGGACGAAGAGCCCGAGGAGCCGGAAGAGCCGGTCAATCCCTACGGCGACGAAGATCTCCCGATGCTGACCGAAGAGACCGTGTGGGCCGGAGAGGTATTCGATGCAATCATCGCCAAGAATGCACCGGACGCCACGGAATGGATCAGCGAAGACGGCGTCAACTTCATAGAATCAAAGCTCGGCTTCTTCGCCGGCAGCACTACCGGTGTCAATGCCGACACAGGCGTCGAGACCGTGACTTACGGCAAATTCAAATTCAAGAAAGACGAGAAGGCTTATAATAACGGCACCAAGATGAGCCGCGTCCAGATGGGCGGCACCGGTGTTCTCGGTAAGCGCAACATACTGCAGTTCAAGGTAAACGGCCCCGGAGCGCTGACTATCATCGGCCGCTCCAGCGGAGATGCCGCACGCGCCATCAACTTTGCAGTAGGCAGCACCCCTGTCTCTGCAGAAGGATACACTCTGCCTGGCAAAGCATCCGATTCCCAGAAGGTTTCCGTTGAAATCCAGGCCGCTGAAGGCGATATCATCAGCGTCTACTCGATGGAAAGCGGCATCAATTTCTACTCCCTCAAATGGGTTCCTGGTGGCAAGGCCGAGGGCGGAAATGATGAGCCCGAGCCTGAACCCGCAGGTGACAGCGACGACCTCGAATGCCCCAATCCTCCGACAGTGGGTCAGGTATCCATCGAGGACCAGATCGGCTACGGCGCTTCCGTAAGCGGCGGCAAGGGCGCGACAGCCAACAACATCCTGCACTTCAACAACGGCAAGGCTTTCCAGACCTGGCTCCTTGCCCGTACTAAATCCGAAAAGGCAGGCGACCACTCCCCCGTCGAGATCTGGCTCAGCGGCACGTTCACCCCTGACCAGGGCCGTGATTTCAGCGAGGCGCATCCCTGGTTCGACGTCAAGGACGTCTCCAACCTCAGCATCTACGGCACTGACGGATTCGTCATGGACAGGATAGGTATATTCTGCGTCCGCGCGAACAATATCATTATCCGCAACATCAACTTCCGCCAGCCCAAGGCGAATAACGGCGCCGACGCTGTCTCAATGCAGAACTGCGACGGCGTATGGGTCGACCACTGCACCTTCACCTCGCTCAACCAGACCAAGGACTACGAAGACGGCAGTTGCGACATCACCCACGCATCCAAGAACGTCACCGTCAGCTGGTGCCGCTTCATCAAGACGCAGAAGAGCTGCCTCGTAGGCCACTCCAACAGCGCTTCCGCCGATGCCGCCATCACGGTGACATTCCACCACAACTGGTTCGACCAGTCCTCGTCCCGCCACCCGCGCGTTCGTTTCGGCAAGGCCCACGTCTACAACAACCTGTACGACGGCTGCACCACCTACGGAGCCGGTTCGGCATACGGCGCAAAGGTCCTCGTCGAATACAACTACTTCGACGCAGTCCAGCTCCAGACCGACATCTGCACCTATCCGGCCAAGGAAAACGGCAACTCCAACCTCCAGGGTTCGGTGGCCGGCTACCTCTATGCTACGCAGAATATGTACGTCAACAAGCCGGCGAAGGCCAAGAGCCCGTACCCGCTGACCAACGTCAAGTACACCGCCTACAACGGCAGCACCATCACGCCCCTCACCTACAACGACTTCAAGCCCACCTATAGTTATACGGTGAATGCGGCCGAGGACGTGCCCGCAGTAGTCAAGGAAGGCGCAGGATACGGAAAACTCGGCTATACCAGTGCACCGGTCGCAGTCAACAACGGCGACATCACCGAATTCAACGGCACCGACGACAATCCCGAGGATCCGGATCCGGAAGATCCCGATGACCCCGACACTCCCGTCGTCAGCGGTCCTCATGTCTACACGCTCAGCATGCAGAACAAGGCTCCGGTACAGACGCTGGACGGCCAGTCAGGCGCCTCCTATTTCGATGCGTCCACCTCCGTGGCCGATTTCAGCAAGGACTACAGCGGTTCCTTCACCATTGACGGAACGGTCTTCTCGCAGGGCTTCAAATTCGACAGCAAGGGATACGCAAAATTCACGACCTCTTCCGAGTACACCACGAAGGTCCGCTTCTACTTCGCCCGCCGCAAGAACGATAACACTGGCGCCAAGATCATGCTGGTCTCCGACGGCGGTGCCGAGCAGACTTGGGATACGCCTTGGGACACCTTCGGCGATTCCGGCGAGGTAACTCTCGAAAAGGGAATGGGCTACACAGTGAAGCAGAAAAGCAGTGAACAGGCCCTGATTTACATGGTCATTACAGAAAGTGAATAAACAATAATAATATGGAAAGACTTAACAGAACATCTGCGCCTCAGGCAAAGCGCTACACCGAGAAGGTAATCCAGTTCGGAGAAGGCAACTTCCTCAGGGCATTCATCGAATGGATCATCTGGAAAACCAACCAGAAGACCGACTTCAACGCCGGCGTAGTCGTCGTGCAGCCCATTGAGAAGGGCATGGTCGAATGGCTCAACGAGCAGGACGGCCTTTATCACCTCAACCTTCAGGGTCTCCAGAACGGGGAGCCGGTCAACAGCGCCGAACTCATCGACGTCATCTCCCGCGGCATCAACCCGTTTACCGACTTCAAGGCCTATCTCGCTCTCTCAGAGCAGCCTGAGATCCGTTTCGTCATCTCCAACACCACGGAGGCGGGCATCGCATTCGATCCTTCCTGTAAGCTGACCGACGAGCCTGCATCCTCATATCCGGGCAAGCTCACCCAGCTCCTCTATCACCGCTGGGAGTACTTCAAGGGCGACATGTCCAAGGGTCTCATCATCTTCCCCTGCGAGCTGATTTTCGAAAACGGCAAGCACCTGAAGGAATGCATCCGCCAGTATATCGACCTCTGGAACCTCGGTCCTGATTTCAGAGCCTGGTTCGAGGAGGCCTGCGGTGTGTATTCGACCCTGGTCGACCGTATCGTTCCGGGATATCCGCGCGACACTGCCGCCGAGCTCTGCGAAAGGGTCGGCTATGACGACCATCTCCTCGACAAGGCGGAGATCTTCCACCTGTGGGTAATCGAAGCACCCAAGGAGGTCGCGGCCGAATTCCCCGCCGACAAGGCCGGGCTCAATGTCCTGTTCGTCCCTTCCGAAGCTCCTTATCACGAGAGGAAGGTCACGCTGCTCAACGGTCCCCATACCGTCCTCTCCCCCGTCGGCTACCTCAGCGGTCTCGACACCGTCAAGGAATGCTGCGAGGATCCCGAGATCGGCGCATTCGTCCACAAAGTGATGTACGACGAACTCCTCCCCACCCTCAATCTTCCCGAAGAAGAGCTCCTCAAATTCGCAGGCGACGTCGTCGAACGCTTCCGCAACCCGTTCGTCAAGCATTTCGTTACCTCGATCATGCTCAACTCCTTCCCGAAGTTCAAGACGCGTGATCTCCCCGGCCTCAAGACCTATCTCGAGCGCAAGGGAGAGCTTCCTAAGGGCCTCGTTCTCGGCCTCGCCGGCATCTGCACCTACTACAAGGGCGGCAAGAGGGGCGAAACCGAAATCGTCCCTCAGGACGACGAAAAAATCCTCGCCCTCCTGAAAGAGCTCTGGGCCACCGGTGACGTCCGCAAAGTCGCCGAGGGCGTCCTCGCCGACCAGTTCATCTGGGGCGAAGACCTCAACGCCATCCCCGGTCTCACCGACATGCTCACAGCCGACCTCGCCCTCATCCAGGCCGAAGGCATGAGGGCCGCCGTACGCAGTATAATCTAAACCATTTATCATAATGCCTAAAGTCATCACTTTCGGAGAAATAATGCTCCGACTTTCCACTCCCGGATACCTCCGTTTCGCCCAGGCCCGCCAGTTCGAGGCCACATTCGGCGGCGGTGAGGCCAACGTCGCCGTCTCCCTCGCCAATTACGGCATAGACGCCGAATTCGTCACCCGTTTCCCGGACAATGACATCGCACGCAGCTGCATCCGCGATCTTCACGCACACGGTGTCAGCACAGCCCACTGCATCACCGGAGGCGAGCGTCTCGGCATCTACTTCCTCGAGACCGGAGCTGTCGCACGCGCTTCCAAGGTCGTTTACGACAGGGCCCATTCGTCTATTTCGACTATCGAAAAGGGCATGATTGACTGGGAGAAGGTGTTCGAGGGCGCCGACTGGTTCCACTGGACCGGCATCACCCCCGCCATCAGCCAGGGCGCCGCAGACGTCTGCCTCGAGGCCATCCAGGCAGCGAACAAACTCGGCATCACCGTCAGCTGCGACCTCAACTACCGCAAGAATCTCTGGAAATACGGCAAAAAGGCCGGTGAAGTCATGCCCGCCCTCGTCGAAGGCTGCGACATCATTCTCGGCAACGAAGAGGACGCTGACAAAGTGTTCGGCATCAAGCCGGAAGGCTTCGAAGTCGAAGCCACAGGCGGCCAGATTGACCAGAAGCGTTTCCAAAGCGTCGGCGAACAGCTCATGGCCCGCTTCCCCAGAGCCAAGAAGGTCATCATCACCCTCCGCGGCTCCATCAACGCCAACCACAACACCTGGGGCGGCGTCCTCTGGAACGGCACAACCCTCTACCAATCACGTCGTTACGACATCACCCACATCGTCGACCGTGTCGGCGGCGGAGACAGCTTCATGGGAGGTCTCATCTACGGTCTCCTCAACTTCGATGACCAAAAAGCCCTCGACTTCGCAGTCGCCGCCTCCTGTCTCAAACACACCATCTTCGGCGACTTCAACGAAGTCACCCTCGCCGAAGTCGAAAATCTCCTCAAAGGCGACGGTTCCGGCCGTGTTTCTAGATAATTATTATGGCACAGTATTCCAAAATACAAGTAATTGAGACTATGAAGGAGACCGGGATTGTTCCGGTGTTCTATCATAAGGATGTGGAGGTGGCGAAGAATGTGCTTCGCGCATGCTATGACGGCGGGATTCGGGCGTTTGAGTTCACCAATCGCGGGGATTTCGCGCAGGAGGTGTTCAAGGAACTCGTGAAATTCGCTGTCAAGGAGCTTCCCGGGATGATTGTCGGCGTCGGGTCGGTCGTCGATCCCGGCACAGCCGCCATGTTTATCCAGCTCGGGGCCAATTTCGTCGTTGGACCGCTTTTCAATCCCGCGATTGCTCCCGTGTGCAACCGCAGGCTTATTCCCTATTGCCCCGGATGCGGCAGCGTGAGTGAGATCGGAGCCGCGCAGGAGCTCGGTTGCGACCTCTGCAAGGTGTTCCCGGGAGACGTGCTCGGACCGGCATTCGTCAAAGGACTCCGCGCACCCATGCCCTGGAGCCAGATCATGGTCACAGGAGGTGTCAAACCCACCCGCGAGAACCTCGAAGGCTGGTTCAAGGCCGGCGTCACCTGCGTCGGTATGGGCTCCAACCTGTTCCCGAAGGAAGTTATCGCCGCCGGCGAATGGTCAAAGATTTCCGACCTCTGCCGCAGCGCCCTCCAAATCGTAAAAGAAGTTAGATAGCAATATGCCACAGAAGACTACTCAACAGAAACTCATGACCAACTGGCGCTGGTGGCTCTGCTCGCTGCTATTCGTCGCAACGACAGTCAACTACCTCGACCGCCAGGTGCTCTCCCTTACCTACGAGGATTTTATCAAGCCGGAGTTCCACTGGACGGACAATGACTATGGTACAATCACCTCGCTCTTCTCCATCTTTTACGCCATCGCGTGCCTCTTTGCGGGCAAATTCGTCGACTGGATGGGCACCAAGAAGGGATATCTCATCTCCATCGGAGTATGGTCCCTGGGTGCAGTTATGCACGCCGGCTGCGGCATCGCCACGACATGGTTCGTAAACGGTATTGACTCAGTCAGTGCCCTCAGGGCCGTTCAGGCGGGTTCCTCGGTCGCATTGACCGTATCCACGATTTCCGTCTATCTGTTCCTGCTCTGCAGGGGAATACTGGCGCTCGGTGAAGCGGGTAACTTCCCGGCCGCCATCAAGACGACGGCCGAATACTTCCCGAAGAAGGACCGCGCATTCGCCACCTCTATCTTCAACGCAGGTGCCTCTGTCGGTGCCCTCGTTGCCCCTCTACTTATCCCGCCGCTCGCAACGCATCTCGGCTGGGAATGGGCATTCATCATTATCGGTGGTCTCGGCTTCATCTGGATGTTCTTCTGGCAGTTCATGTACGACAAGCCCGAAAAGTCCAAACACGTCAACGAGGCTGAGCTCGAATACATCCACCAGGATGACGCCGAAGAGGCTGCCGCCAAGGCCGCTGCTGCGCAGGAAAAGAGCATTCCGCTTCTCAAGTGCTTCAATTTCAAGCAAACCTGGGCATTTATCGCCGGCAAGTTCTTTACCGACGGCGTATGGTGGTTCTTCCTCTTCTGGGCTCCGTCCTACTTCAAGAACGAATGCGGCGCACCCGTTACTACCGGCCGCGGCCAACTGCTCATTTTCACGCTGTACGCCATTGTGACGGTGATTTCCATATTCGGCGGATATCTGCCTAAACTGTTCGTCGAGAAGAAGGGAATGCACCCGTATGCCGGGCGAATGCTCTCGATGCTGCTGTTCGCATTCTTCCCTATTGCGGCCCTGTTTGCCCAGCCTCTGAGCGGCATCTCGCCCTGGTGGCCGGCCATCCTCATCGGCCTCGCCGGCGCAGGACACCAGGCCTGGAGCGCCAACCTCTTCTCCACCATTGGTGACATGTTCCCCAAGGGCGCGATTGCCTCAATCACCGGCATCGGCGCCATGGCAGGCGGTATCGGCTCAATGATTATCCAGAAGACTGCAGGCTGGCTCTTCACCTGGTCAGAAGCCAAGGGAGCTGCTTTCTCCTTCCTCGGCTTTGAAGGCAAATCCGCAGGCTACTTCATTGTATTCTGCTTCTGCGGTATCGCCTACCTCATCGCATGGAGCATCATGAAGTCCCTCGTCCCCAAGTACAAACCCGTCGAGGTCTAATCCCCGTCGCATACCAATAAAATACTCCCGGCAGTCCATCACAAGGACCACCGGGAGTATTTTTTAGCAATCGACTCTACTTCAGCGTTGCCATGCGGTCGACGCAGATCTCGACGAGCTTGCGGATGGCCGGTTTGTAGTCCGGGTTGGAGCTCTGGAGATAGCGGTTGGCGATAGCGCAGCAGACGGTGCATGCGTTGTGCCCTAGCTGGGCTGCGAAACCGGCGAGAGGTGAACTCTCCATCTCAAAGTTGGTGATGCGGTAGGGCTCGCCGTCGACTTCGAAGCGGAAGCTCTCAATATTCTCAAGCATGTCGGGCATGGCGAGAGGCATTCTCACTACACGTCCCTGAGGGCCGTAGAATCCGGGAGCGGAAATGGTAACGCCTTTGACAGTGACATCCTTCATCAGGTCGATGATCTTGGGGCTGGCCTTGACGAAGTAAGGCGAAGGAAGAGTCTCTTTCCAGCCCATGTGGCGTTTGAAATCGGCCTCCACTTCATTGAGATTGATCTTTTCCCTGCCGGCGTACCAGTTCATCACACCGTCGAAACCGACGGAAATGTGCGAAAGAATATATGAGCCGAGGGGAATGTCAGCGTGAAGTGCTCCCGAAGTGCCAATCCTGAGGATATTGAGCGCCTTGTGCTCCGGCTTGACCTCGCGGGTCTCGAAGTCCACGTTTGCGAGGGCGTCGAGCTCAGTCATTACGATATCAATGTTGTCCGGACCGATGCCATGGGAAAGGACCGTGAGGCGGGTGCCGTTACGGCGACCGGTGACTGAGACGAATTCGCGTGAAGCGTGACGGAATTCGATATCGGTGAGATATTCGGCAATCATGTCGACCCTGCCGGGATCGCCGACGAGGATGACGTTGTCTGCCAGTTCTTCCGGACGGATATGGATGTGGAATGCGGAGCCGTCGGAGTTGATGATGAGTTCGGATTCGGGGATTCTCATATCGCTGATGTTTTAGTGAATCAAAAAACAAATATAGTTTTTCAGATGGAAAATTCCTATTTTTGCAGTCAGAAAATTTCTTAAAACCATGTGGCAGCGTATCCAGACCCTTTATCTACTGATAGCGACAGTACTTCTCGCAATCATGTTCTTCACCCCCATCGCAACGATTCCCGGCGCAGGCGAGCCGGTCAAGATAATGGCTTATGACAAGATTACTTACCTCATCCTCCTTTCCCTTGTCATCATCGGCCATTTGGTTGCTCTGAACACATTCAAGCTTCTCATCCTCCAGATGAGGGTGACGACGCTGACACTGCTCGTCGTACTTGGTCTCGCCGTGGTCGTCGGCATCGACTTCTTCCGTTTCCACGATACGATGACCTTCAAGATCGTCGCGATCTTCCCCGTAATCGCCCTCATCCTCGATCTCCTGGCACTCCGAGGCATCGCCGCCGATCAGGCCCTCCTCGAAAGCGCCTACCGCCTCCGCGACAGCCGCAAGAAGAAAAAATAAGAATAACTGAATAAGAATGCTCCCGGCGGTCCACTCTGACCACCGGGAGCATTTGATTTGGATAGGCAAATGACCTATTTGAGTAGTTCGTGGGAGGCGGTCATGGCCTTGGGATCGAGGGCCTCGTCGAGTTTTTCCTTGGTCATGAGACCGTGCTCGAGAACGAGGTCATAGACGCTGCGGCCCGTCTGGAGGGCTTCCTTGGCGACCTTAGTGGATGCCTTGTAGCCGATGTACGGGTTGAGGGCCGTGACGATGCCGATGGAATTCTTGACCATGTCGTAGCAGTGCTCAGCGTTGACCGTGATGCCGTCGATACACTTGGTGCGGAGGGTGTTCATCACGTTGATGAGCCAGGTCTGGCTCTCGAGGACACACTGTGCGATAACGGGCTCCATGACGTTGAGCTGGAGCTGACCTGCCTCAGCGGCGAATGTCACCGCGGTGTCATTGCCGATGACCTTGAAGCAGACCTGGTTGGTGACCTCAGGGATGACAGGGTTGACCTTTCCGGGCATGATGGAGGAACCGGGAGCCATCGGAGGAAGGTTGATCTCGTGGAGACCGCAGCGGGGACCGGAAGCCATTAGGCGAAGGTCGTTACAGGTCTTTGAGAGCTTGACAGCCAGCCTCTTAAGGGCTGCGGAATAGCTGACATAAGCGCCGGTATCCGGAGTCGCCTCGACAAGGTCGGGAGCCTTCTCGAAGGTGTCGCCTGTAAACTCAGTCATCTTGGCGGTGCAGAGCTCAGCGAATCCGGGAACGGCGTTGAGGCCGGTACCGATGGCTGTGCCGCCCATGTTGATCTCCTTGAGGAGAACGGCGTTGCGGTCAAGGTTTGCGAGCTCTTCCTCGAGGTTGTTGGCGAATGCGTTGAATTCCTGGCCCGAAGTCATCGGAACTGCATCCTGGAGCTGTGTACGGCCCATTTTGATAATGTCCTTGAACTCCTCGCCCTTTGCGCGGAATGAAGCTATAAGGTCGCCGAGAGCCTTCTTGAGATGATTGTTCATCCTGTAGAAGGTGTAGCGGAATGCTGACGGATAGGCGTCATTTGTGGACTGGGCGCAGTTGACGTGGTCATTGGGGGAGCAGAACTGATATTCGCCCTTCTTGTGACCCATGAGCTCGAGGGCGCGGTTGGCGATGACCTCGTTGGCGTTCATGTTGACTGAAGTGCCGGCGCCGCCCTGCATCATGTCGACGGGGAACTGGTCATGGAATTTGCCGTCCACGATTTCCTTGCAGGCCGCGACGATGGCATCTCCGATCTTGCGGTCGAGGACGCCGAGTTCGGCATTTGCAGCTGCCGCCGCCATCTTGACATAAGCCATGGCGATGATGTACTCGGGATAGTCGCACATCCTGGTTGTGGAAATCTTGTAATTGTTGAGAGCCCTCTGTGTCTGCACGCCGTAGTATGCATCCACCGGTACCTGGAGCTCACCGAGAAGGTCGCTTTCGACCCTGAATTTTTGTTCTGACATAATATAATATTAATAAGCTTTGATTCTGTACATTAAGCCGAGTTCGATGCGGTTGGTATTGTAATTCTCGAAGCCGAAATGCTCTTCGAACTGATAGCCGCGGCCGATATAGGCGAGGAATACGCGGAAGTCCTGATCCGGTTCGGGATAATATTCAAGGGAGCCAATGTAGCCGAGGGAAGTACGATAAATCCCGACAGGCTCGTCGAAATGATAATCGTTATAACCCCAGTCTTTCGTCTTCGGAAGAGCTGCGGTTTCGTACATGCCTTTCAGCATGAGGTTCCATTTGGGAGCGAACTGCCAGTTTGCCTTCACCACGAAGGACTGGTATGATACATTTGTCTCATACACCGGTACCACTGTATATCCAGACAGGCTGGTAGTGGCAAAAATGCGCTGGAGATCACCGCTCGCTATCTTGAGACGGTCAAGCCCCTCCCAGGAGCCCATATAGTCGAAGTAAACCTGGAACTTGGGGAGATTGAGTTTCTGTCCCAGGAATACCATCTTTGCGGTGTAATCCTTTGCCTGATTGTACATTCCGACACCCCAGCGGGTCTCGATGAGGCCTCCGGCGAATGAGCCGTTCCAGTTGAATACGGCTGAAAGGGGATGATTTGCAGGCTGAAGCTTCTTCCAGTCAGCCCCAAGGCCTCCTTCTTCGTATTCGTCAAAGAACTTGCCGCTGTAAGCGTTGGAGACATTGAGGACGAATTCCTGGCTCGGGATCGGACGCCAGAGCAGGGCCGCGCCACCGAGGAAGTTGTCCATATAGTCAACCATGTCGGAGTACTGATAGATGTACATCGGGTTCTCGTCAAACTCGAAGCCGCCCCAGTACTGGCAGAGCTTGCCGCCCTGGATCTCCCACTTGTCATTGAACTTCCAGCCGACCATCATGATGTCGGTGGCTTTGGCGAAATTCTCTGCGCTCATGGCGGCATTGGAACGATTCAGGCGGTGCCTTAGGCGGTATGTGAGGTGGTCACCGAAGCTGCCCTTGATCTCGAGGCGGAGCTGCTTGGCGCGGAATGCGGAAGACCATTCGCCGTCGGCTTCACTCATCTGGAAGCTGGTCGAATAGTTGAGGAAGAGATTGAAATTATCGGTCTTCTTTTCGAGTTTGAGGATGCGCTCAGCGAGGGAGGAGTAGTTGCCGTCGCAACCGCCTTGGCCGTGATTGCCACCCTGGGCGAATGCCACTGCGGATATGACCAGCGCAGAGGCCGTGAGTAAAAGCTTTCTCATATCCTAGTACTCCATGAAGAATTTCTGGATCTCCTGCCAGTCGTGGGTCTTGGTGAGGGCGAGCATCAAGAGGACGCGGGCCTTCTGTGGATTGAGATTGAGAGCGGCGACAAAGTGGTATTTGGCGTCGTCAACCTCGCTGTTGAGGCAGGTCGGGCCTGTAGGGCAGCGGGATGAACGGACGATCTGGATGCCGCTTGCCTGGGCCTTCTCGGCCACCTCGAAGACATCCTTGTAGAAGTTGCCGTCACCGACGCCGGCGAGGACGATACCGTCAAAGCGCGCGTCGACAAATGCCTGCATCGGGAGGGGTGAGCAGTTGGCATAGCCGTAGACGATGCCGACTTTCGGGAGACGGTCGAGCTTGGTGACGTCGAATTCGGAATTGATCGTGTGCTTGTTGTTGGGGGTCTGGAGAATGAAGGCCTCACCGTTGTAGATGTAGCCGATAATGCCGGAAGGGCCGCCCTCGAAGGTATCACAGTCGATGGTGTGGGTCTTGATGACGGTCTTGGCGTCGAGGAGCTGGTTGTTCATGCAGCAGAGGACGCCCATTCCCTTGCAAGCGGGAGAAACCGCTGCGGCTACAGCATTGTAGAGGTTTGCGGGGCCGTCGGCGGAAATGGCGTTGGAAGGACGCATGGAGCCGGCCAGAATCACGGGCTTGTCACTCTTGACGGTAAGATTGAGGAAGTATGCGGTCTCCTCCATCGTATCCGTACCGTGAGTGATGACGACGCCGTCATAGCCTTCTTCATTGAGGAGCTGATTGATTCTCTTGGCGAGTTTGAGCCAGACCTCGTCGTTCATGTCCTGGGAGCCGATGTTGACGAGCTGCTCACCGGAAATGTCGGCCAGCTGTAGGATCTGCGGGACTGCATCGATCAGCGTCTGGATGCCGACCTGGCCTGCAGTGTAGGCCGAGGAAGCGGAAGTCGCGCTCACGCCTGCGATAGTACCGCCGGTAGCGATGATGCGGATTTTGGGCTTGGCCGAAAGGCTGAGGCTCACTGTGAGGGCGAGAGCCAGCGCCGCAATGAATCTGAATCTTTTCATAATGCTATCAATTAATTGGTTATAAGAAACTTATTATAAGGAATCCAACCCCGATCGAAACAAAGGTCGTAATGAAACCTGACAGCTGGAAGGAATGGTTGATGACATACTTTCCGATCTTTGTCGTACCCGTGCGGTCAAAGCCGATGGCGGCGACCTCCGTAGGATAGTTGGGCAGGAAGAAATAGCCGTTGACGGCCGGGAACATCGCAAGGAGCATCATCGGCGGAATGCCGAGCGAGATGCCGAGCGGATAGAGCGTATTGACCGTCACCGCCTGCGAGAAGAGCATGATGCTGAATATGAACAGCGCCACGGCGAACAGCACCGGATACGCTGTAAACATCCCCTGAAGGCCTCCTACGATAAACTCCTGATTGCCTTTGAAGAACGTGCTTCCCATCCAGGCTACGCCGAATATCGATATCATCGCCGTCATTCCTGCGGAGAATATGTTGCCGCTGACGGCCTTCCTGACATCCGCCTTGCCGACCAGCAGGATCAGCGCCGCGATGACCATCATGACCATTTCGATCACCGGGTTCATCGGGAGCGGCTTGCCGTCGAATGCGGGCCTGAGCGAAGGGAAACTGCCTAGCAGCACCACGGCGAGCACTCCAATGAGGAATACCACCACTGACCATTTTGCGCGCGGATTGGGGTGCGCTTCGCTTTCGGTGGCCGCCCGGGCCTCTTCTTCCGGATTGATGATGCCCTCGCGGACGCGACGCTGGTACTCGGGATCTTCCTCCAGGGGCTTCCCGACGAAATTCTGGACGAATGCCGCCACAAGGATTGCAATGATCGAAGCCGGAATCGTAACGATGAATATCTCCTTCATCCCTATCCCCTGGGCGCCGAGAAGGCTCGTCGACAGAAGCGCCACTGTAGCCGCCGAAACCGGCGAACCGGTAATACCGAGCGAAGCCGCGATGGTGGCCACGCTGAGCGGCCTCTCCGGCCGAATCTTGGCCCTAGTCGCAATCTCGGAAATAATAGGCAGCAGTGCATAGCAGGTATGCGCGGTGCCCGCGAGAATGCAGAAGAGCCACGTCGTCAGCGGCCCGTAGAAGGTAATCTGGTTGGGATGCTTCCTGAGGAACCTGGCCGCCACCGAGACCATGTAATCCAGGCCTCCGGCCGCCTGCAGGCATGAAGAAGCCGTAATCACGGCCACGATGATGAGCATCACGTCGATGGGAATATCGCCCGGCTTTAGCCCGAAAAGGAATACCAGGACGAATACTCCTATCATTCCGTAAATACCGAGACCGATGGAGCCCACCTTGGCACCGATGAAGATCATGGCCAGCACGACGGCGAGCTCGAGAAGGAAAATGGTGGTCGTCATTGCGGTTATCAGTTAGTCCTACAAACTTAATGAAAAAAAACCGCAAAGGCAAGAGAAAACATTCTAATTCCAGGAGGCTATTATGCGGCCGAGGGAGAATTCGATGTAATCGGCACGGCCGAATTGATGGGCCCGGATGGATATTCCTCCGAAATAGGAGCTCAGGAAGGGAGGGTGATAACGGAGACAGACCTTCTGATACAGCCTGCCGTGGTCTTCGCGAAAGCCCACCTCGCGGTAAAGATACGCGCCGACACCGGCACCGACGGTGAACGAGCCGAAATAGACTTCCTGGGTGATTCCGATACCGGCCGACAAAGGGGAATACTTGCGTTCTGCTTCGCCCTTGATGATATTGTCATCGACCCTGAGCGCTTCGGTGTTGGACAGATAGAAAAGCTCCGCCTGAACGCCCAGTGAGCACTTGCGGGAATAACGCCATATCCCTTCGACTCCGGCACTGCCCTTGAACCATGGCGTGAAGTCCTTTTTACGTTCCTCTGCCGGTAACTTCCTGTCCAACAGGTAGTCAGCCATGCACTTATGGATCCCGCCTCCGGCGAATACGCTCATGCGGAACTTGGAACCAAAGGGTGAATCGGCAGCAATCTTTTCTCCCGGATGCAACACCCTGTCACCGACGGCATAACGCGCAGAAACCGCCATACTGTACGAATTGAGCCCTTCGTTGGGGACGTAAAGTCTCCCGGTGGAATTATGCCTGAAAGCCATCTCAGCCCCGATGCTGAACCGATCTGACAGATTGAAAAGGGCATAAATACCCAACTTGCTGTGCATTGTGAGGGGACCGCCGTAAAGGTTGTTTTTGGGATTCTCAACCGGATCGAACCAGTGGTTCATAAACGCAGGTCCGAATTCGACCGAATAGCCCAGGCTGAATGCTCGTGTGCTCAGGAGAGGCCTGTGGGAAAAGGCATAAAGAGTATACGTATCTCCGACACGAACACCTTCAGCCTGTCGGCAGGAACCGATATTTGCATAAGAAAAGCCCACTCCGACATGTGGATTTCCGAAAAGGTCCGCATATTCGGTACCCTCCGCCTTGAAACCGAGCTTCAGGTCGAAGGCACCGAAAACACGTGGCTGCTCGAAGACTTTCTGCAGGGAGACAGCCTTTGTGAAGTTGTTGAAAGCGGCTGAAACGCCTATCTCCTGCGCGAAAAGTCCGCCCGGAAAGACGGATGCCATGACGGCCGCAACTGCGGTGGACAGGAGTTTGTATCTCACAGGTTTTAGGGCTTGATGCCGTAAATATATCAATTATTCGCGGAATTATTGCTATCTTTGCAAGAAAAAATAGAAGCAGTGGTTAAATATACAGTCAGGGAAATTTCGTCGCGCCGCGATATCCGGAAGTTCATCGCCTTCCCGGACAGGCTTTACCGTCACTGCCCACAGTACGTACCTGCTCTTCACGGCGACCAGATGAGATCCCTCACCAAATGCGCCTCGCTGAAGTATTGTAAGCGCAAACTCTGGGTCGCCGAGAATGCCGACGGCAAGATTGTCGGTCGTATATGCGGCATGATCAATCCCCGCTACAACGAGTTCTATTCGAAGAAACGCGCCCGTTTCGGCTGGTTCGACTGCATCGATGACTTTGAGGTCGCCAAGGTCCTTCTCAGCACTGCCGAGCAGTGGGCCCGCAGCGAGGGCATGACCGAAATCCACGGTCCCCTCTACTACAACACAATGGGCAAGCAGGGCATGCTCGTCGAAGGATTCGACCACACCCCCGTATTCAACTGCCTCTACAATTATTCCTACTACAACGACTTCGTCACCGCATTTGGCTACACCAAGGAATGTGACTGGCTCGAATACCGCATGATCTCCGATGAAGGCGTACCCGACAAGGTCGTCCGCATCGCCGGCCTCCTCAAGGAGAAATACCATCTCCACGAAGGCAATCTCGACCGGCTGAAAAAGGATCCCGCGATGATACGCAAGTTCTTCGATGCCTACAACAAGGCATTCGCCTCGGCGGTCTACAACTTCATCCCGTTCACCGACGAGGAGATCGAAGAAGAATCCAAAGCCTTCATGCCCTACCTCAAAGACAAGGTTTCCAGCATCATCCTCGACGAGAATGACGACCTGGTGGCATTCGGCATTGCCGTCCCTCACATCTCCGAGGCCCTGAAGAAGGCGAAAGGACATCTCTTCCCCTTCGGCTGGTACCACATCCTGAAGGCGATGAACAAATTCGACACCGTCGACCTCATGCTCAACGGCGCCGTCCCCTCATGGCAGAACAAGGGTGTCTCCGCGCTCTTCCATTCCGCCCTCTCGGACAAGTACACGGCGGCCGGAGCCCACTGGGCATACTCCAATCCCCAGATCGAGACCAACAGCGCAGTCAACATCTGGGCCAGCTACCAGCACGAATTCCACATGCGGCGCCGCTGCTACTTAAAAGAACTTTAAGCCTATGGCAGACAATACATTACTTGAGAAGGTACTCAGCCTTCAGGACAAATACAGAAAGCTTGAGGAGCAGCTTTCCGACCCGGCCGTCATAGCCGACATGAAGCGCTTCGTCCAGCTCAACAAGGATTACAAGGAGCTCCAGCCCATCATCAAGGCCGGTCTCGAGTACAAAAAGCTCCTCGGAGAGCTCTCGGAGGCCAAGGACATCGTGATGAACGAAAAGGACGAAGACCTCCGCGAAATGGCCCGTGCCGAAATAGCCGACATCGAGCCCCGTCTCCCCGACATTGAGCAGAACATCAAGCTCCTCCTCATCCCCGCCGACCCCGACGATTCCAAGAATGCCATGGTAGAAATCCGCGGCGGCACAGGCGGCGACGAAGCGGCGATATTCGCCGGAGACCTCTTCCGCATGTACCAGCACTTCGCCGAAAAGAGGGGCTGGAAGCTGGAAATCTCCGACCAGGCCCCCGGCACGTCCGGCGGCTTCAAGCAGATCGTCTTCAAGCTGTCCTCTGCAAATGAAGGCGTCTACGGCGTAATGAAGTACGAATCCGGCGTCCACCGCGTCCAGAGGGTCCCCCAGGAGACCCAGGGCCGCATCCAGACCTCCGCCGCATCCGTGGCCGTATTCCCCGAGGCAGGCGAATTCGACATCGAGCTCAACCCCGCCGACATCCGCAAGGATCTTTTCTGCGCATCCGGCCCCGGCGGCCAGGGCGTCAACACCACCTACTCCGCCGTCCGCCTCACCCATATCCCGTCCGGTATCGTGGTCCAGTGCCAGGAAGAACGTTCCCAGCTCAAAAACCTCGACCGCGCCATGGAAGAGCTCCGCACCCGCGTCTACAACATGGAGCACCAGAAATACCTCGACTCCATCGCCGCCAAGCGCAAAACCATGGTCTCCACCGGTGACCGCAGCGCCAAAATCCGCACCTACAACTACCCCCAGGGCCGCGTCACCGACCACCGCATCAACTGGTCCATGTACAACCTCCCCGTCTTCATGGACGGCGACATCGCCGAATGCATCGACCAGCTCCAAATCGCTGAGAACGCTGAACGTTTAAAGGAAGCAGGTGAATAAGCTATGTCAAGAGATAAAAATATATTAAAATCACTGGGTGCCGAGACGAGGTACCCGGATGATTATGCACCGGAGGTGCTGGAGGTTTTTGAGAACCAGCATCAGGAGAATGACTATTGGGTGAGATTCAATTGCCCGGAGTTTACGACGCTGTGCCCTATTACGGGGCAGCCGGATTTCGCAGAAATCAGGATCAGCTACATTCCCGACGTGAAGATGGTGGAGTCCAAGAGCCTGAAGCTGTATCTTTTCAGCTTCCGCTCGCACGGAGACTTCCACGAAGACTGCGTCAATACGATAATGAAAGACCTTGTGAAACTGATGGAGCCCCGATACATCGAGGTGACCGGATTTTTCACGCCGAGGGGCGGTATCAGCATTTTCCCTTACGCCAACTGGGGACGTCCCGGGACCAAGTGGGAAGAATTCGCCGCAAAGCGGCTCCTTGAACACGAATAACGTTTATTAAAACCAATCATAAATAAGAGAGTATGAAGATTTTAGGAACTGGAAGCGCACTGCCCGAGAGGGTCGTGACGAATGATGAACTCTCGACTTTCCTCGATACCAGCGACGCCTGGATTACCACCAGGACAGGTATCAAGAAACGCCATGTCATCTCGAATGAACAGATAGACGACCTTGCCGTGCTTTCCGCACGGAGGGCCCTCGAAGACGCAGGAGTAGACGTCAGCGAGATCGATTATTTCATCTGTTCCAATGTGGTGACCGAACATGTCACCCCGGGTCTCAGCTGCATCATCAGCTGGAAACTCGGCCTCCACTGCCCCTGCATAGACATCAACTGCGCATGCCCGGGATTCATCTTTGCGCTTGACATCGCCGAAAACCGCTACCGTGCGGGAATGGCGAAGAAGATACTCATCGTATGTGCCGAGGAAACCACTCGCATGTGCGACTGGAATGACCGTTCGACCTGCGTCCTCTTCGGTGACGGCACCGCCGCCGTCGTCCTGGGCGAAGGTGACAACATCAAGGGAATCCGCCTTGACTGCCAGCCCGATCCGCACAAGATCTGGCTCGAAAGGACTCTTCTTCCCACTCCTTATATTACAAAGGAAGAGGTCAACGGCGCCCTCGAGATGAGGGGCCGCGAGGTTTTCCGTTTCGCAGTCAACGCTTCGACCACCGAAGTGGACTCCCTTCTCAAGGAACTTGGCATCTCCAAGAATCAAGTCAGCTACTATTTGGTCCACCAGGCCAACCTGAGGATCATCGACGCCATCAAGGAATACCTCCACGAGCCTGACGAGAAATTCCCCACCAATATATACGACCACGGAAATTCGTCTTCGGCATCGTGCCCGATTCTCCTCGACGAATGCAACCGCAAAGGACTATTCAAACCGGGCGACATTCTGGTATTCAGCGCATTCGGCGCAGGACTCCTCTCGGCGGTCGCCGTACTTGAATGGTAAACAATAATTGATTATATTTGCAAAACTATACTGTAAACGATATGGAACAGAAACGTGTAGTCATCACCGGAATGGGTATCATCTCCTCTGTTGGAAATGATCTCGATACCTATTGGAAAAGCCTTATCTCCGGCGTCTGCGGCATTGACACCATAGAAGAATTCGCCGACACCGACCTCCCCGTAAAGATTGCCGGCAGGGTCAAATTCTTCGATCCTGAAGAATACGGCATGG
>CAJODR010000014.1:0-9608 GCA_905233275.1 uncultured Bacteroidales bacterium | reverse complement strand
AGCGGCCTCCACTCCGACGGAGAAGACAAAAACATAGAGCCCGGCCGCCTCGGCGTATACGTAGGCAGCGGCATCGGCGGATTCGAAGTACAGTTCCGCGAGACCGCCAAGATGATTGACGATCCTTCCGGAAAATGGATTTCCCCGCTCTTCATCCCCACGATGATCTCCAACATCGCGGCAGGCCACATCGCCATCAAGCACAATGCCCAGGGTCCCTGCCTCGACATCGTGACCGCCTGCGCCACTTCGACCCACTGTCTCGGTGAGGCGATGCGCGCCATCCGTCACGGCTATGCCGACGCCATCATCACCGGCGGCTGCGAGAATGCTACTATACCTCTCGGTATTGCGGGATTCGCCAATGCCAAGGCCCTCTCGACGGCCGAGGATCCCAAGTACGCATCTCTCCCCTTCAACCTCAACCGCAAGGGCTTCGTTATGGGAGACGGCGGCGCTCCTCGAAGAGCTCGAGCATGCCAAGGCCCGCGGAGCAAAGATCTACGCTGAAATGGTCGGTTACGGCAACACCTGCGATGCTCACCACGCCACGGCACCCCGTCCGGACGGCTCCACTCAGGCAGCCTGCATCAAGCTAGCCCTCGAAGAGGCCGGATTCGACGAGACCCGCGACAACCTCTACATCAACGCCCACGGCACAGGTACCCATCTCAACGATTTAGCAGAGACGCTTGCATACAAGGTCGCCCTCGGCGATTTCGCCTACAAGGCCCACATCAGCTCCATCAAGTCGATGACAGGCCACATGTTCGGCGCCGCCGGCGCTGCTGAGGCCATCGCCACCGTCATGACCCTTCGCACCGGCATTATTCCCCCGACCATCAACCTCGACACTCCCGACCCGGAATGCGACCTCGACTACACGCCCAACGTGGCACAGAAGAGCCGCATCACGCTCGGCATCTCCGATTCGCTCGGCTTCGGCGGCCACAACGGCTGCGTCGCCTTCCGTAAATACGAAGACAAATAAGCACCATGGAAAGAGAAGAAATCAAACTCCACCTTGCCCACAGGGAGCCCATGCTGCTCGTCGACGAAATGCACCTCGACGAGAATGGTACCGGTCATGCCCAATACCGTATCCGCGAAGACGAATTCTTCACCCGCGGCCACTTCCCCGGCAATCCGGTGGTCCCCGGCGTCATTCTCTGTGAAATCATGGCGCAGAGCTGCACCATCCTCATGCTCGATGATATTCCCGGCAACGATACCCTCTACCGAGGCATCGACGAAGTCAAATTCAAGAACATTGTCCGTCCCGGCGACCTCTGCGAGATCACCACGACGCTCGATGACAAGAAGGCAGGCCTCTACTTCTGCACCGCCAAACTCGAAGTCGGCGGCAAACTGTGCTGCAAAGGCAAATTAACTTTCGCTCTCGTGCCGAAAAAATAATAAAAAAACTGGCCTTTAAGACCAGTTTTTTTAATGCTTTTCAACCTCCGCGAACCACTCGCCGGAGGTTTTTATATTGCCTTTTGACCAGGCGGAAGCGAATGAATAGCGGAGTGGTTCGCCGGAGGCAACCGTCTTGAGGCAGAGGGCGTGATCGAGAGTATTGTCGACGTAGACCTTTTCTGCACCGGGCATTACCACGGCTACACCTATCATGCCATCCTCAGGCTCGACTGACTGGTCGGATGCGACCTCCCAGACTGCGATGCGGTCGGTGGTGGAGAACATCTCGCTCTCCCCTCCCCTTCCGTGGAGGAAGAATCCGGCAGCGACGGTCAGGCTTTCCGCGCCTGTATAATTATAGGTATCTTCAACCTCCGAGAAATAGCTGCCGGCGGTGACGGTGACCTTCTTGTCGAGGGAGACCTTGAGACTGCCGACTTCCCACTCGGGATAGTGCAGGACGAACACCACCCTTTCAGGCGAATCCTCGAGGATCTCGCTGGAACGGTAGTTTGTAGGCGCAAAGGCGAATTTGCCGTCTACAAGCGGCACGGATGCACCTCCGCCGAGGCTGACCGCTACTTTGTAGCAGTCCTTGCCGCCATGGTCGTGGTGGTAATACTCCGGATCATTCTGTGCCTCTGCATACCAGCTGTCGGCCACGAGTGCACCCGGTAGCTTGACCCAGATGTCAATGCCGGGCGATGTAGGATTGCCCTCGAGGGCCTCGCCGTAAAAGCGGCCGGCGATGAGGTCGTTCTCGAAGACGAAGTCGTCAGCCCTTTCCGGAACGGCGCGGGCCATGACTTTCTTTTCCGGGGCGGCAGGCGCCGGAGCGCCCTTGGTGGCATTCTTGCAGCCGGGGACAAGCATTACGGCTGCCGCGAGGAGTAATATGGCTTTCTTCATTACTTCAGGTCTTTGGTTGCGCACCAGTCCATGTCGTTGTAATCGTCATTCTCCCCGCACATTCCCCAGATGAAGGTGTAATTGCGGGTAGCGCAAGCGCTGTGAATGCTCCACTGGGGAGAAATCACGGCCTCCTCGTTGTGCATCCAGATGTGACGGGTCTCCTGGGGCTCGCCCATGAAGTGGCAGACTGCCGCGTCCTCGGGGAGCTCGAAGTAGAAATAGACCTCCATGCGGCGGTCGTGGGTATGGGCAGGCATCGTGTTCCAGGTGCTGCCGGGAGCGAGCTCGGTCATACCCATCTGGAGCTGGCAGCAAGGGACTACTTCCTTGACCAGCAGGCGGTTGATGGTCCTCTCGTTGGACTCTTCGAGGCTGCCGAGATGCATCACTACGGCGTCCTTCTTGCTCACTTTCTTTACACCGGTTTCCCTGTGTGCGGTAGCGGAGCAGAAGTAGAAATGCGCCGGTGCCTCCGGCGAATCGCTCTTGAACGTGACGTGACGGTCGCCGCGGCCGACGTAGAGCGCCTCCTTGTATTCAAGATGATACTCGTCGTCACCGACGACAACGGTGCCGGCACCACCGACGTTGATAATGCCGATTTCGCGGCGCTGGGTGAAATAATCAGCCCTCAGGATATCCGGAGCTGAGAGAAGAAGATCCTCCTTCACTGGGACGGCACCTCCCGCGATGATGCGGTCGAACATCGAGTAGACCATATTGACCTCATCCGGGACCATGATGTTCTGGACGAGATATTCCTTGCGGATACGTTCGGTATCGTAGTGCTTAGCGTCCAGGTTGCTGGAAGCCTGACGTACGGTGCAATTTATCTTTGCCATATTATTTTTCATTTCGAGCCTAGTCGAGAGATCTCTACTCCGGCTGTTTACCAATATATGCGAGAATGCCTCCGTCTACGTAGAGGATATGGCCGTTGACAGCATCTGAAGCGTGTGAGGCGAGGAATACAGCCGGGCCGCCGAGCTCGCTCGGATCAAGCCAGCGTCCCGCCGGAGTCTTGGCGCAGATGAAGCTGTCGAAAGGATGGCGCTTGCCGTCAGGCTGACGCTCGCGGAGCGGAGCCGTCTGGGGAGTGGCGATGTAGCCGGGGCCGATACCGTTGCACTGGATGTTGTAGGAGCCGTATTCGGAGCAGATGTTGCGGGTGAGCATCTTGAGTCCGCCCTTGGCTGCGGCGTAAGCGGAAACGGTCTCGCGGCCGAGCTCGGACATCATCGAGCAGATGTTGATGATCTTGCCCTCGCGGCGCTCCATCATTTCGGGAAGGACGGCGGCGGAGACGATGTACGGGGCGACGAGGTCGACGTCAATGACCGCCTGGAATTCGCTGCGCTTCATCTCGTGCATGGGGATGCGCTTGATGATGCCGGCGTTGTTGACGAGAATGTCGATCTGGCCGACTTCGGCGTGGATCCTTTCGACGAGAGCCTTGACCTCGTCTTCCTTGGTGACATCGCAGACGTAGCCGTGGACATTGGTGATGCCTTCGGCCTTGTAGTTGTCAAGGCCTCTCTGGAGAGCAGCCTCGTTGATGTCGTTGAAGATGATGTTCTTGATGCCGGCGGCTACGAAAGCCTTGGCGATGTTGAAGCCGATACCGTAGGATGCTCCGGTGATCCATGCATTCTTGCCTTCGAGTGAAAAAGGATTTGCCATAATATAATAATATTGGTATTAGCGGGATGATGATTGACGAATGATAAGGTCCATCGGGATGACCGTCCTGGAGGTGTCTCCCTTGAGGAAAGCCTCCGCGATGGCGCGTCCGATCTCTTTGGGGTGCTGGGACAGCGAACTGAGCGAAGGTGAAGTAAGCGAGGTAAAAGCCTCGTTTGCGGTGCCTACGATGCCGAAATCCTCCGGAATGCGGAGTCCTGCATCACGGACAGCATCCATTGCGCCGAGCGCAGAATAGTCACCCGCGCAGTACAGCGCATCGCAGCCGTCGGCCATGGCCTTGAAGGCGGCTTCACGGCCTGATTCCCTGAGAATTCCTTCCGGGTAGACGTAGCCATTAGGGTCGAGGCCGTATTCCCGGAGGGCCTTTCTGTAACCTTCCAGCCTTTCGCGGAAAATACTGACACTCTGCGGACCGGCCAGAGTACCGACCTTTTTGTAGCCTGCTGCAATAAGCTGGCGGGTAGCGGCATACGCGCCTCCGACATTGTCCGAAACCACTTTGGCTCCGGGGATCTGCTCATCGACGCGGTCGAACTGGATTACAGGTACACCCATGTTATTGATGGTCTCGAGCGTCTGGCTGCCTGGGGCGTCAAGAGCGTGCGACACCATAACGGCGGCCACCTGGTTGCGCCTGAGGGCCTGGAAGGCACGCAGTTCCTGCTCCACTGACTCCTTGGTCTGGCAGGTGATGACGCTGTATCCGGCCTCGTTGAGGACCTCTTCCGCGCTTGAAATGATATTGGCGAATATCTCCCTGTTGATGCGGGGGACAATGATTCCGACGATACTGGCCGTGCCTTTGCGGAGGTTGGCGGCAAGAACATTTCTTTCGTACCCCATCTCGGCGGCTACGGCCTCGACCGCTTCACGGGTGGAGGGCTTTACCCTCGGACTGCCTGCAAGGGCCCTCGACACTGTTGAGGGGGTGATGCCCAGGCGGTTGGCTATATCTGTAATGGTAGGTTTCTGCATGGTTCAACTTAAGTCGGTTACAAAGATACAAACGTTTGCAGAAAAAAGCAAGAGTCGGAGATAAAGGATTATTTAGTATATTCGCAAAAGTAAAAAAACTGATTTATGAAAAGGTACATCGCTATCCTTGTCGCGGCCCTCATGGCGATAGCCGCATCCGCCCAGGACGTCGTCCGTCTGGGATTCTACCATGACGCAAATATCGCCCTCGGAGCCCCCTCCAAAGGCGAAAAGAGAATCGTCCTCATCGGCGACTCCATCACCGAGGGATGGGGCACACACGCCGGAGAATTTTTCACCGACGGCCGCATCTGCCGCGGCATCAGCGGCGAAGTCACGGCCCAGATGCTGCTCCGCTTCCGCCAGGACGTGATTGACCTGAAGCCGAAGAAGGTCGTCATTCTCGCCGGCACCAACGACATCGCACTCAATCTCGGCGCTTACAACGAGGATTACACATTCGGCAACATAGTCAGCATGGTCGAGCTCGCAAAGGCCCATAAAATCAAGGTCGTCCTCTGCTCGGTAACCCCGGCATCCTCGTTCCGCTGGCGTCCGGAAGTCAAGGACGGTCCGGAAAAGATCACGGCCCTCAACGCCCGCCTCCAGGCATACGCGAAAGCCAACCATATCACATACGTCAATTACTATGACGCTCTGCTGGACGAGGACGGCCGTTCGCTCCGCGCAGACCTCTCCCCCGACGGTGTGCATCCCAACCACGCCGGGTACGAAATCATGGCTTCCATCCTTCTCAAGGCCCTGAAATAGCATGAAATACCGGACAATCCTCTTCCTTGGACTCTCAATCCTCGCGGGCTGCTCATCGCCGGCACCTGAGGCAGAGCACCTTACGCTTAACTATCAGAGCCCGGCCGAATTCTTCGAGGAGGCCCTCCCCCTTGGTAACGGCCGTCTCGGCGCCATGGTCTACGGCGGCACCGTCTGCGACAGCATATCGCTCAACGACATCACCCTGTGGACCGGAGAGCCCGACAGGGGGGCGGATCATCCGGACTATTCGCTAATTCCGACTCTGACTCCATGGGGTGAAAGCGCAGCGTGGGTGGACAAGGTCAGGGCGGCGCTCGACGCCGAGGATTATGCCCTCGCAGATAAACTTCAGGAACATCTCCAGGGGCATTTCAGCGAATCTTACCAGCCGCTCGGCACGCTTCGAATCGATTATCCCGAAGCCGAAATCACCGACTACAACCGCTCGCTGGACATCTCCGACGCAGTCGCCACCGTCAGTTACAAACGCGGCGGTAAGGCATTCTCCGCCAAATATTTCGTATCATCTCCCGACTCGGTAATAGTGATCAGGCTTGAGAGCGAAGAGCCCATTGAGGCCACCATCCGCCTCGACAGCGAGCTCCCGCGTGAGACCGGGTCTGCAGGCGGCACTCTCATCAGCGACGGATATGTCGCCTGGCATGCCTATCCCGGATATTACGGCGCCGGAAAGCAATTCCTCTACGACCCATCACGGGGAATCCATTACCGCACCGTCGTCAGCGTTCCCGGTCCCGGGGTGACGTACAAGGATGGCGAACTGCGGCTTTCGGGCGAGAATACATTCGACATTTATGTCGGCAACAAGACCAGCTTCAACGGCTTTGACAAGGATCCGGTGAAGGAAGGGCGCGAGTATCAGGCGGCATCGCTCCAGACGGTGCTGAACGCGACCAAAAAGGGATTCGACGCAGTCATGAAGAGGCATCTGGAGGATTATCACCGGCTGTTCGACCGCGTCTCCATCGACCTCGGCAAGACCGATCCGGCCGTGAAGGCGCTGCCTACCGACGAGCAGCTCCTCCGTTACAGCGACGGCGAGTCAAATCCGGAACTGGAGGCGCTCTATTTCCAGTTTGGGCGCTATCTCCTCATCGCGAGTTCCCGCACTGAAGGCGTCCCGGCCAATCTCCAGGGCCTCTGGAACGAAAGCATGGACCCGCCCTGGAGCAGCAACTACACCACCAACATCAACCTCGAAGAGAACTACTGGGCGGCCGAAGAAGTGGCCCTGCCGGAAATGCACGAGGTGCTGCTCTCATTCATCCGCAACCTGAAGGTGAACGGCGCCCGCTCCGCGGCGAATTATTACGGCATCACCCGCGGCTGGTGCGAAGCCCACAACAGCGATATCTGGGCCATGACCTGCCCCGTCGGTCTCGGCACCGGCGACCCGTCGTGGGCCAACTGGAATCTCGGCGGCGCATGGCTCTCCACCCACATCTGGGAGCACTGGCTCTTCACCAGGGACCGGAAGGCGCTGGAGAGGGATTATCCTGCCCTGAAGGGCGCGGCGGAGTTCTGCCTCGGCCTGCTCATTGAGCGCGACGGCGAACTAATCACATCCCCTGCCACCTCTCCGGAAAATCTGTTCAAAACGCCATACGGTTATGGACAGACTTCATACGGAACCACCGCCGACCTCGCGATCATTCGCGAATGCCTTTCCGACGCACGTGAGGCCGCGATTCTTCTCGGAGACGGTGCCTTTGCCGAAGAAATCGCCGGAGTGCTGCCCCGCCTGCGGCCGTACCAAATTGGAGCTGACGGCTCGCTACAGGAATGGTATCACGACTGGGAGGACTGGGATCCCCGCCACAGGCATCAGTCACACCTCATCGGAGTATATCCGGGCCACCAGATCGCAGCCGGGACCGAATTCGGCAACGCCGCACTAAAGGCGCTCGAAATCAAGGGCTTCGAGACCACAGGATGGAGCTGCGGCTGGAGGGTCAACCTCTACGCACGTCTCGGTGACGGGGAAAGCGCGTACAAGATGTACCGCCGCCTCCTTCGCTACGTCAGCCCCGACAAGTACAAGGGTGAAGACGCCCGCCGCGGCGGAGGCACCTATCCCAATCTGCTGGATGCGCATTCGCCTTTCCAGATAGACGGCAATTTCGGCGGCTGCGCCGGCGTTGTGGAGATGTTAGTCCAGTCCACGCCGGACGGCATCACTCCCCTCCCCGCACTGCCGTCTGCCTGGCCTTCCGGCTCAATCAAAGGCATACGCACACGCACCGGACAGACCGTCGACCTCGTCTGGGAAAACGGTCAGGTTAAATCCTTTAATATCAGATAGGCACCTATTTGGAATAGTTCAGGCCGGTGACTTCGATGTGGTCGAAGCCGCTGTCGTTCCAGCACACTATGGGGGACATGGTGCCGAGGACGTGTGTGGCGGTGATGTTTTCCACTTTGAGATTGCGGCCGTGGGCCTCTTCGCTGATGCTGACGGAAAGCGGCGACGAAAGGCTGTCCATGGTGAGATCGTGGAGCCATACATTGTCCAAGTCACCGGGAGCGCTCCCCCATCCTCCCGGCTGGAGAATGATTCCGAAAAGCATATTGTTGCGCCTGGCCTCGCCACTGGTGCGGTGCGGGTAGTTTCCAGGACCGTGGAAATGGCAATCCCTCACTTCAACGCCGTCAGCGGGCATTATCAGGCGGATGCCGTTGCACGACGAATTGATGTCCGACGAATGTATCAGCATGTCCTCCCAATAGCCTCCCGCGATACAGTCATCACCTGTTTCTAGCGTGCAGGAGTCGATCTCGACATGCTTTGCGCCCCTGATATGGATGCCGTCCCAGCCTTCGGTGATATGCACCCCGCGGAAGAGCGCGCTGTCAAGAGCGTATCCAAGGAATGCATAATTGGCAGCCCTGGTAATGGTAACGCCCTCAAGGCGGAATCCCGTCGCCTCGGCAATAACGATCGTGTGCGGGCCTCTCATCCCCTCTTCGCCCTCCGGATTGAAGACGTGGAGGCCGTCGATGGTGCCTTCGCCGGTGATGGCGGTATTCCTGACGCCGTTACCAATTATCATAGCCTTCATCCAGACAGTGTCCGATGCGCAGTTGGAGTTGGCCGAGCCCTGACCGCTGTCGTAGCGGGAGAGGTCGCTCCGGGGCACGAAATGGTCGTACAGAGCAGCATCCTCAACGCCCTGGAGCACAGCACCTTTTTCCAGCCTCAGCTCCACATTGTCCTTCAGGTACACGGTCCTGCAACGGTATGTCCCTTCGGGGAATACCAGAACGCCGCCGACGGCGCTGCAACTGTCTATCGACGAATTGATGGCGTCCGTGCAATCGGTGACGCCGTCCGGCACGGCCCCGAAATCGAGGACCGAAAGAGACGGTCTGGTGTCTGTTTTCTGCTGGGGAGAGGCACATCCGACGAGGATGAGGCCGAGAAGGAGGAGCTTGATGCTTTTCATTTCTAAATGTTTGAGAGTGTACAAAGATACCTCTTTTTATTGAAATTGAGCGTGCAATAATATAGTAAAGACTCCGCGTTGCGACGCAGAACGAACCACATGGCCGATTTTTCCCGCAACGCGGAGGTGCAATAGTCAATAGTAGCAATTTTTATGTTTCCGCAATCAGATGTAAGATTTGTAACTGCGAATAAAGGGTTAAACGCCTTATTATCATTTATTTAACAAAATAAAAATGTAATATTGTTTTTCCGAATAATAAAGAAATAGTTCCTATCTTTGCGGTGCTGGGTACATCGCACGATATTTGCAGTTTAATCTTCAAGATATTATTGATGCTCATGAAACACTTATTATTTA
>CAJODR010000013.1 GCA_905233275.1 uncultured Bacteroidales bacterium | reverse complement strand
AAGAAATAGTTCCTATCTTTGCGGTGCTGGGTACATCGCACGATATTTGCAGTTTAATCTTCAAGATATTATTGATGCTCATGAAACACTTATTATTTATCTTACAAGTATTATTAATACCCATTGTTTCATGTTCTAGATGGCGTCAAGAATTATTCCATAAGGGAGGAACTGAAGAGATGATTCAGAATGCAGTTATAGACTTTATTCATACAGAAAATAGACTATTACAAAGCAACAGTTGCTTTCATGTATTCACCACAGATTCTCAAACTGTCGTAATTATTGGTGATGAGAATAAGGTATCTCTAATTGTAGATATAAAAAAGGAGATACCCCATATAGTACGGAGGGATGTCAATGAAAGAGGAAGAAATATAATTGTCGATTCTAATGGGAGGACAATAATGAGTATTGATTATTCAGAAGACAAATATCATCCCAAGATATGGTTTGACGAGGGAATGGTTGATATATCATACCGTGCATTCCCGGATAAGTTATTAGAATATAAAGATAAATTGTTCTTCTGGTTTTCAGATAATCGCCCCGCAGAAGTAGACGAAAGAATCATCAATACCCTGTATAACCATCATTACGTTGATACCTTGGTCATGTTCGACTTCTGGCCTGGTATGATTGATGATGAAAGACGTGGTAAAGTATATTATTTTGACAAAGATGATCTGAGAAAATACAAGAAAAGAACGACACTATAAATGTTAACTCTCCAACATCGACAGCCGTATGCGTACGTGACTGACCATCTCGGCGGGACCCGTGCCGTTGTTGACATGTCGAGCGGCGCGGTTGTGGAGCGGAGTGATTACTACCCCTACGGAGTCCGCATCGGCCAGCCGACGTCAAGTGACAGCGCTTTCCCCCAGATGAGTTCGAACCGCTGGCGCTATGCCGGCAAGGAGGAGCAGACAGGCATTACCGGCCTTCCCTTCCTCGACTTCGGCGCCCGTCAGTACGACCCCTCCCTCGGCTCCTGGCTCACCCAGGACCCCCTCGCGAAGGACTATCCCAGCCTCAGTCCCTACGCATACTGCGTTGCTGATCCGGTGAATATCGTGGATCCGGAAGGAATGCGAGTATTTGCATCTGATTCTGCTTCTAGAAGAAATATTATTAATACTCTTTCAGAGGATGAAGCCAAATATGTAAGATTTAATGATGATGGAAAGATTAATAGATTCCTAATGCGCCAGTATAAAGGATCTTCAGTAAATTTCGACGCTCTATTGGCATTAGTTGAAAGTAAAAACAATTATTTTGTTTCTGTAGCGGATAAATATATATCGGATGGGGAGGAAGAGTATTTACACAGTTATGAAGAAAATGGTACATATGGTGTCACATTAATGCCGGGCTCATCAAAAGACTCTTCGCCAGATAATAATGTTTATGTCATAATTAGTTCTTCCCTTTCAGAATTCGGTCAAGCATTAAATACATCTCACGAGTTGTATGGTCATGCATATCTTTATGAATTAAAACATTTGGGATGGAATGTTAGTCCCTATCATGATTATTCCATAATAAATGGTGCTTCAGTCTTTGATGAGGAAACACAAATGACTGTTACAATAGCCAGGAGAATAGATAACAACATAGATTTGGTTAAACAGATTTATAAATCTCAACAAGAGACAGTCCTGAATTATTTATGTAGAAGATTACAATATCATAGACCATGAAAAGAATAACAGGGATTATCGTTCTATTGTTTATTACAACGATTTCAATTGTAGCAGATAATTGCAATCCAGATACATTAAGGTATAAGGGAAGCACAATTATCATCAATACGAAAGATCTTAAAGAGATATATCGACAAAACCGAAACAATGGACCGAATTCTATAGATGGGATTAATGTAAACTACCTTTATAAGGGAGATGCCCATAGTAGAAATAAATTGTTATATCCTAAAGGGACTATTGTTTTTGCATCTATTGTATATTATCCCACTTCATTAATTAATATGCTAACAGAATGCCTCTCTCAGGAAGGAATACATAATGTATACATATACATTCGTGGAGATGGCTATGCTTCTATCAGGTTTATGATAGGGCGATACTACTATCGACGCGACTTCTACAATGACGGCATCGTAGAAATCGGCTATAAGGAGGCTACGAGTGATAATAAATCATTGCTTGACAGTCTTGTCAAATCAATCTTAGTATATGACAGACAACGCCTTATTTCATTAATTATCAAGTAGTTGCTATTGCAAAACCTCAAAATTTCGCAACCCATAATGCTTTACTTAATATTTCAGCGTAGGTAGCGTCCCGTCTCCGGAGCCCTTGATTCGGACCGACATGACCCTGTAGGTGTCCTTCCGCGTTGCGTGGCAAAATGCGTCCAGATGCCGTTTCCGGGTGCAACGCGGAGCACAAAACGGCAGAAATCGCCAAAAACGCCTCCGCGTTGCGACGCGCAGCGCACCCGGTGGCCGTTTTTTACCGCAACGCGGAAGAGGCAGAGATTTTTTGTGTATCTTTGCGCTGCCATGCATACAAAACAAGAGAAACTCGAAGCCTTCGGAAGGCTTCTCGACATCATGGAGCAGCTCCGGGCAAAATGTCCCTGGAATGCCGCCCAGACCACCCGTTCCCTCCGTCCCATGACGCTTGAAGAGGTCTACGAGCTCAGCGACGCCGTCCTACGCGAGGATGACGCCGAGCTACGCAAAGAGCTCGGAGACGTGCTCCTGCACATAGTATTCTACAGCCGCATAGCTGAGGAACAGGGCAAATTCGACATCGGCGATGTCGCCACGGGGGTATCCGACAAGATGGTTTTCCGCCATCCGCACGTGTTCAGCGACGTCAAGGCAGACAGCGCGGACGAGGTCTCCCGCAACTGGGAGATGATGAAAACCCGCGAAAAAGGCGGCAACAAGAGGGTGCTCTCCGGCGTTCCGGATTCGCTGCCGTCCATGCTGAAGGCATTCTTCATGCAGGACAAGGCCCGTGGGGTGGGATTCGACTGGGAGAAAAAAGAGGATGTATGGGAGAAAGTCCGCGAAGAACTCGCTGAATACGAGAGTGAGCTCCGCGCGATGGACGCAGAGGACGGCTTCGTGGAGCCGTCCCAATTCGCCCCGGCGCCATCATCCTCCGAAGGATTCAAGGCGGCATACGACAGGGCTGAAGGCGAACTGGGCGATTTCCTGTTCGCCATAATCAACGCTGCAAGGCTCTACGGGCTCAATCCGGACACCGCCCTCTCGCGCAGCTGCGACAAGTTCAAACGCCGTTTCACATGGCTGGAGGAGCAGACGATCCGCAAGGGCCGCATGCTTTCAGAGCTCTCCCTCGCGGAGATGGACGCCCTTTGGGAAGAGGCCAAAAAAGAGGGGCTCTGATTTTTGCCCTGGCCCTTGCAATAACAGTGAAAAATCACTATATTTGCATCTTGTAAAAAGCGGAATTAGCTCAGTTGGTAGAGCGGCGGCTTCCCAAGCCGCAGGTCACGAGTTCGAACCTCGCATTCCGCTCCTCTTTTAACATTAATCTATACCAAACCACATGGAAAACAAGAAAAGGGTTTATCGCTTTGGCGGAAAGACAGCCGAAGGCGATGGAAAAATGAGGGAACTTCTCGGCGGCAAAGGTGCCAATCTTGCTGAGATGAGCCTCCTCGGGATGCCAGTTCCCGCCGGTTTCACCATCACTACTGAATGCTGCACCGAGTACTACACTCTCGGTGGCGGTTACACTCCCGAGCTCAAGGTCGAGGTTGCAGCCGCTCTCGAAGCTACTGAAAAGATAATGGGCAAAAAGTTCGGCGACCCCGTCGATCCGCTCCTCGTGAGCTGCCGCTCCGGAGCACGTTCATCCATGCCCGGCATGATGGACACCATCCTCAACATCGGTCTCTGCTCCAATACCATTCCCGGCATGATCAAGAAGACCGGCAACCCCAGATTCGTCTATGACGCATACCGCCGCCTCATCATGATGTACTCCGACGTCGTCATGGAAAAGGCCGAAGGTATCGAGCCCGAAGACGGCCAGGGTATCCGCCAGCAGCTCGACCGCATGATGGCCGACCTCAAGGCAAAGAAAGGTTACACCTCCGACACCGAAATCACGGCCGAAGAGCTCCGCGACCTCGCAGAGGCATTCAAGGTCCGCATCAAGGAGGTCCTCGGAGTCGAATTCCCCGACGATGCACAGGCCCAGCTCTGGGGCTCCATCGGCGGCGTCTTCAAGTCCTGGAACGGCAAGAGGGCCATCCGCTACCGCCAGATCGAGCACATCCCGGACGATTGGGGCACAGCCGTCAACGTCCAGTCAATGGTATTCGGCAACATGGGTGACACTTCCGCCACCGGCGTCGCATTCTCCCGCAACCCCGCCAACGGTGACAACCGCTTCTACGGCGAATGGCTCATCAACGCCCAGGGCGAGGACGTCGTCGCAGGTATCCGCACCCCCAACCCGCTCAACGAAGCCACCAAGAGCGAGAAAAACAAGAATCTCGCTTCCCTTGAGACCGCAATGCCCGAGGTTTACAAGGAGCTCGATGATATCCGCTGCCGCCTCGAAGACCACTTCAAGGACATGCAGGACATCGAATTCACCATTCAGGAAGGCAAGCTCTGGATGCTCCAGTGCCGTATCGGCAAACGCACCGGTCTCGCCGCCCTCCAGATGGCAGTCGACATGGTGGACGAAGGTCTCATCGACGAAAAGACCGCCATCCTCCGCGTAGCTCCCGCACAGCTCGACGAGGTGCTCCACCCGATCCTCGACCCCGCCTCCGAAAAGAAGGCTCCCGTCCTTGCACAGGGTCTTCCCGCATCTCCGGGCGGTGCCGTCGGCCAGATCGTCTTCACCTCCGAGGACGCCATCGAATACGCAAAGGAAAACAAGAAGTGCATCCTCGTTCGTGAGGAGACCTCCCCGGAAGACATCGACGGTATGCACGCATCCGTCGGTATCCTCACCGAAAGGGGCGGTATGACTTCGCACGCAGCCCTCGTCGCCCGCGGCTGGGGCAAGTGCTGCATCGTCGGCTGCGACGCCATGAAGATCAACTTCAAGGACAAGACCGTCCGCTTCAACGGTGTCGACAAGGTATTCAAAGAGGGTGACTTCCTCAGCCTCAACGGCGCAAAGGGCCTCGTCTACGGCACAGCCATCGACATGATGGATGCCTCCGAGAATCCGCTCTTCGCCCGCTTCATGTCCATCTGCGACAAATACCGCAAACTCGGTGTCCGCACCAATGCCGATACTCCTGAAGACGCAGCCCGCGCCCTCAAGTTCGGTGCCGAAGGCATCGGCCTCTTCCGTATCGAGCACATGTTCTACGGCCGCAACAGCGAACTTCCTCTGTCCAAACTCCGCAAGATGATCCTCTGCGACACAGACGAAGAGCGCAAGCAGGCCCTCGCAGAGCTCGAGCCTTTCATGAAGGCCGCAATCAAGGGCACCCTCAAGGTCATGGACGGCAAACCCGTCGTCTTCCGTCTCCTCGACCCGCCTCTCCACGAGTTCGTCCCGAGGGGTGAAGACAAGAAGCAGGAAATCGCCGCCGAACTCGGTGTCTCCGTCAAGGAAATCGAGAAGAGGGGCGAATCCCTCCACGAGGTCAATCCGATGATGGGTCACCGCGGAGTCCGTCTCCACGTCAGCTTCCCGCTCATCGCCGAGACCCAGTACAGGGCCATATTCACAGCCACCGCAGAGCTCCAGAAAGAAGGCATGCATCCTCACCCGGAGATCATGATCCCCGTCACCATCTCCGCCCGTGAGCTCAGCTTCCAGAAAGCCATCTGCGAAAAGATCAAGGCAGAGGTCCAGGCCCAGAAGGGCACTCTCATCGACTACCAGTTCGGTACAATGATCGAGATCCCCCGCGCCGCCCTCACCGCCGACCGCATGGCACGTGAAGCCCAGTTCTTCAGCTTCGGTACCAACGACCTCACCCAGATGACATTCGGCTTCAGCCGTGACGACATCGGCACCTTCATGGGTGACTATCTCGGCAACAAGATCCTCGACGCCGACCCGTTCCAGACCATCGACCAGAAGGCCGTCGGTCAGCTCGTCAAGCTCGGTGTCGACAAGGGCCGCACCCGCCGCACAGACCTCATGTGCGGTATCTGCGGCGAGCACGGCGGAGACCCCAAATCCATCGAGTTCTTCAACACGATCGGCATCAACTACGTCTCCTGCTCACCGTTCCGCGTCCCCATCGCCCGCCTCGCCGCGGCCCAGGCCGAAATCAAGCAGCACGCGTAATCCCACGCTGACAATCAAAAAAACTCCCGGCATCCACCTTTGGATCCCGGGAGTTTTTTAAAATAATCTTTCTGCGATTTTTTCCAGCCACAGCGCGTCGATGTCGTCGAATGTGCCGACTTCGGTGCTGTCGATGTCGAGGACGGCGGTGACGGTGCCGTCGGTTAGCAGGGGCACGACGATTTCGCTGCGGGAGGCTGCTGAACAGGCGATGTGGCCTGGGAACTGTTCGACGTCAGGGACGACGACGGTGCGGCGTTCTTTCCATGCGGCGCCGCAGACTCCGCGGCCGAAGGCTATGCGGGTGCAGGCGACGGGGCCCTGGAACGGGCCGAGGACCAACTGCTCGCCGCGGACCAGATAAAAGCCCGTCCACCAGAAGTGCATCCTTTCGTGGATGAGCGCGGCGGTATTCGCCATTCGGGCGATGAGGTCTGATTCGTCTCCGAGGAGATTCTTTAAGTCCTGATACAGACGGAGATAGCGGAAGGTTTTGAGGGGAATGTGGCAGTAGCCTCCGGGATTCTTGTCGAGGTAATGCTGGTGGTATTCTTCTGCAGAGTAGAAATTGCGGAGCGGGCAGAGCTCGACTGCGAGCGGGCGGCCGAGGCGGGATTCGACGTCGTCGAATACGGCTTTGATGATGGGCAATTCCTCGTCAGAGGTATAGTAGACGCCCGTGCGATAACGGGTGCCTTCATCTTCGCCCTGGCGGTTGACGCTGAGCGGATCGATGATGGTGAAAAAGAGTTCTGTCAGCTCCTTGAGGCTCACCAGCGACGGATTGTATTCGACTTTTACGGTCTCTGCGAATCCGGTGGTGTCGGTATAGACCTCCTTGTACGATGGATTCAGGGTATTGCCGTTGGCGAATCCGGTCGTGACAGCCGCCACTCCGTCGACCCCTGAAAAGAAATGCCCGGCACCCCAGAAGCAGCCAGCTGCGAAATAAATACTTTTCATTGCCTTGCGAATCTGAAATATGAAAGAATCACCCCTACCGAGACCGATACGTTGAGCGAATGTTTTGTCCCCTCCTGGGGAATCTCTATGGCGAAATCGGATGCGTCGACGACGTCCTGGCGCACTCCGTCAACTTCGTTGCCGAATATGAGAGCGTATTTCCCGCCAACTTCGGGGCGAAAATCCGGCAGGCTGACAGCATGGACGGTCTGCTCGATACTGATGATTGTGAATCCGTCATCGTGCAGTCTCCTGACAGCCTCGAGGGTGTCCTGGACATGCTCGAAGGGCACGCTGTCCTCTGCTCCGAGGGCGGATTTATGAATCTCGGCGGATGGCGGGACTGCGCAAATGCCGCACAGCCAGACCTTTCCGACGCCGAAAGCATCGGCGGTCCTGAAGGCCGACCCGACATTGTGCGCACTCCTGATATTGTCCAGCACCAGGGCCAATCCGTCGCCGGAATGAGCCCTGTACTCCTCGGGAGTAATTCGCCCGAGCTCGATATTCAATTTTTTTCGGTCCTTCATATCTGCAAAGTTAGATTATATTTTCAGTTTCGCAAGTACCTTGCGAAACTACCGTGTTAAGGAGGCCTGTGGCCGACAGCTTGTCCCTCCCTGAGGGAGGGAAAACGGGAAAAGGGTGGGGTCATAGATAGAAAATGCAGTAATACTACTGATATTCCCGTCTTTTTGTCGCCCCTCCTCCAAACATCCTCCCCCCGGGGAAGAGACTTGCCAACGCCCTTTCAGGGCTCTAAAATAGGTAACTTTCGTTGCGAAAGTTAGATATTTTAATTATATTTGTAAGAATTAACATAAACCTTTTCTATGAAACAAGATCTCCAGGTCTTCGACCTTATCAAGAAAGAATACGAGCGCCAGAGCTCAGGACTTGAGCTTATCGCTTCTGAGAATTACGCGTCTCCGGCAGTGATGGAGGCCATGGGTTCCATCTGCACCAACAAATACGCCGAAGGATATCCCGGCAAACGCTACTACGGCGGATGCGAGGTCGTAGACCAGATCGAACAGCTGGCCATTGACCGCGTCAAGGAGATCTACGGAGCCGAATGGGCCAATGTCCAGCCCCATAGCGGTGCACAGGCAAATCTCGCAGTCGAGATGGCCGTCCTCCGCCCCGGCGACACCTTCATGGGTCTCGACCTTGCCCATGGCGGCCACCTCACCCACGGATCTCCTGTCAACGCTTCCGGTATTCTTTATCACGCTGTCTCCTACGGCCTCAACGAAGAGACTGGCCGTATCGACTACGACGAGATGGAGCGCAAAGCCCTGGAGTTCAAACCGAAGCTCATCATCGGCGGCGCATCCGCGTATTCCCGCGAATGGGATTATGCCCGCATGAGGAAGATCGCCGACGAGGTAGGCGCCCTCCTCTGGATCGACATGGCTCACACCGCCGGCCTTATCGCCGCAGGCCTTCTTGACAATCCTGTCAAATACGCCCATATCGTCACTTCGACGACGCACAAGACCCTTCGCGGTCCTCGCGGCGGTATCATTCTCCTCGGAAAGGATTTCGACAATCCATGGGGTCTCACCACTCCCAAGGGTGTTGTCAAGAAGATGTCCCAGATTCTTGACTCGGCGGTATTCCCCGGTATCCAGGGCGGTCCACTCGAGCACGTCATCGCTGCAAAGGCGGTAGCATTCTTCGAGGCTCTCCAGCCGGAATACAAGGCATACCAGCAGCAGGTCATCGCCAATGCAGCCGCGATGTGCAAAGCCTTCATTACCAAAGGTTACAAAGTCGTTTCCGGCGGCACTGACAACCACCTGATGCTCATCGACCTCAGGACCAAATTCCCCGATGTCACCGGCCGCATGGCTGAGAAGGAACTCGTCAAAGCCGACATCACCATCAACAAGAATATGGTGCCCTTCGACAGCCGCAGCCCGTTCCAGACCTCCGGCGTTCGCATCGGCACACCTGCCGTCACCTCCCGCGGATTCGTCGAAAAAGACATGGAAGACATCGTCGAACTGATCGACACCGTCCTCTCGGCTGTCGCTGCCTATACCGACGTGGTCAATGCTAAACCGGATGCTCCCGCCGCTCTTGAAAGGGTCAAGGCATATGAAGCTATCCTGGCATCTGTCCGCCACAAAGTCCACATGATGACCAGCGGCCGTCCGCTCCAAAAGCAATAATCCCATGGCTACTGAAAAAGACAGACAATTCATGAGGGAGGCCATCCGCCTCTCCGAGCAGAGTTGCGCCAGTGGCGGCGGCCCTTTTGGCGCAGTTATCGTAAAGGATGGTGAAATTGTAGCTGGCAGCTCCAATTCCGTCACCATCGAAAACGATCCAACGGCACACGCTGAGGTCAGTTGTATCCGCAAAGCCTGCAAGGCCCTCGGCACCTTCAATCTCGAAGGCTGCACGATCTACACCTCCTGCGAGCCTTGCCCGATGTGCCTCGGCGCCATCTACTGGGCCCACCTCGACCGCATCTATTACGCCAACGACCGCAAGGATGCCGCCGGGATCGACTTCGACGACAACTTCATCTACGAAGAATTCGCCAAGGAAATCCCCGACCGCCGCACAAAGATGATCCAACTCCTCCGCACCGAGGGCCTCAAAGCCTTCAAGATGTGGAAAGAGAAGGAAGACAAAACAGAGTATTAAAAAAGTGACCCGTTGAGGTCACTTTTTTAATAAATCATCTGGTCGTATAGGTAGAACTGGATATCGACGTTGAAGTAGCGTATCTTGGTCCCGTTGTCATCAGTAAACTTCATCTCGTCAATATGGTGTCCGTCATCTTCGAGCAGGACCTGGCCCCCGAACATCTTCATGCCGAAGAAGTCATTCAGCAGACTGTATTCGTCGGAGACGGCGATAACTGCGACGGCGGACTCTTTGCTGCGGCCGTTTCCGGTCGAGAAGATTGCATCTGTCAGCCGGAAGTAGCGAATCGCGTATGAATCAGTGGGCTTGTCAAAATGACGGGCAAGTACATACATCTTGCTAAGCAACTGTAGCGAGACCGGGCATTCATCCTGCAGCAGCTTTTCTCCTATTTCGAATGCTTCCTCGAATTGTCCGGAATTGTAAGCATCGTCAAATTCTTTCGTCTTGACCATGGAGGTCTCGTGTCCGAGGAATGGTGCCGCATAATATATATGGAATACTTCATCATCCGTCAGCGTCTCATCAGCCGCCATGAAGCGTGAAAGCAGTTTGTCATACTCGGCGGCATTCTTCTTTGCATACTTCTTCAGGTCCTGAATGTCCACCTTCATATACTGCTTAGCCTGCTCTTCCTGAATAGCCTCAATTAACGCAGCGCCCCATTTCTTTTCACCCGCATCTCCTTTTTGCTGAAGTATTTCCGCATACTTCTGCGCCTTGTCAAATTGGTTGGCCTGATAGTAGCCGTATGCGAGATTGCCCGTAATCAGCATGTCGTCCGGCTGCAGCGCGAGAGCCTTCTCGTAGAGGGCCATCGCCTCGTCAAAACGCCATTGCATAAACATCAGGGACGCCTTGTCGCTGATGAATATGGCATTCTCCGGATCATAGCGAAGCAGCGTCTCCACCAGATTCATCGAATCCTCTTCCGACCCATCATTGACGAAATCCGAGAAATAATGCTGGAATACTTCGTCCAGAAACTCCTTTGCAGACTCTTCGCCAGGCAGATCCTCATTCAACGACCACAGCCACGAGCCACCGTTTTCCTTATTACGGTCAATCACATTCTGCATTGCAGCAACGGCATCGCCGAACTGCGCCTTCTCAATATAAAAACGAACGAGCCCGAAGCGCATATCCAGCCTGTCGGGGAATTTGGCGATGCCCTCCTTGAGGACTACCTCGGCCTTATTCATTTCTTTCTCCTTAAAGTACTCTCCTGAACGGAGATAACCGACCGGCTCCCCGTCATTCTGACCTTCAGGATACAACACCATCACATCATCTTCCCCTCCCGTAGGTGCCCCGGCAACCATTTCAATCCCGGTCTCCCTCGAAATCAGGAACCAATAATTGTGTGCCGCCACATAATACTCCGGATCCTCCCTGTCCCAGACGTCAATCAGATTACCGATTGAAACCGTATCAATCGGCAAATCGCTCAAAAGCTCCAGGAACCGGTCATAACGGGAATTCTTCGACTCACCCCCCTCCTGCGCCATTCCCACCCCGGAGGACAACACCACCGCCGCACAAACCGCAGCGAAATACTTTCCAAATTTCATGTAAGTTGTTTTTAACATCTAAAATGCTGCAAAATCTATACCCTTATCAGCTTCTCCGCGTTGCAGTAAAAAACGGCCTCCGAGTGCGTTATACGGCGCAACGCGGAAGTAATTTTAGCGATTATAGCCGTTTTGGTCTCCGCGTTGCACCCAAAAACGGCCACAGAGCGCATTCTGAGCCGCGACGCGGAATAATCGCGCGCTTCGCTTGACAGGGGGGCAGTGACGGTGGTGGTGCTGAAAAAAGGGAGAGTACCGTCAAAAAAGGGGGTAAAATGACGGTGGTGGTGCCGGGAATGGGACAGTACCGTCACTTGACTGGTGTGTAGCAGCTGGGTGAAACAGCGGGGATTAGATTACTTCTGAATCGGAGGTTTGGATCCAGCCTTTGCGGCCGTCGGGGATGGAGATTTCGCTCCAGCCGTCGACGGAGCCGCCGAGGTATTTGACCTTGGTGCCTTCGTGGAGGAGGAAGAGGTCCTGCGAGTCGGCGGCGGGAGAGCTCTTGACGGAGATGACGGGCGGCATGATGATGCCGTAGTCCTTGCCGGAGTAGTCTGAGTGCTGCCAGAGGGCGAAATAGAGAGTAAGCGCGAAGAGGAGGAGCGCTAAGATTCCGCCGAAGAAGCCGCCGATTCTCCAGCCGCGACGGCCTGATGTCAGGAATACCACGAGGAGCGCAAGCGCCAGAGCCAGTGCCACTGCTGCGAGCCAGGCCCAGTTGTCGGACGGGAGGAGGTAGCAGCATTTCCTGAAGAAAGTGACGAGGAAGAATTCTGAATCGGGATTGAATGAATCCGTGATACGGGCGTTGGCGTATGCCAGATTGTCCCTTGCATCGTCGAATGAAGGATCGAGCGCAAGAGCCCTTTCGTAGCCCAGGATTGCTTCGGCCTTGTCGCCGAGACGCCAGTGGGCGTTTCCTATATTATAATGGAGGAGGGACGATTCCTCGCCCGAGGCGAGAATGGAATTCCACGCATCCAGCGCATCTGCGTAACGGCCTTCCTGATATGCGGCGATACCGCTTGCCCACGGATCCGCGGGCTCCTGAGCTTGGAGATTGACTCCGCCAAAGAGCATCAGGGGGATGAGCATCAGTGCGGCACTCCCCTTCCGGCCTTTGCGGATGTTGGTGGCGATGGAGGATATTACGTTCACGGCTTTGTCATAATGGGATTTCATCTCTTCCGATTCGCCGGAAGGCGCGTAACGGGCGAATTCGCATGCGTCCAGAAGGGCGGTGAACTCTGCGACAGAATCTTCCGAAACACCCCTGGAGGCGAGTTCAGCGGCGATATTGTCCTTGGACATGTCGGTCATGTCGAGCGACAGCCTGTCGGCCGCGAATCCGTTCAGCGCACTGTGCAGCTCAGTATAGAATTCGCTCCGCTGATTCTTGGAGAGGTAGCTCTTGGCGAGCGACAGACGCTTGAGCGCCATCTTGGTGGCCTGGCGCGAACGGGTGGCCTGCACATCTGCACGTTTGCCGAGAACGATGCGGCGGATGAGGAGGAATGCCAACGCGGCAAGCACCATCCCTGCGAGCAGGCCCCAGAACCAGCCCCTCGTCACGATGAATTTCCCTGCGGGAATGAGGCCGGGAGCCGATGTCGCGATGAATCGAATGTCTTCGCCGAGCGACTGAACTTCGTTCTGGACGGGGGCGGTCGGTGCTGTGTCACTGCCACCGGAAAGAGCCACCTGGCCGCTGCCGCGGAGCACCGTGATAGGAAGGGGCTCGCTGCGGAGAGTCTCGTAGCGCTTTGTGGCGGTGTCGTAGTAGCTGAATTCGATCGGACCGATCGTGTATTCGCCCTCGGAACGGGCTATGAAGGGGATCTCGAAAGTCTTTTCGCCGGACGTGCCGCCGCGGGAAGTCTTGGAAGTGGATTCGACATCGTAGGCCTCGAAATCGAGGGGGAAAGATACCTCGGGAGCGTCCAGGAGCGACAGGTTGCCGTTACCGGAGACCGTGATTTTGAGGGTGGAGGCGTCATTCGCCTTGATTTCGTCCTTGGTGAGCGATGCCTTCATCTTGTAGGAACCGACTGCGCCGCTGAACGACGCCGGAGCACCTGCAGGAAGCGGTGAGACCTCGATATTGACAAGCGGAGTAGTCAGCCGGCGCCTCACCTCGGAATAGTCGTCGAAGAGGCTGTCGAATATGCTGTTGCCGTAGGAAGTGTTGTGCACGGCGACGAGGCAGACGAGCTCTGCCGGATCTATCGTCAGAGTGCCTGACTTCTGGGGAATAATGACGTAATTGCGGATCACAGCGGCGCTGTAGAGCATGTCATTGTAGCTTTCCCTCTGGAAGTTGAGCTGGGTGATATTGTCGAGCTCCTGGCTCCAGAAACCGTTGAAAACCGGCAGTTTAAGGTCGTCGAACCCGGTGATCTGCACCCTGGAATACAGCTTCAGGGTGACATTGATCGGCTCTCCGACCACCGCGGAACGCTTGCCGACGGCTAGGCGAAGGAAGATGTCATCCGAACTAACCTGTGACTGCGGATTGGCCGAGCCCTGAGACTGAATGGACGGACGCCCACCCTGCTGGGATGATGACGACGAATTGCCACTCGACCCGGACGCGCCGTTTGCGATCACCTGCACGTTGGTGACGGCCGAATGGACGGGGCTGCCGTCCACCTTTGCGCTGGCAGACGCGATGGCGAATGTACCGGTCTTGAGCGGCTTCAGCACGTACGTCCAGGACTTCTGCGTGGTCATGCTGCTGACGCCGTTGACGCTGCGGAAACTGCTGCTGGTGGACACGCTGGGCCCCCAGACGAGCTGGAAATCACTCCCCGGAGACCACTCGAAATCAGTGACGTTGCCTGAGCCTTCGACGGAGAAGGTAACGTTGAAATTCTCGTCCAGTCCGACGAGGTTCTGGACATTCACCTTTATGGTCTGGGCCGGGAGCGCCACGGCCGCTATGAGAAGTGATACTAGCGCTGCGAAACGTTTCATCCTACCAATTCTTTTCTGTCTTTCTGGAAGCCGCGTTGACTTCCTGGGCTTTCCGGACCTTGTCCTGCGTGGCTTTTTCCTTGGCCTGCACGGCCTTCAGCATCTGGTCCTGCTGCTGGCGGTCCTTATTCTGCTGAGGCTGCTGTTGCTGCTGATCCTGCTTTTGCTGCTGATCCTGCTGTTGCTGCTGATCCTGCTTTTGCTGCTGGTTCTGGTCCTGATTCTGGTTCTGTTGCTGGTCCTGCCGGTTCTGCTTATCCTGCTGGTCCTTGTTCTGATCCTGCTGGTCCTTATTCTGATCTTTGTTTTGATCCTGGTTCTGCTGATCCTGATTCTGCTGCTGTTGCTGCTGGTCCTGGTTCTGCTGCTCCTTGGCCTTGTCGCGGGCGTAGACGTAATTGGCCTTGGCCTCCATGTCATTGGGACGCTCGATGAGAGAGGCCTTGAAGAGTTCGGCGGCTGCCTGGTACTGCCCCATGGTCATCATGATCCTGCCGGCATTGTAATAATGGTCGGCCGTCCTCTCCGGAGGAACGTCTCCAACGCCCTGCAGAATCATTGCAGCACTGTCGATCGCGCCGGTGCGATAGTACGCGCAGGCGAGGTTGTAGCGCGGTTCGAATGCGGTCGTGTCGCTGTCGTATGCCGCACGCCAAGACTCAATGGCACCGGCATAATCACGGGCCTTGTACGACTCGTAACCGCGATGTATGTTCCTGTCAAACTGACGATTGTCCTGAGCGGAAGCCAGGATACCGGTCAGCATGACCGCCACAGACAATATGACTTTTACAACTCTCATCTCAACTGAACAGTTTGATGCGGCTCTTCCTGTAACCCACTGCGAGGGCAAGTGCGAGGAATATGAACGCAGCCGCGTAGAAATAAGCATACTGCTCGTCGTATGCCTCAAACACCACCTGTGCCCAGGTCTGGCTCTCAAGCTTGTGCAGGGCATCCACCACCGCATCCAGGCCGAACGAATCAGTCCCGGAGTGGAAATATTGGCCGCCACCGGCCTCGGCAATCGCCTTCAGCGTATCCTCCTCCAGATGGGTAACGACAGGATTGCCGTCCTTGTCGCGGAGAATGGTACCGTTAACCTTGATGGATTTGCCGGCAGCCGATCCTACACCTATAGTATAAATACGTATACCTCTTTCGAAAATCTCCTTGGCAGCGCTCACCGGGTCGCCTTCATGATCCTCACCGTCGGAGATGAGGACTATCGCCTTTCCGACAGATTCATCGCCGGAGAAGCATAGGGCCGCCTTATTGAGCGCTTCCTCGGTCGCCGTGCCCTGGAAGGGAACGGAAGACGGGGAAATGCCGCTCAGGAACATCTTGGCCGACACATAATCTGCCGTCAGAGGAATCTGGACATACGCCGCACCGGCGAATATCACCAGGCCGACATGGTCATTCTCGAGATGGTCGACCATTCTGGAAATGGCCATCTTTGCCCTTTCGAGGCGGCTGGGGGAATAATCGTCCGCCAGCATCGAGTTGGAGACGTCCAGCACCAGCATTATTTCAGAGCCGTTTCTCGTCAGGACCTTGGGGTTCGACCCTATTCTCGGACGGGCAAGTCCGATGGACAGGGACACTATCGCCAGGCTGATCAGGACGAGCCTCACCCAGCCCTTGCCGGCAGGACGGGACGGCGTCAGTGCGTCCACAAGCCCTTCGTCGCCGAAGGACGACAGTATCTTCCGCTGCCTCCGGCGAATGAGCCCGTAACCCAGGATGAGCACAGGCACAGCAAGAAGCAGGAGCAGATAGCTTTTATCAGCGAATTCGAGCATGGCGGTTAAGGTGTGGCTTTGAAAAACAGCATTCTGAGAAGGCAGGCACCGAGAAGCAGCAGCATCGCAAGGAGTCCGAGCTTCGGGAACATCTCATCGTAATGGATGCTCCTGTCGGTCATCAGCACGCGGGTCTTCTCGAGACGGTCGATCTCGTCGAAGATGAAGCTGAGCTTGGTGTTGTCGGTGGCGCGGAAGTATTCGCCTCCGGTTGCGGAGGCTATCTTTTTGAGGACGGCTTCGTCGATTTCGACGGGCATCATGCGGTATTCCTCGCCCCAGGGGGTCATGACGGGATAGGCGGCCATGCCGTTGGAACCGACGCCGATGGTGTATACCTTGATACTGCGGTCGCCGCATATCTCGGCGGCCATTTCGGGGGTGATCTCACCGGTGTTGTTGACGCCGTCGGTGAGGAGGATCACGACCTTGGAAACGGCGTCGGAGCCCTGCAGGGCATTGATTGCGGTGGCGAGACCGTTGCCGATCGCGGTACCGTCGTCGATGAGTCCCACCTGGATTGAGGACATCATGTCGACGAGGGTGGTCTTGTCGGTCGTCATCGGGCAGAGGGTGTAGCTCTCTCCCGCGAACAGGGTGATGCCCATCCTGTCGGAGGTGCGCTTGGAGATGAATTCGACTGCAATCTGCTTGGCGGCCTCGAGACGGTTGGGCTCGAAATCGCGCGCCAGCATACTCGAAGACACGTCCATGGCGAATACTATGTCGATACCCTCAGCCTCGGTGGTAACGAGCTCGGTCTCACTTCTCGGGCGCGCCAGTGCGACGACTAGAAGGCAGAGCGCCGCTATCGAAAGTGCGAACGGGATGTGCCTCAGGATCGAATACAGCCTGCTCCGGCCGGTCATCCAGGGCGCAATCATCGAGACCCTCATGTGGGGCCTGCGATGCCTCAGTTCCCTCCACACGTAAAGCGCGAGGAGAAGCACCGGCACGGCAAACAGCCAGAGGGCGTGTGGATGAACCATCGTCATTGCTTCACCTCCTTTTCAGCTTCCGGCTGGGACGTCGCCTCGACGAATGCCCTGGCGGCAGGGACCACGGCCGCGTTTTCGATATCATTAGCCCGGTAACGGGCGAATTTGACATAGTCGGCAAGCCGGAACAACTCCCCTACCGGTTCGATCTGCTCCTTCGGAAGACCGCATCCGCTGAGCGCCACCAGCACTTCGTCGGTGGTCATCTCGGGAGCGTCGATGCCGAAACTGCGGTCCATATAATTCTTAAGGGTATCGGTAACGCCGGAATAGAAAGCCTTCTGCTTGTCATGTGACCAGTGCGACCTGTCTTCCAGCGTGGCAAGGCGGCCGAGAGCCTCCTCCCTCGGGGAGAGAATCACTGCGCGGCGTTTCTTCTCAAGATAACGCCTCACGATAATCCAGGCCACAAGCGCCAGGACCACTAACGCTGCGAGACAGAGAAGAATGATGGACATTATCCGGTGGCGACGGGCCGCAGCGGCCGCTGCTTCGTCCTCATCGGACTCAATCGCGGCATCTATGGCATCCTTGATATCATAACCGTTCATGTCCGGCCCCTGCTGCTGGGCACCTTCCGGAGTCTCTTTGAACACCTTGGGGTCAAGCGCCGGGTCCCTCATCGGCAGCACCGCACCTTCAAACTTGAGAGTATCAGCGCCTCCTCCAGGAAGTGAGAGCACCGGCTCGAGTGCCGGAAGTGCGAAATCGCCCCTGTCGAATGCGGTGACAACTATCGTCTCCTTCATGTCGAACGTGCCGTCAGGATTGACTCGCAGCGTGTCGCTGACCCATGGAGTAAGGGCGAGGACGCTGTCGCGAAGCTCCTTCATCGGCTCCACGAGCGGCATCACCACGACTGTGCCTTTTTCGAGGGAATAAAGCTCCACCCCGTACTGCACCCTGTCACCCACGAGGATCGAATCCCTGAGGGTCTCCGGGGCGAGGAACACCCTGCCGGGGCCTTCCCTTACGGGCTGCTCTTCAGGCTGAGTTTCCTCCTTTCCCGAGCAAGCGGCCACGATGACCGCCAGCGCTGTCAGGGCTATATGTTTGAAGACAATTCTCATGTCAGATCTTCTGGAAGAATGTTCTGAGGCGGGCGGCATAGTCGTCGTCCGTCGCGATATCGACAGACCCCACCTTGTACTTGCGCCAGAGCTTGAGGGACGCCTCCGAGAAACGTTGCGCCCATGCGGAATACTTGCGACGCATCCTGCCGGAAGACGTGTTGATCCACGCCGTGGCACCGGTCTCAGAGTCCTTGACATGGACGACACCGAGGCGCGGGATCTCTTCCTCGCGGCGGTCGTGAACGCGGATGACCGACAGGTCGTGACGGCCCGCAGCCACCTTGAGCGCCTCCTCGTAGCGGGGATTGCCCTCAGCGTCCACGTCCAGCATATCCGAGAGGATAAATGCCGTCGACTTTTTCTTCAGCACAGCAGAGAGGTAGCGGAGCGCCTCCGAGATGTCCGTACCGTCGGAAGTCGGCTCGAGCTCGATGATCTCGCGGATGATGCGGAGAATCTGGCTCCTACCCTTTGCCGGAGGAATGAACTTCTCGACATGGTCGCTGAAGAATATCGCGCCCACCTTGTCATTGTTGATTCCTGCGGAGAATGACAGGACGGCGGAAAGCTCGGCCACGAGGTCCCTCTTGGTCATCCCGGAAGTGCCGAAAAGGCCGCTCCGGCTGATGTCGATGAGGAGAATCACGGTGAGCTCCCTTTCCTCCTCGTACACTTTGACGTACGGGGCGCGGAGACGGGCGGTGACGTTCCAGTCCATGGCACGCACATCGTCTCCGTACTGGTACTCCCTCACTTCGGAGAACGCCATGCCGCGTCCCTTGAACGCGGAATGGTATTCGCCTGCGAATATCTGATGGGAGAGGGCCTTCGTGCGAATCTCGATCTTCCGCACCTTCTTGAGGAGGTCCGATGTGGTAAGGCTGGTCTGCATTACGGCACTATGACGGAATTGATCACGCTTTCGACAATCTGCTCGGTGGTGACATTCTCTGCCTCAGCCTCATAGGTGAGCCCGATACGGTGACGGAGCACCTCGAATGCCACTGCCCTGACGTCCTCGGGGATCACGTAACCGCGGCGCTTGATGAACGCGTAGGCCTTGGCTGCCGCTGCGAGCGAGATGCTCGCCCTCGGGGATCCGCCGAATGAAATGAGGTCCTTGAGGTTCTGGAGGCCGTAATCCGCGGGCTCGCGGGTGGCATAGACGATGTCGACGATATAGCGCTCGATCTTTTCATCCATGTAGACTTCGCGGACTACCTTGCGGGCGCGAAGGATGTCTTCGGGGGTGACCACGGCGTTGGCACGGGGGAATTCGCCTTCATTGTTCATGCGGATAATCTGGCGCTCTTCGTCCTTCTTGGGATAGCCGACGACGACCTTGAGCATGAAACGGTCGACCTGCGCCTCGGGAAGCGGATAGGTACCTTCCTGCTCGATAGGGTTCTGGGTGGCCATCACGAGGAAGGGCTCGGGGAGCGGATATGTCTTGTCACCTATCGTGACCTGGTGCTCCTGCATGGCTTCGAGGAGGGCCGACTGGACTTTTGCCGGGCTTCGGTTGATTTCATCTGCGAGGATGAAGTTGGCGAAGATGGGGCCCTTGTGAACCTCGAACGATTCGTTCTTCTGCGAATAAATGAGTGTGCCGGTAAGGTCGGCGGGGAGAAGGTCAGGAGTGAACTGGATGCGGCTGAACTTTGCGTTTACCGTCTGGGAGAGGGTGTTGATCGCAAGGGTTTTCGCAAGTCCCGGGACGCCTTCGAGAAGGATGTGTCCTCCGGAGAGGAGGCCGATCAGGAGATTGTCCACTAGGTGTTTCTGGCCTACAATGACCTTGCCCATTTCGAGGGTGATGAGGTCAACGAATGAACTTTCCTCACCGATCCGCTCGTTCAATTCCTTGATATTGGAACTTTCCATCGATAAAATTGTTATTTTTGTATTCTAATTGTCTTTTCTATGCGTTACATCATTTCGCTCGCCTACGACGGATCGGCTTTTTCGGGCTGGCAGGTCCAGCCGGGTCAGCCTACCGTCCAGGGCTCGGTCGAGGCCGCTCTGAGGACTCTTCTCAAGGAAGAAATCACCCTTGTGGGAGCCGGCCGGACCGACACCGGTGTCAATGCTCTCGAGTACTTCGCGCACTTCGACACGGACGCTCCGATCGCTTACGAGCCGAGGGATTTTATCTACAAATTAAATGCCATCACGCCCCGTGAAATAGTAATTTTCGACGTTTTCCCGACGCGCGCGGATTTTCACGCGAGGTTCGATGCCACGGCACGTTCATATACCTATTTCCTGCATACCGCTGAGGATCCGTTCGTTGCACGTCATTCATGGCTCTACAAGGCCCCGCTGGACTTCGAAAAGATGAATGAAGCCGCGGCCCTCATCCCCGGCCGGCGTGACTTCAGCTGCTTCGAAAAGACAGGTGGATCCAATGTCACGTCCATCTGCGATGTCACTGAGGCATTCTGGGCGCCGTACACGCCGGGGCTTTGGCAGGTGGGAGGCGACATGCCTGAACAGGACGGCAGGACGTATTGGTATTTCAGGATTACGGCTGACAGGTTTTTGAGGAATATGGTGAGGGCGGTGGTCGGTTCGCTCATCGAAGTGGGGCGCGGAAAAGAGGATCCGTCATGGATCGGAGATCTGATTTCTTCCGGCACACGCTCGGATGCCGGCGAATCTGTCCCCGGACACGCGCTTTTTTTGTCAAAGATACGCTACAGCTCTTTGAAATGAGCATTTTTTGCACTATTTTTGCATGATTGGCCGAGACCGGCCCTCCGGAAAGGCCCAAGTACGTAAAATCAAGTATTTCAAAATATGTTTTTCTCGCTTCTTGCTGCTGAGCAGCCCGCAACGGAGAAGACCCTGAGCTTCTTCGACCTGTTCCTCCAGGGAGGCATCCTCATGTGGGTGCTCCTCCTCCTTTCAATCATCGCCATCTACCTCATCGCAAAGAAATGGTGGACCATCCGCAAGGCATCCCAGATCGACGACAACTTCATGAACGACATCCGCGACTACATCAACGAAGGCAAGTTCAAGTCAGCCGTCGCCCTCTGCGAAAAATACGACAATCCCGTCGCCCGCATGATTGAAAAGGGCATCCACCGCATCGGACGCCCGATGACGGATATGCAGACAGCTGTCGAAAACGAAGGCAACGTCGAGGTCGCCCGCCTCGAGAAGGGACTCCCCATCCTCGCGACCATCGCGACCGGAGCCCCCATGATCGGATTCCTCGGTACCGTCATCGGTATGATCCAGGCATTCTTCGACATGGAAAAGGCCGGCAACAGCCTCAACATCCAGACCCTCTCCAGCGGTATCTACACCGCCCTCCTCACCACCGTGGCGGGCCTTATTGTCGGTATCATCGCCTATTTTGGCTACAACTGGCTGTCCTCGAGGATTTCCAACCTCGTCTACAAGATGGAAAGCTCCACGATGGACTTCATGGACATTGTACTCCACGAACCCGAAGAACAGTAAGCCATGGCACTTAAGAGAAGAGCGACAGTCAAGGCTGAATTCTCGATGTCGTCGATGACCGACATCGTGTTCACCCTGCTCATCTTCTTCCTCGTGACCTCCACCTTCGTCAACCCCAACGCCCTCAACCTCAACCTGCCCAAGAGCAGCAACAGGGAGACGGCCCCAAAAGTAGTCGACGTCGCCGTAAAGCCCGAGGAAGCGGAAGACACATATACATATTACATCAACAGGACGCCCGTTCCCGAGGCCGAGCTCGAAAGCCGCCTGCGCGACACCCTCGCCCTCTCGACCGAGAAGACATTCACCATCTCGATGGATGAAGACACCCCGGTCAAGGAGCTCGTCAAGCTGATGAATATCGCAAAGCGCAATGATTTCAAGGCCATTATGGCCACAAGACCCGAAGAGTAGTCAGCCCCATGAAAGAATTCTTACGGGACCGTGAGCGGCAGGGAAAGGTGTCCGAGTGGACAGGAATAGGCGTTACCGCCGGGGTGCATGGCCTCGTCGCGGTAGTCCTGCTCCTCACCGGGATGACATTCCTCGACCCGCCTCCGCCGGCAAAGGAATACTTTGAAATGGACCTCCCCGAAATAGTCGAGGAGGAGGAGCAGCATCCTGTCCCCTGGGGCGAGGAAACGACGGCAGAAAAGGCCAACGACTCAGAGGAAACCGAACTCGTCAAGCAGAGCGACTCCCCCATCCAGGCGGACTCAAAGCCCAACAAAGCAGACGCCGGCCGCCAGACCGAGACCGGTGACACCGACGTTCCCCAGCCCAATACCGAGATCCAGAATCCCGACATCAACTTCGGCGCTCTCCACCGCCCCGACGGCAACAAGACCTCCGACACCGCCGAAAACACATCTGACAATGTGTCTTCAGGCCAGGCAGACGGCAATGTCTCCGACGGCGTCGCCGACGGGACTGCTCAGGCGATGGTCGAAGGCCGCAGCACGGAAAGGCTCGGAACGCCGAAAATCAAAACACAGAAAGAGGGCCGCGTTGTGGTGGACATCACCGTTGACAGGGACGGAAACGTACTTACTGCAGTCATCAGTCCCAAGTCAAACATGATTCTGTCGGACAGGGAAAAGAACATCATCCTCAACACCGCCAAGAACGAGACCCGTTTCAACAAGGATTCAAGGGCGGAGGAAATACAGAAAGGCACGATCACATACATTTTCGTACTGACACAATAACATGACAAGATGACGTGATGTCATCGATTTAAACATCTATTATAGATTATGGAAAACAAGAAAAAAGGCGGTTACGGCACCGGAAGATCCACGTCCGGAAGGCAGCATTTCACCCGCCGGAGCGACGTGAGTCGCGCAGAGAGAGTGGACTACAGGCACGAGGACCTCGAGTCCCGCAGTTATTCGTCGGGAGACAAGCCGTCTTACGGCGAACGCAAATCATACGGCAGGTCACAGGGCGGCCGCAAGCCTTACGGCAGCCGCAGCGCAGGTCCCCGCAAACCCTACCAGAAGAAAGAGAGCGGCATCGACCGCATGATCGAGAAAAACCGCCGCAATCCCCAGGAACTGTCTGACAACGACAACGTCAAGTTCCCCGTCAGCGACGTAATGAGGCTCAACAAGTATATCGCAGCCTCAGGCGTATGTTCGCGCCGCGAAGCCGACACATATATCCAGGCCGGCGTAGTTACGGTCAACGGTGAAGTGATCACCGAGCTCGGCACCAAGATCAACGCCGTCACCGACGACATCCGTTTCAACGGCGAGCGCCTCAAGGGCGAGAACAAGGTCTACCTCGTGATGAACAAGCCCAAAGGCTATGTCACCACCCTTTCCGACCCCCATGCCGAAAAGACCGTGATGGAGCTCATTCGCGGCTGCAAGACGAGGGTATTCCCCGTAGGTCGTCTTGACAAGAGCACCACAGGCGTCCTCATGTTCACCAACGACGGCGAGATGGCTGAAAAGCTCACCCACCCTTCATTCGACAAAAAGAAAATCTACCAGGTCATCGTGGACCACGCCCTCACAGAAGAGGACCGCGATAAGATCCTCGCCGGCATTGAGCTGCAGGACGGCCTCATCGCAGCCGACGAGCTAGAATTCGTTGACGCCACCGACCACCGCAAACTCGGCATCCAGATCCATTCCGGCAAGAACCGCATCGTCCGCCGCATATTCGAATCGCTCGGCTATGACGTCAAGGCTCTCGACCGCGTCTATTTCGCCGGCCTCACAAAGAAGGGCCTCAAGAAAGGCGAATGGCGCTATCTCACTGAGGGTGAAGTCAATATCTTGAAAATGGGGGCTTACGTCTGATGCACAGGGCAGGATTCGTCAACATAATCGGCAACCCCAACGTCGGGAAGTCCACCCTGATGAACGCGCTCGTCGGCGAAAAGCTGTCCATAGTGACAGCCAAAGCCCAGACGACGCGTCATCGCATCATGGGTATAGTCAGCGGTGAAGATTACCAGATAGTGTATTCCGACACGCCGGGCATCCTGAAGCCCAACTACCGCCTTCAGGAGAACATGATGAATTTCGTCGATTCCGCCATCGGCGACGCGGACATCATCCTCTACGTCACCGACACGGTCGAAAAAGCCGACAAGAACGTCGAATACGTCGAAAAGCTCTCCCGACTGGAATGCCCCGTCATCATAGCGATCAACAAGATCGACATCTCCGACCAGGCCAAGGTCGTCGAACTGATGGACTGGTGGAAGGAGCGCGTCCCGAAAGCCGTAATAATCCCGGTATCTGCCAAGGAGAATTTCAATCTGGAGAGCGTCCTCTCCGAGATTTCCTCCCGCCTTCCCGAGGCACCGGCATGGTTTGACAAGGACCAGTTCACGGACCGCAACCTCCGCTTTTTCGCCTCGGAAATCCTCCGCGAAAAGATTCTCGAAAACTACTCCGAGGAAATCCCCTACAGCTGCCAGGTCGAAATCGAAGAATTCCGCGAAGGCGCCGACCGCTACGAAATCAGCGCCGTCATCTACGTCCTCCGCGACAGCCAGAAAGGCATCATCATCGGCAAAGGCGGCTCCGCCCTCAAACGCACAGGCACCGCTGCCCGCATAGAGATGGAAGACTTCTTCCAGAAAAAAGTCTTCCTCCGCACCTTCGTCAAAGTTGACCCCGACTGGCGCGAGTCCCGCCGCGAACTCCGCCGTTTCGGTTATGAACAATAATAAAGTTTATAGTATATGAGTGAAGAGTGGGATGACATTCAGGAAGAACCTGTGGGAGAAGAAGATGAGGAGCAGCCGGTAGAAGGTGAAGAGGTGACCGGAGGGGGAAGGTTTTCGAGGCTGCTTGACTCTGACAGCAAGAAGTACAAGCTGTCGGGGATGTTCAAGGACTGGTTCCTGGACTATTCTTCCTATGTTATACTGCAGAGGGCGGTGCCGCACATTGTTGACGGCCTCAAACCTGTGCAGAGAAGGGTCCTCCATGCCATGTACCGGATGGACGACGGGCGGTTTACCAAGGTCGCCAATATTGTCGGCCAAGCCATGCAGTACCACCCGCACGGCGACGCTTCGATTCTCGGTGCCCTCGTTCAGCTCGGACAGAAAGGCCTTGCGATTGACTGCCAGGGAAACTGGGGAAATATCCTCACCGGTGACAGCAACGCAGCGGCCAGGTACATCGAGGCGAGGCTGTCGAAATTCGCCAAGGAGGTGATATTCGACCCGAAGGTCACTCCGTGGATGACGTCCTACGACGGACGCAACCAGGAGCCGACGGAGCTGCCGGTGCGATTCCCGCTTCTGCTTGCGCAGGGCACGGAAGGCATCGCGGTCGGTATGGCTTCCAAGATTCTGCCCCACAACTTCAACGAACTGCTGGACGCTTCCATCGCCATTCTGCGCGGTCAGCCCTACGAGCTGTATCCGGACTTCCCTACCGGCGGCCTCGCTGACTGCTCCAAGTACAATAACGGCAGGCGCGGCGGCCAGGTCAAGGTCCGCGCCCGCATCGAGAAGGTGGACAAAAACACCGTCACCATCACCGAGCTGCCGTTCGGCAAGACATCCCACATGCTGATTGACAGCATCTTGAAGGCCAAGGACAAGGGCAAGATCAAGATCCGCAAGATTGAGGACATGACGACCGAGAAGGTCGAAATCATCATCCACCTTCCCAACGACGTCTCCCCCGACAAGACCATTGACGCCCTCTACGCTTTCACCGACTGCGAGACAACCATCAACCCCAACGCCTGCGTCATCAAGGACGACAAGCCGCAGTTCCTCTCGGTCGACGACATTCTGGAATACGACACCTTCCATACCCGCGACATCCTCGGGCAGGAGCTTGAGATCAAGCTTTCCGAACTTGAAGACGAATGGCACTACAGCTCCCTCGAAAGGATATTCTTCGAGAACCGCATTTACAAGGTCCTCGAACAGAATCAGCGTTCCTGGGAAGAGCAGCTCGACGACGTCCTGTCGCAGATGAAACAGTACGAGGACCTGCTCCACCGCCCCATCGTGATGGAAGACATCCTCCGCCTCGTGGAGAAGCCTGTGCGCAAGATTTCCAAGTTCGACACCAAGGCCCTCGACGAGAAGATCTACGCCATCGAGGACGAAATCAAGGACGTCCGGGACAAACTCGACCACCTTACCGACTTTACAGTCGAATGGTTCCGCTCCCTCAAGAAGAAATACGGCCACCAGTTCCCCCGCCAGACCGAAATCACCTCTCTCGAGACCATCTCGGCGACAAAGGTCGTCAACCTCAGCGCCAAACTCTACGCCAATCTCGAAGAGGGATTCGTCGGCACAGGCCTCAAGAGGGATGACGGCGGACAGTACATCTCGGACTGCTCCGATCTGTCGGAAATCATCGTCATCGGCAAGGACGGCCGTTATCGCGTCACCAAGGTGGCCGACAAGGCCTTCTTCGGAAAGAACCTCCTGTATGTCGCAGTATTCAACCGCGGCGACACACGTACTATTTATAATGTAATCTACCGCGACGGCAAGAATTCGGTCTACTACGCAAAACGCTTCTCCATCACCTCCATCACGAGGGACAAGGAGTACGACATCACCATGGGTACGCCGGGCTCCTCCATCCTCTGGTTCACCGCCAACCATGACGGCGAGGCCGAATCCGTGCGAATCTACCTCCGCCCGAAGCCGAAGCTCAAGAAGACGCAGCTGGAATACGATTTCTCCACCCTGGCCATCAAGGGAAGAAGTTCCAGGGGCAATCTCGTCTCCAAGAATTCCATCCAGAAGATTGTGATGAAGTCCAAGGGCGTCTCCACCATCGGCGGCAAGGATATCTGGTTCGACACCGATATCCAGAGGCTCAATTCCGACGGCAGGGGCGACTATCTAGGCAACTTCTCCGCAGAGGACAAGGTCCTGGCTGTATTCCGCGACGGTACGTTCTACACGACCAACACCGACGAGGTCAACAAATACCAGGGCGATATCCTCCGGATTGAGAAATACGATCCTTCCAAGACCTTTACAGCCCTGTATTGGGATGCAGGAGCCAAGGCGTTCTATGTCAAGCGTTTCTCCTTCCCGGAGAGCGACAATTCACCGATGCTTTTCATCGCGGAGGGACGCAATTCGCGCCTTGTCGACCTGTCGGACGACCTGCTGCCTCGCTTCGAAGTGATATTCGGCGGCAAATACGCCCACAGGGAGCCGGAAACAATTGAAGCCGAGCCGTTTATCGCCAAGAAGGGCGTCGCGGCCAAAGGCAAGAAGTGCCATGCTTACGAGCTCAAGGACGTCCGCTTCGTAGAGCCCATCAATCCCCCGGCAGAAGAAGAGCCCGAGGAGCCCGAAACCGAAGAACCGGAAGAGCAGGAAGAGGAAATCGTAATGGATGTCATCAGCGCGGCAGAAGATGATTCCCTGGTACAGGAAAGCCAGGCCAAGCAGATTCTCGACCGCGTCCGGGCCGAGCAGGCGGAAAACCGCTCCGACGACGAACCGTTCGACCTGGAACCGACGCTGTTCTGATGCTCACGGTACTGACAGGCTTCATGGGAAGCGGCAAAACGAGCGTAGGCGAATCCCTCGCCGGAATGCTCGGCTGCCCGTTCCTGGACCTGGACTCCCTGGTTGAAAAAGCCGCTGGCAAGCGCATCCCCCAGATATTCGCCGAAGACGGCGAATCCCGTTTCAGAGCCCTCGAAAGCGAGACTCTCAGAAAGACTGTTGCGAAGTATTCCCGCACTGACTCTGTCCTCGCCCTAGGGGGCGGGACATCCTGTAATTTGGAGAAATCTCTGACCATCTGGCTCCGCACCAGCCCCGAAACCCTACTGCAGCGCCTCCAGGGCACTGCAGCATCAAGGCCGCTGCTCGCTGGCCATGACCTCAAGACTCGCATCGCCGAGCTGCTCGCCGAGCGCGAAAGCGCCTACGAGGCCTCTGCCGACATCATCATCGACACTGACGGTCTCACCCCCGAAGATATAGCACAAGAAATAATACTGACCGCACTATGAACAACACCCGAAAAGAATACCTTGACGCATGCCGCAGACGCTGCCGCGCCGACCTCGTCACCGACATTCTGCCATTCTGGCTGGAATACGGACTCGACCGCGTCCACGGCGGTGTATACACATGCATCGACCGCGACGGCACCCTAATGGACACCACCAAATCCGTCTGGTTCCAGGGCCGGTTCGGCTATGTTGCCGCACTCGCTGCACTCGAGCACGGCAACGACGAATACCTCGAAGCCTCAAAGAGCTGCATTGATTTCATCGAGGCCCACTGCTTCGACACTGACGGCCACATGTTCTTTTCCGTGACCGAAGACGGCCGTGGCGTACAGAAGCGCAGGTACGTATTTTCGGAGTGTTTCGCGGCAATTGCATTCGCGGAATATTCGCTCGCCAGCGGTGACGAGACCTACGCCGAAAAGGCCGTGAAGCTGTTCAAATGGATCCTGGAGATGCTGGAGACGCCCGGCTTCCTCGCCCCCAAGTTCAACTTCGAGGCACGCGGCCATTCCATCACGATGATGCTGATCAACGTCGCCAACGTCATTTGCCAGGTCAGCGACGATCCCATTCTTCAGGAGCGCATTGACCGTTCGATCGACGAGCTCGAGAAGTACTTCATGAAGCCCGAATTCGGCACCATCCTCGAAATGGTCGGGCCTGACGGCGAATTCATCGATACCTGCGCCGGCCGCACCATCAATCCCGGACACTGCATGGAAACGGGCTGGTTCATCCTAGACATAGCTAAGGCGCGCGACTGGGATCCCCGTCTCGTCCGCATAGGCACCACCATCATCGACTGGGCCTGGAAATGGGGCTGGGACGAGCCTGACGGCGGGATGATCAATTTCCGCGACTGCAAGAACTTCTCGCCGCAGGACTATTCGCAGGACATGAAATTCTGGTGGCCCCAGTGCGAGACCATCATCGCCAGCCTGTACGCGTACCAGGCTACCGGAGACGAGAAGTATCTGGAAATGAACGAGAAAGCCTTCGACTACGCCTTCCGGGTCTTCCCCGATGAGTCCTACGGCGAATGGTACGGCTACCTCCACCGCGACGGCACTGTCGCGCAGCCCGCGAAGGGCAACCTCTTCAAAGGTCCCTTCCACATTCCCCGCATGATGCTGAAGGTTCCCGCTCTCATTGACGAAATTCTGGAATAGATGAAACGTACTGTTCTATTGCTGGCTGCGCTTCTTTTTGCGGGCCAGCTGTGCCTTGCCCAGGGGGTCAAGGCGGGTCCCTGGATCTGCGACACCAGGGATGATTCCATGACCATTCTCTGGACCAGCGAAGTCCCCGGGATGGCTTACGTCGAGCTCGAAGGCGGGACTCAGGTCTGGGAGACATTCGCCGGCAGGCGTATATTCAAGCGCCTTCACAGCGTCAGGCTGACCGGTCTTCAAAGGGGCGCTGTCATCCGCTACCGCGTCTGCGGACAGAATCTCACGGACGGGTCCAACGCCCGCAATCCGAAGTTCGGCGACTTCTATCAGGGGGAATGGCACGGAGTACGGACTCTTGATCCTAAGGCTTCGTCGTGCCGCTTTTCGGTATTCAATGACATTCATCTGAAAAGGGATAAGTATTCCGCGCTCGCAGCGGGTGTCGATTCGGTCCGGACGGACTTCATTTTCCTCAACGGAGACATCACGACAGCCGGGAACTATACCCTTGATACGCTCTTACACTATGCGATTGGGCCGCTTGGTACCCTTGCAGCAGGCCTCCCCATGTTCTTCGGAAGGGGCAACCACGAGGGCCGCGGCGACAATACTCCGCTCATTGCCGAGGTGTATCCCAATGAGGAGCCGGCACCATTCTACTATACTTTCAGGCAGGGGCCGGTGGCATTCATCGTATTCGATGCAGGAGAGACGGGCCGCAGCAGGAGCATTCTATACAGCGGCGGTGAGGTCTATGAAGATTATCTCAACGAGCAGTTGGAATGGGCCCGGAAGGCCGTGAAAGAGCGGATGTTCCGCGAAGCGCCCCTCAAGGTCTGCATCCTGCACGTCCCGATGATAGACCATGAGGACAAGACCGACTATCTCCTCCAGAGGTGGCTCAACCAGCATTTCATGACTCTTCTCAACAAGGCTGGAATCGACCTGATGATAGGAGCCGACCTCCACGAATTCATGCTCTGCGAGCCCGGAACGATGGGCAACGACTTCCCCATCATAGTAAACGACGACGTCCGCCGCCTCGACTTCTCCTACACCAAAGGCGGCCCATTCTCAATCAAAACCTACAATTCCGAAGGTACCCTCGAATTCTCACGCGAATTCAAAGCGAGATAGCGCTATTTCCTGACGAGTTCGTCGAATCGGGAGAGGCGGCCGGTGATGTACTGCTTGACGTTGTTGACTTCGGCGCTGTATGAGCCGTAGGTCTTGGGATTCTGGTGCACCCTGGTGTTCAGGATGGGCCAGCGCTTGAAATTGAGCTTCTGGGATTCATCCAGGAGGGCTGCCGTCTCGGTGACATAGTCGTTCAGATTCATGAGTTTGGGCTTGGTTTCGTCCCAAAGCTCTATGAGGCGGGCCTTGGCCGCAGGGTCCTGCTTTACGATACGGTTGACCATGTTCCTGACCGCATCCATTGGATCAGAGCCCCATGTAAATGGTCCGTGGGAATGCACAAGCGCGCCCGGGATGATGTCCGATATATTATCTGGGATATCATCCTGAGAAAGCACCTTCTCTTCCATGCATTCAACGATTACTTTCCCTGTATTAAGCTCATAGTCCTGCTCGACCTCTTCTCTGGTCAGCATTCTCGTACAGGGAATTTCTACGCTGCTGTAATCGGCATGAGTCGTTCCAAGAATCGGAATCGATCTGCCTGCTTGAGCGAACGCCACAGCATGAATCGAATGAGAATGTGCTACACCCATAATATTGGGGAAGCTTCTGTACAGCTCAAGATGAGTAGGTAGATCTGTGGATGGGTTCAGATTGCCTTCAACAACACGAGCATCGCTTAAATCCACCACAACCATATCCTCTGGCTTCATACTCTCGTACCTTACTCCGGAAGGCTTAATGACTACCAGACCTTTTTCACGGTCAATACCGCTAACATTTCCCCATGTGTAAAGGACTATGCCACTTTTATATAATTCGATGTTAGCTTTACATACCTCTGCTTTCAGCTCTTCCAGCATATCTTGCTCTCATTTCAACTCTTTATCACTTGCCTACGTCATTTCCCGTAATATCTGAATCGTATGTTCAATACCCTCTTTGGCATCAAGCTTCCCTTCCCAGCCAAGTGTGCTATCAGTTCTGTCGCATTCAGGGACGAATTTGGCATCGGGTTAAAGCCTTTCTTCTCTGCTTCATTCGGGATATCGTACTTGATTTCTACACCACCAGCACTAGCCATTATCTCAGCCAGTTCTTTAATACTGATCACAGAAGCAGGATTTGAAATGTTGTAAGCATGTGAGTTCTGACCACTCAGTAACACCTTCAATATCGCAGATGCCGCGTCAGCAGCATAACAGTAACTCCTGATCTGTGCGCCATCGCTTTTCATCACAATCTCCTCACCACGTGCAACCGCATATGCCCATGCTGAGGACACTCTATTATCACTCTCTTTTGCTGTAGGACCATATATATGCCCCGGTCTTACGATCACGCTATCCACCTTATATTCATCCGCATATGATACGCAGAGCGTCTCACCGGCTCTCTTTGCAGAAGAATACGAACTCCTAGAATTGAGAATATCTATGAAGCCGTAGTCGCTTAAGCCGAATGGCTCCGCTTTATCTCCTCGTCCATATACTTCAGAACTGGAGATGTATAGAAGTCGTTGGGTACCGTTCACTCTGGCATAATCCAACAGATTCCTAAGACCGTAAATATTGGCAACCATGGTCTCTACAGGCTCACGAACGATGTTAGAGGGTGATGCATTACCTGCACCGTGAATGATATAATCACAGTCTGTCTTCAAACCATCTATGGGTTCAACAGCATCATACCGCCCTGCCTCAAACCAAGCTTCGTTGCTATATGGCTCAAACCGATCCT
>CAJODR010000012.1 GCA_905233275.1 uncultured Bacteroidales bacterium | reverse complement strand
AATCATACCGGCAATGAGGAATACAACTTCTTCATGGCCGTATGCTTCCCCGAGAGCCAGCTCGCGATCATCGACTACAACCGTGTCGTCAAGGATCTCAACGGTCTCTCCGAAGAAGCCTTCCTGAAGGCTCTGGAAGAGGATTTCGAGGTTTCCGTGGCCTCCAAGCCCCGCTGCGGCCGCCCGGCAAAGCCGGTCGCTCCTGCCGCCCTCCACAGCTTCTCGATGTATCTCGGCGACAAGTGGTACAGCCTCGTGGCCCGCGACGGCCGCTTTGACGACTCCGACCCTATCGGCGTCCTCGACGTCACTATCCTTTCCCGTCTCGTCCTCGACAAGATTCTCGGTATCAAGGATCAAGAGGATTGATTTCGTCGGCGGCATCCGCGGTCTCGGCGAGCTCTCACGCCGCGTTGACAGCGGCGAGATGAAGGTCGCATTCGCTCTCTACCCGGTATCGATGAAGCAGCTCATGGACATCGCCGACAGCGGCAACATCATGCCTCCCAAGACCACCTGGTTCGAGCCCAAGCTCCGCTCAGGCCTCGCAATCCATTCTCTCGACTAAACAGCTTATTGTGAAGCGCATCCTTACGACCATTGCCCTGTCGCTGCTTGCGCGGGTTGTGTGGTGATTGCAACCGCACAAATCATGGTATATCGTAAGCTTTCCAATTCTAATGTGTTTGACGGGGTGACATGTAGCTGGAATGGGATGGAAACTGTTTACAAATATACCACTTTGGGCGTTGCAGAAGATACTACGTATTATGATCAAGCTGCACATTTTGTGCGTGAACTTGGGAAGAGCAATAAGTGCAACATCTCTTATGGTGGTAGCGATGGTGCCCAAAGTTCTGGGTATGCAGAGGGGGCGCAAAGAGCATTGCAATACTATGGATATACAGATGTTGACAAGCATCTGGGATTTGGAAAACACAACCAAAAGATAGCAACGAGAGTTATTAGGAATGGGAAACCTGTTTATTTGGATGGACTTAAGAGTGGATTATTCAACGATGGACACGCATGGGTGTTAGATGGAGAATGTGGTGATTACTATCACATTAACTGGGGCTGGAATGGTGAATCGGATGGATATTATCGTAAAGGAACTTTCTCTACAACAGACAGGTACTCGCGAGATAGTGTTTATGATACAGAATCGGAACAGCAGTTAGGAAGAAATTATACGTGGGATTATCGCCTTGTTACTTATGCGGGTGCCGTAAACACGAATTAATCAGTTTTTTATGAAAAGGTTATTATTAGCACTATGCATTTTTGCATTATCATGTTGCGCAAAGGGGCCTGGAGCATTTAAAGCGTCACCGACAAAGCTTGAGTTTGCTTCTGTCGCATCATCAAAAGAGGTTAAAGCTGAAGAGGAATGCTTGATCGGTTATATCCATTTGACAGACGATACTTTTAAAAAAGAGCTTCCGGGAAAGATGGAGATTCTGGAGAATAAGCATTCGAGTATTTATAAAGCTACATTGGACTGGATTACAGTATCGGTCTCAAATGATGTTGCTACGATTTCACTCGCCAAAAACAATACCGGTTTACCCAGATATGCTGTTGTGGGACTGACTCCATATGCAGGGGACTCGGTGGCACGAATATACGTAACTCAGCACTAGGGAGAACCTGCCGTGTATAGTGGCAAGAGATTTCTCGACTACGGCTCCGGGAGGAGTTCGGCGGAGGGGATGGGGGTGAGGCGGGAGAGGAATTCGGGCTCGAGGGAGAGGCGGACGCGGAGGGTGAGGGTGCAGCGGGTGCCGAAGTCCTGTGCGGATTGAGGAAGGGACAGGTCTTTGATGACCTTCATCACCGCATTCATATCGAGATAGTCGTAGCTGAGACGATAAGTCCTGGCTGCGACTTTTTCTATGATTTCGGCCGAGGCGATGGCGTCGGCGGCAGCGCTTTTGTAGGCCTTGATGAGGCCGGGGACTCCGAGGAGAATGCCGCCGAAATAGCGGATGACAACGATAAGAATGTCGCTCAGGCCGGCGGAATCAATCTGCCCGAGAATGGGCCTCCCGGCGCTGCCGGAGGGCTCTCCGTCGTCGCTGGAGCGGTACTTTGCCCCGTCTGCCCCAAGGCGGAATGCGTAGCAATGGTGCCTCGCGTCGTGATACTCCTTCCTCAGCCCGGCCACAATCTCCTTGACCTCCTCCTCCGTCTCAACCGGATAGGCTAGTGCAATAAACCGGCTCCCTTTGTCCTTGTACAATCCCTCGGCGCGGCTTCCTATACTCTTATATATATCGTTCATAACGTTATCCATTCTATCGAATTGTCATTCCGCCACCAGGTGAGCTGGCGCTTGGCGTAGTGGCGGGTGTTGCGTTTGATGAGGCGGACGGCTTCGTCGAGGGAGATTTTGCCGTCGAGGTAGTCGAAGAGTTCGGAGTATCCGACGGTGCGGAGGGCGGGGAGGTCGCGGTAGGGGAGGAGGCTGCGGATTTCGTCGAGAAGACCTTCTGCCATCATGTGGTCCACGCGGGCGTCGATGCGGGCGTAAAGGGCTTCCCGGGGCATTGTGAGGCCGATTTTGCGGATTTCGAAATCACGCTTCTTGACTTCCCGCTTCTTAAATGAGGAGAATGGACGGCCGCTCGAGAGACATACCTCCAGGGCGCGGATTACCCTCTGCGGATTGGAACAGTCGATCTCGCCGACTGTATCGGGGTCGAGGGCGCGGAGCTCTTCGACCATTTGTGGAAGTTCGCCGGAGGCTGCACGGCTGGTGAGCTTTTCGCGAAGCTCAGGGGGCGCCGCGGGAATGTCGTCGATTCCCTTGCAGACGGCGTCGATATAAAGCATTGATCCACCGGCCATTATCAGCTCTTCGTGCCCTTCGGCGAATAGCTTTTCAATCAACGCCAGCGCTTCCATTTCGTAGATGCCGGCGGTGTAATTCGCCGTCACAGGCACGGTACGGATGAAGTAATGTGGCACGGTGGCCAGCTCCTCGTCGGAGGGGACGGCGGTACCGATCCGCATTTCGCGGAATATCTGGCGGGAATCGCAGGATATGACCGGACTGCCGGCCTCCAGGGCGCGGGAAATGGCGTAGGAAGTCTTTCCTGACGCCGTCGGACCGAGTATGATGGAGAGACGGCGCAAGGCGGAATTATTCGTTTTCGTCGTAGATTTCCTTGCCGTCTTCGTCGTCGGCGTCCTCTTCTTCCTCGTCATCCTCATCGAACTCCTCGTCCAGGTCCTCGTCGTCGAGGGCTCCGAGAATGGCGTCGAGCGGATTGGACTTCTTGGGAACGGGGTGCTTCTGGTCCTCGGGGAGATCTTCGTAGGCTACGTAGCCGTTTTCGAATTCGTACGGGACGGGGCCCTTGGAAAAAGCCAGCTGGACCGCTCCGGGAGGTACTTTGGTGCCCGGAACCTCGCCGTCGGGAGTGACGATGACGCTCTTTTTGGACACCACGTCGTAGAAGTAGAGGAAGTGGTCGAGCCCTTTTGCAATGACGTCGGCGAATCGCACCTGGTCCACGCTCCCGTCGCCGAGATCGAACAGCCCGTAGCGGCCGATCACAGCGTCGCCGGGGCCCATGGCCTTGAACAGAATCAACTGATCTTCAGGGAATTCGAGATCGGAGCGCATCTGCTTGTGCAGCGCGTAGAGCGAGGTCGATGAATCGACGAGATACTCTCTCGAAAAACCCTTAATGCCTCCGTGGAGGCTTACTTTGAATCGCAGTGTCATAGGCTAGAACGGAAGGTCGTCTCCGAATTCGCCCGGCATGTCGTCGAGGCTGGGGGCCGGGGCTCCGGCGGGACTGGAGGCGGCTCCGGCGGGGGAGATGCGCCAGACGCGGAGGTCGTTGAACCAGCGGCCGTTATACTCGCGGCCGCGAATGTTGAAGGATATCTTGACCATGTCGCCGACCTGGTAGCGGGCGAGCTCGGCAACCTTGTCCTGACCCCATGCCGTGAAGCATGCGGATGAGGGGAAGTTGCCGTCCTGGTATTCGACTACGAATTCCTGCCTTTCCCAGGGACCGCGGGCGCCCTGTCCTGACTGGATGGGCTGCTTGAGGGTGATCCTGGCTTCCAGTTCGAGATTTGCCATGGCTATTTCTTGTTGGGTTTGGGTTCGACGTATTTGCGGACATCGTCGACGGAGAGGTCGATGATGAGCACCTTGTTGGGGCCTACGAGGGGATAGTCGGCATAGTGGCCGATGAGTGCCGGAGGCAGCGTCAGGGTGCATTCGTCACCGCCGCGGAGGAGCTGGAGGCCTTCCAGCAGGCCGGGGCAGTTGAATCGGGACGGTGACATTACCATCTCGACGGGATCGCCCATCGTCTTTTCGATCACGGTGCCCTCATGGGTCTTTACCGTAAGAGTGACCTTTATGGTGTCCTTGAGCGCGATCCTGGGGCCTTCTCCGGTCAGGAGCATTTTGTAGCGGAGGCCTGATTCGGTCGAGTCGACATCGCCTGCGGCGAATTGCTCATCGAGGAATCGCTTTCCCTTGATCTCGTTGTCGAGGCCGATGGCGCGGTTGCGCTTGGAGATGTATCGGTCTTCGATCTCGAGGTTGAGGTTGGGGTTGATGTCGAACTGGTCGGTGAATGCCGGATCGTCGAGATCCGGGAATCCGGTTGCTTTGAGGGCATCGTCGATGCCTTCTTTCATCCTCGGGTAGTTGAGGTCGCCGTAGTTGTGGTATTTGATCTCCATCCCGAGGCGGACGCCGAGGATGTAACTCATTGAATCCGTGAGATTTTGGGACGGAAGCTCCGTGACGGCGTCCGGCTCCATGGTGTCCCTTTCTTTCGGGGGACGGTCGCATGCGGCGAGAAGAAGGGCGATGCAGCCCGCTGTGAGTATGCTTTTGACAGTCATAACTTCATTTTTTCTATCTGCAAATATCGCAAAAAAACACACCTTCAACAAAAAATAATTTGAAAGCTCCCGGATTTTTTGTATTTTAGTGCAAAATACGGATTGTGCCATGACCGTCGACGACACGATACTCAGAAATTGTCTGAAAGACTTTTTCGGTTATTCAGCCTTCAAGGGAGACCAGGAGGATGTTATCAAGCATCTCGTTGGCGGCGGCAATACATTCGTCCTCATGCCCACCGGCGGCGGCAAATCGCTGTGCTACCAGCTCCCCGCCCTCGTGATGGAAGGCACCGCGATCGTTATCTCCCCGCTCATCGCCTTGATGAAAAACCAGGTGGACGCCATCCGCGGATTCGTCTCGGGAGACGTGGGGATAGCCCATTTCCTCAATAGTTCACTCTCGCGCCCCCAGATAGCCGAAGTCCGCAACGACCTTCTCTCCGGGGTGACCAAGCTGCTATACGTTGCTCCCGAATCGCTCACCAAGGATGAAAACATCGCCCTGCTGAAGGAGATCAAAATATCATTCTACGCAGTTGACGAGGCGCATTGTATTTCCGAATGGGGGCACGACTTCCGGCCGGAATACCGCCGCATCCGCGCGATAATTGACGAAATCGCCCCGGCTCCCGTCATCGCCCTCACGGCTACAGCGACCGCCAAAGTCCAGAGCGACATCCTCAAAAACCTCAGGATCACGGACGCCGCGGTGTTCAAATCCTCCTTCAACCGCCCCAATCTCTACTACGAAGTCCGCGACAAGGAGGAGCCCGAAAAGGACATCATCCGCTACATCAGGGCCAATCCGGGCAAGTCGGGCATCATCTACTGCCTCAGCCGCCGCAAGGTCGAGGAGCTCGCCAAGATACTGTCGATCAACGGTATCCGTGCCCTCCCTTACCACGCCGGCCTCGACGCCAAGACCCGCACTGACAACCAGGACAAATTCCTCCTCGAGGAGATAGACGTCATCGTTGCCACCATCGCATTCGGCATGGGCATCGACAAGCCCGACGTACGATTCGTCATCCACTACGACATCCCCAAGAGCATCGAGGGCTACTATCAGGAGACGGGCCGTGCCGGGCGTGACGGCCAGGAGGGCAACTGCATTACCTACTACAGCTATAAGGACGTCCGCAAGTTCGAAAAGTTCATGCAGGGAAAGCCGGTCGCAGAGCAGGAAATCGGCCGCCAGCTGCTCGCGGAGACAGTCGCATACGCCGAGACCGGCGAATGCCGTCGCAAATACCTCCTCAACTATTTCGGCGAAGACTACACCGCCACCAACTGCGGCGCTTGTGACAACTGTCTGCATCCGAAGACCCGCTTCGACGGCCAGGAGGAGATGTGCCTTGTCATCGACCTCATCACTTCGCTTCCCGAGCACTTCAAGGCCGAGCACCTCGCCGGCATTCTCACGGGAGAGACAAATTCCCTAATAAAGTCCTATCGCCACGACGAGCTGGAGCTCTTCGGCGAAGGCCGCGACCATACGGCCAAGTTCTGGATCACCCTGATCCACCAGGGCCTCATCCTCCATCTTCTGGACAAGGATATAGAGAATTACGGTCTCATCTCGGTCACCCCGGAAGGCGCCGCGTTCGCGGAACATCCCCACGAGCTCATGCTCGTCGAGGACCGCACATTCTCCGACGGAGAGGACGATGACGACCTGGACGACGTCCCGATTGCTACCGGCCAACAGGGCGGGGGAGGCGATCCTGTGCTGCTGTCGCTCCTGAAAGACCTCCGAAAGGATCTGGCGCGCCATCTCCACCTCCAGCCTTGGATCATATTCAGCGATCCTTCCCTCGAGGACATGGCGATCATGTACCCGATGACGATTGAGGAGCTCAAAAACTGCCAGGGCGTCGGCGAAGGCAAGGCCCGCAAGTACGGCAAGGACTTCGTCGAATTAATCTCCCTCTATGTCGAGGAGAATGAAATCGAGCGCCCCGACGACTTCATCGTCAAAACCGTGGCCGGCAACCGTTCCGGCGGCAAGATATTCATCATCCAGTCCATCGACAGGGGGCTGCCCCTGGAGGATATAGCATCAGCCCGTGGCCTCACCATGGATGAGCTCCTGACGGAAATAGAGTCCATCGTCTCCTCCGGCATGTCGCTCAATCTCGACTACTACATCTCCGGCAATGTCGACCGCGACGTCATAGACGAGATTTACGCATATTTCCGCGACGAGGCCGAAACGGGCACCCTCGAGGAGGCCAAACAGGCTCTCGGCGACGACTACAGCGATGAAGAGATACGCCTCGTCCGTATCAAATTCCTCTGCGAAATCGCCAATTAGTCTGTAAAAAGTTGTATATTTGTAGTTTGAACGAAAGAAATATCAAGTACCATGCTCATTACAGTTGGTTATAAAAACAATTTCGGCACTATCATCAGGGCCGCCATCGCACTTGCGCTTGCGATTTTCATTTTCACCGTAAAGGACGCCCAGACCTATATGACCCAGATCGTCGGTGTGGTGATTATCATCGCCGGTCTCATCTGCCTCATCCCTTCCCTTACCTCCAAGGATGATGCGGCACAGGAAGCCAAGGCCAAAAAGAAAGACAAGGGCAAATCGATGTCGCTCGTGCTCGCATCCATCACCTGCGGCATCGCGACGCTGGTGGGCCTCGTGCTGGTCCTTTGGCCGGCAAAGGTAGGACATCTCCTGTTCGTCGTCATTTCCGGAATGCTCATCATCCTGGTGGCTCTGGAGATTGTCGTCCTTGTGAGCACCTACATTTTCATGAAGCCCCTCCACCTGATGGGTTGGCTTCCCCTCGCGCTCGGTATCATCGCCCTTATTTTCGCGCTTATATTCTTCCTCAATCCCACTCATATCAAATGGTGCCTCGGCATCGGACTCCTGGTGTACGGCATATCGGAGCTCATTTCGATGTTCCGCATTTCCAAGGCAGAGAATGAATACGAAATCCGCTTCACGGCAGAAGCCCAGGCACAGCGCGCCGCCATTCCGGAGGACAAGCAGCCCATCTCCCGTGACCGCAGCGTAGTCCCCACCGACGGAGTCAAGGACGTTGACTTCGAATCGGTCGACCGGCAATAACGATGATTCCCCGCGAGACTGTAGCAGAAATACTCGACACAGCCCAGATAGTGGACGTCGTCAGCGATTTCGTCACCCTTAAAAAACGGGGTGGCGATTTTGTCGCGTGCTGCCCCTTCCATAACGAGAAGACCCCTTCGTTCCACGTTTCGCCCTCCCGCGGCATCTACAAATGCTTCGGCTGCGGCAAGGCCGGATCCGCGGTCGGATTCGTCATGGAATACGAGCACCTGTCCTACGTCGAAGCCCTCCGCTACCTCGCAAAGAAATACCACATCGAAGTCCGCGAAAAGGAAGAAACCGCAGAGGAAATAGCTGCCCGCCAGCGCAATGAGAGCCTCCTTCTCGTTTCCGACTTCGCGGGACAATTCTTTGAAGAATCCCTTTCCACGCCGGAAGGCCGCTCAATCGGCTACCAGTACTTCAAGTCCCGCGGCCTCGAGGACGAGACCATTGCCAAATACCACCTCGGCTGGGCTCCCAGGAGCCGCAAGGCATTCACCGAAGCCGCCAAAGCAAAAGGCTTCAAGGACGAATACCTCCTCGAAACCGGCCTCTGCGCCACCTACGACAGCGACAACACCCTCCACGACCGATTCTACGACAGGGTGATATTCCCCATCCATTCGGTCAGCGGACGCGTCATCGCATTCGGCGGCAGGACTCTCCTCACCGACAAGACTGTCGCCAAATACGTCAATTCCAAGGAATCGGAAATCTACGTCAAGTCCCGTTCCCTCTACGGAATCTGGTACGCCAAGAACGAGATGGCCAAAAAGGACAAGTGCTACCTCGTCGAAGGCTACCTCGACGTCCTGTCGATGCACCAGCTCGGCATCCTCAACGTGGTGGCCTCCAGCGGCACATCCCTGACCGTCGAGCAGATCCGCCTCATCAAGAAGTTCACGGAGAATGTCACCATCATGTACGACGGTGACTCAGCGGGCATCCACGCGGCCATCAGGGGCATCAACATGGTTCTCCGCGAGGGAATGAACGTCAAGGTGGTCCTGATACCGGATGGTGACGATCCGGATTCCTATTCTCGGAAGCATACCCTGGAGGAGGTTGAGGCGTTCATCGCGTCGCACGAGAGGGATTTCATCACGTTCAAGACAGACCTCCTTCTCGAAGAAGCCGGCAACGACCCCCTCAAGAAGGCGAATCTGATAAATGACATCGCCGATTCTATTGCGGAGATTCCCGACGCCGTCAAGCGCTCCGTCTACGTGGACAGCTGTGCACGCCGTTTCGGGATCGAATCGGACATCCTCTTCTCCAGGATTGTCCGTACCCGCGAAAAGCTGATTGACGAAGAGAGGACCCGCCGCCAGCGGGAATACGACCGCAGCCACGGCATTCCCGCGGAAATCCGCAGGGAAGGGGAGACAGAGCTGCATCCGGTCACCGAGGCGCCTCCGGCGAATGTTTCCGAGTCGGCCGTGATCGAGAACGACCGTTTCCTGGCGCCGTCGGAACGGGAGCTGCTCGGCTTTATTCTCCGGCACGGAGGGACTCCGCTGAAGTTCGCGACCGATTCGCCGTTCTACGGCGGTGACGAGCCCCCGACTGTGGCCGAATTCATCGACGACGCCCTCGCTTCGGACGGCGCTTCGCTCGTCAACGATGCCTACAGGGCGGCCTACGAGGCCTATTTCGACCTCTATGACAAGGGACTGTCGCAGGAGCAGATCATCCGCACCCTCATTTCCGGCGAGGACCGCACCGTGGCCTGGGTGACCGCCAATTTGTCGGAGGAGAAATACCGCCTCACGGTGGAGAATTTCTCGGCCGCGCTGACCGCCACGGATTCCTGGCTCGTCAATTACGTACCACGCGCCATTCTCGTGTATCAGCAGAAAAAGATGGAGCAGCGTTCCCGTTCGCTGGTCGCGTCCCTCGCATCGGCGGCTCCGGAGCGGCAGACGGAGATTCTCATGGAGATGAAACAGGTCCAGGAGATGCTCCGGATCATTAATATTCGACTTGGAAGAGAAAAGAAAGATTGATATATGGACAATTACAAAAGAACCCTCGTGACCTGTGCGCTCCCTTACGCCAACGGTCCCATCCATATCGGCCACCTCGCCGGTGCATACGTTCCCGGCGACATTTACGTGCGCTATCTCCGCCTGAGGGGTGAGGACGTCGTCTTCATCTGCGGCAGCGACGAGCACGGTGTGCCGATCACCATAAAAGCCCGTGAGCAGGGAGTCTCCCCGCAGGATATCGTGGACAAGTACCACAGGGTGATGAAAGACGCCTTCACAGGCCTCGGAATCAATTTCGACATCTATTCGAGGACGTCCTCAAAGGTGCATGACGCGCATGCCTCTGAGTTCTTCCGCAGGCTTTACGACAGCGACGATTTCATCACCAAGGAGAGCGAGCAGCTCTATGACCCTGAGGCCGGAATGTTCCTCACGGACCGTCTGATCGAGGGCACATGCCCCCGCTGCGGCAATCCCAAGGCATACGGCGACCAGTGCGAAAAGTGCGGCAGCACCCTCTCTCCCGAGGAACTCATCGACCCGCATTCCAAGCTGAGCGGCGCCGTGCCCGAGAAGCGCAAGACAAAGCACTGGTACCTGCCCCTCGACCGTTATGAGCCCTGGCTCCGCGAATGGATCCTCGAGCGCCACAAGGAATGGAAGACCAATGTCTACGGCCAGTGCAAGAGCTGGCTCGACCTCGGCCTCCAGCCCCGCGCCGTCACGCGCGACCTCGACTGGGGCGTTCCCGTCCCCGTCGAAGGAGCCGAAGGCAAGGTGCTCTATGTCTGGTTCGACGCCCCTATCGGCTACATTTCCAACACCAAGGAGCTGCTTCCCGAGTCCTGGGAGACCTGGTGGAAGAGCCCCGATACCCGCCTCGTCCACTTTATCGGCAAGGACAACATCGTCTTCCACTGCATCGTTTTCCCCTCCATGCTGAAAGCCCACGGCGAATACATTCTCCCCGACAACGTCCCCTCCAACGAGTTCCTCAACCTCGAGGGCGACAAGCTTTCGACATCCAAGGGCTGGGCCGTGTGGGTGCACGAATTCCTCCAGGATTTCCCCGGCGAGGAAGACGTCCTCCGCTACGTGCTGACGGCCAACGCGCCTGAGACCAAGGACAACGATTTCACCTGGAAAGACCTCCAGCAGAGGAATAATTCTGAACTCGTCGCCATATTCGGCAATTTCGTCAACCGCGCGGTGGTGCTCACCGGCAAGTATTTCGGCGGCAAGGTCCCCGGCAATCTCAAGCCCGAGCCCGTCGACGCCGAAACCCTCGCTTCGATCGTTCCCCTCAAGGAGTCCCTGGAGAAGAATCTCGACACCTTCCACTTCCGCGAGGCCCTCAAGGACGCAATGTCGATTGCACGCATTGGCAACAAGTATATCTCCGATTCCGAGCCCTGGAGCGTCGCAAAGACCGATATGGACCGCACGGCATCGATCCTTTACACCTGTCTGCAGATATGCGCTGACCTCGCGATCGCTTTCGAGCCGTTCACTCCGTTTGCAGCTGAAAAGCTCCGCAGCATCCTCCGAGTAGGTCTCGACGCCGGTTTCGACCACCGTGCCGGCGAAGGCGTCAAGCCCGCAGATTTCGGTGTCAAGGGCACTCCGGGCGAGAATTTCTACGCTCCCGGTGAATCCCGCGCCCTCCACACCCGCCCGTTTGTCATTTTGAGCGAAGCCGAGAAAACTCTGACGCTGAAATGGTCATCCCTCGCCACTTCCGAGCTCCTTCCTCCCGGACACGAACTCGGCGAAAGCACCCTCCTTTTCCGCAAGATCGAGGATGCCGAGATCGATGCCCAGCTGGCAAAGCTCAAGGCCATTGAGGAGGCCCGCAAGGCCAAAGAGGCAGCTGCTGCCGCCGCCGAGGCAGCCCGCAAAGTCGAGCCTGCAAAGTCGGAAATCACTTTTGACGACTTCTCACGGATGGATATCCGCACTGCGACCGTCCTCGCTGCCGAGCGCGTCCCCAAGACAGACAAGCTCCTGAAGCTCACGATCAACACCGGTCTCGACGAGAGGACTATTGTTTCAGGCATCGCGGAGTATTATTCTCCGGAGGAAATGGTCGGCAAGCAGATCTGCATCCTCGCCAATCTCGCACCACGCACCATCCGCGGCATCGAGTCCAAAGGCATGATCCTGATGGCAAAGCAGGGCGACGGCAAGCTTCGCCTGATTTCCCCTGTTGAGGTGGTTACAAACGGTTCGGTTGTAGGTTAGACCGCTCGTGAGACGCTGCCTATACCTCGCCGTTCTCCTCGCGCTTTTCTCCTGCGGAAAGGCCGGATTCAACCCCGTATCGCTGCGGTGTGAGTATGCCGTCGACCCCATGGTTACGGAGTCGCTCACTCCGCGCCTCTCATGGATCAATCAGCCACTGGAAGATTGCCCTGACGGCGAATACCAGACCGCCTATCGCATCCTCGTGGCCACTTCCGAAGATATCCTCCGGGACACGGCCCCGACGGCAGTTTCAAGGTCGATTTCGGCAAGGTGATTTCCGGCAGGGTGCATCTTAAAGGCGTCAAAGGCAAGGCAGGGGACGTGATCCAGGTTCGCTGCGAGATTCCGGCGGCCCCGTACAACCAAAATAGCCCAGCGCTGTCGCGCCGGGCTTCCGTAAATTCTTGGCGGAGAGACCGAGATTCGAACTCGGGATACGCTTTTGACGTATACACGCTTTCCAGGCGTGCCTCTTAAGCCACTCGAGCATCTCTCCGGGGGGCTTTTTGCGTCATTTGTTGACGAAAAAGGACTGCAAAGTTATGGATTTTTTCCAAAATAGCAAAAACATTTGTTTTTTTCTGTAACTTTGTGGGCTAAAACCGCAGTTAGTATACATGAAAAGACTGATTTCCCTGCTCGTTTCGAGCGTATTTGCAGTTTCCTCCGTTTTTGCACAGGGGACCGCACTGCCGTTCATCAGGATGGATCGCAATCCGGTTACTGCCGGACTTGCCGGCGCCGGAAGCGCCATGGTTACGTCCTGGACCGCTTATTCGTCATTCTCCAATCCCGCCGTGGCGGCATTCTCCGCGACAAAATTCGATATAGGTCTCAATTACGGTATGTGGGCTCCCAAGAGCAGCGACCTCACCGTCTTTGGCGGCGGTGTGGGATTCAAGCCGATTGAAGGGCTCGTCATTTCCGCCGGCGCTGTCATGCAGAACTGGCCTGAGATGAAACTTTATTCCCCGACAGGGACTCCGGACGGGACTTTTACGCCGAGAGAAATGCTCTTCAGCCTGGGAGCAGGATATGCTATATCGCCTAATTTTTCAGTTGGCGCCAATGTCCATTACGCTTCAGAGCAGCTAGGGGAGGGGAGCAAAAATACAGTTTCCGCCATCTGCGGTGACTTTTTTGCCGCTTACAGCACCGGACCGCTGCAGGTATCGGCAGGCATTGCGGCGCTTGGCGGCAAGGTGGACGGGAAATACTACCTACCCACCTCCGCAAAGCTTGCAGGTGCGTACATGATTCCTTTTGAAAAAGTACATTCAATCACCCTTGTCGCCGACGCGGACTATTATTTCAGCGGCGATGCAGGCGTTTCAGCCGGTCTTCAGTATGCTTATGACGGACTCGCATTCCTGCGTGCAGGCTACCGCTATGCCACAGACGGAGCACCTGTCCCGACACATCTTGCCGTCGGCGGCGGTATTTCATATCAGGGCCTCCGCGTCGACATTAGTTATATTACATTAAGTGAAATTATCGGTGGCTCCCTCTCGCTGGGCCTCGCATACAGTTTCTGATGCCATGAAAAAGATATTCTGGATAATCATCGCCCTCGCGGCAGTTTCATGCCAAACCCCGGTTGAAGAGCCGACCGAAGAGCCCAAGGTCCCTGCCACCGCGAAGGAACCCGTGAGCCCCATCATCCCCGGCCACGCCACCATTGAATTCGACGACAATATGGTCGCGCTCATCGAAAGCGACCTCGCAGCCGGCAGCGTTGTCACCAAGTCAGCCGCCTTAAACAATGTGGTCGACGCCCTCGGAATCGTTCACATGGAGCGCCTGTTCCCCGAAGCGGGAGAATTCGAAGCCCGTACCAGGGAAGCCGGCCTACACCGCTTCTACGTCGTGGTCTACGATGAGAACATTCCCGCCACCAAAGCCGTCGAGAATATGAACGCCATTCCCGGAGTCGTATCCGTCAATCCTCAGCGCAGGGTACGTCTACGCGGCTTCAACGATCCCTATTTCTCAAAACAGTGGCACTATGTCAACAGCCGCACTTCCGGGGCTGACATCAACGTGCAGCAGGTCTGGGACAATTATACCGTAGGCAACAGCAACGTCATCGTCTGCGTCGTCGACGAACCGGTCGATCCCACCCATCCCGACCTCAAGGACAATCTCTGGGACGATGGCAGCGGCCATACCGGATACAATTTCGCCCGCAGCAACTACGACCTGAGCATTCGTCCAGAGAATGGTGACGGCGATATCGGTCACGGCACCCATGTGGCCGGCACCATCGCGGCCGTCAGCAACAACGGCAAAGGCGTTGCCGGTATCGCCGGAGGTGATGCTGCCCGTGGAGTAGCCGGCGTCAGGCTTCAGTCCTGTGCCATTTTCTCCGGTACAAAATACGCAAGTGACGCCGCGACGGTCCGGGCCATCAAATGGGGCGCAGACCACGGTGCCGTAATCTCCCAGAACAGCTGGGGCTACTACGCCGATGCAAACGACGACTATACAGTTGATGCCCAGGAACTTGCAGAGTTCAAAACCATAAAGATCGATTCTGCGACAAAGGGTGCCATCGATTACTTCATCGAAAAAGCCGGCATCGATGCCAGTGGCAAGCAGACGGGCCCGATGAAGGGCGGTCTGGTAATTTTCGCCGCAGGCAATGAGGCTATCGACTACGACCCCATCTGCGACTACGAGCCGGTGATTTCCGTAGGCGCATTCGGCTCCACAGGCAGGAGAGCCTCCTATTCCAACTATGGCAACTGGGTGGATCTCGGCGCACCGGGAGGAGACGGCAGTTATGACATTTATTCCACTCTCCCCACCAAGATCGAATCATCAGGTTACGGCGGCACCGACTGGCAGGGCACTTCCATGGCCTGTCCCCATGCTTCTGGCGTGGCGGCGCTTATCATCTCCTATTTCGGCGGTCCCGGATTCACGGCAGAGCAGTGCCGCGAATTCCTTCTCGAAGGCGCCACGGCCGGCTATTTCTCCTCTTCCAAGCCTATCGGCCGCAAGGTTGACGCCCTCGGATCAATTACGTACGGTATCGCCCATATCGGCCAGCCTCAGGAAGATCCTGTAGCTCCTACCATTACCATCGGATCAAGTGAGATTACAGTAAAGGCCCACGAGACGGTTTCCGTCCCCATCGTGGTTTCCGATGAAAACGGCGACCAGTTCACTGTCACATGTACACCCGGTTCGGACGCTGGTTCGTTCAAGGAAGAGAATGGTGCATTTACCTTTACCGTCGTGGGCCGGAATGCTCCTGCAGGCACGTACGAGGCTGTTTTCAAGGCAGTGGACGCAACAGGTCTCGAATCTGAGGCAACACTCAAATACACGATTCTCCAGAACCATGCCCCGGTCGCGCTCCGCACCCTTGACAACATGGTGTTCACTTCTCTCGCGACTACCTCGCCAGAAAGCGCCAAGGGCCTGTTCGAGGACCCTGACGGAGAGACACTGTCCATAAGCTTTACCGTCTCAGACGAATCTGTCGTAAATGCCACATACAAGTCCGACGCTATCCATATCACTTCGCAGGCATACGGTTTCGCAGACGTTACCATTACTGCGACCGACGCCCTTGGACTCAAGGCGGAGGTCACCCTGTCGGTGCTTGTCCGCAACCCCAACACCCGCACTGTGGCTTCGTATCCCAATCCGGTTAAGGAGACCCTTTACGTACGTATCGATTCTGCGGATGCAGATACTGAAATCCGTCTCGTATCCTCCTCGGGTTCAACTGTTTACTATGAGAAGATTCTCGGCGCTTCCGCGTTCAACGTCATTCCGATCGACGTCACGTCAATCGCCCCCGGCATCTATACCCTCATGGTAATATACGAAGGCAAGACGGTCACCAGCAAGATCATCAAGCGCTGACGATGTGGCTTTGGTACATACTCGCTTCGGCGGTCCTTCTCGGCCTCTATGACGTCGCCAAGAAGCATTCCCTGAAGAAGAATGATTCCCTCGTAATCCTCCTTATTTCGACGGGACTTACGGTGCTGTTCCTCACCCCATGGGCCACCATGGGGACGGTTCAGGGCCATCTCTGCCTGCTCTTCAAGGCGGTGCTGGTGTCCGCGTCCTGGATTACCGGAATGCTTGCCCTGGAGAAGCTCCCGATCACGCTCGTGAGCACTTTCAAGGCCTGCCGGCCTGTGCTGGTGCTGATATTTTCCATCGCCATCTACGGGGAGATGCTCAATCTCTGGCAGTGGGGCGGCAGCATTCTCGCCCTCGTGGCGATATGGATGCTCAGCCTGACGGGCAAAAAGGAGGGCATCGACTGGCGCCACAGCAGGGGAGTGCTCTACATGGTGATCGCGGTCCTGACCGGAGTCGCCAGTGCGCTTTGGGACAAGTATCTGCTTGGTTCCCAGTTCCTTGCGCTTGACAGCCAGTTTGTACAGTTCTGGGCGAATGTCTACGTGACACTCCTTCTCGCCGTCATTATCCTCGTACGCCGTTTCGTGAGGCCGGGCTCCTGCAAGCCGTTCCGCTGGGACTGGACCATCCCGCTCATCGCCATCCTCATCACGGCTGCGGATTTCCTGTATTTCTACGCGGTCCACAGCGAGGGTGCGCTCCTCAGCGTCATTTCCATGATCCGCCGCGGCAGCGTCGTGGTGACATTCGCCGTAGGCGCAATCCTGTTCAAGGAGAAAAACATCAAGGGGAAGGCTCTCGCGCTCGCCACGATGCTGGTGGCGATGCTCCTGATAGTCATAGGGAGCAGTTAGCAGGGTTCTACGTAGTAGAAAAATACGTTTTTTATTGGCGGATTCCTCGGAATTCGCTAATTTTGTAGTTGCCAATGAAATAACACTGACATATAATATATGAAAATCAACATTTCACTCAAGTACGAGACCGCCTGGGGACAGCGCCTGGTCATCAGGGTAGGCGGAAAATCCTTCGACATGACCTACCGTTACGGCGGCATGTGGGAGCGCGAACTGGACGGCACGATCCTCCGCGACGCCACGCCCTATTCCTTCGCGGTGATGCAGGATGACCACGTCATCCGGGAAGAATGGAAAGAGCAAGTCTTCTTCAAGCCCCCCAAAGCCACTTCCGTGGTCATCAGGGACGCCTGGAGGGACCGTCCGGAAAACGCTCCTTTCTGGTCCTCGGCATTCTCCGAGGTTATATTCCGTCGCGAAGACGGTGCATCCCATCTCCATCCGCGCGCGACCGAGTATCCATGGGAAGGCAATCTCCGCCTTACCATCTCCGCTCCTGAGGTGCGCAGCGAGGAGTCCGTGGCCATCATCGGCAGCGGTCCCATATTCGACGACTGGAAAAAGCCCATTATCATGCGCGACGGCCGCTTCCCGATCTGGACCGTGGCCCTCGACGTCAAGGAGCCGTTCGAATACAAATTCGTCATTGTCGACCGCAAGACCCATGAGCCCATCCTCTGGGAAGAAGGCGGCAATCATTTCCTCGCCGAGGTTCCGTCAGGTGGCAAGGCGCTCGTGGTCGCCGACCTGCATGTCAACTTCCCTTCACGTCCCTGGAGAGGCGCCGGCGTTGCAGTTCCGGTATTCGCCCTGAGGAGTGAAGAAAGCTTCGGTATCGGCGAATTCCACGACATCCGCCTCCTCGTCGACTGGGCCGTCAAGACAGGGCAGAACTTCATCCAGCTGCTCCCCATCAACGACACTACGATGACCCGCACCTGGCAGGATTCGTATCCGTACAATGCCGTGAGCTCTTTCGCCCTCCATCCGCATTTCATCCATCTTCCCGCCGCCGGAGTGCGCCGCGACAAGGCTTACAAGGAGCTCCAGGCCGAGCTCAACGCCCTGCCGAAGATCGACTACGAGCGGGTCAACAACGAGAAGGACCGCCTCCTCCGCAAAGTCTATGCGGCCAAGGCCCAGTCCCTCAGGGAAGATCCCGACTACCTCAAGTTCATCACCGGCAACAGCGAATGGCTCGTCCCCTACGCCGCATTCTCGGTCCTCCGCGACGAGATGGGCACTGTGGAGTTCTCCACGTGGGGCAAATACTCGGTCTATTCGCCGAAGGCTGTCACCGAATATGTAAAGAAGCACGAATACGAGGTCGGATTCTACCTCTGGGAGCAGTACGTCCTCGATGTCCAGCTCAAGGAGGCGGTCCAGTATGCCCACCTCCACGGCGTGGCGCTCAAGGGCGACCTCCCCATCGGCGTGAGCCGCACCAGTGCGGACGCGTGGACCGTCCCTGCGCTCTTCCACATGGATTCGCAGGCCGGTGCACCGCCGGATGCATTCTCCGTCAACGGACAAAACTGGGGCTTCCCGACCTACAACTGGGAAAAGATGGCCGAAGACAACTTTGCATGGTGGCGCAGCCGTCTCGGCAAGATGAGCGAATACTTCGACGCCTACCGTATCGACCATATCCTCGGCTTCTTCCGCATCTGGGAGATTCCCGCGGACTGCGTCCACGGCCTTCTCGGCTACTTCAATCCCGCCCTCCCGTACAGCGCCGACGATCTCCGCGCAAAGGGATTCGACATGTACGGCGACTATTATTCCACTCCGATGACGGCCGATTGGGCCCTCGGAGAGATATTCGGCGATCTCGCTGACGAGGTCCGCTCGAAGTATATCCGCGACGGCCGCCTCGCCCCCGAGGTCAACACGCAGAAAAAGGTCGTCGCTCTCTTCGACGGCGATGACGAGCACTCGAGGCGCCTGCGTGACGGCCTTCTCGGCCTGCTGGACGACGTTCTCTTCATTGAGGACCCGAGGCGCAAAGGTTACTATCATCCACGCATCTCGGCCCAGCATACGCTCAGCTACCGCGCCCTCGACGACTGGAAGAAAAAGGCTTTCAACGAGCTCTACAACGACTTCTTCTATCACCGTCACAACGAGTTCTGGAAGCACTCCGCATACCTCAAGCTCCCTACGCTCACCGGCTCCACCGGCATGCTCGCATGCGGTGAGGACCTCGGCATGATTCCGGCCTGCGTCCCCGAGACGATGGACGATCTCAGGATCCTCTCCCTCGAAATCCAGAGGATGCCGAAGAGCGTCACAGAGGTATTCGGCGATCCCGCCGGTTATCCTTATTACAGTGTCTGCGCGACCGGTACCCACGACACATCCCCGCTCAGGGCATGGTGGGAAGAAGATCCGGCCACGACGAGGCAGTTCTACTACGACGTGCTCCACTGCGGCGGAGAGGTCCCGTTCTACTGCGAGCCGTGGGTTGCCGACCTCGTGGTCAAGCAGCATCTGGATTCGCCTTCGATGCTCTGCATCCTTCCTCTGCAGGACTGGATCGCGACCGACGGCGAGGTCCGCTACGGCGGCGATCCGGCCGACGAGAGGATCAACGTCCCGGCCATCCCGCGCTATTACTGGCGTTACAGGATGCACTGCAGCCTTGAAAGCCTCCTCGGCGCCACCCGCCTCAACGATCATCTCCGCGCCCTGATTGACGGTTCCGGCCGCGGAAAGTAGCAATATTTAAATATATTTATTACATTTGCAGGCTATTCCACAAAATAACACTAGATGGATAAGAAGAAATTAACGTTCTGGCAGATGTTCAATCTGAGCTTCGGATTTTTCGGAGTCCAGACTGCATACGCCCTGCAGAACAATTCCAACAGCCGAATCTTTGCATCCCTCGGCGCTGATCCCCACGACCTCAGCTACTTCTGGATCCTTCCCCCTCTTATGGGACTTATCGTTCAGCCGATCATCGGCTCCATGAGCGACAAGACCTGGAACCGTTTCGGCCGCAGGATCCCCTATCTCCTTTTCGGCGCGGTCATCGCAGTCATCGTGATGGCCCTGTTCCCTTACGCGGGCAGCCTCGGCCTCCAGTCCGTGGCGGCGGCCCTCGCACTCGGTGCAGTGTGCCTCATGTTCCTTGACACCTCGCTCAATATTGCGATGCAGCCCTTCAAGATGATGGTAGGCGACATGGTCACAGAAGAGCAGAAGACAAAGGCATATTCCATCCAGAGCCTTCTCTGCAACGCCGGATCCCTCGTCGGTTACCTCTTCCCGATAGTCCTCGCAGCCATCGGCATCAGCAACACCGCCGGCAAGGGTGAAGTCCCGATGAACGTAATCCTTTCCTTCTGGATCTGCGCAGCTCTCCTTATCGCCTGCGTCATCTATACGGTGGCCAAGGTCAAGGAGATGCCTCCCAAGGAGTACGCGGAGTTCCACGGCATCGACCTCCAGGCCGAAGCCGCCAAAAAGGAGAAATCCAACTTCATAAAGCTGCTCGCAAAGGCCCCTAAGACCTTCTGGACCGTCGGACTCGTGCAGTTCTTCTGCTGGTCGGCATTCCTCTTCATGTGGAACTATTCGACCGGTGCGGTCGCTACCAATGCATGGGGAGTCGATACGCTTTCAAAAGGCTACGCTGAGTCTCTGCCGTATCAGACAGCGGGCGACTGGGTGGGTGTCTTATTCGCCGTCCAGGCGGTTGGATCCATCCTTTGGGCGATGGTACTGCCGAGGTTCAAGAAGATTTCGACCGGTTATATCGTCAGCCTTGTGATAGGCGCCATCGGTTTCGCTTCGGTGTTCTTCATGCATGACAAGTATCTCCTCTGCGTGTCGTACTTCCTGATCGGTACCGCATGGGCTGCCATGCTGGCATATCCCTTCACCCTCCTCACCAACGCGCTGGAAGGCAATCCCAAGATGGGATCCTACCTCGGTCTGTTCAACGGCACCATCTGCCTGCCCCAGATCATCGCAGCGCTTCTTGGCGGTTCGATCCTCCATCTCGTCGGCAGCTCCCAGCCTGCGATGTTCCTCGTCGCCGGCGGACTTCTGGTGGCCGGAGCTTGCTGCGTACCGGTGATTACCGCAAAATCAAAGAAAAACTAAAATATTAAACCTATTAATGAATGTTTAACCAACTACAATCTTTAATGAAAAGGATTCTAACCTCTGTGGTAGCCTTGCTTTGCTTCGCAGCCACAACCGTATTCGCCCAGGGCGGATATCAGGTTAAGGGAGTTGTAGTCGACCAGTACGGACCCGTCATCGGCGCCACTGTCATGGAACAGGGCACCCAGAACGGTGTTTCAACGGGCCTGGACGGCGACTTCGCTTTCACGGTTTCCGGCCCTTCAGCAGTTGTAGAAATCAGCTGCATCGGCTATTCGACGCAGACCTTCACGGCCTCGCAGCTGCCCGCTGAGATCTTCCTCGCGGATGACACCGAATTCCTTGATGACGTCGTCGTCATCGGTTACGGTACCGTCAAGAAGAGCGACCTCACAGGCTCTGTCTCGACCGTCAAGGCTGACGAAATCAACAAGGGTGTCATCACCACCCCCGCCGACCTCCTCAGGGGCAAGAGCGCAGGTGTCGTCGTGACCTCGGGTTCCGGTATGCCGGGATCCGGAGCTACCGTCCGTATCCGTGGCGGTTCCTCCATCAACGCGTCCAACGACCCTCTCTACGTCATCGACGGTCTCCCCGTCTCCAATGACGGCATCTCCGGTATGAGCGACCCTCTGTCCTCCATCAACCCGGAAGACATCGAGAGCTTCACCGTCCTCAAGGATGCATCCGCTACCGCCATCTACGGTAGCCGCGCTGCAAACGGCGTTATCGTGATCACCACCAAGAAGGGCTCCAAGACTGCCACTTCCAAGGTTCCCCAGATCGCCGTGGACTTCACCACTTCGGTCAACACGATCGCCAAGTACAACGACCTCCTCGACGCCAACGGCATCCGCAGCCTTATCCAGACCTTCTACGGTCCCAATTCGGCTGCTGAGCAGCACCTCGGTATCATCGAAGGCGGCGAACAGAAGATCCACAACACCGACTGGCAGAAGGAAATCTACCAGACCGCTATGACATACGACGGCAACGTCAGCGTCAACGGCAAACTCGGATTCCTTCCTTACCGCGTGAGCGGCGGCTTCACCGACCAGAACGGTACCCTCAAGGGTTCCCGTATGGACAGGGCCACAGCAGCTCTCAACCTCGCTCCGAGCTTCCTTGACAAGCACCTCAGCGTCAACCTCAACGGCAAGTACACCTTCGCCAAGAACTGGTTCGCAAACCAGGACGCCATCGGCGCAGCCAACCACTACGACCCTACCAAGCCCGTCTACTGCCAGATCCCCGGTTTCACCCTCAACGGTTACACCACATGGTATGACACGGCCGGCAACATCAACACGATGGCCACCCAGAACCCGGTAGCCCTTCTCGATGCAAAGGACGACACGGCCAATGCACACCGCTTCATCGGCAACGCACAGTTCGACTACAAGGTCCACGGTTTCGAAGACCTTCGTCTCAACCTCAACCTCGGTATCGACTGGGCCATGTCAAAAGGCCAGACCACGATTGCACAGGGCAGTGAGACTTCCTTCCACAGCACCCAGCAGTCAGGTGGCGGTGCACACACCGATTACGACTATTCCCGTCGCAACACCACCCTCGAGTTCTACGGTGACTACAACAAGACTTTCGCCGAGAAGCACAGCGTAGACTTCATGGCAGGTTATTCCAGGCAGCATTTCTACTCCAACAGCAACAGCAAGACCCTCCGTCTGTCCGACCAGAATATTCTCGGCCAGTCGGTAGGTGAGGGCGAACTCTTCCTCATCTCCTTCTTCGGCAGGGCCAATTACGGATTTGCAGACCGCTACCTCCTGACAGCCACTGTCCGTGCTGACGGTACTTCCCGTTTCCAGAACCACAAATGGGGTATCTTCCCCTCCGTGGCCTTCGGTTGGAATGTGCTCAATGAGCCCTTCGCAGAGTCCCTCAAGGACAAGCTCTCAACCCTCAAGCTCCGTCTCAGCTGGGGTGAAACAGGTCAGCAGGAAGTCGGCGGATACTATGATACATTCGCCCAGTTCTACAACAACAAGCTGGGGTCGTATTATTACTTCGACGGAGAATATATCCATCCTATTTCTGCTCTCGGTTATTCCGCTGACCTCCGTTGGGAGACCACTACTACCTATAATATCGGTATCGACGCCGGTATCCAGAATGACAGGTACACCGCTTCCCTCGACCTCTACAAGAGGGATACCCGCGACATCCTCAACTGGATCCCGGTCCCGGCTCTCTCCAACCTGACCAACTACCTCAACACCAACATCGGCAACATGACCAACTACGGTGTCGAGGTTGACCTCAACGCCCGTATCATCGATACCAAGGACATGAGCTGGTCAGTCGGAGCCAATGTCGCCTACAACCATAACGAAATCACCAAGCTCACCCAGTCCAAGGAGAATACCACCGGTGTCGAGACCGGAGGAATCTCCGGCGGTACCGGCAACAACGTCCAGATGCACCAGGTCGGCCATCCGATGCGTTCGTTCTATGTATACCAGCAGGTTTACGACGAGAACGGCAAGCCGATCAGCGGTGTTTACGTGGACCGTGATGATGACGGCGATATCGATGGCGACGACAGGTACTTCTATCACAAGCCGGATGCCGACGTCACCCTCGGTTTCAATACCAGCTTCTCTTACAAGAACTGGACTGCAGCCCTCTCCGGTCACGCATCCTTCGGCAACTGGGTCTACAACAACGTAGCCTCCGACACCGAAATGCTCGCAGACCTCTGGACCAACAGCTTCATCTCCAACCGCGTTTCCAGCGCGACCGAGTCGATGTTCTCACAGGCCCAGTACCTCTCCGACTACTATATCTCCAATGCATCGTTCCTCAAGCTTGACAACCTGACGGTAGGTTACACCTTCCCGAAGCTCTTCAAGGTCGCGACGGACCGCCATGCATCTCTCAACGTGTTCGGCACCGTGCAGAACATCTGCACCATCACCGCTTACAAGGGCATCGACCCTGAAATCTTCGGTGGTATCGACGGTACTGTCTATCCTCGTCCGAGGACCTTCGTCGCCGGTGTCAAGTTCAACTTCTAATCAAGGGTAATATTATGAAAACAGCAAAATATTTTCTCGGTTTTTTCGTTGCAGCCGCTCTCATGAGCTCCTGCGTCGGCGACCTTGACGTTACCCCGATCGACCCCAACGCCGATACTGCGGACAAGGTCCTCAATTCAGAAAAGGCCTTCACCCAGTATCTTGCCGGTGTCTATACAGGTTTTGCCACTTCCGGTTATGACGGAAAAGACGGTGGCCCTTCCATCAGTGGTCTTGACGGCGGTGCATCCCAGTACATCCGCGGTCTGTACAACCTCAACGAACTCACCACCGATGAGAGCGTGGTAGGCTGGAACGACCAGACTATCAAGGACCTCCACTGGATGACATGGACAACGACGGACGTCTTCGTCTACTCTTTCTATTCCCGTATCTTCCATCAGGTTTCCGCGGCCAACGAATTCATTCGCGAAGCCAGGAAATCCAACGTGGATTTTGCAAAGAAGAAAGAATATATCGCCGAGGCCCGCGTACTTCGCGCCATCAGCTACCTCCATGCAATCGACAACTTCGGCAACGTCCCGTTCGCTACCGAAGATGATGTCGTAGGTGCATTCCCTTCACAGATTTCAAGGGCCGATCTCTTCGACTACCTCGAGTCCGAACTCAAGGACCTCATCGACGGCAACGATCTCGCAGCACCGAGGGCCAACGGTTACGGCCGCGCCGACAAAGGTGTAGCAAAGTTCCTCCTCGCAAAGCTCTACCTCAACGCTGAGGTTTATACCGGCAAGGCCCGCTACAGCGATTGCGCCAATGTGCTTAAGGACCTCATGGATGATGGCTACAGCCTTCACACCACTCCTAACGGCACTACCTTTACTGCCTATCAGGACCTCTTCCTCGCCGACAATGACACCTGCACCGACGAAATCATCTTCGCTATCGGACAGGACGGTGTCAACACTACCAGCTACGGTGCCACCAACTACATCATTTTCGCTTCCACTGGCGGTAAGATGGACGCTTCCGCGATGGGTATCTCCAGCGGCTGGGGCGGTCTTCGCACCACACCGGAGTTCTACAACAAATTTGATCCGGACGATCTTCGCAACCTCTTCTGGACAGAAGGCGGACAGCAGGCCTCCATTGACGATATCGGCGAATTCACCAACGGCTACGCTTTCATGAAGTTCCGCAACGTCAAAGCCAACGGCGAAGCAGGCAAGGAGCTCGGAGCTGTCGACACCGACTTCCCGATGATGCGTTATGCCGACGTCCTCCTCATGGCTGCCGAATGCGAAGCCCGCGGTGCCAAAGTTGACGGTTATACCGGATTCAACGAAGTCCGTGCAAGGGCCGGGATGGATCGCATCGCAGCTCCTACGCTGAAGGATATCATCGACGAGCGCGGCCGCGAACTCTATCAGGAGTGCTGGCGCCGTAGCGACCTCATCCGCTTCGGCCTCTTCACCACCGCCGACTACCTCTGGCAGTGGAAGGGCAACACCAAGGACGGCCAGAAGGTGGAATCCTATAGGAACCTGTTCCCGATTCCCGCCTCCGACCTCCAGGCCAACAACAAGCTTACCCAGAACGAAGGTTATTAATAGGAGAATCGAAATATGAAAAGATTACTTTCCATCTTATCCGCAGGGGTTCTTGCCCTGATGGCGTTCTCCTGCACAGAAGAAGAACTGGCAACCTTCGATCAGTCCAAGATCGACGCTCCGATTCTCGGATCATACGATCTTACCGAAGAAGTTCTCACCGTCAACTTCACGCCGGCGGTCAGCAGCCACGACTTCAACAAAAACGTTCCGCTCAACTACGCCCTCGCATTCGTCTCTGTAGACGGCAAGGAAGTGAGCAAGGTCATTCCTGCCACAAAGGTTAACGGCAACGTCATGACCCTTACGGTCAACAACCTCATCAAGGCCCTTGCCGCCTACGGCTACGCTCCCGGTGACAACGCCAACTTCGAACTCGCTGTCCGTGCCACCACGCAGGACCTCTCCAAGGACACCGGTATCAACGGTTACGTCGATTCCGAAGGCCATATCAAATTCGTCAACTATACGCTCACTGAGTATGTCAAGCCTCAGCAGGAAGATCCGTATGCAGGCATGACCGAGGCCAGTAAATGGAGCGTAATCGGCAAGATCGCTTCTACCGGTAACGAGTGGGGTAACGACGAGCCTATGCTCACCGACGGTGAATGGCATCTCTGCCGCGGTATCGTTCTCTCCACGGACGACGCATTCAAGTTCCGCTTCGATGGCGGTTGGGATACCAACTTCGGTCTCGAAGGCTCAGATCCTGTCGTCGTCACTCTTGATGAAGAGCTTAAGGCTGTCGCAGGCGGCGCCAACATCAAGGTTCCTGAGGATGGTACTTACGACCTCCTCCTCAACCCTGAATCTGAGCTCATCAAGGTCGTCCAGGCTGTCGCAGCCCCCGATCCTTACGAGCAGTATTCCGAGGACAGCACTTGGTCGCTCATCGGTGCCATGAGTCTCTATGGCTACAACTGGGGTGATGACATCGATATGAAGACCGACGGTGACGAGCACATTGCCATCGAGGTCAACCTCGCTGCAGGTGATGAAGTCAAGTTCCGCAATAATCATGGATGGGATGAGAACTTTGGTTATGCTGAAGGCATCTCCTCTTATGAACTCGGAGAGGAAATCCCCGTGGCCCAGGGCGGTGCCAACATCATCATCGCTGAGACCGGTGTCTACAACCTTTTCCTCCTCCCTGACGACGCCGTTGCACGCATCGAATTCGTCAAGGAATACTCCGGAGACACTCCTGAACCTCAGGAGCCTGATGTCAACGGTGTATGGACCCTTGTTGGTGACATCAACGGCTGGGCTGTTGATGCAGGTCTCGCCTCTGAGGATTATGGCACTTGGAAACTCGTCCAGAACGTCACTATCGGTACCCATGATGACAACGGCACCACAGTTGTCGACGGTGTCAAGTGGGTCATGGACGGTGGCTGGGATGTCAACTTCGGTTTCGTCAAGGGCGAAGCATTCGCCGGTCTTGACGTAGAGCAGGATGCCGCATTCGGTGGTGACAACATCGTTGTCGCTGAGCCCGGCGTCTACGACTTCTACCTCGATCCGAAGGCCAAGAAGGTCATGGTCAAGCTTCACAGCGACGAGCCTCTCCCTGAGCCGGAAAAAGTCAAATTCTATATTCAGAACAAGACCGGACTCGAAGCCATCAACATCTGGTCATGGGGCGGTCTTGCCTCTGTCGTTGACGGACTCAATTGGCCCGGTTTGACACTCACTGAGACTGAGACAGTTGAAGAAGTTACATGGTATGTCGTTTCTGTCCTCGCTTCAGAGGTAAAAGGCAAGGATTGCGGCCTCCTCGTCTGCAGCACCGATGGTGCCTGGCAGACTAAGGACTGCACCTTTACCGCAGATGAAACCACGACTGCATACTACTTCATCGCTCATGAAGGAGAAACGAAGGTAGCGGTTCTTGAAAGACTCGGAGCCACTGAACCCGAACCTGAGGAACCCAGTGTTGACGGTGTCTGGACGCTCGTCGGCGACATCAACGGCTGGGCGGCAGATGCAGGTCTCGCCTCTGAGGATTTCGGCACATGGAAACTTGTCAAGAACGTCACGATCGGTACACATGAAGATGGTGGCACCAATGTAGTTGACGGCGTCAAGTGGGTCATGGATGGCAGTTGGACTGTCAACTTCGGACTTGTCAAAGGTGCCGCTTTTGCCGGTCTTGATGTTGAAATGGATGCCGAATTTGGCGGCGACAACATCGTCGTTGCAGAGCCGGGTACCTATGATTTCTACCTTGAGCCCAATGCCAAGAAACTCATGGTCAAGGCTCACGTCGAAGAAGAACCTGCCACAAAATGCGATTATGGCCTGATCGGATGGCATACTGCTGACAACTGGTCAACCCTGGTAGACATGTATTCCGTCTCCGGGTTTGATGGCTGGTTTGTGGCAAAGGGAATCGGCACAAAGGACGGTAACATTTCATTCAAATTCCGCCAAGGTGACGATTGGAACACCCAGATTGCTGCTGTCAACAAGTACAACAAGACGGTCAATACCAAGATCGCTTTGCGCGCAAAGGATGACAGTGGTGACCCTTCCGATATTACTCTTTATGGTGACGGCACCTATGATGTCTATTTCAACAAGGATCTGATGCTTTGCGTCATCCTTGCTACAGGTACGACATTCGCAGTTCCCACGGAAGATGAGTCAGATCCGGCTGTCGGTGGTGACAACAGTTCCGACTGGTCCATCATCGGCGACGCTGTCGGTGGCTGGGGAAATGATAACGACGTCAAATTCGACAAGTCGAATGACAGCTACGTGTATGTTACAGGCGTAACCCTTGAAGGAGGAAAGAACTTCAAGTTCCGTCGTTATCAGGGATGGACTTATCAGCTGACTCAGTCTGGAGTCCGTACCATCGGCGAACGTTTCGATCTGGTTGACGGCGACGGAACCGGCAATGACATGCAGGTCGAAAACACCGACTCTTACGATGTCTATCTTGCAAGGGATCTTTCCCACGCATACATAGTCAAGGCTGGTGATCCTCTTCCTTCCGGAGGCACAGGCACTTCCATTATCGCCAGGTATCTGGGCAGATAAGGTTTACTTTTTTCAGGCCGGAGCCCCTGACCGGGCTCCGGTTTGCCAACACTAAAAATGACAACCGTCATGAAACGTCTATGGTATCTTGCTTTGGCAGTGGTCGCGGGAGCGGCCATGCTGGTATCCTGCAAGGATGACAACGATAAGACCTATACCTTTGATGCAGGGGTTGAGACCCTCGGATTCGCCGGTGACGGCGACTCACGCGAGGTCAGCCTCGAGACCGATTCCAAATCATGGACGACTACGGTTTCCGACGCGTGGATTACAGTCACGCCAGCGGAAGGCAGCCGCAGCACCACCCTCACTATCACGACTTCTGCCAACCCTTCCAGCACGCAGCGAAGCGGCTATGTGACCATCAAGGACAAGCATTCGTTCATGTCCTTCGTCAATGTCAACATAGTCCAGTCCGGCAAGGGCGAGCCGCGTCCTTCCGACGTGGCCTCCGGCGGCCAGGAAGCACCCGGCGAAGAGGATGAAAGTACGATTGCAATCGAAAAGAGCGCCTTCACGGGCACTTCCGAATGGGGGGTCACCGGTTCCATCATGGGGCTCGACTGGAGCTCCGACAAGGCGATGCTTTCCGAGCCTCTGTGGGGCTGGGTGGCTGCATTCGACATCGAGGTCGGGGACAACGAAGAATTCAAGTTCCGCAAGGACAAAGCCTGGAATACCAACTTCGGTACCCGCAACAACTACCAGCCCGGTATCGACAAGAAATACACCGTGGCTGACAACGGTGGCAACTTCAAGCTCCCGAAAGGCAAGTATGACCTCTATCTCCAGCCGACTTACATGCTTCTGTATGTCCTGGAGGCCGGTTCGAAGTTTACCCACGCCGACGCCGAACCGAGCAAGGATACTGGTGAGAACGTACGTATCTATGTGCTCAACAATTCTGATTGGACGACTCCTTACATGTATGCATACGTGGGTGACGGCGGCCAGCTGCAGCCATACGGCACATGGCCCGGAACCTATGCTACAGGCAGCAAGGAGATTGGACAATACATATATACATATTGGGACGCTGCCGGCTTCAGCGGCATCAACGGCATCAACCTGATCATCAATGACGGCGGTGCCCACCAGTATCCGGCTGCGGGAGAAAAGGATCCCCTTTGGAGCAACCTTACCATCCTGCAGACCACCTACTTCGCCTGGGACGGCAAGAAGCTTACCGCAATCGAAGATCCCGAGAATCCGGGAGTCGAAGGCAAGGGTATTGCCCCGGATGAAATAAAGATAGGTACGAGTTCCTGGACCATTATCGGCAAGATTGCCGGATATGACTGGAACTACGATATCCCGATGGACACCGAAGGCTACTGGGAGGTCGCTAGAGACGTTGAAATCAAGACCACCGACCAGTTCAAGTTCCGCCAGAACCGCAGCTGGGCCGTCAATTTCGGTGCGGGTCCCTACAGCGAAACGGGCGCGAATGCATTCGCCGTCGGCGAAAAGATTGCGGTGTCTTCCGGAGCCGGCAATATCGCAGTCAAGGAGGATGGTAAATTCGACCTCTACCTCTCGACCGAAAACGGCATCCTGTACATCCTGAAGGCAGGTGCTACATGGACTCACGAGGCTGAAGGCAAGCCAGATTATATCCTCGGCGGCTCGTATGACCCGAACCTCCTTCCGTCCAAGAAGCTCTCCGGCATCACGTATCAGGTGAATGTATTCAGCTTCAAGGACAGCAACGGCGACGGATGGGGTGACCTCAACGGTATTCGCCAGAGCCTGGACTACTTCGACGCCCTTGGCGTCACGGCGCTCTGGCTCTCTCCGATCCAGCCCGCACAGTCCTATCACGGCTATGACGTCACCGATTACGAGAGCGTCAATCCGCGCTACGGTACCGAGGAGGACTTCCAGGCCCTCATCACCGAGGCCCACAATCACAACATCCGCATCTACATGGACTATGTCATCAACCATGCGGGTGATCAGAGCCTCTGGTTCAAGGATGTCAAGGCCAATGGTACGGAATCCCCGTACTGGAATTACTTCTCGCTCTCCAAGGATCCCCAGAAGGATATCAAGGCCGGCAAGATCGCTCAGGTCGATGCCGGTGGATTTGACAGCAGCAAGTGGTATCCCGTCACCATCGGCGGAGGCGGCAAGGTTCGTTACACCGTCGAGCTCGACTGGACCAATGACGACGCTCCTAAGATTACCGTCAAGGAGACTCCGAATGCCACTGTGACCACTTCCGGAACGACCCAGAACCCTGCCCGCTGGCTCTACTGGGGCGGCGGCAACTACACGCAGTTCTATGACAACGGCACCGACAAGTACAAGCTCGTCCTCGACTACGAGTCCGAATGGGGCTGCCTCGTCCGCACCCGCAACGATGATGTCTGGACCGGCAAGTCCAAGTGGGGCTTCAACAAGGTCGGCGACCAGCTCAAAGACGGTACCGCCCACCAGCTCTATTCCGATGACAATCCCGACAAGGTCCAGTCCATCGTGATGCCTGGCGGCGAATTGTACTACTACTATACCGAATTCGGCACGGGCGCATTCGTCGACTTCAACTACGGTCCGGCGGCATCCTGCGCTTCGTCTGACGCCTTCAAGGCCATCATGGTCGGTATCGAGAAATGGCTCAAGATGGGTGTTGACGGCTTCCGTCTCGACGCTGTCAAGCACATCTACCACAACGAGACCGGTGCCAACAACAAGACCTTCTGGGCCGCATTCTACGATGCCTGCAACAAGATTTACAAAGCCAACAGCAGCGCCCGCAGCGGCCTCAAGGGTATAGTTGACAAGGATATATTCATGGTAGGCGAGGTGCTCTCCGGCGACGGTGACTGCACGCCGTTCTACAGCTGTCTGCCCGCCCTGTTCGAGTTCCAGTTCTGGTGGGATCTCCGCGAATGCCTCAACGGCGAGAATACCGGCAACGCCGGCTACGGCCAGTCATTCTCCTCATCCCTCCCTTACAGGTGGAACAATCACCTCGCGGTGCGCTCCAGCGCCATTTCTACGCCCAAGCTCGCCAACCATGACGAAGACCGTACGGCATCCACCCTCGGCAAGTACAAACCGAAGATCAGGCTCGCCGCCTGCGTCCTCCTGACCGCCCCCGGCCGTCCGTACATCTATCAGGGCGAAGAGCTCGGCTATTGGGGCACCAAGTCCGGTGGCGACGAATATGTCCGCACCCCGATCCTTTGGACCGGCGACCACGCCAGCGCTGCCGTCAAGGGCGTCTCCAACAAAGTCGACTGGAACATGCTGACCGAGTCCATTTCCGTAGCTTCCCAGGCCAAGGACGACGCCTCGCTCCTCATGCTCTACAGGCATTTCGCCTACGCGAAGAATGTCAACGCGGCCCTCGCCAACGGCTATCCTGAGGCAGACGAAAAGACCGCCGGCGACTCCCAGATTGCCGGATGGTACCTCCATTCGACCACGGCCTCCAAGGACGTCCTCGTCCTCCACAACTTCTCCAGTGTCGAGCGTACCGTCGAACGTTGGGACGGAGAAAACCTCAACAACATCCTCGTCTCCAACGGTCGCGTCACCGTCTCCGGCAAAAACGTTACTCTTCCTCCGTACAGTTCAGTAGTATTCGCTCTTAATTAATGACAGACGGGAAAAAGAAAACGAAGTGGAGTGACTGGTTGTTTTTGGGAGCGTGTGTGCTGATTGTGGTATGGTTTATTCTCCAAAAGACAGGAGTGCTATGATGAAATTGGTGAAGGATCTGTATGTGGACGGGGAGAGGCCGTTTTACTGCGAACGGGATCTTCGTTTGGAGCGCGTCGTGATCGGGCCGGGGGAGTCCTCCCTCAAGGAGGGGGGCAACATTGAGGCGGTGGAATGCGAATTCAAAGGGAAGTATCCCTTCTGGGAATGTGACGGCTTTACTGTCCGCGACAGCATATTCCGCGAGGGTGCCAGGGCTGCGCTCTGGTACTCCCGCGGATGCCGTATGTACGACACCCTTGTCGAGGCTCCGAAAATGTTCCGCCGCATCTCTGACGTTGTATTGGAGCGAGTACGGTTCACCAATGCCGCCGAGACGTTCTGGGACTGCGACAACATTCGTCTGAAAGACGTTGAGGCCGCCAGGGCTGACTACATCTTCATGCACTGCCATGACGTTGAGGTCGACCATCTCCGGCTGCTGGGCAACTATTCCTTCCAGTATGCCCGTAATGTCGTCATCCGCGATTCCGAGCTCGATACCAAAGACGCCTTCTGGGAAGCTGAAAACGTCACGGTCTACGACAGCCGTATTACCGGCGAATACCTCGGCTGGTATTCGAAGAATCTCCGTCTCGTCCGATGCCGCATCGGCGGCACCCAGCCCCTCTGCTACGCCGAAAACCTCATCCTGGAGGACTGCACGCTCGATGATGACGCCGACCTCGCCTTCGAATACAGCAGTGTCGAAGCCACTCTCCGCAGCCCCGTCCCCAGCATCAAAAACCCCCGCACAGGCCACATCTCCGCCCCTTCCGTTGGAGATATTATACTTGATTCCAATATCAAATCCCCCGGTGACTGTGAGATAAAACTAAACTAATAATATATGAACTACAATTTTGACGAAATAATCAACCGTCGTGGCAGTGATTCTGTGAAGTGGGACCAGTATGGGGAGGATGTGCTGCCGATGTGGATTGCGGATATGGATTTTAAAGCGTCGCCGGCTATTATTAAGGCTTTGCAAAAACGCCTGGATCATGGGGTGTTCGGCTATGAGAAGGTGCCGCAGGCCTATTATGACGCTATTTCTTCTTGGTTTTCGCGTAGGCACGGGTGGACGTGGATTACCCGTGACAATGTGATTCCGACGACGGGGGTTATTGCGGCGTATGGAGCGTGCATCAAGGCGTTTACGCGCCCGGGGGACAGGGTGATTGTGATGTCGCCCTGCTACAATGCGTTTTTCCCCGTGGTGCGCAACAACGGCTGCCTTGTGGCGGAATCGCCGCTGATTTACGAAGACGGGAAGTACAGCATAGACTTTGATTCGCTCGAAGAGCTCGCTTCGGACCCCAGGACGCCCGTTCTCCTTCTCTGCAATCCGCAGAATCCTGTCGGCCGCGTCTGGACCAGGGCTGAGCTGCTCCGCGTCGGCGAGATTTGCGTCAGGAATAATGTATTCGTCATCGCTGACGAAATTCACTGCGAAATTACGGCACCCGGAGTCGAATATGTTCCATACGGCACGCTGCCGTCCGAGATGGTCCTCCGTAGCGCCACCTGCTGCTCCCCGACCAAGCCGTTCAACATCGCAGGCATCCAGATAGCCAACGTCATCGCCCTTGATCCCGACGTGGTCCGCCGCATCGACAGGGCCATAAACGACAACGAATGCTGCGACGTCAACGTATTCGGCGTCACCGCCCTCATGGCCGCCTACAACGAAAGCGAAGGCTGGCTCGACGCATTCCGCGAATACATCTGGGAGAATGAGCGCACCGTCCGCGCCTTCCTCGCTGAGCACCTCCCGATGGTCACAGCCCCGCCCCTCGAAGGCACCTACCTCATGTGGCTCGACTTCTCCGCCCTGGCCGTCCCCCAGCATCACTGCTGCCATCACCATGACGAAGAGGAGCATCACTGCCATCACGACGAGAAGGAAGAAGGCCACTGCTGCCACCACCGCTTCCCGGTCCCTCTCGGTTTCTCCCGTGCCTTCGGCGAATACCTCCGCAAAAACGGCCTCGCCCTCTGCGACGGCCCCCTCTACGGCGAATACACCGGCGAAGGCTTCATGCGCCTCAACCTCGCCTGCCCCCGCGCCACCCTCCTCGACGGCCTCCACCGCCTCTCCACCGCCATCACCCGCCTGGGCTAAAAAGCCCAACACCCGTGTGGCGCGGAAATACCTGACATAGAGCACATTACATGATTATCTAGCCCCCAATGCGGGGGCTAGATAATCGCTTTAATATCTGTGATTCAGTAATATAAGCGCCACGCAATTTTGTCATTTCGACCAAGCGAAGCGCGCGGAGAAATCTTTTGTTGAGCAAAGCTAGCTGTATATACCATGCCAAACCCTCGCTTCGCTCGTCCCACCCTTCACTTCGTTCATGTTCCATGCCCATTCATGTGGCCATGGGCGGCCACAGGTTTGTCATAGTACATACAGCTGGCAAAATCAAATATATGTCGGCAATCAAGCGTTTCAGGGGCCATGGAGACCACCCCAAAAATCAAGAGATTTTCGGTGACCCCGGTATGGAGATTTTTGCAAACTATGAGACCGAGAAATCGACCGGTCCGGGACGGATGCCGAGGACAGGAAGTGGACACGAGCCTGTCGAAGTGAACATAGGAGGCAAGGTCGATTTCGATGGGTCGGGGTCAAAAAACGACTTTGGTCCCTGAAACGCTTGATTGGCGAATGAGGGTATTGTTGAGTATCAGTGAGTTGGCTTTTGGGTGTGAAAATAGATGTAAAAAAAGCGAAAAAAATTTTGCGAGGAAAGAAAAAGTTGCTACCTTTGCAGTCCCGTTTCGAGAGAGCGGGACTTTTTTGCGGCCTTTTCGTGCCGAGAGTGGTAAGGAGAGAGACCTGCAAAAGAGTTAAGTTGATT
>CAJODR010000011.1 GCA_905233275.1 uncultured Bacteroidales bacterium | reverse complement strand
GTAATCGCATTATTGCCGCTGGTGCTGCTGGTGTCGTTTTCGCTGTCAGCACAGGAGGTTGTTACGTCCGATCAAGCGGTCAGCATTAATACTCCGCAATGGCGGATTGGCCTACAGGTTGGTGGTGCGTACCGTCTGGCGAGTGCCGACAATTCCAATTCCGTCTTAAAGGAGCACTACAAGAAGTTGAAGAAAGGATATACCTACGGTGCCGACGCCACTCGCTTTTTTAACGACTATTTTGGTATCGGTGTCAAATACCACGACCTGCATTGCTCCCATTCAGAGTATGTCACTGCGACCTACGATGACGGAAGTACAGAAAGCGGCAGACTCTCGGACGACCTTGACATCTCTTTCATCGGCCCGTTCGTTTCCTGCCGGAGAATGAGCAATTCCGGAAAATTTGCATGGTACTTCAACATTGGTGCGGGATACATGGGCTATCGGGATGACGCAATGGCGATCGATTCGTATAAGATCAATGGCGGCACAATCGGCTTCTGGGATGAGGCAGGGCTTGATTACTGCTTGACAGAAAAGCTCAGTATCGGTGCCTCCTTCTACGTCGCCAACGGCACGCTGACAAGCTGCAAACTCAAAGAAGGCACCAATCGTCCCGAGAAAGTCACCCTCAGCGAAGACGAACGCATCGGCCTCGGCCACATCGGCCTGTCAATCGGCGCCCGGCTCTGCTTCTAAGAGATTTCTCCGCGCGGCCTTGGTCGAAATGACATGAAATGTGGGGTTTCTTTATAAAATATGTATATTTGTATGTTGAACCCTGGATTACATGAAAAGACTGATAGCCATAGTTGTTGTCGTTTTTGCCGTGGCGGTGGCCATGGCAGGGGCGAGGCCGAAGAAGGTTAAACTGAGTGAGACGGTGCAATATGTGGGGGAGGCGGTGAAGGGTGTGCCGACAGGTGAAGGGACGATTTATGTCAATGACAGGCCGTCCAAGGAGCCCACGGTGAGGGGAGATGTGATTACCGGGACTTTTGACGGTAATGAGATTACGGACGCCGAGGTGGTGTTCTCCTCCGGATGGAGATTTGCGGGGAGGGTGGTTTATTCTGCCGAAACTGTGACCAAAAAGCCGCTCCAGACACTCTTTGAATACGATCTTACGGGTACGCTCATTTCTCCGGACCTTCGTAAAAGATTCGAGGTGACGCACCTTATTATCAAGCGGCAGACGGATGGCGAGGACGGTTCGCTGGCGACGGAGTCCATGCGTTTCAATGCGGGCCGGAAGACCCTGGAGGGCGATATCGCCGAATATGTGGTCAATATTACCGTAAGGGAAGATTACTGGACCTCGACCGAGAGCCTGAGGCTTGGCCCGGCGGTGTATTTCAAGGGTAAAGACATATCCGTAATGCCTTCCGGCGAAGGTATGATGACGGTTTTTGCCTCCGACGACCAGACGGACAAGAAGGTGCTGGAAACCGTTAGCGGCAAATTCTCCGATGACAAGGTCACAGGGGCCACGATTGCATTCTCCTCCGGATGGAAATTTACGGGAAATGTAGTTTATTCGGTCGAAGAGGCGGAAAGCAATCCATACAAAGTTGAACTTTCATACGAGCTGGACGGCGACCTTTTCGATGCCTCCGACAAGAAGATTACCGAGCTTAGATCGCTTAAGGTCAATCGCACAATAGCTCCCGGCGCAATCCACCTGAAGCCGTTTGAAAACTACGACAGCGTGGTTCCGGCAGAGTCGACGCTCGAAAAATACAAGACGTACGTCAAGGGCACGGATGCGTTCTATCCCATAATTATTACGGTTGAGGAGCTGCGTGACGGCAAATGGAGGGCCTCTACGTCCTATCCTTCCGAGGTGCCGGTGATCTACTACCGCAGCGGCCACGTAGTCAAGGAATATGGCGACGGCTTTGCTGCCCAGTATCCCGGCGGGGACGTCCTGGAAATCCGTTCTTCGACTCTCGTCGAATTACGCAAGGTCTTCCCGGAGGCCGGAGTATGCCTTGACGGCAATTATCCGAATATCGCATATCCGGACACTACGGCATATTTCGGCTCATTTGCCATTGCCGGTGTCGGTCGGGGACGTCCGGTCGGAGGATATGAAGAGGCGATAGGGAGGGCGATGGATCCGGATACATTCCTCGACGAGGTGGAGCTGATGTATATTGACGGTCTCTTGAAGCACGGCGCGGATACTCTTGAGACATGGGTCGCCGGCGTCAATGCTGCGTGGGAGGAAAACATTCCCGCCGAGAGGCGCAATCCTTTTGAGGGAAAATGGCGCGAGACAGTCACGCAGGACAGCAAAAACAGCCTCTGCCGCTGGTCTGAGATCGAATTCGCCGCTGACGGCACGTTCCGGATGGAGGTGTTTTTCAAGGGAGAAGGTAGCGACTGGGACGACATCCGTTCGACGGGGGCAGACGTGATTATTTCAACTGTTCTCACCGGCAAGTACCAGTGGAACGGGAGGATGATGTCGAGGGTATTCGACGAAAAGGCGCCTGCCTTTGAGGTCAAAGTGGAATACAGCCAGGATTGCGCACTGTCAGACGAGGAAAAGGCGGATCTCGAGAAAGAGATGGCGGAGGGCGTGGAGCAGATCGGTCCTTCGCTGGAGCCGCTCCTGGCCGTGTATGCGGGCAATCCGCTGAGGCAGATTGTGCAGCAGAACGAATTGACATTCGCCCTCGGGCTGCCCGGGGTGGATACCGAGACATATCTCCGCGTGCTGCCGGAAGAGCAGCTTTCGGAGCTCCGGGAAAGGCGCGAGGAGAGGAGGAATGATTACCGCGAAGCAAGGGAAGAATGCGAAGAATAGCCGTAATATCCGTACTGCTGGCGGTCTCGATCGTCGCTGTGGCTGCGCCCCGGAAGGGCAAACCGGTCACCGGCGGCATTGCACGCCCGGTTTTCGACCGCGCGCCGCTCGAGCAGTCGGAGTATGCGCTTCTGCCCATAGGGGCCGTCAAGCCTGAAGGATGGCTCCTTGAGCAGCTTGAGCGCCAGGCGGACGGACTTACCGGCCATCTCGACGAGATTTACCACGAAGTAATGGGCCCGGACAATGCCTGGCTCGGCGGGGACGGTGATGCCTGGGAGAGGGGACCGTACTGGATCGACGGCCTGCTTCCGCTGGCGTATATGCTTGACAACAAAGATCTTATCGCCAAGGCGAATAAATGGGTGGAGGCAATTCTCGCCTCGCAGCAGCCGGACGGTTATATTGGACCGGCGGTCGATCATCCATTCATCTATGGACTCCAGAGGGGTGGGACGCATGACTGGTGGCCGAAGATGGTGGCCGTCAAGATTCTGCAGCAGCACTATATGGCGACGGGGGATATCCGCGTTATCGACTGCCTGACGAAGTATTTCCGATACCAGCTGGAGCATTTGGAGGAGACGCCTCTTGACCGCTGGAGCGACTGGGGCAAATGGCGGGGCGCGGACAATCTGGAGGTCGTTTACTGGCTTTACAGCCTGACGGGCAATGACGAATTGCTGCCGCTATGCGAGCTCCTGCACGCGCAGACGGTCGACTGGACTGGGATGTTCCGGGACGGATCGGTATTCCGCCGGCCGTTCAGCCTGCACTGCGTCAATCTCGGACAGGGATTCAAAGCGCCCGTGGTGTGGTGGCAGTATTCGCATAATAAGGAAGACTTGGAGGCGCCCAAAATGGCCTTGGAGACTATTCGCGAGACGATTGGGCTGCCGACTGGGCTCTGGGCCGGGGACGAGCTTATCCATTCCGGCGACCCCGCGCGTGGCAGCGAACTTTGCACCGCCGTCGAGATGATGTTTTCCCTCGAGGAAATGCTCCGTATCACCGGCGATCCCTACTGGGCCGATTATCTGGAAAGGGTGGCATTCAATGCGCTCCCGACACAGGTTAAGGCGGATTATTCTGCCAAGCAATACTATCAGCAGGTCAATCAGGTGGCTTGCACGCGCGACTGGAGGACGTTCTCGACGCCGCACGACGATACCGACGTGATGTTCGGCACGCTCAACGGCTATCCCTGCTGCCTCTCCAACATGCACCAGGGCTGGCCCAAACTGACCCGCAATCTCTGGTACGCGACCAGAGGCGGCGGCCTGGCAGCTCTGGTCTATGCGCCTTCCACTGTGCGGACCAAACTCGGAGACGTTGAGGTGGAAATCATGGAAGCTACGGCCTATCCTTTTGAGGGAGAGGTCATGTTCACTATCGATTTCCCGGCGAGGAAGGTTAAGAAAGCCTCGTTCCCGCTCACTCTCCGCATCCCGCTCTGGTGCAAGGAATTCTCGCTGACGCTGAATAACGCCCCGATCAGCCTTCCCTCCGAGGGCGGCATCGTCACGATTGACAGGGAATGGTCCAAGGGCGACCGCGTATGCCTGACTTTCCCCATGGAAACCAAAGTTGAGGAATGGTTCGACCGGGCCTGGTCCATCGTTCGCGGGCCGCTGCTGTTCGCCCTTGACATGGAGGAGGTGTGGAGCTGGACGGCATTCTCCGGGGACCACCGTTTCTATGGCACAGGTGCCTGGGAGGTCACTTCTCCCACAAAGTGGAACTGGTGCCTCGAGCGCGACAAATTCACCCCTGACTCCTGCAGAGTCGAATATTCACCCGCACCGGTCTACCCCTGGACGCGCGAAACCGTCCCCGTCGCCATGTACATTCCCGCGAGGGAATTGCTCTCATGGAAGGTTCCCGGCCAGGTGGCTTTTTTCACTGAAGACGGCAACGACATAGGTGAGGAGGCCACAATCAAGCTGATTCCGTACGGTGCCACAACTCTCCGCATTGCGGAATTCCCCACACGCATCATCCCCTGGGATTTGGAATACAAACAAAACTATTGATACGCATGAAAGATTACATCTCTCCAAAGTGTCGCGTTTCGGCAACATTGCTACTGGAGGCCGTCCTGACGGCGACCGGCGAAAAATTTGACGTGGATCCCGTCGATCCCGGATTCGTTTATGAAGATTTCGACCTTTAATCCCGCAGAGCCATGAAAACAAGACACATCATCATCGCCGCTGCGGCCATTGCAGTCCTCGCAGCCTGCCAGAAAGCAGAAGTCGTTCCCGTGGAGACGCAGGAGGAGATCGTTACCCAGCTTGACCCCTGGACGCTTTGCGATCTTTCGTATATCGTAAATCCCGGTGTCCCGGGACAGGTGAAAGTCTCCGCCGGTTTTGACGAGACCAAAACCCAGATTGAAATGAATTCCGCCGGTACCTTTGCGACTACCGTCTGGTCTCCGGGAGACAGTTTCCTTATGCTTTCACATGATACCGAGAATGATAAGTATTATGCGAGTAATTATACCACGACTGTCGGTGGCGTCGAAGCGGATTTCGTTGCAGAGTATTCACTTCCCGGGACCGAATTCTGGTCGTTTTACCCAGATTTTGCTGGTTTTGGAACATACAATGGAGGTCTCGTATTCGGCGTAAACCTCCCTACTACACAGACCGCTGTTGCCGGAAATATTGACTCTGGAGCGGCCCTGGCATTTGCCGTCTCCTCATCTGCCGACGCCTTCCTGCATTTCAAGAATGCGACTGCGCTTGTCAAGTTCCGCCTCACGGGTGCGGCTGTGTCCACTCTTACAAGCGTTACTCTGAAGGGTTCGTCCAATCTCGCCGGCGACCTTATTGTCATTCCCAATGGGGATATTCCCGAATTTGAAATGAATCTCAGTTTCACCGGAGATGTAAAATCCCGCTCCGTCGAGCTCGTCGGCACATTTGAAGAAGGCAAGGACTACTATATTGCAGTGGCGCCCGGAGTACAGTCAGTTGTGTCCATGGTTTTCACCGACGGCACCAATACTGAGACCAAGACTTCGTCCAAGAGCATTACCTTCAACCGTTCACGCATTACGGATTTCGGTACCATCGATCTCGGCAACACAATTGAGACGCCGGTGACATTGGCACCTGTTCAGTACAGCGCTGCAACGACAGGCCTGAAGCCGGTCACTATCGCAGTGATTCCGGAAGGCTTTACCGAGGCGGAATTAACTGATTATGAGATGCTTGCAAAGAGCGGCCTCGACGCCCTCTTCAGCACGGAGCCTTACAAATCCTACAAAGAATACTTCAACGTCTGGATTCTCAAGGCGCCTTCAAATGAATCCGGAGCGGACATCACCGATGGCAAAGGCAACATCAAGACAGCCAGGGATACTTATTTCAGCGCCGGATGGGGTGAATCCTCCTACGGCGATATGGGCGCGGATGACGACAAGGTGTTCGCATTCGTCGAAGACAACTGCCCGGATATCCTCGACGGCACCCATGCCATCAACGAAGTACCCATCATAATGATTATCAACGACGAGCGTTACGGCGGAATCTGCTGGAGCTGGGGCAACGGAAAATGCTACGCCATGATACCGTTCACCGGTGGCGGAAGCACGCTGGGCTGGGGCTACATGTCTGTCCAGGCTGCCAGCGACAGCGATCCTTCGGCTGGAACCAAGACCGTCACGTCCCAGGAGAAAGCCGAGCTCGGCGAATCTATAGGCGACTGGCGCAATACCCTCGTCCATGAATTCGGCGGCCACGGCTTCGGTCGTCTCGCCGACGAATACTGGTATGACGAGGACAAGGGTGCCGTATCTGCAATCAGCTCCCATTCCTGGTCGGTGCCTTTCGGCCTCAATATTTCTGCGACATACGACAATACACCATGGAAGGCGGATCTCCTTGACAACAAGGCAGCCCTTGTAAGCGCCAATCCTCTTTACGACCGCATCGGCGTGTATCAGGGTGGTCAGGTCTCCGTTCTCAACCGCTGGAGAAGTGAGAAGATCAGCTGTATGATCGACAACCGCCGTTACTTCTCAACCTGGCAGAGAGAGCTGATAGTGAAGAGAATCATGTCGCTTGCAGGCGGCACCTTCTCGCTGACGGATTTCTTCTCGAAAGATTCCCCGATCGACCCCGTCCGCGACGTGGCCTCAAGCCCCGTCCTCGGCAACAGCCACAACGTCCCCGTCCGCATGATGCCACCTCTCGCACCTCCTGTCCTGGTGGACGATTAGTGCCGGCTTGTATGAGATAGTTCCCAGGTGTTGACGAGGTTGTGCCAGACGGCGTAGAGGCCGCCGGCGACGGAGGTGACGGGGGTCATGTAGGTTAGTCCCAGCCAGATGATGAAGCCGGTGTTCTTCTGGCCGAGGGATTGGCCGGAGGTGAGGGATTCGCGGCGGCCGTAGCGACGGGCCATTCGCCGCCCTGCGGCAAATTGGAAGATACATGCGGCGAGGGAGACAATGCCGATGCCGATTGCGACAATGATGCCGACGCCGCTTCCGAGAAGGGCGTATGTGGCCAGCGACATTGCCAGCGTGAGGCCTACTCCCCAGATGTAGAAAGCGAGTCCATGATACTTTTCAAGCCATTGCTGGAGTCGCGGGAAGAGGTATCGAATGGTCCAGGCAAGCACCAGGGGAAGCAGCAGGATGGAGAATACCCGCTGTACTATCGCCCAGAAGGCGGCGAGAAATCCCATGTCCGCCGCCGGGTGCACGAACGGGATCATGATAGGAATCATCACGCAGGCGAGGGTATCTGATAGCACGGTGTATGTCATCACTCCGGCGAGGTGGCCGCCAATCTTTTCCGTGATCACGCCGGCCGCAGCGGCTGTCGGACAGATAAAGCAGAGCATGGCGCACTCCAGAAGTATTCGCCAGGCCCCGGGAGGAGTCATGGTGGCGAGGAGGCCGAATGCGCCGAAAAGCAGCGCCTGAACGCACAGAAGCCGGAAATGCCAGCGGTGAAAACGGAGATCGGACGGTGCCACGCAGTTGAGCTGCAGAAACAGCATCACGCTGATCAGGATGGGCTGGAGGACGCGGGCGACGCGGAGATAGCCACCTTCCTCAACTCCCGGAACGTAGTGCAGGAAGAGGTACACGCCGACGCCTGTCAGCATCGCGAGAGGGAGCATCCATTTTCTCAGCCAGTCCATAGATAATCCTGAAAACCGGGCGCAAATTTACGCATTTTTTAAGCAAAGCCGAGAAAAAGGCGTATATTTGTAAGTAAAATAGTTCTGACAGTTATGAACCTCAACGTAAATTCCGAGACCGGACGGCTCCGGGAAGTTGTTCTCGGCCTGCCCATGTCCAACGGCCCTGCGCCCACACCCGAGCAGACATTCGACGCCAAGTCATACGAATCGGCAGTCAACGGGACATACCCTTCCGACAAGGATATCGTCAGGGAAATGGACGCCTTCCTCGGTGTGCTCCAGAAGTACAGCGTCATGGTCTACCGTCCAGAGCTGGTACAGAACTGCAATCAGGTATTCTCCCGCGACGTCGGATTCGTAATCGGCGACAAGATTATCGTTTCCAACATCATTCCCGACCGCCAGGAGGAAATTGACGCGTACGAGCGCATCTACCGGGAGATTCATTACAAGAATATCTACAATCTCCCCGAAACCGTCCATGTCGAGGGCGGTGACGTCATATTGTACAAGAATTATATCTTCCTCGGACAGTACGATTTCCCGGATTATCCGTCGGTCAAAACAGCGAGGACCAACCGTCTTGCGGTCGATTATCTTAAAATGATATTCCCCGACAGGACCATTATCCCTCTCAACCTGCTGAAGAGCGATACGGACCCGCGCAAGGGCATTCTTCATCTCGACTGCACTTTCATGCCGGTCGGACGCGACAAAGCCATTATTTATAAGGAAGGCTTCATGAATCCACGCGACGCCGACCACTTGGTGGAGCTGTTCGGCAGCGAGAATGTATTCCTCCTGACCCAGGAGGAGATGTACTGGATGAATTCCAACATATTCTCCATTTCGGAGAATGTCGTCGTGACCGAAGAGCACTTCACTCGCCTCAATGACCACCTGCGGAATGTATGGGGAATGACGGTAGAGACCGTTCCCTACAGGGAGATTTCAAAGATGGGCGGCCTTCTGCGCTGCTCCACCCTCCCTCTCAGAAGAGACTGATAACCACATAATAACACCATGCAACAAAAACTCACTGCGGCCGATTATATCGCTCTCGAGGAGCGGTACGGTGCGCATAATTACCACCCTCTTCCGGTTGTGCTGGAAAAGGGAAAAGGCATCTACGTCTGGGATGTCGACGGCAAGCGCTATTTCGACTTCCTCTCGGCCTATTCGGCTGTAAACCAGGGACATTGCCATCCCAAAATCGTAAAGGCCCTCACCGATCAGGCTGAAAAACTCTGCCTTACCTCCAGGGCATTCTACAACGACTGTCTCGGTCCTTACGAGAAGTTCGCCACCGAATTCTTCGGCTACGACAAGCTTCTTCCGATGAATTCCGGCGCGGAGGCCGTCGAAACGGCTCTCAAGCTCGCTCGCCGCTGGGGCTACAAAGTCAAGGGCATTCCCGAGAATGAAGCCCTCATCGTGGTCTGCGAAGGCAATTTCCACGGCCGTACCATCACCATCGTCACCATGTCCTCGGATCCGGACAGCTATTCGCAGTATGGCCCGTTCACTCCGGGATTCATCCAGATTCCCTACAATGATACCGAGGCACTCGAGAAGGTTCTCGACGAAAAGGGCGACAAGGTTTGCGCAATGCTCGTTGAGCCCATTCAGGGCGAAGCCGGCGTTTACGTGCCGTCTGACGGGTATATCAAGAAGTGCTACGATTTGTGCCACAAGCACAATGTGCTGTTTGTCGCAGACGAGGTCCAGACGGGCATCGGGCGTACCGGCAAGATGTTCGCCTGCGATCACGAAGGCGTTCGTCCCGACATGATTACGATCGGCAAGGCGCTCTCCGGCGGCACTCTTCCGGTGTCGGCGGTCCTCGCAGACGACGAAATCATGCTCACCATTCTCCCCGGCGAGCACGGATCTACATTCGGCGGTTTCCCGCTTGCGGCGAAGGTTGCCGTGGCCGCTCTCGAGGTCATTCGCGATGAGCACCTTACGGAGAATGCGGCTCGTCTCGGCGTCATTTTCCGTGAGGAAATCGGGAAAATCAAGAGCCCGTTCTTCAAGGCAGTCCGCGGCAAGGGTCTTCTCAACGCCGTCATTACGGAGCCGCAGAACGGTATCGAGGCCTGGGATATCTGTCTCCGCCTCGCCGAAAAAGGCCTTCTCGCCAAACCGACGCACCGTCATATAATTCGCTTTGCTCCGCCGCTCGTGATTACCGAAGAAGAGCTCCGCGAAGCCATTGCAATAATCAGCGAAGTATTCGAATCGCTATGAAACGTCCTCTCGCAGTAGTCGCATTCGGCGGCAACGCCCTTCTCCGTTCCGGCGACAAGGGAACGTACGACGAACAGCTCGCCAACGTGCGCGCCACCTGCGCCGAGGTATGCCATCTCGTCTCCAGGGGTTACGATATCATTATCGGTCACGGCAACGGTCCGCAGGTGGGGAATGCGCTTCTCCGTCACGAGGCCGGCAAGCGTGTATTCGGCCTTGAGGCAATGCCTATGGACTTCTGCGGCGCTGAGACCCAGGGGTCGATCGCTTACATGATCGAGACCGGAATGGAGCAGGCGCTCCGCGCAGAAGGCATTGATCGCGACGTAGTGTCCCTCGTGACGCGCGTCGAAGTGGCCGCTGATGATCCCATGTTCAAGACTCCTACAAAGCCGGTAGGTCCGTATTACACCAAGGAAGAGGTCGAAGGCCTCGAAGGTGTATACAAAGAAGATCCCCGCGGTAGGGGCTGGCGCAAGGTCGTGGCATCCCCGGTGCCTGTGAGGATCAGCAATATCGGCCTTGTCGGTCGCCTCGCCCGCGAAGGCTACATTGTCGTCACAGTCGGCGGCGGCGGAATCCCCGTCATCAATGCCGGTGGCGCCATGAAAGGCGTTGAGGCCGTGATTGACAAGGATTTAGCGAGCGCCCTCGCCGCAATAGAGACCGGCGCGGATGAGCTCTATATCCTCACCGACGTACCCAAAGTGTACGTCAATTTCCGCAAGCCCGACGAGAAGGCGCTCAACACGATGACCGTTGCCGAGGCGAAGAAGTATCTCGCCGAGGGGCAATTCGCCGAAGGCTCAATGGCGCCGAAAGTCAGGGCCGGTATCCGCTTCATCGAGGGCGGCGGCCGCAAATGTATCATCACCGAAGCGGGACAGCTTTCCAACCCCGCGTGCGGTACCCATATCTTACCTTAAAAAACGATTGAACAAATGGAATTCCCGCTTCACAACCGCAGTTTCCTTAAGCTCCTCGACTTCACTCCGGAGCAGATCCGCTATTTCCTCGCCCTTTCCGCCGATCTCAAGAAGGCCAAGAAGGAAGGAACTGAAATCCAGCATCTTAAAGGCAAAAATATAGCCCTTATCTTCGAGAAGACTTCCACCCGTACGCGCTGCTCCTTCGAGGTTGCAGCATACGACCAGGGCGCCCATGTCACCTATCTCGGCCCGACCGGCTCGCAGATCGGCATCAAAGAGACAATGAAGGACACTGCCCGTGTCCTCGGCCGCATGTACGATGGCATTGAATACCGTGGATTCGCCCAGAAGACCGTTGAGGAACTCGCCGAATTCTCCGGTGTCCCCGTCTGGAACGGTCTCACCAATGAGGCCCACCCGACCCAGGTCCTCGCCGACCTCCTCACAATGTCGGAGCACAGCGACAAGCCGCTTGAGAAGATCACATTCGCCTATCTCGGCGACTCACGATTCAATATGGGCAACTCCCTCCTTGTCGGCGGGGCACTCGCCGGAATGGATGTCCGCATCGTCGCTCCGAAGTCCCTCCAGCCCGAAGCATGGCTCGTGGAAAAATGCCGTGAGATTGCCTCCAAGACAGGTGCACGCGTCACCGTCACGGACGACGTTGACGCCGGAGTCAAAGGCTGCGACTTCATCTACACCGATATCTGGGTATCCATGGGCGAGCCCGACGAGGTCTGGAAAGAGCGCATCGACATGCTCATGCCGTATCAGGTAAACGCTTCCCTCATGAAGAGGACCGGCAACCCCAACTGCAAGTTCATGCACTGCCTCCCGTCGTATCACAACCTCGACACCAAGGCCGGACGTGACGTTTACGAAAAATTCGGCCTCAACGGCATCGAGGTCACCGAAGAAGTCTTCGAAAGCCCCGCCTCCATCGTCTTCGACGAAGCCGAAAACCGCATGCACACCATCAAAGCCGTCATGGTCGCCACCCTCGGCGAATAGGCTTTATACCAGCAAATCCCCGGCGGTGAGTTTGGGGACGAAGTGAACGCCGTCGCGGGATTGGTGACAATTTTGCGAAAGTTTGGGAAAATTGTTAACTTCGTAGGCTATGAAGAAGATTAATATATATTCCCGTCCGGAGAGCGAGGTTGTGGTGGTGAGGCTGGAGGCGGCGGTTCTGTCCGAGACGAAGGGAAACAATTCTACCGAAGACTATGAAGTCGAGAATGTCAATCCTTTCTCCGCTTAGGATTCTCCTTGCCGGGATGATGCTCGCCGCCTGCGTGCAGCAGGAGGCCATGGAAGTCCCTGAGGAGGAACTCCCGGGTGACGGTGGCATTGTGGCCGAAGATGTGACAGAACGACCGGGAGCAGGGATTACCATTACCGCGACCGCAGATATTCCCGAGACCAGGACCCATATCACGATGAATGACCTGGGCACGTCTGCGGGCGTTTACTGGAGTGCCGGCGACAAATTCTCATGCCTCTACATCGACGAGAACAATGAGAATAAATTCTCCCGCGCCGTATTCACTACCGAAGACGACAATGTAAAGAGCGCCACATTCTCGACTGTAAATGAAGTCCCGGACGGCAAGGCGCTGTACTGCAGTTATCCTTCGGGTGGCCTTAAGACCAACAGCTCGGCGATGATTTTCGGGAAGAATCTTCCCGCAGAGCAGACCGCTGTCGCCGGCGGTGTGGCGGAGGGACTTCTCTTCTCGACCGCTTATGCCGCAAATCTCAATGAGGACTTTACCTTCCACAATATTCCGTGCCTCATCCGTTTCCGCATTTCCGGCAGTGTTGCCGGCAGCGTCACCAAGATTACGTTCATGACATCAACCCAGATAGCGGGAGATTTCATATTCACCCTCGGAACGGACGGAATAGCCGTGCTGGATCTGGACCGTCATTTTTCCGGCGCACAGCCATACGACACCATCACGCTGACGGGGACATTCGTCGAAGGACAGGACTATTATATCGCGGTGCTGCCTGTGACGGTCAGCGGATTCGACATGGTCTTTTCCGATGCGTCGGGCAATTCGACGACAAAGTCGTCAACCAAGACCATGGAATTCAAGCGCTCCAAGATCCTGGATTTCGGCACCATAGCGCTCGGCGACAGCTTCGAGGATGCACCGGTTACATCATACGCGCCAATCAAGTACATGGAATCCACCAGGGGTACCAAACCTGTAGTACTGGCTGTAGTACCGGATGGCTTCACGGCCCCGGAAATGGGCAAATTCGTGCGTTTGGCCGAGGCCGGAATAGACGCGCTCTTTGATACCGAGCCCTACAAGACCTACAAGGATTACTTCCGGGTATGGTTCCTTAGGGTCAATTCCAACGAATCCGGCGCTTCGGTCCTCAGTGACGAATCACCATACGGGTATATCACCGAGCGCGACTGCTATTTCAAGTCCCGCTGGGAGCAGACACAATACAATAGAATGGCGTGCGATGCGACAACACTGTACGGATTCGTCGAAAATAATTGCCCGGATATCCTTAACGATACCCACACCATAGACGAAATCCCGGTCCTGGTCATCATCAACGATTCCCGCTACGGCGGCATCTGCCACTTCGACAGCAACAGGGGACGGTCCTACTGCATGGCGCCATACAGTTTCAATGGCGGCCAGCTCGGTTGGCGCTATCCGTCCATTGAAGCCGCATACCCGGATCAGGTTACTACCGAATACGTTGACGTCTCCGACGCTGACATACAGGCGATGGGCATTTCCCTCGGCGACTGGACCAATACGCTTGTACATGAATACGGCGGCCACGCATTTGCCCGTCTTGCCGACGAATACTGGTACGAGAACAACACAAAGACAGGCGGCGTGTATTCCGGCTATACCGTACCTTTCGGCCTCAATCTGACCGGAGACTACACATCCATCCCATGGCAGCACTGGCTTGACAGGAAGGCGACCCTGGTTACTTCCAAGCCGCAGTATGACCGCATAGGTATCTACCAGGGCGGCCAGGTCGCCATGTCCGGCCGCTGGCGCAATGAACGCACCAGCTGCATGATTGACAACCGCTTCTACTTCTCCGCATGGCAGAGAGAACTGATAGTGAAGAGGATACTTACGCTGTCCGGAGATATCGGCACATTCGATTTCGACACTTTCCTCACGACAGATGATCCAACGGATCCACTCAGAGATGTCGCGGCATCACCGATTCTCGGCAAAGCCGGAGGCGGGGAAATCCACTTCGTCCCGATGCTGCCGCCACCTGTATTCGATTAATAATTCCACGAGATATGAAAAGAGCTTTCTGGTGCATCACAATCATTATCGCAGCGGTGAGTTGCGGCACCTCCAAAAGAGTGGTCAAAGAGGCCGCCGAAGAAGCCCCTGTCACCACCTGGGCCCCTGCAGGAGACCATATCATGACCTCCTGGGCAGCTGAAGTGAGTCCCTCGACCGTCGCCGGGGCATATCCCCGTCCGAGGATGATCCGCCCCGAGTGGATGTCCCTCAACGGCCTCTGGGACTATGCCGTAACGGCCAAGGACGCCCCCTGCCCTGAAGAATTCGACGGGGAGATCCTGGTCCCGTTCTGTATCGAGTCAGCCCTTTCCGGAGTCGGCCGCAAGGTGTCACCGGACGAAGCCCTGTGGTATAGCATCTCATTCACGCTGCCGGAGGACTGGGAGAAAGGCACTATCCTCAACTTCGGCGCAGTCGACCATACCTGCGAGGTCTGGCTCAACGGAGAGAGCCTGGGCACCCATGAGGGCGGCTATACGGCATTCTCCTTTGACATCACCGCGCTGATTTCCCCGACCGGCCCCCAGCATCTCGTGGTCAAGGTCCTTGACGGCACCGACAACAACGAGCAGCCCCGCGGTAAGCAGGTGGCCAATCCGAACGGCATCTGGTACACCGCTGTTACGGGAATCTGGCAGACCGTTTGGGTCGAGCCCGTTTCCGTTCCGGACAATATCGACGGCTACTACATCGATACCGACATCGAGAAAGGCTGCATCAGCGTGACACCGCTTCCGCTCATCGCAGAGGACGAGAATGCCGAACACCGTATGCGCGTAACCCTCCTCGAGGGCGGCGTGGGCTACGATCCCGAATCCCCGGTCTGGGGCGGTGCCGATCCCGAGGTGATCCTTTCTGCCGAATGCGATCTCGGCGAGAAGGTCGACTTCGATCTCGACGACCTTCACCTCTGGAGCCCCGACGAGCCCTACCTCTACGGCCTCAAACTCGAATATCTCATTGACGGCGAGGTGGTTGACGCAATCTACGGTTATGCTGCGGCGAGGACTATCACTGCCACCGAAGACAAGCGCCTGGCCATCAACGGACAGCCTCTGTTCCAGTTCGGTCCCCTCGATCAGGGCTGGTGGCCGGACGGCCTATATACGGCACCGACCGACGACGCTCTCCGCTTCGATATCCAGAAGACCAAGGATTTCGGCTTCAATATGATCCGCAAGCACGTCAAGGTCGAGCCTGAGCGCTGGTACACCTGGTGCGACCGCATCGGAATCGTCGTTTGGCAGGACATGCCTTCCATTACCGACAGCCGCTTCGGCCACTGGGAGCAGGGCACCTGGGGACAGGCTTCCGACGACTCCCAGATTACCGAAACAGCCAAGGACGCATTCTTCATGGAATGGTCAGACATTGTCGGCCAGCTCCGCGACCATCCTTCAATCGTGGTGTGGGTGCCGTTCAATGAGGGCTGGGCCCAGTTCGAGACTGAAAAGGTCGTCGAATTCACCCGCCAGTGCGACCCCACCCGTCTCATCAATCCGGCATCCGGCGGCAGCTGCTACCCGGTCGGCGACATATTCGACCTCCACAACTATCCGGATCCCAAGATGCGCTTCCGTTCCGACGGACTCCTCGTTGACGTACTCGGCGAATTCGGCGGCATCGGCCGTCCCGTCGAAGGCCACCTCTGGCAGCCCGACCGCAACTGGGGATATGTCCAGTTCAAGACAGCTGAAGAGGCCCTGGAGCAGTATGGCAAATTCGCTGAACAGCTCAAAGGACTTATCGCAGAGGGTGTTGCCGCGGCTGTCTACACCCAGACGACTGACGTCGAAGGCGAGGTCAACGGCCTCATGACCTACGACCGTGAGGTCATCAAAATGGACGAAGAAGGACTTCGCCAGATCAATCAGGACGTAATCAATTCGATGAAATGAAAAGGATACTTTTGACGCTTGCGGCCGTTGCCGCGCTGGTATCATGCGCCTCGGAAGGGGAGCACTTCCTTACCGACGAGACCTATCGCAATGAGGTGGAAACCACCCTCAAAAACCGCCTGGAGGCATACGGCGGCCGTCTCGCCCAGTTCTACACCTTGGACGAATCCTCCGTCACCCTCGCCGAAAAGGAGGCGCTCGAGTTCCTCTACGCATACATGCCGCTGGCTGACCTGACCGATTATCCCACGGACTTCTATCTCCAGAATGTCCGCGCGACGTTCAAGGCCCGCGAGGAGATGCCATGGGGCAAGGATGTCCCGGAACTTCTCCTGCGCCATTTCGTGCTTCCGCTGCGCGTCAATAATGAGAATCTGGACTCCTCCAGGGTCGTTTTCTATCGCGAACTTGCACCTCGCGTCAAGGATCTCCCGATGAAGGACGCTATTCTCGAAGTCAACCACTGGTGCCACGAGAAGGCCACTTACCAGCCTTCCGACGGCAGGACGTCCTCCCCGATTTCGATGTACCGCAATGCCCTCGGGCGCTGCGGCGAGGAGTCGACATTCTGCGTAGCTGCACTGAGGAGCGTCGGCATTCCGGCACGGCAGGTCTATACGCCGCGCTGGGCTCATTCCGACGACAATCACGCATGGGTTGAGGCATGGGCTGACGGCAAGTGGTGGTTTATCGGCGCCTGCGAACCGGAGCCTGTCGTCAATCTCGGCTGGTTCAATGCTCCGGCGTCACGCGCCATGCTGATGCACACGAAAGTATTCGGCCGCTATTACGGCCCCGAGGAGACGGTGCTCGAAAGCCCGCAGTACACGGAGGTCAACCTCATCGACAACTATGCCGCCACGGGCAAATCCACCGTCCATGTGGTATGGGGCGAAGGCAGCGGTCACGAGGCCGGCACTCCCGTTGAGGAGGCCCGCGTCGACTTCTGCATTTACAATTACGCCGAATTCTACCCGGCCGTAGCCAAATACACCGCTGCAGACGGCTCTACGACACTTTCCGCCGGCCTCGGCGACATGCTTGCATGGGCGTCCAAGGACGGAATGTACGGCTATGAGAAGGTGTCCTTCGGCCGCGACGACGATGTGACGATTGCAATCGGTCCAGCGCCGGCGGAGCTTACTGAGCGCCCGATAATGATCATTCCTCCGGCAGAGAAGGCTGTAATTCCTGACGTTACTCCTGAGCAGCGGGCTGAAAACGACCGCCGTATCGCCGAGGAAGATTCGATCAGGAAGGCCTGGGAGGCCACATTCCCCACAAAAGAGGACGCCGAAGCCTTCGTCACGGCGAATGGTTACGACCCCCGCACCGCCCGCTTCATCATGTCCGCAAGGGCCAACTGGCAGGTTATCGAGGACTTCCTCGCAGGTGCTGAGGACAAGGAAAGAGCTGCCGAGCTCCTCCGTTCACTCAGCCGCAAGGACTGCCAGGATATCACCCCGGAGATTCTCGCAGACAGCTACGACCATCCCGAGTGCGTACTCCGTCCCCGTATCGAATCCGAGTTCCTGTCGCCCTACAAGGGCTATTTCCTCTCGACGCTTACGGCTGACGAGAAGGCTCTCCTTTCCGATCCCGCAGCCCTGCTGAAATGGATGGGCGACAATATCGCCATCATCGACGACCCCAAGGCATGGAGCATTCCGATGTCACCGATCAGCGTCTGGAAGGCCCGTGTGGCCGACAAGCGCTCGCTCGGCAATTTCTTTGTGGCCATGTGCCGCACCCTTGGCAATGAGGCCCACAAGAACCCCGTTTCCGGTAATATTCAGTACAAGAGCGGTGAGGATTGGCTCAACGTAACTCTCGGCGACGAATCCACCGCGACGGCTTCAGTCCGCGGCACGCTCAAGCTGCACTACATTCCCGTTCCCACCATTGAGAGCCCCGGATATTACCGTCACTTCTCCATCAGCCGCGTCGAGGACGGCCGGGCCCGCCAGCTCGGTTTCGACGAAGGCGAATTCGACATGGGCGGCGGCCAGGACTTCATGAAGAGCTTCCAGAAGGGCATCCGCATCGATACCGGCCACTATCTCATGGCGGCGGGCAACCGTCTTCCCGACGGTTCCGTGCCGGTGACGGTGACCGAATTCGACATCGTCGAAGGCCAGGAGGTGGATGTCGACCTCAAGCTCACATTCCCCGAAGGGCCGGTTTCGGTCGTCGGTAACGTCGACACTTCGATTCTTCCCTTCGAGGGGCACGGCTACTTCGTCGTGGGCGTGGTCGAGCCCGGCAAAGAGCCGTCCAACCATGCGCTCCGCGATATCGCTGCAGAGAAGCAGAAGCTGGAGGCATGGGGCGGCAAGATTCTTCTCATGACCCGCAGCCAGGAGGCGCTCGATGTGCTCCAGAAGGATATCAAGGACGGAAAATTCGGTGTCCTGCCGGACAATGTGACATTCGCCGTCGATAACGGCTCCGTGGTGGAAAAGGCGCTCGTGGACGGTCTCGGCCTCGCCGGCAAGGACCTCCCGCTCGTGATCATAGCGGATAGCTCAGACAAGGTGTATTTCGCCTCTGAAGGTTACACCATCGGGCTCGGTACCACTCTACTCGGCGTTCTTGGCAGGATCTGATGGAAGTTCGCGCCAAAAAGGCCCTCGGCCAGCATTTTCTCCGTGACGACAAGGTCGCCAGGGCGATTGTCGACGCGCTTGTCATTTCGGGCGAAACCCGGGATGTGCTGGAAGTGGGGCCTGGAACGGGCGTGTTGACAAAGTACCTGCTGGAGAGGGAAGATATTGCTCTGAAGGCGGTGGAGATCGACCGGGAGTCAGTGGATTATCTGCTGGCGCACTTCCCGGGGATTCAGGGGAAACTGCTGGAGGCGGATTTCCTGTCGCTGAAGCTGGAGAAGATATTCCCGGGGAATTTCGCCGTGATCGGCAATTTCCCGTACAATATTTCGTCGCAGATATTCTTCAAGATACTCGAATACCGGGACAGCATTCCGGAGGTGGTCTGCATGATCCAGAAGGAGGTGGCGGAGCGCATAGCCGAGAAGCCCGGAAGCAAGACTTACGGCATCCTGTCGGTATTCCTGCAGGCGTGGTACGACATCGAATATCTGTTCCCGGTGGGACCGGGGAGTTTCCTGCCGCCGCCCAAAGTGGATTCGGCGGTCATCCGCCTGCGCCGCAACGGCCGCACATCGCTTGGCTGCGACGAAAAACTCTTCCGGACGGTGGTCAAAACGGCATTCGGCCAGCGCCGCAAGATGATGCGCAACCCTCTCCGTCCCATTGCAAAGGCCAAAGCCCAGCGGGAAGGCTGGTCCGAGGAGACTCTCGCCGAATTCCTCGCCGCGCCTGTCTTCTCCCTCCGCCCGGAGACCCTCGGCGTCGAAGATTTCGTAAAACTAACACTCGAATTGGAATAACACTATGACGATTTTTCCGGAGAATACCAGAATAGGGGAGTACAGGATACAGCGGCTTATCAAGGAGAGTGTGTTCTGTGCCAGTTATCTGGTGACGAATGAAAAGGGGAGTACCTTTTTCATAAAGGTGTTCGATACGTCTGCCGTGCCGCCGAAACTGATGGTGGAGGAAACTGTCGCGGAGATTGCTATTTGCCGAATGGTGAAGCATCCCAACATCATTTCATTCGCGGAAGCGCTGACCTTCAGCCACGAAGGGACGGATTACCAGTGCCTGGTCACGCCGTTCTTCCAGGGGAGGCTGCTGTCGGAGATACTGAAGACCGGGAAGACCTTCTCCGCCGAGGAGGCTCGCGAGATAATAATCCCGGTGGTGGAAGCACTTGAGTATCTGCATCTTGAGCTCGGCTTGTGCCACAACGACATTACTCCGAAGAATATCCTTCTGGAAAGCGACGGGGAGGGGAATGTCTCTCCGAAGATCATCGACCTCGGGCATACTTTCGCGCCGGTCAACGGTGCCCCTCCGTTTGAGGTCGAGGAGCTCCACGTGCTGTACATGGCTCCTGAGGCCCTGATGGGCGTCTTTACCCCGGGCAGTGATGTATTCGCCGTTTCGGCGGTGCTCTATCACATGTTGACGGGCCGGGCGCCGTGGTTCTGCGAGACCTCCAAGCATGAGCCGTTCGCCGTGCGCAAACAGAAGGTTCGTGCCGCCCGTGAAGGCGAATTGACGGTCCCCTCCGACATGGATCCTGCGATGGTGGAGGCCCTCAGAGCCGGACTTATGAAGAATCGCCTCGAGCGCCCCGACATATCCGCGTTCTACGAACTTATCGCCGGGCCGGAAGGCGTCGCGGACGAAAAAGAAGGCAAGTCTGAGGCTCAAGAGCAGAAATCCACCGTCCCCATTCACAGGAGCGAAGCCGGCAAAGGCGGATTCCAGGATGTGGCCGGCATGGAGGCTCTCAAGGAGAATCTCTCCCAGCGCGTCATCTGGGTCATCAAGGACCGCGAAAAGGCCGAAAAATACCGCCTGATGCCCCCGAACGGCATGTTGCTCTATGGGCCTCCGGGTTGCGGGAAGACATTCTTCGCGCAGAAATTCGCCGAGGAATCCGGCTTCAATTACATGCTCGTCAACGGCTCCGACCTCGGCAGTTCGTACGTCCACGGGACTCAGGGAAAGATTGCAAAGCTCTTCGAAGAGGCCGAAAAGAACGCTCCCACGGTGATCTGTTTTGACGAATTCGACTCCTTCGTGCCGTCCCGCGGGTCGACTTCGGCCAATTACCGCGCCGACGAGGTCAACGAGTTCCTGTCGCAGCTCAACAACTGTTCGTCGAGGGGAATATTCGTCATCGGCACGACCAACCGGATGGACATGATCGACCCGGCAGTGCTCCGGAAAGGCCGTCTGGACCTCCATGTGGAGATTCCGGCGCCGGACGCCGATACGCGTCAGAAGATGTTCGAGATTCATCTCAAGGGCCGGCCGCAGAAGGAGATAGATTTGAAAAAGCTGACCGAGCTGACGGAAGGGTACGCCTCGGCAGATATCGCGTTCATCGTCAACGAGGCCGCCATGATCGCGGCGCTTGCAGACGAGCCCATCGCGACGCACCACCTCGAGGAGTCGATCAAGAGCAATCCTTCATCACTTGCCACCCAGGAGAGGAAAAAGATTGGATTTTAAGTGTTTACAGCCATGGCAATCATAGACCAGATACTGGAATACCTGAAAAAGGAGGGCCTGCAGCCCGTGAAAGAAGACTTCGGCATCATCTTCAAATACCAGATGATCACATTCATCATCCTGGACAGTGAGGATGACGAATACTTCCTCCGCATAATCATGCCCGGCATCATGGATGTCGACGCCAACAACCGCATGGATGTCCTCGACGCATGCAACAAGGTGACCGCCGGGGTCAAGATCGCCAAGGCCTACATCAACGACGGCGAAGACGAAAGCGAAGTCTGGCTCTCCGTCGAGCAGCTCCTCGACCAGGACCCCCGCTTCGAAGACATCATCCCCCGCTCCCTAAACACCCTCCTCGCCGCCCACACCGAATACATCAAGGCGATCAGCGGATAGCTACTTTTGTCAAAAATAATATGTATCTTTGCAGACTTGATATATTTGAGTTATGTACAGGACACATACTTGCGGGGAGCTCCGCATTGAAGACAAGGGTAAGACCGTGACGCTGGCCGGGTGGGTGCAGAAGGCACGCAAGCTCGGCGGAATGACTTTCATCGACCTCCGTGACCGTTATGGGATCACGCAGCTGGTCGTGGAGGCGGAAGCACCGGAGGCGCTGGTTGAGACGGCGACTTCGCTTGGCCGCGAATTCGTGATTCAGGCGACGGGCGAGGTGCTGGAGCGCCAGAGCAAAAACCCCAAAATGGCTACCGGCGACATTGAGATCAAGGTCGCTTCGATCAATATACTTAACAAGTCGGTCACTCCGCCTTTCACCATTGAGGATGAGTCCGACGGCGGCGAGGACCTCCGTGCCAAGTACCGCTATCTGGATCTCAGGAGAAATCCTCTCCAGAAGGCCCTCATGCTCCGTCACCGCCTCGCACACGAGGTGCGCAATTACCTAGACGGCGAGGGATTCCTCGAGATTGAGACCCCTTATCTTATCAAGTCCACCCCGGAAGGCGCACGCGACTTCGTCGTGCCTTCGAGGATGAATCCCGGACAGTTCTACGCCCTGCCGCAGAGCCCTCAGACCTTCAAGCAGCTCCTGATGGTCGCCGGCTACGACCGTTATTTCCAGATTGTGCGCTGCTTCCGCGACGAGGACCTCAGGGCCGACCGCCAGCCGGAGTTCACGCAGATTGACTGCGAAATGGCATTCGTCGAGCAGGAAGACGTGCTCGACACCTTCGAGGGAATGATGAAAACCCTGTTCAGGAATGTCCTGGGCATCGATTTCAAGGATCCGCTTCCGCGAATGAGCTGGTACGACGCGATGGACAAATACGGCTCCGACAAGCCGGATATCCGCTTCGGAATGACCATCCACGACGTCACCGGGTCCGCCAAGGGCAAGGGATTCGGCGTCCTCGACGGCGCGGCTTATATCGGCGCCATCTGCGTCCCGGGCGCATCGGAATACACCCGCAAGCAGATCGACGAACTGACCGAATGGGTCAAACGCCCGCAGGTGGGCGCCAAGGGCCTCATTTACATCAAGGTCAATAACGATGGCAGCTTCAAGTCCTCCATTGACAAGTTCTACGCCCCCGAGGATCTCGAAATCATCGCCGAAAGGGCCGAGGCACGCCCTGGCGACCTCGTCCTCATCCTCAGCGGCGACAACATGCGCAAGGTTCAGACCATGCTCGGCGTCCTCCGCATCGAGATGGGCAACCGCCTCGGACTTCGCGACCCGAAGGTATTCGCACCGCTCTGGATCGTGGACTTCCCGCTCTTCGAATGGGACGACGAGACGCAGCGCTTCTACGCCATGCACCATCCCTTCACCGCACCGAAGCCGGAGCATGAAAAATGGTTCTACAGCGACGCCAAGGAGGATATCGAGAGAGTTTGCGCCAACGCGTACGACTTCGTCCTCAATGGTACCGAGCTCGGCGGCGGATCTATCCGTATCCACAATGCAGACATGCAGAAGAGGATGTTCGAGGTGCTCGGCATCGGGCCTGAGGAGGCCGAATACAAGTTCGGATTCATCATCAACGCGTTCAGATTCGGCGCTCCGCCTCATGGTGGGCTGGCATTCGGATTCGACCGCGTCTGCGCCCTGTTCGGCGGCCAGGAGACGATCCGCGACTACATCGCGTTCCCGAAGAACAACCAGGGCCGCGACGTCATGATCGATTCCCCTTCGGTAATCGACGACGCCCAGCTCGAAGAACTCCAGATAAAGACAGACCTCAAGTAAACCATGCTCCTGCTCTCGGCATTCGACTTCCTGAAGCTCTCGCTGACGGACATCGTGGACATCGTTCTGGTGGCCCTGGTGATCCTGTTCGTGTTCAAATGGCTCCGGGACAGCGCGATGACCAATATATTCGTCATTCTCATCGGCATCCTGGTGCTGAGGATAGTGGCGAGCGCATTCGGCATGCGAATGATGACAGCCCTGCTGCAGTCGCTGATAGATATCGGCGTCGTGGCGCTGATCATCATATTCCAGCCGGAGATCCGGCATTCGCTGATGCGTATGGGCAATGGCACGGGCATAGGCCGCAAGAGCGCCAGCTGGATCAGCCGCATATTCGGCGACAAGGCCGAAGGTGTCGGCGTCGAGGCGGTCAAGGAAATCACCGAGGCGTGCCGCAACATGTCCCAGGAGAAGACCGGAGCGCTGATTGTCCTCCCGCACAACACTTCGCTGGAGCACATTATTGAGACCGGCGACCGCATCGACGCGGCCATCAACAGGAGGCTTATCCGGAACATATTCTTCAAGAATTCCCCCCTCCATGACGGCGCGATGATTATCGCCGGGGGGCGAATAGTAGCGGCCCGCTGCACCCTCCCGATTACCCAGAGGACCGACATCCCGCCAAGCTACGGCATGCGCCACAAAGCCGCCATCGGCATCTCCGAAGAATCGGACGCCGACGTTATCGTGGTCTCCGAGGAGACGGGACACATCCTGTTTATCAACGCTGAAAAGGGCATCATACCCATCGAGAGCCTCACTTACCTGAAGAATCTTCTTTCGCCCAAACAGGAGGAGAAGTCATGACGGACGCGAGGCTTGAGGAGAAGCTCGGATTCGACCGCATCCGGGAGCTTATCGCCGCCCGTACGATGACGGAATACGCCGACACGCGGGTCCGCGAGGAAGAATTCTCCTCCGATGCCACCGTCATTCGCCAGAGGCTGCTCCTGACCGACGAGATGCGCCTCATCCTCCTTTTCGAGGAATCATTCCCGCTCAGCGGCTACATCGACTGCCAGGGCTTCCTCGCCCCGGTCGCGGAGGGCGCCAACCTCGATGTGCTGTCCCTCGGTAAGCTCCGGACCATGATGGAGACCGCCAGGAAGGTCGTCCACTTTTTCTCCACCACCCGCGACGGCGTGTATCCCATGCTGAAGCGAATGTCCTCGCGCATCACGGTATTCCCCGAAGTCACGCGTCGGATCGACACTATTCTAGACAAGTACGGCGAGATCAAGGATACGGCCTCAGACGAGCTCTATTCCATCAGGAAGGAGATGCGGGAGACCGAAGGAAGTATCTCCCGCAAGGCCGCGGCCATTCTTCGGAAGGCCCAGCAGGACGGGATTGCGGATGCGGACGCCGGCGTGGCTCTCAGGGACGGCAAGATGCTGATTCCGGTGAGCTCGGCCTCCAAACGGCGCCTGCCGGGATTCGTCTACGAGACTTCTTCCACGGGGAAAACGACCTTTATCGAGCCCGAGGAGCTGGTTGTGATGCAGAATGAGCTGCAGGAGCTCAGATTCGCTGAAACGCGTGAAATCGCCCGGATACTGGCGGCGTTCTCGGAATTCCTGAGGCCGTACGTGCCTGAGCTGCTGGACGTGGCGGTATTCCTCGGAGAGATCGATTTCATAATGGCCAAGGCGCAGACGGCGCTTGATTTCGTGGCCGGAATGCCGGTGATTTCGCAGGACGGTTCGCTGTCGCTCAGAAAGGCCCGCCATCCGCTGCTCGAAAGGGCGCTGGCGGCCGAGAAAAAGGCCATTGTGCCGCTTTCCGTAACGCTGACGCCGTCGAAGCACATTCTCCTGATATCCGGCCCCAACGCCGGCGGCAAGTCTGTCTGCCTCAAGACGACCGGCCTGCTCCAGTACATGTTCCAGTGGGGAATGCTGATTCCGACCTCCGAGACGTCGGAATTGCCGGTTTTCGACCGGATAATGGTCTCTATCGGCGATGACCAGTCGCTGGAGAGCGACCTGTCGACTTACAGCTCGTTCCTCGCTGATATGAAGGCGATGCTGTCAAGCGCTGACGGCCACACGCTTGTGCTGATAGACGAATTCGGCTCCGGCACGGAACCCGCTGCGGGCGGCGCCATCGCCGAGGCTATTCTCTCAGAACTGGACCGCAAGGGCGTGTACGGCGTGATTACGACGCATTATACCAATCTGAAGTTATTCGCCTCCGGCTCGGAAACGGGGGTCGTCAACGGGGCGATGCTGTTTGACGCAAAGGCCATTGCGCCGCTGTTCAAGCTGGAAATCGGGCTGCCAGGGAATTCATTCGCCTTTGAACTGGCCAGGAAAATGGGGCTCCCGGAAACGGTCGTCAAGGATGCCGAGCAGCGTGCCGGCGAACAGTATGTCGGCATTGAGAAGAACCTTCGCCAGATAGTCCGCAACCGCCGCGCGCTGGACGAAAAACTCCAGAAGATCCGCGCCACGGACAAGACGCTCGACAATATCACCGACAAGTACCAGAAGGAGCTCGAGGACATCCAGAAGATGCGGAAAGACATCCTGGACGAGGCCAGGGCTGAGGCGGAAGAGATTATTCGCGGAGCCAACAAGCAGGTGGAGAGCACCATCAGGACGATTCGCGAGTCGCAGGCGGACAAGGAGGCGACCAAGGAGGCGCGGAAGGAGCTTCAGGGATTCCTCGGCGCTCTCGGCGAGAAGAAACGGAGCGAGGAGAAAACCCGCGAGGAATACCTCGAATCGAAGATCCAGAAGCTCGAGCAGCGAAAAGCCCGTGAAGCGGAGCGCAAGGCACGCCGCAATCCGGGAAGCCAGCAGAAGGCGGCCGATGACGAGAAGTCGCGCATGGAGGCATTCCGCCAGTCGCCGCTCAAAGTGGGCGAGAAAGTGCGTCTGAAGGACGGCGGAATGGTCGGGGAAGTCTCCAAGGTGTCGGCCAAGTCCATCACGGTGATTATCGGCAACATCACCACCAAACTGCCTCCGCAGAAGGTCGAGAAGATTACTTCCAACGAATTCAAGGCCGCGTCCAAGGCCACCGAGCGTCCTCAGCAGCGCTACGACGCTGGCATTTCCCGTCGCAAGCTGGAATTCTCCCCGGAACTCGACGTGAGGGGACAGAGGGTAAGCGAGGCGCTTGAGGTTGTGGTGCGTTACGTGGATGACGCCATAATGCTGGGCGTGCCGTCAGTACGAATCCTCCACGGAAAGGGCACCGGTGCGCTTCGCGAAGAGATCCAGAAGTACCTGAAGACCGTCCGCGGTGTCGCTTCCGTCTCCGACGAAGACATCCGTTTCGGCGGCAGCGGAGTCACTGTCGTCAAGTTTGATTAGCCATGGACCGCACAGGCAAGGGCTCTGTGGGCCGCGTCGGTGAAGACGCCGCCTGCCGTTATCTCGAGGGTCTCGGCCATACAATCCTCGAGCGCAACTGGAGGAGCGGCCATCTTGAAATCGACATCATCACCCTCGCTTCCGACGGCTTACATATAATAGAGGTAAAGACGCGCGTGGCCCCGGTCGCGCATGCTCCGGAGGAGAATGTCGACGCCTCAAAGCGCCGCAAACTCACTTCCGCTGCGCTCCGCTATCTCCACAGCGGCCGCGTCCCCGGCGACGTCGAAGTCTTCTTCGACATCGTCACCGTCGTTCTGGACGGCAGCAAAACAGACATAAAATGGTTCCCAGGTGCGTGGATTCCGATTTATGTGTAATAGTTAAAAACAACTTTCGCGATTGCGAAAGTTACCTATTTTAGAGCCCTGAAAGGGCGTTGGCAAGTCTCCTCCCCGGGGGGAGGAGGTTTGGAGGAGGGGCGATCAAAAGACAGGTATATCAGTAGTATTACTGCATTTTCTATTTACGACCCCACCCTTTTCCCATTTTCCCTCCCCCAGGGAGGGACAAGCTGTCGGCCACAGGCCTCCTTAACACGGTAGTTTCGCGCATGCGAAACATATATGTGTGTAAAAAACTGTTGAAAACTCTTTGACAATCAAAGAATTATTCGTACCTTTGCGGTCCGCAAAACTATGCGGATAGTACTTAACGTATTAATAAACAATTAATTAACAAACCAATGCCTGGATTAATTGGAAAGAAAGTCGGAATGATGTCCGTCTTCGGTGCTGATGGAAAGAATATTCCATGCACCGTCATTGAAGCTGGTCCATGTGTTGTCACGCAAATCCGTACAGTCGAAAAAGATGGTTATGCCGCTGTACAGCTTGCCTATGACGAAAAGAAAGAGAAACACACCAGCGCGGCCCTCAAAGGCCATTTCGAAAAGGCAGGAACCACCCCCAAGCGCAAATTGGTCGAATTCGAGGCTGATTTCAAAGGGGAACTCTCACTCGGAGACACGCTCACCCTCTCCGACGTCATCACGGAGGACGTCAAGTTCGTGGACGTGGTCGGTACATCCAAAGGTAAAGGTTTTCAGGGCGTCGTCCACCGTCACCACTTCGCTGGTGTAGGCGGCCAGACCCACGGTCAGCACAACAGGCTCCGTCACCCCGGTTCCATGGGTGCATCCTCATGGCCTTCACGCGTATTCCCCGGAATGCGTATGGCAGGACACATGGGTGATGAGAGGGTCAAGGTGTTCAACCTCGAGGTCATCAAGCTCATCCCTGAGAACAATCTTCTCGTTATCAAAGGCTCCGTCCCCGGAGCAAAAGGGTCTTATCTAATCGTGGAGGCATAGACTATGGAACTTTCAGTATTCAAAATCGACGGCAAAGAGTCCGGAAAGAAAGTCGTTCTCGACGAGAAAGTATTCGGCGTAGAGCCCAATGACCACGCCATCTATCTCGATGTCCTCCAGTACCTCGCCAACCAGCGTCAGGGTACAGCCAAGACCAAGGACCGCAGCGAAGTAGCCTATTCGACCAAGAAACTCGGTCGTCAGAAAGGCGGCGGCGGTGCACGTCACGGCTCTCTCAAGGCCAATATTTTCGTAGGCGGCGGCCGCGTTTTCGGACCCGTTCCCCGTTCCTACCGCAACAAGCTCAACAAGAAGGTCAAGGCTCTCGCCCGCGCCTCCGCCCTCAGCTACAAGGCCAAGGAAGACGGTATCATCATCGTTGAGAATTTTGCAATGGAAGCCCCCAAGACAAAGGAACTCCTCGGTATTCTCTCCGCCATCAAGGCCGGTGACCGCAAAGTCCTCGTCGTGCTTCCTGAAAACCAGGCCAACATCTATCTTTCATCACGCAACCTCCCGGAGGTCAAGGTCATCACGGTGGATGAAATCAACACCTACACCATCATGAACGCCCACAAGCTCGTCCTTGTCGACGGCGTCCAGGAAATCCTTGCATCCAGGGCTTAAACAGGAAGAAGAAATGGGTATTTTAATCAAGCCAATCGTAACCGAGAAAATGACGGCTCAAGGCGAAAAATTGAACCGTTACGGTTTCATAGTCGACCGCGACGCCAACAAGCTTCAGATCAAGGCTGCAGTCGAACAGATGTACGGCGTCACCGTGGACAGTGTCAACACTATCAACTATCACGGCAAACGCAGACAGCGCTATACCAAGGCAGGTCTTCTCAGAGGCCGCATGAACCACTTCAAGAAGGCTTACGTCACCCTCGCCGGCGACGATAAGATCGACTTCTACGCTAATATCTAAAGGAGGATCCAGTTATGGCAATCAAGAAATACAAACCGGTAACTCCCGGACAGCGCAACAAAGCGATCAGCTCCTTCGAGGAGATCACTACCAACAAGCCCTACAAGAAACTTCTTGTTCCCCTCAAGTCCTCCGGCGGCCGCAACAACACCGGCCAGATGACCGTCCGTTACAAAGGCGGCGGCCACAAGAGGATGTATCGTCTTGTCGACTTCCTTCGCCAGAAGGACGGCGTCAAGGCTGAGGTTCTCACTATCGAATACGATCCTAACCGCAGCGCCCGTATCGCCCTCGTCCAGTACGCAGACGGCGAGAAGAGTTATATCCTCGCTCCGGCAGGACTCCAGGTAGGCCAGACAGTCGAAAGCGGTAGCGGTGTCGCTCCCGAGGTCGGCAACTGCCTCCCTCTTTCTGAAATCCCCGTGGGTACGCTTGTACACGCCATCGAGCTCCGTCCCGGCCAGGGCGCCACAATGGCCCGCAGCGCCGGTACATACGCCCAGCTCGCAGCTCGCGAAGGCAAGTACGCCATCCTCCGTCTCCCTTCGGGTGAGACCCGCATGGTCCCTTCTGCATGCCGTGCTACCATCGGCACCGTATCCAACCCTGACCACAACCTCGAATCGTTCGGAAAGGCCGGTCGCAGCCGCTGGCTCGGTCGCCGTCCCCACAACAGGGGTGTCGTCATGAACCCTCACGATCACCCGATGGGTGGTGGTGAAGGCCGTGCTTCCGGTGGACATCCGCGTTCCCGCAAGGGTCTGCCTGCAAAGGGCTACAAGACCCGCAACCCGAAGGCGGCTTCCAACAAGTTCATCATTGAAAGAAGAAAGAAATAACGGAATAAATTTCAGAAATTATGAGTCGTTCACTTAAAAAAGGACCGTATATCCAGGAAGCCCTGGAGAAGAGAATTCTTGCCATGAATGACGGCAGCAAGAAGAAGGAGGTTGTCAAGACCTGGTCCCGCGCCAGCATGATTTCCCCTGACTTCGTCGGTCACACCATCGCGGTGCATAATGGAAACAAGTTTATTCCCGTTTATGTCACTGAGAATATGGTAGGCCACAAGCTCGGCGAATTCGCCCCGACCCGTATCTTCAGAGGCCACTCCGGCAACAATAAGAAATAATGTTTAAATTGAATTGACATTATGGGAAAAAGAAAAAGACTTATGGCCGAGAGGCAGAAAGAGGTCAAAAGGCAGACAGCTATCGCCAAACTCAACGATGTGCCGACTTCTCCCCGCAAGATGCGTCTTGTGGCTGACACCGTCCGCGGTGTCGAGGTAAACCGCGCACTCGACCTCCTCAAATATTCAAAGAGGGGCGCATCCAAGGATCTTGAGAAGGTCCTCCGCAGCGCCGTCGCCAACTGGGAAGCCAAGAACAGCGACCGTTCCTCTGAACTCGACAATGGTAACGTCTACGTCAAGACCATCATGGTCGGCGAAGGACGTACGCTCAAGCGCATCCGCCCCTGCCCTCAGGGCCGTGCCGGACGTATCCGCAAGCGTTCCAACCATATTACCGTCATACTCGATGTCAAACCCCAAGCAGTGGAGGAATAACCTATGGGACAGAAAACCAATCCAATCAGCAACCGTATCGGTATCACCCGTGGTTGGGACTCCAACTGGGTAGGTGGCAACTATGCAGAGAAGATCGCCGAAGACTACAAGATCCGTCAGTATCTTGAGAACCGTCTTGCAAAGGCCAGCCTCTCCCGCATCGTCATCGAAAGGACCCTCAAGCTCATCACCGTCACGATTCACGCTGCCCGCCCGGGTGTTATTATCGGCAAGGGTGGCCAGGAGGTCGAGATGCTGAAGAAAGAGCTCAAGAAGGTCACTAAAAAAGACGTCCAGATCAATATCTTCGAAGTCAAGCGTCCCGAGGTCGACGCCACCATCGTGGCTGACTCCATCGCACGCCAGATCGAAGGCCGCGTGAGCTATCGCCGCGCCATCAAGATGGCAATCGCCACCGCAATGCGCGTTGGTGCCGAAGGCATCAAGGTTCAGATCAGCGGCCGTGTCGGCGGCGCCGAAATGGCCCGCAGCGAGATGTTCAAAGAGGGTCGTACCCCTCTTCACACCTTCCGCGCCGACATCGACTACGCCCTTGCAATCGCCAACACAAAGGTCGGTTGCCTCGGCATCAAGGTATGGATCTGCAACGGTGAAAAGTTCGGCAAGCAGGATCTCTCTCCCAATGCCGGTATCGCATCTTCGCAGGCTCAGCCCGGCGGTTCCCGCCAGGGTGGAGACCGTGGTGGCCGTGGTGGCCGTCGCGGTGGCCGCGACAGGGGCGAGCGCCGCGAACGCGGAGAGCGCCGCTAAGCACGACAACGCACCATCTTTTACGGCCGGGCTGCAAAGTCCGGCCGTTTTGTCGTAAAAAAAGATTATATTTGCAGACAGCAAACAAATTAAATAAGATATGAAAAAGAGTATTATCATCCTGAGTATCATCGGTCTTGCAGTAGCCATCCCGTCCTGCGGACAGAACAAGAAAGTATCCGCTCCTGCAGACGACCAGACCGTCGTTGAGGAGGTCAAGGCCGAAGCCGCTCCCGAGGCAGAGCCCGTGGCCGCTCCCGACGGCAAGAAATTCATCGATTTCACCGTCGTCCAGGATCCCGAGCATCCGGAGACCTCGACTGTCAGCCTCTCCGACTATGTCGGCAAGGGCAAATACATTCTCGTAGACTTCTGGGCCTCCTGGTGCGGTCCCTGCAAGAGGGAGATTCCCAATCTGAAGAATGTCTGGGAGAAGTATCACGGTGACGATTTCGACGTTCTCAGCGTCGCAGTCTGGGATGATGTGGAGGACACCAAGGCCGCGGCCATCGAGCATGGCATCACCTGGCTCCAGATCATCAACGGCCAGAAGGTCCCCACCGATGCTTACGGCATCGAGGGTATTCCCCAGATCATGCTCTTCGGTCCTGACGGCACTCTCCTGAAGACCGATCTCCGTGGCAGTGCCATCGAGGAGGCTGTCGCCAAGTACGTCAAGGCGAAGTGACTGTAAGGGAGAAGATCGCACTCTTTCCTCATTCCCCCGGGGTCTACAGATATTATGACTCCGGGGGTAAAGTCATCTATGTGGGCAAGGCCAAGGACCTCCACAAGCGGGTGGCGCAGTATTTCGTCCCCCCTGAGAGGCTCAATCTCAAGACGCGGATTCTCGTTTCCAAGATAGCTGACGCCGAATTCTCCGTCGTCGACACCGAGGCCGACGCCCTCCTGCTGGAGAACAATCTCATCAAGCAGTACAAGCCACGCTACAACATTCTCCTCAAGGATTCGAAGACCTATCCCTGGATCTGCATCACGGGGGAGGAGTTTCCGCGCGTATTCATTACCCGGAGGGTCGAAAAGGGTCGCGGCAACCGCTACTTCGGGCCGTACAGCTCGGTGATGCACGCCAGGAGCATGCTCGAATTCTTCTCCGAACAATATCAGCTGCGTTCTTGCACCCTCGCAATCACCTCCCAGGGCATCCTGCGGGGTAAGTACCGGCCGTGCCTGGAACTGCATCTCGGGCGCTGCAAGGGCTGCTGCAACGGGGGAGTCTCCAAGGCCGAATACGACAGCTGGATAGACGAAATCGCCCGTATCCTGTCCGGTAAGGGCGCCGCCGTGGTGCAGCACTACAAGTTCCTGATGGAGGAGGCTGCCGAACGCTTGGATTTCGAGTCGGCACAGGAGTTCAAGGACAAGATGTCGCGGCTCGAGAAGCATTACGCCAAGTCGGTGATTACTTCCAGCACCGATACCGATGCGGACGTGTTCTCGCTGGTTTTCGACGGCTCGGAGGCATTCGGCAACTTCATGAGAATCAAGGGCGGTGCGATTATCCAGTCGCTCAATCTGGGATTCAGGATGAATATCGAAGAGGAGCAGGCGTCGGTGCTGTCGACATTCATCGCCGAGACGGAGGCCAAGTTCGGCGCCCTGTCGCGCGAGGTCATCGTGCCGTTCCTGCCGGACGTGTCGATTGAGGGTGTCCGCTTTACCATTCCCTCGAGGGGAGACAAGCTGTCGCTGCTGGAGCTTAGCGCCAAGAATGCGCGGGAATACCAGTTCCACCAGATCCGCCAGCGGGAGCATACAGACCCAGACAGCTGCAAGCAGAGCGTCATGGAGGATCTCCGGGCGGCTCTGGGGATGAAGGAATTGCCCCGCCACATCGAGTGCTTCGACAACTCCAATATCCAGGGCACCAATCCCGTGGCTTCATGCGTCGTTTTCCGCGACGGAGTGCCGTCCAAGAAGGATTACCGCAAGTTCAAGATCAAGACGGTCATCGGCGCCAACGACTTCGCATCGATGAAGGAGGTGGTCAACCGGCGCTATTCGCGGCTTCTCGCGGAAGCCCCGTCAGATCTACCGCAGCTCGTCGTTATCGACGGCGGCAAAGGCCAGCTCGAATTCGCCTGGCAGGCACTATCAGAGCTCGGGCTGACGGACAAGCTTATGGTGGTCGGCCTCGCCAAGAGGCTGGAAGAGGTCATTCGAGTAGGCGATCCGTATCCGCTTTTCATCGACCGCAATTCGCAGGCCCTCAGGGTCCTTCAGCAAATCCGCGACGAAGCCCACCGATTCGGCATCACCTTCCACCGCGACCTCCGCAGCAAAAACTTCCTCCACTCCGCCCTCCGCGAAATCCCCGGAATCGGCGAAAAGACCGAACAGCGCCTCCTCCTCCACTACGGCTCCACCGCCCGCATCGCCGCCGCCCCCGAAGCCGACCTCTCCTCCCTCGTCGGCCCAATCCTCGCCCGCCGCATCAAATCCCACCTCTCCGGCGACGTGACCTTGCTCTAGCGTGCAAAATGCTCGTTCTGCGGTTGTCAAGTGACGGTACCGTCCCATTATCGGCACCACCACCGTCATTATACCCCCTTTTTCGACGGTACTGTCCCTCCGTCGGCACCACTACCGTCACTCCATTGTCATTTCTCCGCGCGCTTCGCTTGGTCGAAATGACAAAGGAGGGGAAAGAGATTTCTCGGCTGTGCTCGAAATGACAAAAATGAGTATATTTGCGGACATAATATTTGCGTGATGGCTGGATTTAACGACGAGAAATTCAATAAGTGGTTCAGTGCGTTTGTGCTGGTGGGGATGACGGTGGCGACGGTGATTGTGACTGGGCTGAAACTGTATAAGGCGGATAGCGGGCAGTTGTGGATTGTCCTCGCGGCGTTTGGGTCGCTGATGGGGGTGCTGGCTACGGTGTGTTCGGCCAATGGGTATATTATTACGTTCCTGTTCGGGCTGATTGATGTGGCGATTTACGGGGTGGCCTGCTGGCACAATTGGCTGGCTGGAGGACCTGGGCTGGGGAATGCGCTGCTGCATTTTGCGTATTTTGTGCCGATGCAGTTTGTGGGTTTTTTCCAGTGGCGGAAGAGGGGAGCGAAGGCATCGACCAAGGTGAAGGCGCGGCGGCTGACGGGGAGGCAACGGTGGCTTCTGGCCGGAATCACGGTGCTGGCTACGACGGCGATGTATTTCATCCTGCTGAGCTTTGACCGCTCTGCGGCGAATTCTTTCCTGAAGTGGGCGGTGCTTCTCGATGTTATTCCTCTGGTATGCAATGTGCTGGGGCAGCTGCTGATGTCGGCGGCGTATATGGAGCAGTGGATACTGTGGCTGTGCGTCAATGTATCCTCTATAATAATGTGGGTGGTGACGCTCAGGACGACGTCCGACACGGCGTATGCGTCGGTTTATATAGTGAAGTATTCGTTCTATTTCATTAACGCTCTCAACGGGCTCAGGATCTGGATAGGGCTGAGCCGGGACAAAAAAATTTCGTAATCCCGATTTTTCTTTCTATCTTTGCAGCCGTTTGTTGCCCGAAGGGCCTCAAACACAACGTGTACGAAGAATTTAAACTTATAAATAACTTAAACATTACTACTATGACACACGAAGAAATCGTAGCGAAAGTCAAGGAAATCATCGTTGACAAGCTTGGTGTAGAGCCTTCCGAGGTCACCGAAACCGCCAACTTCACCAACGATCTCGGCGCCGACTCTCTCGACACCGTAGAGCTCCTCATGGCTTTTGAGAAAGAGTTCAACGTTGACATCCCCGACGAGGAGACCGCCACTATCGCGACTGTCGCCGACGCCATCTCCAAGGTCGAAGAAAAACTCGCTTAAGAGAACTCAACACATCGCTTTAATAGCAGAAAGGCTGTCCTTACAGGGCAGCCTTTATTTGGTTCGCCCAGCATGAACGTACTCTAACGGGTGCAAGTCCCCAAACCGCCCTGATAGTGGGAAGGTTACAGCCAAAGGCAAGGGTGTCCGCCGTGAG
>CAJODR010000010.1:78447-98676 GCA_905233275.1 uncultured Bacteroidales bacterium | reverse complement strand
CCACCAGATGTGGAGGAAGTAGTAGAGGAAGGGTTTGTCGTGGCTGAAGCTGTTGACGGCCCTGCCGACGGTCTGGTGTAGGAGGAGATTCTTGATGTAAGGAGTGCCGCCGTCAATCCAGACGCCGAGTATCCAGAGGGCGAAGAGGCCTAACATGAGCGCCCAGGCCTTCCAGCCGAGGAATTGGCTGAAGCGGTTGAGTTCCCTGCGAAGAGCGAGGAAGACGACGATTACGAGCACCGGCATGAAGAATCCCACGGGTCCTTTGGAGAATAGTGCAAGGAATATCCAGAGTGGAAGCAGCCAGCGTTCGCGGCGCTCGTTGCCGATGTGGCGGTAGAGTTTGTAGAAACTCCAGAGCGCGAGCACGATAAAGAGCGTCATCAGCATATCCATGCGGAGTACGACTGCGCTTCCCGCGAACATCACTGTTGAGAGCATCATAAGCCCCGTGGCCGCACGGGTGGCAGGGGAGACCACGTGTTCGCTCCGGAGCCACTTGTCCATTATATATATAATAAGGTATGCGGGAATCAGCGAGAAGAGGCTTAATACGAACATGCTGTGATGTCCGAGAAGCCATTTGCAGGCAATGACGATCCACAGGTAGAGCGGCGGCTTGTCGGCGTAGGGGATGCCATGGTTGTAGAAGGCGAATACGTTACCGTCACGGAGAGCCTCGTCGGCGATGGAGAGGTAGCGGAGCTCATTCGACGGAGTGAAGTCCCTGCCGATGAGGATGGGCAGGAGGCACAGAAACGTGAAGCCGAATACGGTGAGGAGGGGATTTCGCTCAATCAGTTTTCGCATTCCTGGAGCCGATGATGAGGTTGCGGATATAGGCTACAAAGCCGAATGACTGCCCTAGGATGAGCACGATGTCGCTGCGGAAGATACCGTACGCGATGATGGTCGCGGAGCCGAGGAGGCTGATGACCCAGAAGCCTGTGGGGAGGGATGATTCGCCTTTACGGCGGGAGTAGATCCACTGGTAGACGAAGCGGAGGGTGAAGAGAATCTGTCCGGCGGAGCCGAATATGATCAGCCATGCCGGCACTCCGCTCCTGAAGAATGTATCGACGAATGCCCCTGCATCCTTGAGGAGGAAGGTGAATGACAGCACAGGAGTCGCCAGCAGGATGGTCTGGAGTACAAGTCCGAGCCGTGACCAGATGCCTTTGGCGTTGAGATTCCAGAGGTAGATGTAGTAGGAGATGACCTGGCCTAGGATGATGGCGAAATCCTGGCGGAGAACGCCGTAGATGAACATTATCCAAGCTGCGAGCACGCTGAGGACCCAGTAGGACGAGGGTGCGAGGACCTTGCGGGCTTTTTCGCTCTTGAACCACTGGAGGATGGTGCGGCCCGCGAAGAGGACCTGAGCGATAAAGCCGATAAGGGTGACTATCCAGGCCGGGATCGAGCTCATTCGCTTTGGAGATTGTTTTCGTTGACTTTGAAGCGGATGTAGCGCTTACGCATCCAGCGGTAGGCATGACAGTCGGCGTTGCCGCTCATCATGCGGTTCCAGATGGTGAATTTGGATTTGCCGGTGGTGCGGGGAAAATGCCGTACAGGCACCTCCACGTATGATCCGCCCTCCTGTAGCAGCACCAGGGCCGCGAAGAAGCGGTGCATACCCTTGAACATCGGGAATTGCTTTGCCGACTCGGTCCGGAAGACCTTGAGCGGGCAGCCGGTGTCGGTGGCGCCGTCGTGGGTGAACATTCGCCGCCAGGCGTTGCCGAATCGGGACTGGAAGCGCTTGAAAGCGGTATCCTTGCGTCCGGCCCTGACTCCGGAGACCATCGAATGGCCGTCAATCTGAGCCAGAAGAAGGTCGAAATCCTCAGGCGTCGTCTGCAAATCGGCGTCGATGTAGCCGCAGAGAGGGGACTCGACTGCGTCGAATCCTGCCTTGATGGCCGCGGTGAGCCCGGCATTGCGCTCGAATCCCATCCAGAAGAAATCCGGATTGCGGGAGCAGATTTCGCGAAGGAGTTCGCGGCTCCTGTCGGCCGAGCCGTCGTCTACAAACAGCACGCAGGCTTTGACGGGGCACTTGGGGAGATATGAAGCGAATGCGGTTTCGAGCGCGGCTATTCCGTCCTCTTCGTTGTAGACGGGGACGATGATGGTGAATTGATATTCGGATGTTTTGTTCATCGGCAGGAGGGGCAGACGCCCATGATAACGTGCGAGGCAGAGCTGGCTGCAAAGCCTTCGGGAATGGAAACGGTCGGCACGGGGCACTCGTGGAGGCAATAGGTCTTGCCGCAGACGGTGCAGTGGAAATGGACGTGGAGATCGTCGTCCTCTTCGTCTCCGTGGCTGTGACAGAGCTCATAGCGTACCGCTTCGCTGCCGTCCTGGAGGTCGTGGACAAGATGCTGGCGGCGGAAGAGGGCAAGGGTGCGGGAGATACCTGACTTGTCGACAGTATCGAGAAGTGTCTCCAACTCGCCGAGGGAGACGGGGCTTTCGGCATCAGCCAGCGCTTTTGCCACGAGCAGGCGGTTTGGCGTCGGCTTCACGCCGTGGCGTCCCAGCAGGTCTATGATCTCTGAATGATTCATAATAAAACATACAAAGATACATATTGTAAGCATAATTTGCAACCGGGTTGCATCGGAGGAGCCGTACCTTTACGCTGCAAAACAGAATGCACACAATTATGTCACATATCGAAGAGCACTGTGATCATTGCCATCACGAGCACAATCACGAACATCATCACGAACATCATGATGAACATGAGTGCCAAGGGCACCATCATGAACACCACGAGCATCACCACGACGACCACGAGGGCCATCACCATCATCATCACGAAGAGGGTGGCCTGAAGGAAACCATAATCAAGATCGCCGTTGCAGCGGTCCTTCTCGTCGCGGCCGTCATCATCGGGAAGACATGCCACCTGAAGGACTGGCAGCTGCTTCTCATATATCTCGTACCCTATCTCGTAGTCGGCTTCGATACACTGAAAGAAGCCGCTGAGGGCCTTTCCCACGGTGATGCACTTGACGAAAACTTCCTGATGTCGGTGGCAACTCTGGGCGCCCTGGCGATCGGATTTCTGCCTGGAGCAGAGACGCAATTTCCTGAGGCGGTGTTCGTCATGCTGTTCTTCCAGGTCGGCGAACTCTTCGAGGGAATAGCCGAAGGCCGCAGCCGCCGCTCCATCTCCCATCTCATGGAAATCCGCCCCGATACGGCGAATGTCGAAAGGAACGGCGAACTCCTCACAGTCCATCCCGAAACCGTCTCAATAGACGAAATAATCCTCGTCAAGCCAGGCGAGCGCGTCCCCCTCGACGGCATCGTAGTCGAAGGAACATCCAGCCTCGACACCGTAGCCCTGACGGGCGAAAGCGTCCCCAGAAGCGTCTCAGAGGGCGATGAGATATTCTCCGGCTGCGTTAATTTGAGCGGTGTAGTGCGTGTCCGCGTCCTTAAATCATTCGGCGAATCCACCGCCTCGAAGATTCTCGAGCTGGTGGAAGATGCCTCCTCCAACAAGTCCCGGAGGGAGAATTTCATCACCCGTTTCGCACGGGTCTACACTCCGATTGTAGTCGGGCTGGCGGTTCTGCTCGCGTTTGTCCCGCCGATCTTCTGCGGGTCTTACTGGGCGGCATTCCCCACCTGGCTGTACAGAGCGCTGATGTTCCTGGTGGTCTCCTGCCCGTGTGCGTTGGTGCTGTCGGTGCCCCTCACATTCTTCGGCGGCATCGGGGCGGCATCCAGAAGGGGAGTGCTCGTCAAAGGATCCTCCTGGCTTGAGGCCCTGGCAGATCTCCATACGGTAGTATTCGACAAGACCGGCACGCTTACCGAGGGAGTCTTCGAGGTCACTGCCGTCCATCCGGAGAGGATAGCCGAAAAGGAGCTTCTCCATCTCGCGGCCCATGTGGAGCGCCATTCGACCCATCCGATCGCCCAGTCGTTGAGAGATGCCTATCCCGATGAGAAAGACGAATGCGAGGTCGGCTCCATCACCGAAATAGCCGGCGAGGGTGTCACGGCATTAGTCAACGGCCGTCAGGTCGCCGTAGGCAACAGCAAACTGATGGACCGTATCGGCGCCGCCTGGCACGACTGCCACAAGGTCGGTACCATCGCCCATGTCGCCATTGACGGCGAATACGAGGGGCACATCGTCATCTCCGACCGCATCAAGGCGGATTCCGCCGAAGGAATTGCCGCGCTGAAGGCCGCCGGAATCGCCCGGACAGTGATGCTGACTGGCGACGGAGAGGCCGTAGCCAGCGATGTCGCCGCCTCTACAGGCATCGGCGAATACCATTCCCGCCTCATGCCGGCCGACAAGGTCGCAGAGGTCGAAAAACTGCTGCCCGAGGGTACGCTCGCATTCGTCGGAGACGGAATAAATGATGCCCCGGTGCTCGCCAGGGCCGATATCGGCATCGCCATGGGCGGTCTCGGTTCGGACGCCGCCATCGATGCGGCTGACGTAGTCCTCATGGATGACAAGGTCTCAAGGATCGCAGAGGCCGTCCGTATCTCTAGGAAGACCATCCGCATAGCCGGCGAGAATATCTGGCTGGCCATCGGCGTCAAGGTCCTGGTGCTCATCCTCGCGGCCGCCGGTCTGGCGTCAATGTGGATGGCTGTATTCGCCGACGTAGGCGTCATGGTGGTCGCCGTCCTTAACGCAATGCGTGCTCTTAAGGCCTGAAAATAGGAGAATTGAAAATAAATACTTATCTTTGAAGTCCGGAGGCATATCCGGACTTTAATCACATGCACTATGACCAATAAGCGTCTTTCGATTGATTACATCGAGTACAGTTCCATAGAAGAAATGGACGAGAAGGACCGCAAGCTCGTCCTCGCCGCCATCGAGGCTCAAAAAGGCTCCTATTCGCCATACTCCCACTTCCAGGTCGGGGCTGCCCTCCTCCTTGACGACGGCACCACCATCCTCGGCGCCAATCAGGAAAACGCTGCCTTCCCCGCCGGTCTCTGCGCCGAAAGGACAGCCATGTTCGCCGCCGGCGCCAACCATCCCGACGTCGGTTTCGACACCCTCGCCATCGCCGGTGCCGACCACGGCATCCTCTGCGATAATCCCGCTACCCCCTGCGGCGGCTGCCGCCAAGTCATGGCCGAATACCAAACCAAATCCGGCCACCCCCTCAAAATCATCCTCGCCGGCGCCACCCGCATCCTCAAATTCTCCTCCGTCAACGACCTCCTCCCCTTCATCTTCGACAGTCTCAAAACATCGTAGTATTATCGTCGACCGAATTTGAGCGGGGGGAGTTTGAGGTGGTTCTCCCCCTCATCTGTTATTGTTGCGAAGGTAGTGTGGGAAAGCGGTAATTGTAGCAGTGTCAGTCAAAAAACCGGTAAGTAGATTTGGAATACCAGACAAAAAACACTACCTTTGCAACAGGGAAAGTCTTGCACGACCAGCTCCCTCTGAATTCCCCCAGGGTTGGAAGACAGCAAGGGTAGGAGGTTGTAGCGGTGCGATGCAAGGGGCTTTCCCTTTTTTTGTATGAAAAAGTGGATTTCAACAGCGTTGACCCTTGTTTTTATGGGCATCGCGGCATACGGACAGGGGAGGCAGGGCATTACCGTGAGCGGTTATGTCACTGACTCCGCTACTGGTGAGACGCTAATCGGAGCAGGGGTGCTGACTCCTGACGGCACCGGGGCTGTCACTAATAATTACGGTTATTATTCTCTGACTATTCCGCGCGGAAGGACGGAGCTGCGCTATTGTTTTGTCGGATACGGGGACGTCGTCACTGAGACGACATTCTCCAGGGATACGGTCATTCATGTGGTGCTGCAGCCTTCTGAGGAGCTGGAGGCCGCGACGGTGGTGGCGCAGAAGGATGCGGGGATTCATTCGACTTATCTCGGCGCTATCGATGTGCCGGTCAAGCAGATACAGTTTACCCCCGTCATTTTCGGCGAATCGGACGTTCTCAAGTCGCTTCAGATGCTTCCCGGCGTCCAGGGCGGCAATGAGGGATTTACTGGCCTGTACGTCCGCGGAGGCGGTCCTGACGAAAACCTGATCATGCTCGACGGTGTGCCGATTTACAATGTGGACCACCTCATGGGCCTGTTCTCGGTGTTCCAGACGGAGGCGGTCAAGAAGGTGACGCTCTACAAGGGATCTTTCCCCGCCAGGTATTCCGGCAGGGTGTCCTCCATCGTGGACATCCGCACCAACGACGGTAATATGAAGGAAACCAGCGGCTCTGCCACCCTCGGAGTCGTCACGGACAAATTCCATATCGAGGGCCCCATCCTTAAGGACCGTCTGAGCTATAGTTTCAGCGCCAGAGGCATGCACACGGCCGTTTTCGATCCTCTCATCAGGATGGCGATGCCGAAGGACCAGTACGTCAATTACTACTTCTACGACCTCAACGGCAAGCTTTCCTGGCGCCTTTCGGACAACGACCGCTTCTTCCTCGGCTTCTACAGCGGAGCGGACAAATTCCGCCTCAAATACAAGGAGGATTCTTCCGGCACCGGCATGATAGAGGACCAGCCGTATACCTACAGCTCCTTCGAGCGCGACGATATGGGGATAAGATGGGGCAACGACGTCGTCTCCCTGCGCTGGAACCATATCTTCTCCCCGCGCCTTTTCGCCAATTCCACAGTCTCGTGGAACCGCTACCGCATGAGCATGACCACGGTCTCACACGAACGGGGTCACAATGCCTACGAGCAGTACGACTACCGCTACGATGTCGGCTACCATTCCGGCATCCGGGACTGGAGCGCCAAGATTGATTTCGACTTTGTCCCGACGCCCCGCCACCTGGTCAAATTCGGCGCCCAGTACATCTACCACACTTTCCGTCCCGAGACCCTTACCGCCATTACCGACGAGACGTCGAATGGCGAAAACAACCAGAACACTTTCAAGTTCAAGGCCCGTGACGACTATTACGGCCACGATATCTCCGTCTACGGCGAAGATGACTTCACGGTAGGGGAGAGGCTCACCGTCAATCCCGGAGTCAACATTTCGCTTTTTGCCACCGAAGGCAAGCTGTATCCCGCAATCCAGCCCAGGCTTTCCGCCAAATACGTATTCGACCGTGGATTCTCGGCCAAGGCCGGTTATGCACGGATGGCTCAGTACGTCCACCTGCTTTCCGCCTCGCAGATATCCCTCCCAGTCGACCTCTGGGTCCCTATTACGAAGAATATCCGTCCGGTGACCTCGGACCAATTCTCCGTAGGAGCATATTACAGCGGCCTCAAGGACTGGGAATTCTCGCTCGAAGCCTACTGGAAGGAAATCGACAACATCCTCGAATACAAGGACGGCACCCTCATGTTCGCCTCCTCAGGCAATTGGGAAGACAAGGTCGAAATGGGCCAGGCAAGGGCCCGTGGCATCGAATTCATGGCTCAGAAGACCGCCGGCCGCCTGACGGGATGGCTGGCCTATACACTCGCCAAAAGCGACCGCAGATTCCCCGACGGGAGTATCAATCTCGGGAAAACATTCCCCTACAAGTACGACCGCCGGCACAGCCTCAACCTGAGCCTCAATTATGCCCTTACGCGCCGACTCGAGTTCAACGCGGCTTGGGTATTCTCAACCGGCGGCACCGTGACTATTCCAGTGCGTAAAACGGCAGTTCTCTATCCCGACAGCGATTATCCCGTCAGCGCCGACTACATCGTCAACCGCAACAATTACCGCCTCCCTTCGACCCACCACCTGGACCTCGGTCTCCTCATGAAATTCCCTCACCGGAACGGCACCGAGGGCCTTCTCAACCTCACGGTATACAATGCCTACAACCACCGCAATCCCAATTTCTGCTACTTCGAATTCGAGTATGACTATGACAAAAGCGGAAACCTTAAGGAGCGCCGTCTGGTGATGCACAAGATATCGATTCTCCCGATTCTCCCTTCGCTTTCATATACCCTTAATTTCTGATGCCATGAAGTACAATAGATATATTTGCCTGCTTTCGCTCGCACTTCTTGCAGCATCATGCGAGACGGAGATTACCATAGACCTCGACGACAAGGATCCCATCCTCGTCATCAATTCCTCGATAGAGTCTGACGGGGGCGTCCACCGCATCTACGTCGGCGAAAGCCAGGATGCAGACTATCATGAAATCGAGGCTGACAGGGTGTCGGTTTCGGTCAACGGAGCCTCGGTGGCAGTGACTCCGATAAAAGACGAGTATAGTTACTATTCTTCAGAAGGTATTACTACCCGTTACCGCACCAGCTATGGTTTTGAGGCCGCTTTCAAAGCCGGTGATGTTGTCCGCATCGAGGTGGACAAGGCCGGAGCTCCTTCCGCTGTTGCGGAATGTACTGTGCCGAAAGTACCCGTAATCGCTTCCGTTGACACTTCCAGGACATGGAAAGCCGTCGACGACGAATACGAACGCCTCTCGGCCGACTACGATTTCGAGATCAGCCCGCTACTTAGGGATATAAAGGGCGAAGACAGCTATTACCGTATGTCTCTGGACGTCCGCTACGATATCCGCGCCTACCGGGAAGACGGATCCTACGATGATATGGAATCGGTCAGCCGCGGCCTCACTTATGACATCAGCCGGGAGCCGATCCTTAACGGAGGCCGCAGCTCATCTTCCGAGGATGATATCTCCCTCTCGGACCTCTTCAGCGTGGACAATATCTTCTGCCTCTTTACCGACGAACAGTTCCGTGACGGAGAATACAAGCTTCGCCTTTCGGTGCCTTCATATATGTTCCTGTCGCTTCCTTATTTCCGGTTTGAAGACGATTATGTGAACTTTGATTACAAGGCCTCCGCCATAGTGAAAGTGTACTCGCTGTCATTCCTCAGATACTACTATCTCAGGGCTCTGGAGAATATGGACACGTGGGGCACCGAGACTTCCTTCCTCATCGAGCCTACGACTCTTCCGTCGAATGTCGAGGGCGGCATGGGATTTGCAGCCGTTGACGCCGTTGCCACCTTTGAGATCAAAGACGTGCAAAAAGGCTCATTTACACTTGTTTACACAGATGACGAATTGACCGGAGAATGAAAAGATTTGCGCTGTTTTTTTGCTTTTTAATATATGGTTTCAGCCTCGCGGCACAGAGCACTGTCGTGAGGGGCTCGGTCGTTGACAAGGTGACCGGGGAAGGGGAGCCCTCCGCGGTGATCCAGTTCTTCCTCGCTTCGGACGAATCCAAGCCCATCGCCTTCACAACAACGGACGAAAACGGTAATTTCGCTCATTCCCTTCAGGGAACGGGCGATTTCTATGCCCTGTACACCCAGATAGGCCGCAAGGATGCCAGAATGCCATTCACCCTTTCCGGCCAGAAGGAGATAACTATCGGCACCATACTCGCCGAGGATGACGCCGAACAGCTCGCCGCCAGCTCCGTGACCGCGCAGAAAGTGCTGGTCAAAATGGATGTAGACAAGATGACATACGAGGTGGCCGAAGATGTCGACAGCAACACTTCCACAGTCCTCGACATGCTCCGCAAGGTCCCGATGGTCACCGTCGACGCCCAGGACAATATCACGGTTAACGGCAGTTCCTCCTTCCAGGTCACTGTCGACGGCAAGCCCAATCCCATGATGTCACAGAATGCCTCCACGGTATTCAAAATGATGCCTGCATCGACCGTAAAGTCCATAGAGGTCATTACCAATCCGGGCGTCAAGTATGACGCCGAAGGTGTCGGTGGAGTGCTCAACCTTACTACCAATACCGACGTCACCGGTGGCACGTCAGCCGCAGATGGCTATTATGGAACCATCCGCCTGGAAGCCGGCACCATGCAGCAGGGCGCAGGCCTTTTCTATAGCCTACAGAAGGGCAAATTCGCCTTCAGCCTTGACGGAAACGTCGGCTACCAGTCCAATCCGGGGATTGAGAACACCATGACGCTCCAGTCTCCCGTGTCGTCCTATTCGACATATTCGGAATTGTCGCAGAAGTCTCCCATGGCTATGGGTGACATGTCGCTGAGCTACGAAATCGATTCGCTCAATCTCCTGTCGGCGAATGCCGGGCTCATGAGTTTTAACATGCGTCAGAATTCGACGTCGGTGACCTCTGATCCGTTGTCGTCCGCCACATTGTACGAATCCACGGGCAAGAGTCGCGAGAAATGGAATGAAATCGAGGCAGGCGCCGACTACCAGCACAAGTGGAAGGACGCTCCGGGAAGGATGTTCACCCTGTCCTGGCGTTTCTCCGGAAGTCCGGAAGCAACAAGCAGCGAGAGCCGTTACTCCGGTGCGACTGGCACCGCTGTTCCGTTTGACCGCAAGTCGGATGTCAGCACCTTGTCCACCGACCATACTCTCCAGGCCGATTATACGATGCCCGTCGGAGAATCCGGTACGCTTTCGACCGGCCTAAAGTACACCTACCGGCACCATTCGTCCGATAATGACAGCTATATTTGGGATGGCGCTGCATTTGTCCGCTCTGAAGATGCCAGTCTCGACTACGACTATTTCAACCGCATAGGTGCGGCTTACGCCGAATACACTGCCAAGCTTGGCGATTTCTCGCTCAAAGGCGGCCTGCGCTATGAGCATACATGGCAGGATGTTAAGTATCCGTCCGGCGACGGACGGGATTTCTCGACTGCATACGGCAGCATGGTCCCCACGGCCAGCGTCCAGTACAACATCAGTCTCCTGCAGAATATCGGCCTGTCGTACAACATGAGGATCCGCCGTCCCGGGATCACCTATCTCAATCCTTACCGCGATACGTCCGATCCTCTTTCCATCAGCTACGGCAAAAGCGACCTCGAGGTAGAGAAGGGACACAATATCTCGCTGGTTTACAATTACTTCACTCCGATTTTCATGCTGAACGCCACGCTCCGCCATTCGTTCTCCAATGACGGTATTTCGGCCTACAGCTTCTACGAGGACGGCCTCCTCAACAATACCTACGGCAATATCTTGCAGTCCAGCACCACTGGGCTCAACCTGTTCGCCAACCTCAATCTCGGCACCAAGACCCGCGTCTACACCAACGGGAGCGTCAATTATTCCGATTACCGGAGCGAAGTCCTCGGCCAGTCCAATAACGGCTGGGGATACAATATAATGTTCGGGGCTCAGCACACTATTCCTTGGGACATACAGTTGTCCCTGAACCTCATCGGTTCGTCGAAGCATTATTCGCTCCAGGGCTGGCGTACAGGCTTCAATATCGGCGTGGTCGGCCTGACCAAGACATTCTTCTCGGACCGCCTGAGCCTCTGCGCCATGGCTATCACCAATTTCAATAAAGGCAAGATGAAAATGGAGTCCTACAGTGCGTCCCAGGCCAATTTCGTCTCCAATACCGTCACAGTGCTGCCCATCCGTCAGCTCACCTTCTCAATTAGCTGGACTTTCGGTTCGTCCAGAAGCATCAGCGTCAAGAAGGCCGAGAGGGGCATCGTCGAAGACTCCGTACTCGAAAACCGTTCATCTTCCGCCACGAGCAGCGCGACCGGCGGAGTCTCAAGCAGTATGTAAACAGTATAACAATATGAAACGTCTCCTCATTTCAATCATCGCCCTGACGGCATCCGCGGCCGCATTCGCCCAGAATATCGAGTTCCTCGATCCCTACTGCAAGGAGATCTGTGTCAAGTACTTCGACGCAGATTCCGATGGGGAAATCTCAATGGCCGAGGCCGCCTCTGTCAAGGACATCAAGAAGAGTTTCTTCCGCAGCAACGTCGTGTCTTTCGACGAATTCCGCTACTTCACTTCAGTGACCAAGGTCCCCACGATGGCATTCCGCGGCTCCGCCCTCCAGTCCATCACTATCCCGGAAAGCGTCACCGAAATCGGCAAGGGCGCATTCGCTGACTGTGCATCGCTCTCGTCGGTCAATCTCCCTTCCGGGCTGAAATCCATCGAGGATACAGCCTTCTCCGGCTGCACATCCCTCGCTTCTGTCAGCATTCCTGCAGAAGTAACCCTCATCGGCTATCAGGCTTTCGGCGGCTGTGCGGCCCTCACCTCACTGACGGTCCCCGCCTCAATCGACATGCTCGGTGATGACGCATTCTTCGGTACCGGGATCGTCACCCTCATCGTGAAAGCCAAAAAGGCCCCTTCCTGCCCCGCACTCTCCCTCCCGAAGAGCGTCAGGGAAATCATCGTTCCCAAGTCCTCCCTCTCCTCCTACAAGACAGAGGAAGGTTGGGAGAATTTCGCATCTCTCCTCAAAGGAGAATAATTAAACCCAACCAGCGATGAAACGCCTCATCCTCATCGTCGCGCTTCTCCTAGCCGGCATTTCCGCCTCCGCCCAGTCGGGGTGGGTCACCGTTGATTACACCAAAGGCACCCTCCTGGACGAAGCCTCCTCTCCCTACAACGCCTACGGTCTGACCTTCGCCAAGAGTTTCGATATCGACTTTCCTTCCCCATGGTTCCTCGATACCGGTTTCACCGCCTACTGGCTCGGCCTTGACGCCAACTACACCTACGGCGTAGCCGCTGAAGTTCCTCTCTCCATGGAACTCCGCATGGAACCCTTCTGGTGGCTCGCCCTCGGTCTCCACGCAGGTGGTTTTGCCGCCCTCAGCATCGGCACAGACCAGCTCAAAACCTTCCGCCCAGGCGTCCTCGCCGGCGTCAACCTATACCTCGCCAAGGTTCACCTCGGCGTCCAGTACATGTACGACTTCATGCCATTCGACACCGCAGGCAACAAATCCAAATGTCTGAGGTTCTCTGTCGGTTTAAATCTTTATTAGTATGAAGAGAATTATTTTAGCTATTATTTGTACTATTGTCCCTGTAGGGTTGTGGGCGCAGGGGAGTGGTGGGGCGTTCCCGGTGTTTACGGGGGAGATGGATGTGATGGAGACGGCGCCGGAGTGGAGTGAGGGGACGGAGAAGTATTTCAATTTCCAGCCGGGCGGGCAGTCCGGTGGTTACGTCGTGGTTAAGAAAGGCGGCGAGGCTCATATCTGGGACAATATCAACGGTAAGTTCGTATTGGAGTATCAGAACGGGGAGGTCCCCGACAGGATTTCGTTCTTGAGGAACGATTGCGTGTATTTTCACCTGAAAAGCGGTATTTCCGCTATTGCGATTGCCCCTGGTGAAGATATTGAAAATCTGGAATTTTACGGCGAATACGAGGATTTGGCTATGGTGAAGGTGGATGGCTGGCCGGATATGCTGGCAGCGAAGGAGGGCGGAATGTGGGGAATTCTCGATTCGAGGGAACCGGCCTATTCTCTGGTGGCTCCGAGGCATCGGACTCTCAGCGAGGTCAAGGCGGCCCTTTCCAGGCGTTCTTCAGAGGTGAAAAGGGCAGGGGAGACGGATCTTGAGTATATCGTTCGCTGCTTTCGCGCCATCAATTCGACATCCATTAAAACGGAGAATACCAGTTATGATGATTACTGGGGATGGACTGCATTTACGCTCAAGGAGACGCCTTATTCGGGCCATTACTATGTGGACATTGAATCGGCGGCAGATGACCGGGAAGCCGGGGATTCGGAAATGACACTTTATTCGCCTGCATTCACCGTCTGTAACGACGCCCTTGCGCTGGCATATTCCGAACAGACCCTGGAGACGTGGGCCTACGGCGAAGGGAGTTGCGCTTGTCGTTGCGCTGAATGCGATCAAGAATGATCCGGTGAAAGCGAAGGACGGCTCGGTACTGTATGCAGACAAGGTCGGTTTCGGATATCTTTTCTATCCTGACGGCAGTTTCCTGAGCGGTTATTTCCAGCCCAGAGGTTCCGGCAGCGTTCCTGACTATTTCTATGTCGGCGGCCCGTACGTGTACATGGATGTATGGGACCTCTACTACGAATACTGCTTCTCAGCAAGCTCCAAGGGCGAAGATTCTCCTTCATACGAAGAATTCGCCAGTAAGCTCGGCGAGCGTAATCTCGTTTACCGCGACTCTTATTACTGGACCGTTGGGGATTACGACAAGAGTACCCAGACGGTTACGATCTATTTCCCCGACACAGACATCCAGGCCGTGGACCTGCCCCTTCCGATGAGAAACTGGAACGAATTCTATTCCCTCGCGACGACTTACGGCCGGAGCGACTGGGATGTAAGGTTCGAGATTGCCGTGGATCCGGAGATTCCCTCATTCTACGTGACCTCACTGGAGGTTTCATTCCCTCAAAGAGAAAATATGCATTTCACATATAAAGCCCCCAAACGATGAAAAAGCTTATTACCCTTGCAGGCGCATTCTTCGCCCTGAGCATAAGCGCATATTCGCAGAGTGCTCTCCATCAGCTTGAATCCATCTCCGGAATCAGCTTCGGAAGTGTTTCAGTCCCCCCTGTCAGCGAGCCCGTGAGGGTGGATCCGGACGAGAGCGGCAGCTCGAACAATTCCAGCAGTACCACCTCCAATACTACCACGACGTCGAGCCCGGGAAGCTACAATTACAGCAACAGCAACAACTACAATTACAACAGCTCGAACTCCTACGGATTCAATGAAGTCAGGTCGTCCTGGGCATCGAGGCGTGATGCACGCAGGGAAGCCAGGCGCAGTGCCCGGGATTCCAGAAGGAGCAGCCGTTCGTCATCTTCCAGTAGCTCTTCGTCCTCCAGTACGCGTTCCACGAGGCTGAGGGACTATGAGCCGATGAAGGAGCGCAGGGGCAATTACGACGCCGGCAACGGCCAGGCCGGGGATGTCGGTGTCATCAAGCACGTAGACAACAAGGGCAGGGTTACGTACGGCCTCAAGAATTCGGCCAACGGCCGCTGGATCCGGAAGCCCCGTTACGAGGGCCTCAATATCGTGAGCCTGCAGGCTGCCCAGGCCAAGATTGATGGCAAATGGGGCATCATCAACTCATCGACGGGAGATACTGTTGAGGAGTTCAAATACGACAAATCCCATTGCTTCTACAACCGTACAAGCACCTCCAACATGGTGATTGCACTCGGCCAGACCGATCCTTTCGGTCACGAGCAGTGGATCCTCGTCTCATCCGTTCCCGGACAGGACGGCGTGTACACGCGCAGCAAGGAGGTCTTCAGCAGTGTCGACTATTTCTACGACGGCGGCGGAGCACGTATCATCTGCCGTCCCGTGGGAGGCAAGATAGAGATGCTGGACGGATTCGGCCGGCAGATACTCCCTGCATCTTTCGAGTCCCTCAAGTATCTGGACTTCACTGTTGACGGCGATTCGTACTATGCAGGCAGCATCGATGTCAGGGGCTTCGAGAAGCAGGGTATCGTCGACGATAAGGGTAGGGTAGTGGTGCCGTTCGTATTCGACAAGGTCGAATCAGGCTCTGACGTGCGCATGTCCAAGTATGGCTTCGTCGTCCATAAAGACGGTCTTCAGGGGCTGTACAGCGTTGATGGCGCGCCTCTTCTTCCGCCGGCCTACAGCAAGGTGGAGGTTAACTACGGCTATACCGGAGGCACCAACAAGGCATATATAAAGGTCTATAAGTCCGATGGCACCCAGGCCATCTTCTCCACTGCAGGAGAGCAGCTTACGCCATTCGACTCCGTGGCCCTTCTGTCCGACGTACCTGATCCGTCTGTGCTGGAGGACTATCGTATCTATTAGTCTGTCTGTTTGAGAAGGGTTGTCGGAATATTTTCTTCACTGGTGCTGCTGGTCTCCCTGGCGGCACCTGTGTTTGCACAGTCGACGAGGATTGAAGGCTGCGTGTATGACGCCTCTTCCGGCGACCCTCTTCCATACGCCAATATCTTCCTTGAGAGCACCCAGTTCGGAACTACCTCGGAGATAGACGGAAAATATGTTCTGGAAGCCAGAGCGCCGGGGGCATCCGTCGTTACGTGTTCCCTGATTGGTTACGAGAGCATGTCTTTCGTAATCGTGCCCGGATCGGTCTCGGAGATCGATTTCCGGCTCAGTGAGTCCCGGCAGGTGCTTAATGCGGCGCTGGTCAAGCCTGACGACCGGTACGTGAAGAGCATTCTCCGCAAGGTCGACGACATGCGCGATTACCACAATCCTGAGCTCCGGGACGAATACACTTGCGACCTCTATTCCAAGATGGAACTGGACCTCTGCAACGCCGACAAGGTGCTTCGCGGAAAGTTCTTCGACCGCAATTTCGGATTCGTCATGGACTATGTCGATACCTCGGACGTTTCGGGCCTTCCGTACCTTCCGGTGCTGTTTTCCGAGACGGCGGCAAAGCGGTATCACAGGCTCAGCCCGGACCTCGACAAGGAGATTATCGAAGGCACCCGCGTTTCCGGTCTCGATGCGGTCAACGCCCTTTCGCAGTTCACCGGCAGCATGCATTTCCGGACCAATTTCTACGACCGCTTCGTCAATGCTATGAATGTCGATATCCCTTCGCCGATTTCCGGCTCCGGAACGCTGTATTACAATTATTACCTGGTCGATTCGCTTAGCCTCGACGGCCGCAAGTCATACAAGATCCGCTTCCATCCCAAGAAGTCCATCTCGTCGCCCGCATTTGACGGTGAAATGTATATCGATGCCGAAGAATATGCCCTCCGCGACATCCACGTCCGTCTCGGCCGGACAGCCAATGTCAACTGGATCAGGAACCTCTTGATCGACGTTTCCAACGAGAGGGGAGACAGCCTGTGGTTCTACAAGGAGGACAGGATTTATGTGGATTTCGCGCTGATTCCGAGGGATTCGACGCGCCTGATGTCCTTCATCGGGCGCCGTCATGTCAGCTATTCCAATCCGGTTTATACGCTGCTTCCCCGCAAGGGGTCTTCGGTGGACGGCGAAATGGTGTCGGTTGAGAAAAACGCCGGAAAGAAGGACGATGCCTACTGGGAATCGGTCCGTCCGCGTAATCTGTCGGAGCGCGAGCAGGGTATCTACACCATGGTCCGGCGGGTCAAGGATGTCCCGGTTTTCGACAATGTCTACAAGCTCGGAACTACCTTTATCAAAGACTATTACAACTTCATTCCCGAAGTCGGCATCGGGCCGTATTACAGGCTGGCGAATTACAATTCGCTGGAGGGATTCCGTCCGCAGATCGGGCTCAGGACGACAAAGGAATTGAGTGAGAATTTCCGCCTCTCAGGCTATCTGGCCTACGGATTCAAAGACCGCGAATTCAAGGGATTCGGCCAGGCCGAAATCATGTTCAGCAGCAATCCCACAAGGAAACTCACCGTCTCTGGCAAGAGGGATATCCGACAGCTCGGAAGGACCCAGAATGTGCTCGCCGAAAGCAACATTCTGTCCTCGGTCCTGTCCAGGGACGGAAGCTTCAACAAGAGAAGCCCGGTGAATGATTTCATTCTCAGCTATGAGCATGAATGGCGCCCTGGCCTCACTACGAAGGCGGCCCTGGAGTTCCAGCGGATATTCTCAAATTATCAGGTGCCCCTTCGGATGGCTGACGGCACCCCGGTCAATTCCGTGGGAGCCAATAAGTTGCATCTTACAACCCGTCTGTCATGGGACGAGACACTGACGCGGGGTGTATTCGACAAGTACTACGTCTATACCGATCACCCCATCGTCACTCTCGACCTGACGGGCTCGCTCAAGGGACTCGGCAACAATGACTATACATTCCTCCGGCCTGAAGTCCACGTCGAATACCTGTTCCGCACTCCTCCCGCCGGCCGCGGCCGCATCCGCTTCAATGCCGGACACATATTCGGCAAGGTGCCATATCCCATGCTGAAGCTTCATGAGGGCAACAATACATTCTTCCTCGACCGCCGCGCCTTCACCTGCATGGACTATTACGAATTCGCCTCAGACTCCTGGGCACAGCTTCTCTACGAGCACATGTTCGGCGGCTTTTTCCTCGGCAAGATTCCGCTTATAAAGTTGCTCCAGCTCCGCGAATACGCCCATTTCAAAGTCGCCTACGGCACCATCTCCGACCGCAACAACGACATCGTCGGCAATCCATCCATGAGTGACGACACCATCGTCTTCCCCGAAGGTCTCGGCTCCCTCAACAAGCCCTACGTCGAAATGGGTGTCGGCATCGGCAACATCCTCCACATCTTCCGCGTCGACGCCTTCTGGCGAATGACCCACCGCTACCACACCATCGACGGCATCCGCACAAAAGACCCCCACTGCTTCGTCGTCACAGTAGGGGCCCAGGTGGATTTCTAGATTTCTCGACTTCGCTCGAAATGACAACGCGCTAGCGTGTCCATTTATTTAGCCAGGAGAAGTAGCTGCGGTGCCAGTAGAGGGCGTTTTGGGGCTGGAGGATCCAGTGGTTTTCCTCGGGGAATACGATGAGGCGGGAGGGGACTCCCATCATTTGGGCGGCGTTGAAGGCCGCCATGCCCTGGTCGTAGGGGACGCGGAAGTCGCTGCCGCCGTGGATGCAGAGAATGGGGGTGTGCCAGTTCTGAACCAGCTTGTGAGGGGAGTTGTCGTAGTGGCGGACAGCTTCCTTCTTGTTTGACCAGGGGGAGCCGGCCTGCTGGATGCCGCCGAATGTGATGCCGTCGCCGGCGGGGCCAATCTGGTCAGGCGTGTAGGCGTATTCCATCGGGATGCCGCCGTTGTCCCAGTTGGGGAACCACATTTCTTCGGTTTCCATGTACATGTGTTCCTCATTGAAAATACCCGCGTGGGCGATGAAGCAGTCGTACAGGTCGCCGTGGATTCCGGCGAGGTAGTATACACTGTATCCGCCGTAGGAAGCGCCGCAGGCTGCGAGTTTGCCGACGTAGGGCTCGGACTTGATCATTCGTCCGGCGGCGAGATAGTCCTGCATGTTGAGGCCGATGTAGTCACCGGAGATCTGTTCGCACCACGGCTGGCCGAATGCGGTCGTGCCGCGGCGGTTGGGGAGCACCACGACGAAGTCCTGATGGGTCATGAGGCAGTAGTTCCAGCGGTATGACCAGCCCTGGGAAAGCGTTCCCTGAGGGCCTCCGAGGCATATTTCGATGGCGGGATAGGTCTTGGAGGAATCGAAGTCCGGAGGGAGGAGCACCCAGCAGAGCATCTTCTGTCCGTCGACCGTGTCGATCCAGCGCATTTCGGTCTTGTGGGGCTTGAGCTGAGAGAGGATGTGCTCATTCTCCTTTGTGATTGGCGTGGGTTTGCCGTCCTTCAGCGCGACGAGTTCGGTCGGGAAATCCATCGAGGCGTATGAAGTCAGCAGGCTGCCGTCCTTGCCGAAGCCGAACGGCGAATGGAAATCGTACCAGAGGTCGTCGGCCGTATACCTGAAAGGCTCTGCGCCGTCGAGACCGACACTCCAGATGGCTCCGAGACCCTCAGCGAGACCTTCGAACCAGATGGTCTTGCTGTCAGCGGCCCAGACGGGTGCTTCTGCATTATACTTAAAGGTAGGTGCCGCGTTGCGAATATTGCCGACCGTGGGATTGGAGGTCTGGCCTTCGCCTTCGGCTTCGTATGTGACATCGCCCACCATCAGGCGGATCTGGTCAGCCTCATAGCCGTCGCGGGCCATTGAGAGCCATGCAAGGTGCTGTCCGTCAGGGGACCATACCGGATTGGTGTCATAGCCGCCGGAAGTGGTGACGGCAGTGGTTTCGCCGGTAAGGATGCAATAGATGTAGATGCAGGTGTTGGTGGAGAATGCGTACTGCTTGCCTTCGAGCTTCTTGCAGGAGTAGGCGATATAACGGCCGTCAGGGCTCCAGGCGAGCTGCTCAATGCCGCCGAAGGGGCCGTTCGGGAGCTCGAACTTCACGTCGGGACCGCCGAGGATGTCGAGCGAATTGTCAGGAGTGATCTTGGCGGAGAGGGGAGCGACAAAGCTGTGGTTGATCGTCTCCACCCAGTGGTCCCAATGGCGGTACATCAGGTCGTCGGTCGCAAATGCATTCGCCTTGGCGAGAAGGGGATCGGTGTCGACAGGGCGCTCAACTGTACTGTGTACGCCGCTGACGTAGATGATCTGGCTGCCGTCGGGGGAGAGTGCGTATTCGTCAATACCGGCGGGGATGTCGCTCAGGCATTCGCGGCTGCCGAGGGCTTTGCCGTCGAAAGGAGCCTTCCAAAGCTGCCCTTGACGAAGGAAGAATATCTCCTTGCCGTCCGGGGACCAGCGGGCCTGTGAGAGCGATTTGCCGTCCATGGTGAGCTGGATCTTTTCGCCGAAGGTGCCGTCTTCATTGACGGGAATGACGAACAGGTTGCGGCAGCTGCGGTTTTCCTCGATCGAGGTGTAGCTGACTCCGTAAAGGATGAATTTGCCGTCGGGGGAGAGCTGGGGATCGGAGAGGCGTCCGAGCGAGAGCAGGACT
>CAJODR010000010.1:72379-78422 GCA_905233275.1 uncultured Bacteroidales bacterium | reverse complement strand
TAGCGCAAAAGAACCCCCTTCGGGGGTGAGAGCCTTGTCGCCGCTGCATGCGGTGAGCGCGGCCGAAATTGCAAGTGCCATTGCGAGATTTCTTGTTTTCATATTATTGATATTGTTTCAGACTTCGTGCGAGTGCGTCCCTTACTTCTTCCCTCAGGGATGCGGGGGACAGTACCTCCAGGCGGTCGCCGTGACGGCATAATTCCATTACGAGATTGACGTTGGGGACGAGGTAGAGGGAGAATATGCTGCCATCAGGCGTCACTTCCTCGAGGGTCTGGCTCGGGTGCAAGGGAAGGTCGGTGACGTAGCGGGCCTCGGTCGGAGTGGCCCTGAAGCGGATGAGCACCGGTTCGCCCCCTGTGAGATACGGTCCGTAGCTGGCCGCGAATGTATCCTCGACATCATAGTCCTGAGGCATCGTGAAACACTCCTCCGTAATCGTCAGCTCTTCTATCCTGTCAAGCCCGTAGATGCGGCATGCGCCCCTTTCGGCGGCGAATCCCGTCACATACCAGCGGCTGGCGAATTCTTTGACGGCCCAGGGCTGGACATGGATTGTCTCCGGCTTGTCACTGTCGTATTTCCGGTAGGTGATGAGCAGGACCTTTTTCGCGAGCATCGCCTTCATGATGTCGGTGAGGTGACGGTATCCCGAGGGAATGTCCTCGACCGCAATCCGCCCCCGGAGCTGCTCCCGGCCTTCGCTCAGGAGGTTGCCGACGGTGAATGTGTTGAGGAGCCAGCGCGTCGAGGCGTCGCTGTCAAGCTGCTCGAGCGAAGGGACCGGTATATAATAATTATTGTCGGAGCGGCGGCAGAGAATCTCGATGCCGAAGACCTCGGCTATTGCCTCGCGGTGGTTGCAGAAAGTCCTGCGGCTGTATTCCTCCCCGAAGCGGCTTTCCCACATCGATGAAATTTCCCTGAAACTCAGCCCAGTAGGCGAGGCCCCTGCAACCTTCTGCAGCAGCCATACATACTTGCCTATGAGTTCCGTTACCATTATTGTTTCCTGAGCCAGACGTAGTTCCAGGGGAGGAGGCGGTAGGTCCAGATGAGGGGAGTGCGCATCCACTTGAAGGCATCCCAAAGCCATGAGCGGAAGTGCTGCCAGCGGCTGTCGGGATTGACTTCGCGCTTTCCGTTCCGGAGAATCTTTACGGCTTTGCCGTGAATGTCGGCGAGTGTCACGTGCTCTTGGTTGCGTGCTACGCCGTCGCCCTGGATGGTCACATTGTCGCCCTCGACACGGACTATCCGGTGGAGGATGGTGCGACCGTGATTGTCAAACAGCACGATGTCTCTTTTGCGGTAAGTGCCAGCCTTCCTGATCTCCACGAGGTCCTTTCGGCCGCGGATGAAGGGGAGCATGCTGAACCCCTTGACGGGAATGGTGACAGACTTGCCTTCGCCGAGAAGGGCGATGACGGGGGCGAAGAATTCTTCGTTCCGGACGGTGTGCGCGTCATCCACGGCACCCTTGTCGAAGGGGACGTAAAGCTTGTCGTAGGAGCGCTTCAGCGCATGTTTTATTTTACCCATGTGAACTACAAATATACGAATTTTTTCGTATATTGCGTCAAAATTGATGCACTATGGCGGAGAGTGTCCTGCAAACCGAAATCCAGTACCTGCACGGCGTCGGTCCCAAAAGGGCCGCGCTTCTCGGCAGGGAGCTCGGCATAGAGACAGTCGGCGATCTCATCCGCCTGTATCCCTTCCGCTACATTGACCGTAGTGAAATTCACAAAATCGCCTCCCTGACCCCCACGGCGGCATACGTCCAGGTGGCGGGGCTCGTCAAGAGCGCCAAACTGTACGGCAAGGCCGGGCAGGAGATTCTCGAAGGGGGAGTGATCAAATTCAACCTGGTCAGCCGTCTGAGCCTGATCATTTCCGACGGCACCGGAGACCTTGAGGTAGTATTCTTCAAGGGTGTCAAGTGGATGTACACAAAGCTGCGTCCGGGCACTTCCTGGCTGTTTTTCGGCAAGATTTCCGTATTCAACGGCCGCCTCAACCTGGCCCATCCCGAGGTCGACACCCTGCCTTCGCCGGAGGCAATGGAGGCGGGAGGCACCATGGTCGGAGTCTACCCGAGCACTGAGAACCTCAAAAATGCGGGCATCACAGGCAAGGTGATGACAAAGCTGATGACATCCGCCCTCGGCATGGCCCTCCCGGAAATCAGGGAGTCTCTCCCAGAATACATTATCAGGGAAAAGGGCCTGGTCCCGCTGCGGTACGCCATCCGCAACATCCATTTCCCTGCTGACACAGCGGCGCTCAACAAGGCCGCCTACAGGCTCAAATTCGAAGAATTGTTCTATCTCCAGCTCTCGCTGCTGAAGCAGAAATTCATACGTTCAAGGGAGGCGCACGGCATCATGATGCCCAAGGTAGGAGAGGCTTTCCACCGCTGCTACGATGCACTCCCTTTCGAGCTCACAGGCGCCCAGAAACGTGTCATCACGGATATCCGCGACGACATGAGGAGCGGCTCCCAGATGAACCGTCTGCTTCAGGGCGACGTTGGCTCCGGCAAGACCATGGTGGCCGTACTTTCCGCCCTGATTGCAATCGGCAACGGCTACCAGGCTTGCATTATGGCGCCGACGGAAGTACTTGCCCAGCAGCACTTTGCGAATATCAGCCGCTACCTCGCCCCGACCGGGGTTGAGGCGGCTCTCCTCACCGGCAGTACCGGCGTCAAGGAGCGCCGGCGCATACACGCTGGGATTGAGGATGGCTCAATCGGTCTCCTTATCGGTACCCACGCCCTGATTGAAGAGACTGTAGTATTCAAGAGCCTCGGACTCGCCATCGTCGACGAGCAGCACCGCTTCGGCGTCGAGCAGCGTTCAAAGCTATGGAGCAAGTCCTCGGCCGGAGCTCCGCCGCATGTCCTCGTGATGACCGCGACGCCTATCCCGAGGACGCTCGCGATGACATTGTACGGGGATCTAGACGTATCCTTGATCAATGAGATGCCACCGGGCAGAAAGCCCGTCCAGACCATCCAGATAGGCGAAGACCAGCGCTCCTCGCTCCACCGTTTCATGCGCGACCAGATAGCGCTCGGCCGGCAGATATTCGTCGTGTACCCGCTGATTTTCGAGAGTGAAAAAATCGACCTCGCCAATCTGGAAAAAGGCTATGAGGATATAGTCGCCGCGTTCCCGTTCCCGCCTTACAAGGTGGCGATAGTGCACGGACAGCAGTCGGCGGAGGAGAAGCAGTTCAACATGTCGGCATTCGCCGCAGGCAGGGCAAACATACTGGTGTCCACGACGGTAATCGAGGTAGGAGTTGACGTGCCGAATGCTTCGGTGATGGTCATCGAGAGCGCGGAACGTTTCGGCCTCAGCCAGCTCCACCAGCTTCGCGGCCGCGTCGGCAGGGGCAGCGAAAAGTCCTACTGCGTGCTTGTCAGGGGCAAGAAAGTCGCCGCCGAATCCCGCAAGCGCCTTGACCTTCTCTGCTCCACGGAGGATGGTTTCGCGCTCGCTGAGGCGGACCTCAAGATGAGGGGCCCGGGCGACCTGGAAGGGACACAGCAGAGCGGCCTTCCGGTCGAGCTGTCCATCGCCTCTCTTGCGAGGGACGGTGAGATCCTTGCCGATGCCAGGGCTTACGCCGAACACATTCTCACGGGCGATCCCACGATTTCATCGCCAGCCAACGCCATTCTCGCCTCCGAGCTGCGCCGGGATAAATACCAGGTACGGGATTTCAGCAAGATTTCGTGATTTTTTATTATCTTTGCAAGCTAAATCACACAATTGACATGAAAATCAAAGAAGGATTCATACTCAGGAAAATCTGCGGCCAGAACGTCCTCAGCGGCGAAGGCTCGCAGAACGTCAATTTCGCCAAACTCGTCAGCCTCAATGAAACGGCCGCTTTTCTCTTCGAAAAACTCCGTGAGGCCCCGTCCATCGACGCCGAGACCATGGCAGCCCTCCTCGAGGGCGAATATGAGGTCGATCACGAGACCGCCCTCAAGGACAGCCAGACCCTTCTCGACCAGTGGGTCGAAATCGGCGTAGTCATCTAGGATGGACAAGGCGGCGATCCTCCAGTTCAGGACCTTCCTGCGTTCCGGCCTCTCTGGCGAGAAGCCGGACAACGCTATTCTGGACGAAGGAGTCGCCTGGGATGCCGTCTACAATCTCGCTAAGCTGCAGACTGTCACCGGATTCGTCACAGACGGCATCGACCTGCTGAAGGGACCGCTCGATCCTTTTGACGAGACTTTCGATCCCTTCCTCACCGACCTGATGTCGACGGAGAAGCGCAACGACAAGCTCAATTCGGCCATACCGAAAATAATTGGAGCACTCGAACGGGAAGGACTCAGACCCGTCATGGTCAAGGGGCAGGTACTCGCTAAGGAGTATCGTTTCCCGACCCACAGGCAGTGCGGCGACATTGATCTGCTGCTGACTCCGGAGGATTATTCCCGGGCGCGGGAAATCCTCATCCCAAAGGCCTCCAAGGTCGATAAGGAGTATCCCGAAATCCTCCATCAGGCTATGAAATTCGGCTCCATCGAGCTCGAACTTCACGGTGCGATCAGCACCCTGATGTCGCCGGCGCTGGACCGGAAGCTGGCGGCCCTCTTGGCGGAGATGTTCGCCGAAGGCGCTTTCAGGAAGGTGGAAATCGGTGGTATGGAGGTTTCTGCTCCGCCGGTGTGGTTCGACGCAGTCTACATCTTCGTCCACATGCAGCATCACTACTGGAGCATGGGTGTGGGACTCAGGCAGATCCTCGACTGGGCGGTGTACGTGACCAATCATTATGACGAGATAGACATGCCGAGGCTGGACCGGGTGGTGAGCGATCTCGGGATGAAGAACCTGTGGCGCTCGTTCGCCTCGTTCGCGGCCGATTTCTTCGACCTTCCTGTGGATCGTATTCCGTTCTATACCAAGTGTTTCCCGAGGCGCAACAGGAGGATTCTCCGCTACGTCATCCGCTGCGGCAACTTCGGCAAGAACCTTAAGCGCAAGGCCAATCCGGACAAGTATTTCTTCCGCAAGGTGCATTCGTTCTTCCGCAAGGTATTCGCCGACAGGCTGCGTCACATCCTGACGTTCCCGTGCGAATCGCTACGCTATTTCTTCGGCGCCTTCCGTTATGGGGTCGGCCGGCTTTCAAAAGGGGAATAGGCCATGTTGAAAAGTGCCCTAAAATACTTCCGCTGGCTGTGGAGACGCTCTGAAGGCGTCCGCTGGGCCCTGTTCTGGAACATATTCCTCGGAATTGTCAATATCGGGCTCAACCTCTATTTCATCTTCCTCTGCAAGCAGCTGGTAGATATCGCGACGGGGGTTTCGTCGGGCAGTCTGGCCCTCAACACGGCGCTGGTATTCGTCGTGATAATCCTCCGCCTCGTAGTCGCCGCCTACAACACCCGGCTTGAGAATCTCACCAATTCCAGGATGAATTTCATCATCCGTGCGAGCCTGTTCTCGGATATAGTCGGCGCCCGCTGGTTCGGCCGCGAAAAGCATCACACCGGCGACACCGTCAACCGCCTCGAGACCGACGTCTCCACGGTGACGAATGTCATCTGCACGGATCTCCCTCAGATAGTTACGACGATAGTGCATCTCATCGCCGCGGTCATATTCCTCGCCCTCATGGACTGGAAGCTGGCCCTCGTACTCGTGTCAATGACCCCTCTTCTGGTGCTCATCAGCAAGGTATTCTTCCGCAAGATGAGGGTGCTCACCAAGCGCATCCGTGAGACAGAGAGCAAGGTCCAGAGCCATCTCCAGGAGACTCTCCAGCATCGCGTAGTGGTCCAGTCGATGGAAAAGGGCGCCCTCATGGGAGACCGCCTCGACGCCCTCCAGACGATGGAGTACGGGCAAATAGTGGAGCGCACCCGCTTCAATATCATTTCGAGGACAATAGTGACGGCGTCATTCTCCTTCGGATACATCGCCGCGTTCCTCTGGGGCGTCTACGGCATTCACCGGGGTGTCACTTCCTTCGGTATGATGACGGCGTTCCTGCAGCTCGTCGGGCA
>CAJODR010000010.1:0-72311 GCA_905233275.1 uncultured Bacteroidales bacterium | reverse complement strand
GACGCTCCCGAAGGAGGAAACAGGCGATCCTGTCAGACTCTCGGGCCCCGTCGGCATTCGTCTGCAAGACGTGTCGTTCCGCTATCCGGACGGCGACAAGGATGTCCTCAGGCAGGTTTCGTTCGATTTCCGCCCCGGCGACCGCATCGCAATCAAGGGTGAAACCGGTGCCGGAAAGAGCACGCTCATCCGCCTCATGCTGGCCCTACTCCATCCGACTTCCGGCCGCGTCTCGCTTTACGGCCCCTCCGGCGAAGAAGTCGAAGCATCGCCGCTCACCCGCTGCAACATCGTCTACGTCCCCCAGGGCAACAGCCTATTCTCCGGCACCGTCCGGGACAATCTCCTCATGGGCGACCCAGACGCATCGGAAACGGCTATGAAAGAAGCACTTAAAACGGCTGTCGCCGAATTCGTGCTCGATCTCCCCGAAGGTCTCGACACAATGTGCGGTGAAGGCGGCGCCGGCCTCAGTGAAGGTCAGGCCCAGCGAATCGCCATCGCCCGCGGCCTCCTCCGGGGCGGCAGCGTAATGCTCCTCGACGAATTCAGCTCCTCCCTCGACCCCTCCACCGAGTCCCGTCTCATGGAAAACCTCGTCGCCGCCTACCCCTCCAAAACGATGATCTTCATCACCCACCGCGAAAAAATCGCCGAGTACTGCTCCACCACCCTAAGCCTGGAACGGCTATAGTCAGTGGCAGGCGTCGTATTTGCGGCGGTTGCGGTAGATGTCGATGGCGGTGTAGATGGAGGCCATCATGGATGAGGGGTTGGCTTCGTCGCGACCGGCTTTTTCGTAAGCGGTGCCATGATCGGGGGAGGTGCGGACGAAGGGGAGGCCGGCGGTGTAATTGACGCCTTGTTCGAAGGCGATGGCCTTGAAGGGGGCGAGGCCCTGGTCATGGTACATGGCGAGGGTGGCGTCGAAGCGGCCGAAATTGCCGAGGCCGAAATAGCCGTCGGGGGAGTAGGGGCCGAATGCGAGGATGCCTTCGGCAGTAGCCGCCTGGACGGCGGGGAGGATGATGCTTTGCTCTTCGTCACCGAGGAGGCCGCCGTCGCCGCAGTGGGGGTTGAGGCCGAGAACGGCGATTTTCGGACGGAGAATGCCGAAGTCGCGCTTGAGGGACTGGTCCATGAGGCGGATCTTCTTGAGGATGCCCTCGGTGGTGAGCGAAGGGGCGACGTCCTTGAGGGAGATGTGGCCCGTGACGACGCCGATCCTGAGGGCGGGGGAGACCATGAACATCAGTACGTCGCTGACGCCGAAGTTTTCCTGAAGATACTCTGTGTGGCCGGTGTAGCCGAATCCTTCCGAGACCATCGCCCTCTTGTTGATGGGGGCTGTGACGATGACGTCGATGTCGCCGCTGCGGAGGTCGCGGACGGCAGCTTCCAGGGAGCGCATCGCGCTCTTGGCGGACTCTGCGGTAGGCTGGCCGGGCTCGACGAAGACGTTGTCGTTGAGGCAGTTGACGATGTTGATGCGTTTCTCGCGGGCGTCGCGGGCAGATGTGATGACGTTGGTGTCCATCTGGCCGAGGTCGTGGATGAGTTTGCGGTAGAAACCGAATATTTTGGAGGATCCGTAGACGACAGGAGTGAAGCTGTCGAGAATGCGTGCGTCTGCGAGGGATTTGATGATGACTTCGTAGCCTATTCCGTTTCCGTCACCCTGAGTGATTCCCACCCTTATTTTGTCTTGTGCCATATATCGTAATAAATCAGTCTTGCAAATTTAGCGGATTTTCGCGGATTTCAGCGAGGTAGCCTTCATCTTCCGGGAGGGAGGGGAGGCTGCGGGCCTCGACGGCGAGGCGGTCGCAGCGTTCGTTTTCGGGATGGCCCGCATGGCCCTTGATCCAGTGGAAATGCACCCTGTGGCGGCTTGCGACGCGGTCGTAGCGGAGCCAGAGGTCGGGATTTTTCTTCTTTTTGAATCCTGTGCGTTTCCAGTCCTCGAGCCAGCCTTTTTCGACAGCATTGACCACGTATGACGAATCGCTCCAGATCTCGACCTCCGCGTTGTCCCAGCGAATGGCTTCGAGTCCGGTGATGACGGCGAGGAGTTCCATCCGGTTGTTGGTCGTGAGGCGGAATCCGCCGGAGAGCTCTTTCTCAAGCGCTCCGCAGCGGAGAATGGCGCCGTATCCGCCCAGCCCGGGATTGCCTGAAGCGGCCCCGTCGGTGAATAGGTATATCTTTGGTCTTTCGGTCATTGCGGTTGCTAAGAGCGCGATTTCTCTCTACAAAGATAGATTAAATTTTGTGTAACTGAAAATAATTAATTAAATTTGCGTGTTAAAGACGAATTAAATCATTCTTATGAAACACATAGCTAGATTTGTTCTATTGGCAGTGGTCGCAGGCGTTCTCGCATCCTGCGATTCCGAGACCTACAAGAAGATCAATTATTTCCAGGACATCCAGTCCGACACCACGATGGTGATGGCCATCAACAACGGTGTTTCTCGATCATCGTATCGCACCTGCATCCCGAGCTCGCCGCGCAGTTCAACCTGCCGGTGGCCTCCTATCAGGCCGGTTCCGAGATTGCGACCTCAAATTACGGCCAGCAGCGCCTCATCGGCTACGTGGTGGACAACAACGGAGACATCAACTTCCCTCAGCTCGGCAAGATCCACGCTGCCGGCCTCACCCGCTGGGACCTCCAGAAACTCGTGTCCGAGCGTCTTGCTGACGAAGGCCTCCTCAACGATGCCATTGTGACTGTCGAGTTCATGAACTTCCGCATCTCCGTCCTCGGTGAGGTCACCAGCCCCGGTACTTACACCATCACCGGCGACAAGATCACCATCGACCAGGCCATCGCTATGGCCCGCGACCTCACGATCTTCGGCCAGAGGGAAAATGTCAAGGTCATCCGTGAACGCAACGGCGAGATGCAGGCATACGTCGTCAACCTTACCGACTTCTCCGAGCTGAGTAAATCACCGGCCTACTACCTCCAGCAGAATGATGTGGTCTATGTGACCCCGAACAATGTCCGTGCCGGTCAGTCCACGATCAACGAAAACTACTTCAAGTCAGGCGCCTTCTGGGTGTCGATGTCTTCTGTAATCTTGAGCGCTACCAGCCTCATCGTCACCATCACTAAGTAACAAAATATTCAAGATATGTCAGACGAACAGCAAAAAGCCATCTGGACCGGAAAGAAAGAGGAAGAGTCCTCGATTCAGTTTTCCGATATCTGGGCCCTCATCTGGGGCCACAAGTGGTGGTATGTGATTTCCATCATCCTGTGCCTCGGCCTGGCGATTTTCTACCTTTACAGGACGCCTCACACATTCTCCCGTACCGCCAAAGTGATTGTCGACGAAGAAGCCAATTCGACGGCACTCAAGGACCTCACTTCGCTTGTCGGCCGTACCTCCCGCTACACTGGCGGCACCAATGTCGACAACGAGGTTGAAGCCATCGCCTCCCTCGACCTTATGGAGATCGTTGTGGAGAGGCTCGGTCTTGAGACCCGCTATGTCGAGAAGGATTTCATGAGGGAGAGGGAAGTCTACGAGACCCCTATCGAGCTCAAACTCCTCGGAGAGAATCCTACGACCAGTTTCTCATTCCTCGTTCACAAGTCAGGAGAACAGGCATTCACCCTCACCGAATTCAAGATCAAGGGTGAAGATGTGGCCGGTAAGGTGGCAGGTGCCTTCGGCGATTCACTCGTCACTCCTGTCGGTGCTATCAGCATCTATCCCACCCTCCACGAGGAAGACTGGAAGAAAGACATGACCATCAGCTGGGTCAATCCCGTCTCCATGGCCAAGGAATACTGCGGCAAGCTTTCCGTCTCGGTGACCACCAAGCAGTCCTCGGTTATCGCCCTGTCTCTCCAGGACCGCTTCCCCAAGAGGGCTGAGGCCGTCCTCAACTGCCTCATGGAAGTCTACGACGAATCCATCATCTCCAACAAGAACAAGGCTCTCGAGAATACCGCCGACTTCCTCAACGACCGTCTCGCCGATATCGACGACGAGCTCTCCGCTGTTGAAAACCGCCTCCGCGAATACAAGGAAAAGCACGGTATCTCCGACCTCCAGGCCATCTCGGCTGCAAACCTCCAGGAATCCAGGGTATATTCCCAGATGGATTTCGACGTCCGCAACCAGCTGACCATCATGACCTTCATCAAGGACTACCTCGCCAATCCCGCCAACGCCACGAAGCTCATTCCTTCCAACGCCGGCATCCAGGATTCAGGTATCCAGGCCCAGATCAAGGAATACAATGACGCCCTCCTCCGTCGCGACCGCTACCTCAGCGGCGCTTCCGAGAACAACGCGGCCATCAGCGATCTCAACAACACCCTCGAGTCCCTGCGTGCCGCCATTACCCGTTCGGTAGACAACCAGATCAGCCTCCTCCAGACCCAGGTCAAGCGTATCGATACCCGTGAGAAAGAGCTCCTCAGGAGCCTCGCCACTTCGTCAGGTACCGAGCTCGACCTCCTCTCCATCGAGCGTCAGCAGAAGGTCAAGGAGCAGCTCTACGTCTTCCTCCTCCAGAAGCAGGCCGAAAATGACCTCCAGCAGAAGGTCACCATCTCCAACATGCGTATCATCGAGCGTCCCAACGGATCGCCCAACCCGATTTCCCCCAACCGTACGATGATCTTTCTCATCGCACTTGTGCTCGGTATCGGCATCCCGTTCGCGATCTTCTACCTCCGCAAGGTGCTCGACAATACCATCAAGGGCCGCAACGACGTCAGCCAGCTCAGCGTGCCGTTCCTCGCTGAGATCCCTCAGCTCGGAGTCTCCGGCGGTTACTGGAAACGCCTCAGGGCCAACAGGTTTGACAATTCCAACACTCAGATTCTCGTCAAGAGCGGCAACCGTAACATGATCAATGAGGCCTTCCGTGTCCTCAGGACCAACCTCGACCTCATGATGCCCGCAGGCGACAAGAGCTCCAAGATCGTCATGATCACCTCGTTCAACCCGAATGCAGGTAAGACCTTCACGCTCCTCAACCTCGCGGCCAGTATGGCCATCAAGGGATCCAAGGTAGTTGTTGTTGACCTTGATCTCCGCAAAGCAACCCTTGGCAAGGCTCTCGATCGCAACCACACCGGCGTATCCGCTTTCCTTAACGGAAGTGAAAACGACGTCACCGCGCTGATACAGCCCATCCAGGACAATCTCGACCTCCTCTCCGTCGGTGTCCTGCCGCCCAACCCGGCTGAGCTCCTGGTCTCCGACCGCTTCACCTTGATGCTGGATGAGATTCGCAAGCATTACGATTATATATTCCTCGACTGTCCTCCTGTCGACCTCGTCGCCGATACCTCCATCATCGCTCCTCACGCCGATGTCACTGTGTTTATCATGAGGGCAAACCTCTTCGACAAGAGGGCTCTCCCCGCCGTAGAGCAGATGTACCAGGAAGGCCACTACAACCATATGGCTCTCATCCTCAACGGCGTAGAAGCCAGGTCAAAGGGCTACGGCTACGGTTATGGCTATGGTTACGGCTATGGTTATGGCTACGGTTACGGCTATGGCTACGGCTCCACCGGCGAAGACGACGACAAGGCGTCGAAGAAGAAAAAGAAATAACGATGTTCGGACTTTTCAAGCGGAAAAAGTCCCTCGTCGAGAGCGGGCTTCTCGAAGGAGCCTCTGACACGCATTCCCATATCCTCTCGGGTGTGGACGACGGCGTCAGGACCTTCGAGGAGTCTCTCGCTATTCTCCGCTTCCTCGAGGGGGCCGGCCTGAAGAAACTCTGGCTGACCCCCCACATTATGGAGGATGTCCCCAACGAGACGGCGGCTCTGAAGGAAAAGTACGGGGCTTTCAAGGCCCGTTATGACGGCCCTATCGAGTTCCACCTCTCCGCCGAAAACATGATAGACAACCTCTTTGAGGTCCGTCTGAAGGCGAAGGACTTAATTCCTCATCAGGGAGATCTGGTTCTCGTTGAGACCTCAACCTGGATGTCGCCGCTCGACCTCTGGGGCGCACTCGAAAGGACATTCTCTGCAGGATTCCGCCCGATTGTGGCTCATCCCGAGCGTTACCGCTACATGTCAATGGCGGATTACGACAGACTAATGAAGATGGGCTGCATCCTTCAGCTCAATCTTCCCTCGATTATCGGCGTCTACGGCGAGACTGCGAGGGACAAGGCGGAGGCCCTTCTCCGCAAGGGATACTATTCGATGGTCGGCAGCGACTGTCACCGTTACAAGGCAATTACCGCCCAGTACTCAGCCAAAGTACTGGATCAGGATATGATAGAGCTTCTCCGTCCCGTCATGGCAGGGGAAGTTAAATTACAGTAATCCCCGGGACCGGCTCCCGGCCGCTGGATTGTGGCTCAGGGCCCGTCCTGATAGTTCCTTCGCAAAAAATGTCATCTTGCGGAGGAATAGAAGATTTGTCCCAAATTGAACAAACGTAAGAATATCCTTGTGACCGGCGCCAACGGTCAGCTCGGCATGGAACTCCGCCGCCTGTCGGCGAATATGCGCGACCGCTTCATTTTCACTGACGTAAGTGAAATCCGCGGTCTCGAGACCGTGTACCTCGATGTTACCAACCGCGAGGCCCTTCGCATAATCGCCGAAAGTGAAGAGATTGACGCCATCATCAATGCTGTGGGTTATACCGACACCGAGAAGGCAGAGTCCGACCCCGTCACTGCCGGACTGATCAACAGTTCAGCACCGCAGTATCTGGCTGAAGTAGCCCGTGAGAGGGGCGCGCTCCTCATTCATGTGTCTTCCGACTACGTTTACGGAGGAGAGGCCTTCCAGCCATACCGGGAGGATTATCCCACTGCGCCGCAGGGAGTTTACGCTGCTACCAAGCTGAAGGGAGATCTGGCGGTAATGGCTTCAGGCTGCCGGCACTATATTTTCAGGACGTCCTGGCTCTATTCGCCGCACGGCAAGAATTTCGTCAAGACGATGAAGCGGCTGACCGCCGAGAGGGATTCGCTGAAGGTCGTTTTCGACCAGGTTGGGACCCCGACGTATGCGGCTGATCTCGCCGAATGCATCCTCAAGGCGCTGTCTGTGGATGCTCCGTCGGGAGTCTATCACTTCAGCGACGAGGGTGTGTGCTCATGGTTCGACTTCGCTTGCGCAATAAGGGACCTCAGCGGCAATCATTGCGACATCCAGCCGTGCCGGAGCGACGAATTCCCGTCCAAGGTGAGGCGTCCGCATTATTCTGTGCTGGACAAGTCGAAGGTCCGCAAGGCTTTTGGCGTCAAGATACCGCATTGGTATGATTCGCTTGTAAAATGCATGGAGAGGCTATGAAAAGGAGTATTCTCATCACCGGCGGCGCCGGATTTATCGGCAGTCATGTAGTAAGACTGTTCGTCAGGAAGTATCCTGACTATCGCATCGTCAACCTCGACAAACTAACATACGCAGGCAATCTCGAGAATCTGCGCGATATCGAGAATGAGCCAAATTATGTCTTTGAGAAGGCGGATATATGCGATTTTGACGAGGTGTCGCGGATATTCCGCCAGTACGATATCGACGGCGTTATCCACCTCGCGGCCGAAAGCCATGTGGACCGGTCCATCAAAGACCCCTTCACCTTCGCCCGCACCAATGTCCTCGGCACCCTTTCCCTCCTCCAGGCAGCCAAGGTCTGCTGGCTTGACAGCCCCTCTGTCATTTCGACCAAGGCCGAAGGCCGCGCGGAGAAATCGCGTTTCTACCACATCTCCACCGACGAAGTCTACGGCGCGCTGGAGTTTGACGGGACGCTCTTCACCGAGGAGACGAGGTATGATCCGCACAGCCCGTACAGCGCTGCCAAGGCTTCTTCCGACCACTTCGTTAGGGCATTCCACGATACATACGGCCTGCCGACTCTGGTGACCAATTGCTCCAACAATTACGGCCCTTACCAGTTCCCGGAGAAGCTTATTCCGCTGTTTATCAACAATATCCGTCATCGTAAGCCGCTCCCTGTGTATGGAAAGGGGGAGAATGTACGCGACTGGTTATTCGTCGAAGACCATGCCAGGGCGATCGATCTCATTTTCCACGAAGGCAAGGTAGGGGAGACCTACAATATCGGCGGATTCAACGAGTGGAAGAATATCGACCTCATCCGGGTCCTCATCCGGACTGTCGACAGGCTTCTCGGAAGGCCGGAAGGTGCTGATGACGACCTGATTACATTCGTCACAGACAGGGCCGGGCATGACCTCCGCTATGCCATCGACTCCACCAAGCTAAAGAACGAACTCGGCTGGGAGCCATCCCTCCAGTTTGAGGAAGGCATCGAAAGGACAGTCCGCTGGTACCTCGACAACCAGGACTGGATGGACCGTGTGACCAGCGGCGACTACCAGAAGTATTACGAGGAAATGTATAAGGGAAGATAGAGAATGGTTTCGAGAAGGATAACCGTCGTTCCACGAGCCGGATTATGCAACAGACTGTGGGTAGTTGCCTGCGCTGTCAAGTATTCATTGGCTCATCCTGAAGCCGACGTGGAGATTTATTGGGAAAAGCACAAAGAGTGTAATGCTCATTTTGATGAATTGTTTGAACCGATACCCATGTTTCTTCCCAAGTCGGTCAATCGGTTGGAGCGTTTCCGTTTGCGTGTAGGGAGGAAAGAGAATCTGTTCATCCCAACGCTGATTCAAAAATGCACTTTTGATAAGGTGCTCCGTTTTCGCTGGTGGATGGATCGGAATGCTTTTGATGACGTGATCAAGAATAAGGAGAATATTTATGTCGAGGCTTACGAGACATTTAATTCTTTTTATGTGGATGCTGATTTGGGGACATATTTCATCCCCAATAACATAATTCAAAGGCGTATCGATTCCATAGTTTCCCAATTTGAAGGAAAGACAGTCGGTATCCATGTGAGAAGGACGGATAACAAAACGGCAATCAGTATGAATCCTCTTTCCAGATATATAGCCGTGATGAATAAGGAAATAGAAAAGAATCCAGAGGTCCGTTTCTATCTCGCGTCTGATTCGGTAGAGGTTAAGGAGGAGCTATCCAGGCTTTTCGGAGAGAGGATAATAACAACGGACCTTTTTCTTTCACGTTCGTCTTTACAGGGCATGGAAGATGCTGTAGTAGATTTGTTCTCCCTTGCTCATACGGATTACATTATTGGGAGCAATCATTCGTCCTACTCAGTCGTTGCAGCTGATTTATTCAATAAGGAATTGATTCTGTTGAATGATTATATCTTATGAATCGTTTTATTAAAATGGCACTGCGTGTGCTGTTCTTACCGATAGGATTATTGTGGCGTTTGTTCATTTTAGGAGTTGAGGGGTCCAGAGACGTACTGAACCTGATACGATTCGGCGGTAGGGTTAAAAGGGGTACTACTCTTACAAGTGGATCCTCAATAGATAAAACATCGGTGATACTGAGGGACTGCGCCATTGTTCATTCTCATGTGGGGGCATATTCTTATCTGAGCGACAGAGTCGTTTTGGCATACGCGAGCGTCGGTAATTATTGTTCAATAGCCAATGATGTCAGGATCGGCACCGGCTCCCATCCAACAGACAGGTTAAGTACTTCTCCTGTCTTTTATAACAGAATCAATCCCCTTGGGATAGAATTGGATGGAGTGGAGGACTCGTTCCAGAATTTTAAACCCGTGACAATCGGTAATGATGTCTGGATCGCGACCGGCGTATTGGTTCTGGGTGGTGTAAGCATTGGAAATGGCGCTATTGTGGCTGCCGGAGCTGTTGTGACCAAAGATGTTCCTCCGTTCGCGGTTGTCGGAGGAGTTCCTGCAAAAGTCATTAAATACAGAGAAGACCTGTCGGACGGATGCGAGTGGTACGGTATGTCTCCCGAGGAAGTTTTTTTAAAACTATATAATTGAAGACAGTGGGATCTTCCTTGCGTGTATTTGTCAATACGGGCGCCCAGTATTTAAAGGCGCTGATATCTCTCGTAATATCATTGTATACTGCGAGGATAGTATTGGCTAATCTGGGGGTAGATGATTTTGGTATATACAATGTGGTCGGTGTGGTTGTCTCCATGCTCTCTTTCTTCCAGGGTAACCTGTCAAGGACATCACAGCGGTATCTGTCGTACTATCAGGGTAAAGGAGATAAAAAGACCGTCGTTAAAATTTTCAATAATTGCGTTACTACGCAACTGATCATCGCAGTCGCATTGTGTGGCATCCTGTTGTTATGTACTCCTCTGGTATTCAGGTTCCTGCTGAATATAGATCCGTCCCGTCTGGATACTGCGAAGATTGTGTATCTGCTGGCAGTAGGCATGCTTTTCTTCAATCTTCTCAGTACACCGTACCTCGCGGCCTTGATCTCAAGGGAGAATATCGTTTATTCCTCGATAATCCAGATATTTGACGCTTTCCTGAAAATCCCGATTGCGATTTCTTTGATCTATATTTCCGGTGACAAACTGACATGGTATTCAATAATGACATTCAGTGTATGCGTCCTGAATACTCTCTGTTATTATGCTTATTGCCGCTTAAAGTATTACGAATGCAAGGAGTTTAGTTTCAAGAGCTTTGATTTTGCGATTTTCAAGGATATGTTCTCATTCATGGGATGGAACATTTACGGTACATTGTGTGTAACGGGAAGGACTCAAGGAATCGCTCTATTGCTCAATAACTTCTTTACTGTGGCAATCAATTCTGCCTATGGGATTGCCAATCAGTTGATGAGTCAGCTTAGTTTTATTTCAAATGCCCTTACCATCGCAATGAACCCGCGGATTATAAAGTCCGAGGGAGCAGGGGATAGGCAAAAGATGTTGAGATTGACAGAGATATCGTGTAAGTTTTCATTCCTTCTTCTATCGATAATAATCATCCCGGCTGTCTTGCATATGGATACGATACTTGAGATTTGGCTCAAGAATGTTCCGGATTACACATCGATGTTCTGTAAGTTTATTTTGATTTCAGCTCTCGCCGACCAGCTTACGGTGAATCTTGCGGCGGCCAATCATGCGGTCGGGAATGTTAAACAATTCAATCTAAGACTCTATACTATTAAGATTATTACACTTCCGGTTGCATATGTACTGTTGAAACTGCATATGCCGGTTTATTATGTGATGATAGACTATCTCGTGTTTGAGATTATATGTGCAACTGCCAGAGTCGTTTTTATACATCAGACAATTGGCTTGAGTATAAGAGGATATCTTAAGAACGTTCTCGTTTCTGTGGTTCCTTCATTGTTGGCAAACATTGCGGTTTGTCTTGTCGTGTTCAGATATTTCGGGGGTTGGTGGTGTCTGCTGACATTCGTCGTATCTGCACTCATAACTGTAGTGGCTACCATCCTTTTCGGATTGAAGGAAGATGAGAAGGTTATCCTTAAGTCTTTGGTATCAGAGATTCGGAGGAAGGCTGTTTCCAAATGAAAAAAAGAATCCCTGACATAGTTATTTATCTTTTCGTATTTGTTTCATTGTTCGTCACCAATCCAGTGTCGAATCTCTTCGGTTTACCATCCAGGGTATTCACGTTTTCATTCCTCCTTCTGGCCGTTGTTTTTATCCCTGCAATATGGCAGGGGATTATCAAGGTGTCTAATCTTCAGATTCAGTTCGTTCTTGTTATTTCTGCTCTGTTGATTCTTTTCAAGATGTCCCTAGGCCAGTCATATACGAAAGAAGTGATTCTGTTTTCTGTCGTCCCTATTGTGGCGACGTTGGTGTTTTCGAAAAATGAGCAGAGGCATAGGAAACTGTTCCGTATTCTGGTATTTGTTTTCTATTTTCTTGAATGCGCACTGGCGATAATAGAGCGCTCATTGAATGTGAATCTTTTACCGTTCGAAATGGTTGAAGATGTTGTTGAATTCTATAATATGAGGGGAGAGACGTTCGAATTCCGCAGTACTGCTCTGTTGGGACACCCTTTGGTGAATTCTCTAATCGTGTCCATGCTCACTGCTTTTATTGTGACGGATAAGACAATCTCATTGTGGGGGCGTTCTTTGTTGTTTTCGATAGGTTATGTAGCTCTCTTGTGTTTCAACGGACGAGCCGCTCTTATTGTCGTATCTGTATTATTGATCCCCTATCTTTCGCATGAGATCGTTAAGAAATCCAGGAAGCCATTCATTTCGTTCTTTGTCGTTATAGCTGTTGTAGCAGGACTTTTCATGGTCTTATATGACTCTGATTTAGGAGGACGTCTTGTAAAGGAAGGGTTTGATGATGATTCATCCAGATCCCGACTGCTGGCTTTTAATTTTTATAAGCACATTACCACTTACGACTTATGGATTGGCGGGCATGGCCTTTACAACAGAGTGGCAACGGCTTTGCATACCTCCGGTGTTGAAAATGGAGTGGTATGTGTTATACTTAATTACGGGTTGTTTTTTGCCGTTGCCTTACTGGCGGCTCTGATAGCTTTCCATTGGAAGTTGCTTTCTGTGTATTCAAAGTCCTCTCGTCTGATTATTCTTTTGGTTTTCTTTATAATTGGTAGTTCCAATCCAAATCTCTCTTTATCATCCTGCTGGTTATATTGGGTAATATTCTATTTTGCCTTTGCCCCCATCAGCGGCTTTGATAAACCGAGCGTCCGGAAAAAGAAGAGCAAGGACAAGCGTTTCCGTTCAATCTCAAATCTATGACGATATGGATAATATTGCAATAGTAGTTGTCGCATATAATCGTACGGATTCCCTAAAACGGCTTCTCGGTTCGTTAGAGGGGGTAGACTATATGGGAAGACCTACGGATTTGATAATCAGTGTTGATAAAAGCGCCAATGATGTAGTTGAACGGTTCGCCGAAGATGTGAAATGGAATCATGGCATGAAACGACTGGCCTTCCATAAAGAGAATCTTGGCCTGAAAAAGCATGTCCTGTCAATAGGAGGGTATCTGGAAGAATATGATGCGGTGGTTGTCCTGGAAGACGATTTGACAGTGTCTACCAATTTAATGAGATATGCTATCGAGACCGTCGCCAGATATAAGGATAATCCTGTTATTGCCGGAATCAGTCTTTATTCTTTCAATGTTAATTATCAAACCAATTTGCCTTTTATTCCACTTGCTTCAGACAGTGACGTATATTTCATGAATTGTGCGATGTCGTGGGGACAAATTTGGATGAGACAATCATGGCGAGACTTTTATGCGTGGTATCAGAATAATTCGAGTCCATTCAGCGATCTGCCTAATATCCCTTCGTCAATCAATAACTGGAACGACAAATCCTGGCTCAAGTATCATACACGCTATTGTATAGAAAACGATAAGTTTTTCGTTTACCCTTATAATTCAATAACGACAAACAACGCAGATGCGGGGATTCATGTGAGTAGTAGAAACAGTTTGTTTCAGGTTCCGGTTTCAAACATAAAAAAAGAAGGATTCAAACTGATCGATCCAGGCGAGGACGCTGTCAGATATGATGGTTTCTTTGAGGCATTGCATGTGTTTCACTTCCTTCCGGAATACGGGAACAATCTAGGTGTCAATCTATATGGGCAGAAAAAGGCGATTGATAAACGTTTCATATTAACGAGTGAGAGTTTGCCATACAAGATTGTCCGTTCGTACGGTATCGCATATAAGCCGATAGAAATGAATGTCCTGATGGGAATGGAGGGGAAAGATTTGTTTTTGTACGATACTTCTGAAGCAGGACCTGCTCCGAAACCAATGGATAGAAAGACTGCTTTTGATTATTGGTTCGGTGATGCGTTCAGGCAGTATTTCAGAATCTTTGGCAAATTGAGGGGCTATATATTTGTAATCGGTTATTCCGTAAAAAGACTTTTCAGCAGATGAAATCATACAAGATATTTGTATTCCTTCTGGCGATGATATTTTTTGCGATACCATCGTTCGCCAAAAAAGCAGAGATAGTCGTTACGAGCCAGAGTGATTTCGACGCTATTATGCTGGCTCTGAAGTCAAAACTCAAGGAAGGGAATACGGAAGTGGATATATTGTTGAAATCAGGGGTCTATAGTTTTACTGAGAGGCATATCGATTTTGACAAATTGTATTATCCCAATGCTACCGTCAGGATATTGGGGGAAAATGCATCGGTTGTGTCACAAGGCAGAATGACGAAAGAATTTGATCCTCTTGCTTCGTATTTTGATAATAGAGGAAACTTCTGTGAGTTTGAAAGCAGGATGAAAATGGCCTCGTCCTCTCCGGAGACAGTCGATGCCGAAAAAGGGATATACAAAATATCTCTTCCCGAAAAACCGAGGAAAGCTTCGTCTGGTTTCATATATCTTACAATGTGGTACAGGGGGCTGCCTTTCAGAATTTTAAGTACAAAGGGGAATGAAGTTTATTTTAAAGTTGAAGACATCACTCTCGCCCCCGGCACTTTCAGCCCTGATTGGGACCTTAAATATGGTAAGGTGAATCCAAGATACAAGCTGATTAATACGGGAAAGAACCGGCTGAAAACAGCGAGGTTCAAATGCGAGAACAGTACATTCCTTTCATGTACCAATTGCCTTCTCAAGGGCTTGGTTGTGAGTGGCGTACGATTCATAGGTAATAAATACGATCCGTCAGAAGAGAGAAAAAAAGGACTTATAAGATTGTACTGTTGTAATGTGGGGAGTACTTTGATTGAGAATTGTGATTTCAGGAACATCCAGACAGATTGTATTAATATTACCCAAGTCCATAATGTTACGGTGCGGTCATGTGTTTTTGAGGATTGTTATCGGAGTTGTGTGTTTTCCCATAGAGGTACCAAGGTTACATGCGTAATGGATAATACTATTTCACGATGCGGCAAGTGTGGAGATAATGTCCAACTGGTTACCTGCCAGGGGGAGGATTTTGTCGTTAGGCATAACTCGATATCAGATTTCGGTTATGGCGCAATAAGTGCCGGTGTTCATTATTCGTCCGGCAAAGTAGGAGACGTCACAGGTATTATCTCGGACAATGAGATATTTCAAACCTCCGGTTATTTTAAGGACGCACCAATGAATCTCCTTATGGATGGAGGTGCGATTTATATTCTGACGCAAAACGATAATGTAGTTATAGAAAAGAATTATATTCACGACATAAGCGGTCCACGGGATAACAGAGGTATTTTCTGCGACGACGGGACATGTAATGTTGATATCAAGGAGAACCGGATTGAACGTATTGCCAATTCTTTTTGCATAGATCTCAGGCTTGTGCTTTCTGTGGAGACTGAGGAGAGAAGCAAAGTGAGGCGCGTTAATGTCGGCAACAGTATATCGGACAATGTCGTTGATGGTCCTGTAAGGTTTGAGAGGCACCCCTGAATTACGAGAAATGATGAAACTAGCAGTTCTTCTTACGGTACACAACAGAAAGGACAAAACAGTCAAGAGCCTTTCCTGTCTGTTCTCATGCCATGTCCCTAATGGTGTGTCATATGATGTTTTCATGACCGATGACGGTTCTGTCGACGGGACAGCAGAAGCAGTAACGGAACAATTTCCCGAAGTAAGAATTATCCAGGGAGACGGGAATCTGTTTTGGAACAGGGGTATGATTGCCGCATGGGAGGAAGCGGAACGTTGTGGTAAATATGATGGTTATTTATGGCTGAATGACGATACTTTTGTCTTTGAAAACATGCTTGTATCAATGATGGCATGTTCGATGAGACATCCGGAGGCAATAATCGTTGCCCCTACATGTTCCAAGGCCACAGGTATGATTACTTATGGGGGGACTATCAATGACAGGCATTATCCTCCTGAAGGGAAAGACCTGAAAGTCAAGACGCTTAATGGGAATATCGTTTTTGTCCCCATTTCGGTAAGGGAAAGAATCGGCATTCTGGACAAGCGGTTCTCCCATTCTTTGGGGGATACCGAGTATGGTCTCAGGGCGGGTCGTAAAGGTGTTGAAGTATGGCAGTCTGATGAATACCTCGGGACTTGCGAAAAACATGATCATATTCCGGATTGGTGTAATAAGAGTGTACCTTTGCGAAAGCGATGGAAGGCCCTTTATTCTCCGCTCGGGTGTAATCCGCGGGAATTCTTCATTTGCGACAGACATAACGGATTAATCCCTGCGTGTTCCCATTATTGTTCAATTCATCTAAGGGTTTTGTTCCCTTGGCTGTGGAAGATCAGTTAAAATGTCAAGTATTTTTATAAGAACGTCTATTGCTCCGTATCGAATAGACACCTATAATGCCTTCCATCGGTGCTTCGGGATGAAGATGTGTTTTTACCGCAGGGAGGCTACTGATCAAAAATTCGATCCTGAGTGGATTGAATCACAGTGCGAATTCAAACCGATATACCTGAAAGGAGTCACTTTAGGCCGTCCCAGCCGAAAACTCTGCTTCGGAATATGCCGTATGATATGGAGGGAAAAGCCGGAATTGGTTATTGTTCCGGAATTCCAGTTCCCTATGTGGCAAGCCTTGTTCGCCCGTTTGTTCATGAGACGTAAATTCCGTCTGGTTTCCATGTGTGATGACAGTATTGACATGATTCTGGATGATAATGACTACTCCTGGATTCACCGAATGTTGAGGAACCGCGTCCCAAGATTGCTGGATGATATTATTGTGCTGACCAAAGATGTCCAGGAATGGTATCGCAATCATTTTGGCAAAGGAATATGGCTACCGATAATGATGGATGAGAAAAAGGCCCTGCCTTATTATAAAAGCGTTCTTCCTGTTTCCACATCCTATCTCGACGAATTCGATCTGAGCGGCAAGAAGATCATTCTGTTTGTCGGACGTCTGGTGAAACTGAAGCGAGTCGACTTGTTAATCTCTGCATACGGGAAGATGAAAAGTGAAGACGGCGTTTTGGTAATAGTGGGGGATGGAGAAGAAAGAGAGTCTCTTGAGGGGCTTGCCAGAGAATGCCCCAGGCGTGTTGTTTTTACAGGAAGACTTGAAGGAGATTCACTTTATGCCTGGTATAATATAGCTTCTGTCATGGTATTGTTGAGTTCTGTAGAACCATTTGGAGCAGTAACGGCAGAAGCTCTTATTGGTGGCTCAAAGATACTTATCTCGGATAAAGCCGGTTCCGCCTGTCTGGTGGAGGGAGACAATGGATTTGTGACTGGCATTGATGATATGGACGGAATTATCTCTAAACTTGACAGCATACTGGAGTCTGTACCGGTGTTGGGTAAAAGGGCGGAAATACGTGACTCAAGAATGCCTTTCACTTTTGATGAATGTATAGAAAGAATCAGTACTGAATATGGCATCAATAAAAACATCAAAGGGTAAATACCGGTATAAAAAGCATTATTTGTATATCGGTATAAAGAAGATTGATCGCGAAGTATCTTTTGAAAACCTGACTGTCCTTGACAGTGTTTTCAAGAAGAACGGCCTACGTATATGCCCGACATTCGGAACGTTGCTGGGCATTATCAGGGACAAGGATTTCATTGAATGGGATGAAGATATAGATCTGTTCATCCTTAAGGAAGACAGACAAAGGTTTCTGGATTCCTTTTGGGATATGAAGGATGCCGGTTTTGAATTAATCCGAAGCGAGAGAGTCGATCATCTTTTCTCCATAATCCGCAATGGAGAGTATATAGATTTCTACATTATGGACCCCGTATCTCCTGAAGTAAGGACAAGCCAGGGCGGTTTCTTTCTCGAGGAGTTCTTTACCGATTTGATCGAATGGGATTTCAAAGGTCTGACTGTATATATCCCCAGAGACTATGAGAAGTGCCTTTCATTTATGTATGGAGACTGGAAAACGCCGATAGAATATACGGATTATAATCTGAGCAAATTCTCAATTTTTACGAAGAAGTTCGCTACCATGGTGAAAGACACCATTCCCAAGCCAATACGCAGGAAATTGATGAAATTATATCACAGAAAGGATTTGAAACTGTTCTACTCAAGGTGTAAGCAACGTGGTATAGAACTGAAGTATCCAATTAAGTATTAGATGGTTATCCGTAGTAAAGCCCCATTGCGTCTCGGCCTGGCCGGGGGTGGAAGCGACGTGTCGCCGTACAGTGACATGTATGGCGGGCTTGTGCTCAATGCGACTATCAATCTGAGCACTTTCACGACAATTGAGGAGACCTCCGACGGCCTGATTACTATCGATGCCGACGATGCCTCGTATCACAAGAGTCATCCTCTTGTGCCGTTTCTGGATCCGTCCGAGGGCGCTCCGCTCGTCAAGGGGGTTTACAACAGGATAGTGCGTGAATACAGCCTGGATCCCCGTCCGTTCAGGATTACGACCTACAATGATGCTCCGATCGGCTCCGGTCTTGGCACCTCGTCGTCGATGGTCGTATGCATTCTCAAGGCTTTTGTCGAATGGCTTTCGCTACCTCTTGGCGATTATGAAATTTCGCGTCTGGCGTACGAGATTGAGCGCAAGGATCTCGGCCTGTCCGGCGGCAAGCAGGACCAGTATGCGGCGGCATTCGGCGGATTCAATTTCATGGAATTCCTGAAAGACGATCTCGTGATAGTCAATCCGCTCAAGATCAAGCGCTGGATTGTCGATGAGCTGGAAGCGTCAATGCTCCTGTATTTTACCGGCGTCTCCCGCAGCAGTGCCGCAATCATTGACGAGGAGCAGCGCAACACCTCTACCGGCAATAGAGTCGCCGTTGAGGCAATGCATCGTATCAAGCAGAGCGCAATAGATATGAAATATGCGCTTTTCAAAGGGGATATGGATGCATTCGCCAGGATCATCGGCGAGGCCTGGGAGGACAAGAAAAAGATGGCGTCGTCGATTACCAATCCGATGATTCAGCAGGCATTCGACGTCGCTATGACAGCAGGGGCAAAGGCCGGAAAGGTCTCCGGTGCCGGTGGCGGCGGATTCATCATGTTCATGGTCGATCCGGTCCGCAAAAAGGAGCTTGAACGCGCCCTGAAGAATCTCGGCGGGTTTGTGATGCCGTTCAAATTCTCCGAATCCGGAGCTCATGCCTGGAAGAAATACGAAACCGATAAAGTATAAGTGCAGATGGATTATTTGAATGATTTAATCGAGAGATATCCTTCGCTGGAAGTGTGCCGGAAGGACATTCAGGATGCATTTGACTCGTTGGCATACAATTATGCGATAGGTGGCAAGCTGCTTATCGCCGGCAACGGCGGGTCGGCGGCTGATGCTCAGCACATTGTGGCCGAATTGATGAAGTCCGTTGTCCGGGAGCGTCCGATTGATGTCAAGTACGCTGACGTACTGAAGATGGTCGATCCGGATATGGGGACTGTTCTTGCGCGGACTCTCCAGGGCTCTCTTCCGGCAATCGCCCTCAGCAGCCATGCCTCGCTCAATACCGCATTCGCCAATGACTGCAATCCGGACCTCATCTTTGCGCAGCAGGTCTTCGGCTATGGCGGTGACAAGGATGTCTTTCTTGCCATCTCCACTTCAGGGAACAGCAAGAATATCCTGTATGCAGCTGTGGCGGCAAAGGCAAAGGGCCTCAGGGTTATCGCCCTCACGGGCAAAACCGGCGGCCGCCTGGCGTCGCTTGCAGATATCTGCATCAAGGTTCCTGAAACCGAAACATACAAAGTTCAGGAACTACACCTTCCCGTCTACCATTGCCTCTGCCTGATGCTGGAGGAACACTTTTTCAATAATAAGTGATTATGAATGTCATAAAAACAGATATAGAGGGTGTTTTGATCCTGGAGCCGAGGGTGTTCGGGGACGAGAGGGGATATTTTTTCGAGTCGTTCTCGGAGAGAGAGTTTGAGGCGGCTGTCGGGCAGGTGAAATTCGTGCAGGACAATGAGAGTAAAAGCCGCTACGGCGTGCTCCGTGGACTGCATTTCCAGAAGGGAGAGCACGCTCAGAGCAAGCTTGTCCGTGTCGTGTCCGGTCGTGTTTTGGACGTGGCTGTAGATATTCGCCCGGGCTCCCCGACATTCGGTAAGCATGTGGCCGTGGAGTTGAGTGGAGAGAATCACAAGATGGTATTCATTCCCAAGGGATTCGCCCATGGCTTCGCAGTGTTAAGCGAGGAGGCAGTATTCCAATATAAATGCGATAATTACTATGCTCCAAAGTCCGAAGGTGCAATTGCATGGGACGATCCTGATCTTGCCATTGACTGGCGCGTTCCGGGAGAAGATGTCATTCTTTCGGAAAGGGATAAAAACCATCCCCGGCTTGTGGATTTAACATTTGATTAATATGAAAGGAATTGTTCTCGCCGGAGGCTCCGGCACCAGGCTATATCCGATTACCAAAGGTGTCAGCAAGCAGTTGTTGCCTGTGTATGACAAGCCTATGGTTTATTATCCGATTTCAGTGCTGATGGAGGCCGGCATCCGGGAGATTCTCATTATCTCCACTCCCGAGGATCTGCCGTCATTCCGCCGCCTTCTCGGTGACGGATCGGCATTCGGCGTCAGCTTCTCTTATGCGGAACAGCCCTCGCCGGACGGACTTGCACAGGCCTTTATTATCGGGAAGGAATTCATCGGAGATGACTGCGCATGCCTGGTGCTGGGCGACAACATATTCCATGGCGCAGGTCTTCAGAAAATGCTCCGGGAGGCCGTTGCAGATGCCGAAGAGAATCACAAGGCTACAGTATTCGGCTATTGGGTTAGCGATCCCGAAAGATACGGCGTCGCCGAATTCGACCGTGACGGCAACTGCCTCTCGATCGAGGAAAAGCCAAAGGTGCCGAAGAGCAACTACGCCGTCGTCGGCCTCTACTTCTATCCCAACAAAGTCGTAGACATCGCCGGCCACATCAAGCCTTCCGCCAGAGGCGAATTGGAAATCACCACGGTCAACCAGGAATTCCTCTCCGCCGGCGAACTCAAGGTCCGCACTTTGGGTCGCGGATTTGCCTGGCTGGATACAGGCACTCATGATTCGCTCGCGGAAGCGACGGCCTATATCGAGACCATCGAGAAACGTCAGGGACTGAAAGTCGCCTGCCTTGAGGCAATCGGCCTTGCAAAGGGTTGGGTGACGCCGGAGCAGATACGTGAGACGGCAAAGCCAATGCTCAAAAACCAGTACGGCCAGTACCTCGTTCGCATGGCGGAAGAATTTGAAAAACAGCCACTTCCATATATTAAGGAATAAAGATGAAAACAGCTCTCATAACCGGTATTACCGGACAGGACGGCTCATACCTCGCCGAATTCCTGCTTGACAAAGGATATGATGTTCATGGTATCATCCGCCGAAGCAGCGTGGATTTCCGTGAAAGGATAGCGCATCTTGAGGGGAAACCGAACTTCCACCTCCATTATGCCGATATGGGCGACTCGATGTCCATTGTGAAAGTCATGGACAAAGTTCGCCCCGACGAAGTGTACAACCTTGCGGCCCAGAGCCACGTGCAGGTAAGTTTTGACTCACCGGAGTTTACGGCTGACGTTGATGCGACGGGTGTCCTGAGGGTGCTGGAGGCCATTCGCGCCTGCCATTTGGAGAAGACCTGCCGTATGTACCAGGCATCGACTTCCGAGCTTTACGGCAAGGTGGAAGATGTGCCTCAGAATGAGAATACTCCGTTCCATCCATACAGTCCCTATGCTGTCGCTAAACTCTACGGCTACTGGATTGTCAAGGAGTACCGCGAGGCATACGGCATGTTCTGCTGCAGCGGCATTCTCTTCAATCACGAGAGTGAGAGGAGGGGAGAGACGTTCGTCACCCGCAAGATTACCCTTGCAGCAGCAAGAATTGCGCAGGGCCATCAGGAGAAGCTCTATCTCGGCAATCTTTCCTCCCTCCGCGACTGGGGCTATGCCAAAGACTACGTCGAATGCATGTGGCTTATACTTCAGCACAAGAAACCGGAGGATTTCGTCATTGCTACAGGAGTCCAGCATTCTGTCCGCGAGTTCTGCTATCTGGCATTCAAGTATGCGGGGATAGAGCTTGAATTCCGCGGCGAAGGAGCTGATGAAAAAGGCGTATGCGTTGCAGGTCCTGAATCGCTTGTGGGCAAGGTCCTGGTTGAGGTGAGTCCGGATTTTTACAGGCCGACGGATGTCGTCAACCTGTGGGGCGATCCTACAAAGGCCAAGGCCATACTCGGCTGGAATCCCTCCAAGACCAGTTTTGAGGACCTCGTGAAGATAATGGTGGATTCGGATATGGCCAAAGTGGCAGGAGAGGGAGTCGCTGCGAAGGTGAGGACCAATCTGGCCGAGTATCTGGAAAAGGGAATTGTCAAGTAATGGAAAAGAACAGTAAGATATACGTTGCGGGTCACCGGGGGATGGTGGGCTCGGCCATAGTCCGCGAACTTCTGCGTCAGGGCTATACCAACATCATTACCCGTACGCACAAGGAGTTGGATCTGTGCCGCCAGGAGGCTGTGGAGGCATTCTTCGAGGCTGAAAAGCCGGAGTATGTTTTCCTCGCGGCTGCAAAAGTCGGCGGCATCGTGGCCAATCAGTCCGCCCTCGCGGATTTCATGTATGACAACATGATTCTCGAGATGAACGTGATTCATTCCGCCTGGAAGAACGGTTGCAAGAAACTTGAATTCCTTGGCTCCAGTTGCATCTATCCGAGAATGGCGCCACAGCCTATGCCCGAAAGTTGCCTCCTGACCGGAGAACTCGAGAAGACCAACGAGGCGTATGCACTTGCCAAGATCAGCGGCCTGAAGTACTGCGAATTCCTCAACCGCCAGTATGGTACGGACTACATCAGCGTCATGCCGACCAACCTCTATGGCCCCAACGACAACTATCATCCTGAACACAGCCATGTGCTGCCGGCCCTTATCCGCCGCTTCCATGAGGCCAAGGTCGCTGGACTCAGTGAAGTCACCTGCTGGGGAGACGGAAGTCCGCTCCGCGAATTCATGTATGTGGACGACCTCGCCAACCTCTGCGTATTCCTGATGAACAATTACAGCGGCAACGAAACCGTCAATGCCGGCACTGGGAAAGAATTGACGATCAAGGCTTTGACCGAACTCGTCGCAAAGGTGGTCGGATACACCGGCGAGATTAAATGGGACACTTCCCGTCCCAACGGTACGCCGCGCAAACTTCTGGATGTATCCAAGGCGGCCTCCCTTGGCTGGACCTATAAGACGGAGCTTGAAGACGGCATCCGTCTCGCATACGAAGATTTCCTGAATAACCCTATGAGGGCTGAAAGATAAATGTCATTCGCTCCGATCGCACTGTTTGCATTCAACCGTCCGGACCTCCTGAAAAGAACGCTGGAGACGCTCAAGGCGTGCCCCGAGGCAGGGGAGACCCCGCTACACATCTTTGTCGACGGAGCGCGCAATGAAGCCGAGAAGGCTAAGGTTTCGGAGGTCGTGAGAGTCGCCGGAGAAGCAGAAGGTTTTGCATCTGTGGAAGTGACAGCCTCTCCGGTAAACAAAGGGCTTGGCCAGTCAATCATTGACGGAGTTTCTGAGGTGATCAACCGGTTCGGCCGCGCAATAGTGATGGAGGACGATCTGTCAGTGATGCCGAACTTCCTCGCATTTATGAATGACGGTCTTGAAAGATACGCCTCGGAGGCAAAGGTTTTCTCGGTTTGCGGCTATACTCTGGACATCGGCAGGACGGAAGACTATCCCTTTGACACATGGTTCGGCCGCAGGAGTTCCTCCTGGGGTTGGGCGACCTGGAAAGACCGCTGGGACAGTGTAGACTGGGATCCGTCTGAAAAAGCGATTCTTGAGACACGCCGAGCTTTCAACCGCTGGGGCGGCTCCGACTGCTCCAAGATGCTGCTTGACTGGCGCCATGGAGCCAATAAGTCCTGGGCAATTCGTTTCTGCTACGCCGAATTCAGGCAAGGCAAACTCTCACTGTTCCCGGTAAGGAGCCTTGTCGACCCTGATGCCGGTTTTAACGGTGAAGGCACCAACTGCAAGCCGTACAACCGTTTCCGTTTTGTCCCCGACGACGGATCGAGGCGTGTTTTCCGCCATCCGGAAAGCATAAAAGAGGAGACGACATTCGTCCGAAGGACTCTACGATATCATTCAATCCCTAAAAGGATATGGTCAAGAATAATGTACAAGGTAAAGCGCTAGCCGACTGGTTCGACTATTTTCTCGTAACGCTGCTCATTTTCCTGAGTGGCAGTCCCGTCGTATCAGTACGTTTTGTATATCCATTCCTCGGCCTGGCGGCTCTGGCGTGGCAGGTGTTTCAATTTAATCGTAAAGATGTTAAGGTACTTGGCATATATTCAGCCTGTTTCCTTATCCTTTTTGTCTCCCAGTTTTTTGTGCTTGGCTCCATTTCCTGGATGGGTTCTTTCAATTATCTTTGCAAGTTATTTTTTGGCGCAGGTATTCTTCTGTATGTGGGAGAGAAGTTCCGGGATTGTTTTTTGAATATCATTACGGTTCTTGCTGTAATCTCGTTCTTATTCTATATCCCCCAGCTATTCGGTTATATTATTCCAGAAGTACTCCCGGTGCCTTCCGACCATTTACATTCTGTGCTGATCTATAACGTCAATGTCGCCAGGGATGAGTATCTTCGCAACTGCGGACCATTCTGGGAGCCTGGGGCTTTCGCAGGTTTTCTTTTTGTTAGCCTGCTCCTGTATGTGGGTGATTTCAAGAAACTGGTAAGGACAAAACCCTGGCATGTGCTAATCATCTGTTTGGCCATCCTGACAACACGTAGTACTGGTGGTTACATACTAATGGCATTCTTTATCGTCTATCTTCTTGCCGTAGTCCTTTTTCGACCCAAATGGTGGTATTACTTGTCTCTCGTATGTATTGTTGCCAGTGGGGCTGCACTGTTTTACTTTACTCCTTTTCTTTGGGACAAGATAAAACATCAGTTCGATGTTACTAAGGAACAAATAAAGTACGATGATAGACCCGAGTATTCTGAAAGTCGCTCCGGTGCTCTAGTGGTGGATTTTCATTATGTTAAAAAACATCCCGTCGTCGGTAACGGGCTCCTTCTGAAGACTCGTTTTTCTGATCATAAGGAAAGTTGGTCCCGAATAATAGAAGGCCACAGCAACGGCTTTAGCAATTACTTCGCCCAGTTCGGTATACCTGTCGCTTTATTGTATTTCTTGCTCTTGTACTTCCGACTCCCAATGCGAATGCGCAGTCGGATCGCCTTCCTTCTATTATATATATTACTCATGCAGGAGGAACAGTACCTGAACTTCCCTCTCTTTATATCCTTGCCATTTGCCGTCATCCCTGCGGCTCCAAATCCTAATCGAATCCAAGACTCTTAATTATTCTGTACATGCAGTCTTATGTTTTCCCCGGCAATATCGATGAGTCGATAATGCAGATAGGCTCTCAGCCTTTCATGTATATGAGGACCTGTGCGTTCTCTGAAATCAATAAGGAATCGGAACGAATCCTCCTGGATTTGATTCACTGTACCGGTGGCCGAACGATTATCTACACTGGCTCCGGCACAGGAGCGATGAGTGCAGTTGTCGAGAATTATTGCTCGACGAAAAAGAAGGCATTCGTTATTGACGGTGGATCTTTCGGACATCGCTGGTTCCAGCTTTGCGAGTATTATGGGGTCGCAGCAGTCGATTACAAAGTTCCTTTCGCAAGGGATATCGATTATGCGGACTTGGAAAAAACCGTTGCTGCAGAGCGCCCTGAGGTATTCCTTTGCCAGCATCATGAAACAAGCACAGGCCAGTTGTTCGATTTAAAAAAGATCAGTGATATATGCCATAAATACAATGTGTCGTTGGTGGTGGACGTCATAAGTTCGTTCTTGGCGGAGGAATTGAGCATGGACGATTTGGATATTGACATATGTGTAACCAGTACCCAAAAAGGACTTAACATTCCACCCGGGCTGTCTGTGCTGTTCTTCAACAGGAAACTGGATGATTATGAATTCGCACATAAAGGCTATTACTGGGATTTTGATGAAAATTTCAGCAATTTAAGGCGCGGTCAGACACCTTACAGCCCAGCTACAATTCTTTACTTGCAGTTGAATGCCCGCCTTAAACAACTTCAGTCCGAGGGAGGAGAATGGAAGAATATCGAAGAAGTGAGGCATCGCGCCTTTTTCTTCCGGGAATTATGCAAGAAGTATGGATGGGATGTTCCTGCCGAGACCCCGTCAGTGGCGGTAACAGGTTTTCAGACGAACGATACAGCAGAGCGTAAGGTCTTCAATGGTCTTATTGAGAAATATGATACGTTCATCATGCCCGGCTCTGTACCCGGTTTTTATCGAGTGTCTCATATGGGACTGCAGACTGATGATGAATTAAGAGTATTGGCATCGAGGATTCATGAGTTTGAATTCTAGGATTATCGGTCTGCTCTTATTTTCTTTACTTATTTCCGGATGCATAGGTTTTGCTGGTCCGGAGGTCCGTGATGATGTGGTCGTCACCTCTGTCCCGGAGTATTTTGTCGGACACCTCAAGGAGAAGGAAGAACTAATTAACAGCAGTATTCTTCAAGCCGGAGATGATTATGCAGCATTGCTTTTCTTCACCGATTCGCATTGGGGAGACAACCGGAAGGTATCACCATCACTTATTAATCATATTATTCACAGTACTCCTGTCGAGGACGTGGTGTTCGGAGGAGATGTCATAACGACATGGTTCAGTGATCCGGAGCGAGCTGTTTCTCTCGGAGAGAGTTTTCGTCAGGCTTACGACCGTCTCGATTGCAATATGTATTATCTCGTTGGTAATCATGACAACAACTCTGACGGGCATCCTGATGATGTTCAGTACCATCTTTCCGATGAGGAGGTATTCGATTATCTCCAGAAGGGGATGGGGGAGTGCATATATGGTGAGTATTTCAGTTTTTATTTCGACCGTCCGGCCAGTAGGACGCGTTTCATCTGCCTAGATACAGGACGGTATTATTACTCCCAGTTCAGGGATAAGCTGATTAATACTGCCGAGTTTCTGGTCAATTCGCTCAATGATACACCGGAAGGATGGAGAATCGTAGTATTGAGTCATCTGTGGTGCAATCTGGATTACGAAAAGCCACGTAGGCCTTATATGCCTGATTTCATCCGGTCCATTACAAATATCATGGATGACTTCAATGCAGGTGCAAACGGAGTATTCGAATATGGCGGGACAACGCTGGAATATGCTTTTACTGAAGAATCATCACGTATTATTACATGTATCGGTGGTCATTGTCATTTGGATTGTGTCCTTTATACAGAAGGAGGAATACCTGTGATATCCACGGCTACGGACAGTCAACAGACGGTCAATAATGAATCGGCCAGGTCCGGTACGGTTAACGAATCGGCTCTCTCGGTTTTTGTCTTTGATTACACAAATGATGAGATTGATATGATTCGTATTGGAAGAGGACACGATTTGTCTTTGCCGATCGAATAGAGATACCCGGTTCTGCGTATGGATGTTTTGATTCGTCTTCTTTCCGATACCGGGATTGATTATCAAGAGTTGGCTGATATGATTCATGCCGCTTTTGAAGAGCGCCTTCATCAGGGACTCCGTTTTACATGTTCTGCTATGACGGCAGGGGAGTTTGAAGTAAAGATGAAAGGAGGATATGTATTCGTCGCGCTTGATAATGACAGTGGAAAATTGCTCGGGACCGTTACTATACATGTCAGGACAGATAAGAAAGGCCGGATTTATGGCTACCATGAGTATCTGGCAGTTGCTCCTGAAGCAAAACATTCTGGCGTTGGAACAAAATTGGCACAGGCCTGGACGGAATTGTTGCTGGACAAGAATGCAAAGTATGTTTTGAGCGATACAGCATGTAAAGCCGAGAGTTCAGTTAGATGGCATTTATCAAACGGATTCCGGATTTACGAATTGGAATCGTACCGTTCTACTGATTATTGGTCCTATGTATTTATCAAATATCTTGATGACGATGTCAGAAAGAGTTGTGTCGGATTAAGGTTACATTTTTACCTGTCGTGGATCTTTATTCGGACGACCAGACACAGGAACGGCTCAGATACTGCATTAGGCAAATTGTATAAACGAATATGGGCGAAATAAAGGAATTGACACTGCAGGAGCTTCAGCAGGTCAGTCTTGATATCCTCAAGGATGTTCATGCCTTTTGTACCGAACGAGGAATAAGGTATTCCATCGCATACGGGACTCTTATAGGGGCTCTTCGTCACAAAGGTTTCATCCCTTGGGATGACGACGTGGATATTGTGATGCCCCGTCCTGACTATGAACGCTTCTGCAAAGAGTACTATTCCGACAAACTGCGACTTATCTATTATGGGAATGATAAGACGGCTCTTGCAGCGTTTGCCCGAGTGGTTGAATGTAACAGGACCGGTTACCAGACCGAGCGTCCGTGGACTGCTCAGCCATCGGGTCTGTGGATTGACATATTCCCTTTGGACGGTGTCGTTAATCAGAAAGAATACAGCCGGAGGTATAAGCATTTGAAACGAATTAGTTGGGTGGTATACAAATTCCGCAGGCAGAATCATCACATCGTAGCCACGGACTCTTTATGGTCAAAGATAAAAACGGTTGTGGCCAGAGTAATTGGTCTCAATGGGTGGTTGCCCGCAGTCCTGTTAAAGCGTATCGAAGCTATTATGACCAGATACAGCTATGAAGATTGTGTTGAATATGGCCAAATGTCCTGTCTTGATGACGGCCCGATTCTTTTTTCAAAAGAGGATTTCAGGGATACAGAACTCTTTGATTTTGAAGACTGCCGTTTTTGTGCGCAGAATGGTTATGACAGGGTGTTGAGGCAGTTGTATGGCGATTATATGCAACTCCCACCGGAGGATAAGTGCCACCCAAAGCAATATTGGATTAAATTCTACTGGAAAGATAATGGTTAAGGTTATTACATACGGAACTTACGATTTGTTCCATTATGGTCACCAGCGTTTGCTGGAGCGCGCAAAGGCTCTGGGCGATTATCTGATCGTCGGCGTTACTGCTGATGATTTTGACAAAGCCAGGGGCAAGATAAATGTAGAACAGAGTCTGATGGAGCGTATTGAGGCCGTCAGGAAAACAGGCCTGGCCGACGAGGTGATTGTCGAAGAGTATGAAGGCCAGAAGATCGATGATATCCAGCGTTACGATGTCGATATTTTTGCAATCGGAAGCGACTGGACCGGGAAATTCGATTATCTCAATGAGTATTGCAAAGTTGTGTATCTTGACCGTACTCAAGGTGTTTCCAGTACAGATCTGAGGGCGGAACGCAATCTTGTGCGCTTGGGGCTGGTAGGTCGTTATACCGGTATCCAGAAATATGCGGCCGAGAGCTATTATGTTAACGGTCTGAAGGTCTCAGGTGCTTTCGTTGACAATGCCGAGCTTACGAAAAAGGCTTTCCCCGAGATTGAGTTCATCGCCGACACATATGATGATTTGCTTGAAAAAGTCGATGCGGTGTATGTCGTTTCGCATCCTTCCCAGCATTTCGAGCACATCAAGAAAGCCCTGCTTAAAAAGAAACATGTATTGTGCGAGTCTCCAATTGTATTGAATGTCGCACAATATGATGAACTGATCAAACTGGCCAGGCAGCATGGGGTGGTTTTGATGGATGCCATCAAAACAGCTTACTCAATGGCTTACAATAGGCTGATCCTATTGCTGAAAGGAGGTAAAATCGGGCGTATAGTATCAGTGGATGCGACATGTACCAGTCTGAAAGATTTTCAGGATTCTGGCAGTCCGGATCTCGTTAACAAGTGGAACACTATCTGTGCATGGGGGCCGACAGCTATGCTTCCTGTATTCCAGTTATTGGGACCGGATTATAAGAATAAGGATATTTCCTCGAGTTTCATTGATCCATCCGGTCAATTTGATATTTTTACGAGAATCACTTTTGTTTATGACCATGCCGTCGCCTCCATCAAAGTGGGTAAAGGTGTAAAAAGTGAGGGAGACTTGGTAATCAGCGGTACGAAGGGCTATGTATATGTTCCGGCTCCATGGTGGAAAACCGATTATTTTGAAATAAGATTCGAAGACACCAATAACAATAAGCGGTATTTTTATCAATTGGATGGTGAAGGTATAAGGTATGAGTTGGTGCAATTCGTCAAGGCTATCGAGAGTGGCCGGCAAAGCCATTATATCCTTCCTGTTGTGTCAAAGGCAATTGTTGAGGTGATAGAAGACTTTTATGCAGGGAAGAATTTAATCAGTATTTAGAATGCTCTCAATTGTTTCAACCATGCTGATTTCTTCGTTGTTATCGCAGTTCCCGCCACATCTTGGCAATCCCGACAGGGAAGTCATCCATGTCCGGGACCAGGCAGCGTTTGATACGCTCGGGACCGATATTTTGCGTGCCTACGGCGAAGGAAAACAGAGAGTTGACGTCAAGTTCTCCGGCGGCACCTACTACTTCAGCGAAGGACACATCACCCTGGACGGCCTCGACCGGGAGGACTTCCGCCTGTCCTTCAAGTGCCACGGAGCCACATTCATCCCCAAGGGCCGCACGTACGAGATGGCCTATGGATCAGCTCCTTACGAGGGGGAATTCTCCGAAACATCCGTATTCATCGACCCCGATAGCGCGACTCCCGTCGAATTCCGCACCGCGCCCCGCCAGAGTCTCTCCGACGTATCCGAAGCCGGCGATCTCTTCAAATTGAAGGCTTCCGAACCCGAGCTGCCGGAGTTGCTGTCAAAAGATGTCTACATCGTCCTCAGCCAGTGGTACGGCTCAGGAGTCCACAAGGTGGAGAAGATCGAGAACGGCTATATCTATTTCTCCTCGACGGCATCCCTCGATTACCTGACCCGCGACCGCTATTACGGCAAAAAGTACCCCAAATACATCCTCGTCAATGTCCCGTCTCCCGGCGCCCCATGCGTCCATGCCGGACGAATCTTCTACAGCGGCCGGAGGATTCACCAGGGCGAGGCCACCTCATTCCTTAGGGTACGGAACTGCCATATCGGCTCCCTGGCCCTTTCCAAGGCCGTTTTTATCGGCAATGCCGGTGAAGGCCCGCTCCTCGAATTCCGCGGCATATCCGCCAATTCAATTGAGGTTAAGGAATCTGCTTTCTCCGGCCTCCACGGCAGAGTCGCCTATTGCCTCGGCACATCCAATTTCGTCTTTGAGGACAACACCGTGACAGGCTGTTACCTCGACGGAGTCCTCTCCGACGGCAAATCTGAAGGCACCAGGATCCTCAGCAACACCTTCGAGGGCAACGGCCTCCGGATGACCCAGTCATTCGATGTAATCGTCCGCGGGACCGATTTCATCGTCAGCGGCAATCGCTTCAGCGATTTCTCCTACGCGGCTATCGGTATCGGCCACCATTTCCGCAGCGACGGGGGAGAGGTCACTTCCGGCATGGTCGAGGACAATGAGATATTCCTCAGCGAACCGTTCCTCGGCGCGCCCGTCACGAGGACCCTCATGGACAGCGGCGGCATATACATCTGGACGATGAACCGCGACGTCACCATCCGCCGCAACTTCATCCACGACATCGACGGTGCAAAGGACAACAGGGGCATATTCGGCGACGACGGAGCGTCGAATGTCACCGCGTACGGCAACCTCGTTCTCGACATCAGGAACTGCTACACGCTGGATTTCAGGCGAGTAGCCAATGTCGAGACCATGCCTGATTCGCGCATAAAACGCGTCAATGTCGGCAACCGCATCTACGGCAACACGGTCGACGGCCGCATCCGCTTCGAAACCCGCGGCGGCGATGACGGCTGCTACAAAGGTGACAATATCAGGGTCTCCTCCAAAGAATCCCGCCGTTCTATCTATCGCAGATGGAAAAGGGGCAAATCCCAGGCTAGCGCTCAAACTGACGGATCCGAAGATTGAGGATCCAGTTGAGGAGCATCCATGCCGCGACGTCTGCGGCGATTATCCAAGCTACATTAAGTCGGTCTGCAAGGAGCATGTTGGCCACCACGAAAACAATCGTGGTGAAGGTAACGAATGTCCTGATGCCGAGCGGATTCATGCCCAGGCGCATGAGTTTGTGATGGATATGGCTGTTGTCCGGAACGAACGGGCCGCGGCCGAGGAGCATCCGGTGAATGCCCACCCTCGGGAGGTCCAGCAGCGGCACTATCATCGTAGTGTATCCTATCAGCATATAATGCCTTTCGGGATGCACCGGCTTGCAGGATGACAGGTGGATGATGAAGAACGTGATCAGCATACCGAGCGTCCAGCATCCGGTGTCGCCCATGAAGAGTTTTTCGCCCTTTTTCTTGAGCCCGTGGGTGTTGTAATAGCGGAAGGGGAGCAGGACGCAGATGGCTGCAAGGGCCAGAAGTGCATACCCGGTATGGTCTTCCATATACTCCATGGTGCCGAGAACTCCCAGCGCAAGAAGGCAGATATCAGTTGAGAGCCCGTCCACGCCGTCAATGAGGTTGACGGCGTTTATCATATGCAGGAATGATATGATAGTCACTATGATACTCACACATATGGGAAAGTGCTCTATCCCGAAAATGCCGTCCGGATCCCTTAGGAGCAGACCACCTTCGGAATTGACTATTCCGGCGGAGACCACGAGGATGATAGTGGCGGCGGTCATAACGAAGAATTTATACAGCCCCCTCACCCTGTGGAGATCTTCCGCGAGGCCGAGGATATAGAGGATGGCTGAGGCGAAAAACAGCGCCGCAAGCGCCCAGAGCTCAGTAAAACTGTCCTGCCACGACTCCTTCATCATCGGGATCAGGAACAGCATCATGATGGCCATCGTAATCGAGATGATGGGGAAGAACGCCAAGCCGCCGAGACGCGGAATCGGCACCGAATGGATCTTCCTCTTGCCGTCAGGCAGGTCGTAAATGCCCTTCCTGTACCCCATCTCCATAATCCACCGTATCACAACCCAGCCTACGGCGAATGTGAGTACGACGTCAAGTATGTAGAGGAGCAGAGTCATCGCTTAGTACGCCTTTTCGTCCCTGTGGAACAGCGTCTGCCAGATGGTGATGAAGAATATCGAAAGATCCAGGTCGACGGACCAGTGCTCGATGTAGAAGATGTCCTTTTCGACCCTCTCCTTCATGTCCTCGAGCTCTTTTGTCTCCCCGCGGCAGCCGTTGACCTGGGCCCATCCGGTGATGCCGGGCTTGGCGAGATGACGCACCATGTAGTCGCCGATAAGCGCCGAATAGACTTCCGTGTGGTGCAGCATGTGCGGACGGGGACCGATGATGGACATGTCGCCCTTGAAGACGTTGATGAACTGAGGCAGCTCGTCGATGGAGGTCTTGCGGATGAATTCGCCGAAGCGGAAAACCCGGCTGTCGTTCTTGACCGCCTGCTTGGTGTCGGCATCGGCCGAGGGGTGCATTGAGCGGAATTTGAGGCAGTCAAATTCCTTGCCCTCGTAGCCCGTGCGCTTCTGCCTGAAGAGAATGGGACCGTGGGGCGAGGATAATTTTATGCCGATGGCGCAGACAAGCCAGATGAACGGATACAGCGTGATGAGGAACAGCCCGGAAATGAAGAGATCGAACGCCCTCTTTACGACCTTTGCAGTCATAGAATTGAGCGGCTCGTCGTGGAGACTGACGACATTGACATTGCCGACCTGGGTGAACTGCATCTGGTGACGCGGATAGCCTTCGAGCGAAGGGACGAATTTGAAGCGGATCATATGGGCTTCGCAGGCGGCGATGAGGCTGTCGACGTAATCCTTATGGGATGCCGGGGATATGCTGCAATATACTTCCTTGATGTTTATCGCGTTGTCATTGATGTATGCAAGCGCATCACACAGAGGGCCGAGATAATGTGATTCGGCCGGGACGGCACTTTCATCGTCGGTGAAGAATCCGAAGATGTTATAGCCTTTTGAGCCGAACGGCTTGGAATAGGTCTTGAAGATGCTGACCATGTTTTCATCCGTGCCGATCATGAGGAGACTGTAGGTGTTGTGCCCCATTTTACGGACCCGGCTCACGCCGAATCTTACAGCCATGTGCCATAACACCACGCCGGCAGTTGTCAGGACGAGTTGCAATAATAGCAGCTTGCCCTGCAAGGTGAGCTCATAGATGATGGCCATGAGGCCGTTGAAGAACACCCAGGTCAGGAAGGCATTGAGGATGCCGCGCCCCATGATACTGACCGCAGAATGCTTCCTGTCCCCGATTTTGATCCCTAAGAGGGCTACGGTGAGGAAATAGCTGATCGCAAGGATGAGGAAAGTACCGGATTTGGAATAAATCGGCATGTTGGCATCCCTGACCATCCCGGTGTGCCACACCAGGAACCACAGCACCAGGAACTGCACGGCAAGGTCGCCGATGATTGTCGGGATCTTGTAGAATATGGACTCTTTCGACGGACTCGAAATACTGTTCAGCATATTTGTCGGCGATATAACTTGGCAAATATAAGCCTTTTCGGCGAATAATAAAAATAATTGGTATTGTGGTGGGGAATCGCTAAATTTGCGTGTTATGGCAAAACCGAAAGTTCTCTTTCTGCTTCACATGCCGCCGCCCCTTCACGGAGCCGGCATAGTAGGGCAGGCCATTCACGACAGCGCTCTCGTGAACGGAGCTTTCGAATGCCGCTGGATCAACATTTCCACATCTTCCAGTATCAAGGATGTCCAGAAATGGTCTCCGGGAAAATTCTTCTCATTCCTGAAGATTTACCGCCGTTTCAAAAGAACGGTTAAGAGTTTCTCCCCGGACTGGGCCTACCTGACTCCATCACCCTCGAGGGCCGGATGCATGAAAAACAATCTCATGGTCCGCTTCCTTAACAGAAAGGACGTCAAGGTTGTCATGCATCTTCACAATACGGGGTATTCCGCACGCCCGGACAAATCTCTTCACGAGCTGTTTGACGGCACCCGGGTCATCCTGCTATCGGAGCGCCTTTATCCCGATATCGGCCATGTCGTCTCTCGTGAACAAGTATCGATCTGCCCCAACGGCATAGACGTGCCGCTTATTCCAAGACATGACAGGGCAGGGGCCGAACCGCATGTTCTCTTCCTCTCCAATCTCCTGAGATCCAAGGGAGTAGAGGACTTCCTCGATGTGGCTTCTGCTCTCAAATCCAGGGGACTCCGGTTCAAATGTACGATGGTCGGCGCCGAATCAGCCGACTATTCCCGCAAATCCCTCGAAGCCGAAATCGCGTCGCACTCTTTAGGTGATATCGTCTCTTATAGCGGAATGCTTGTAGGTGCCGAAAAGGACCGCGTCCTTTCCGAATCGGACATTCTCCTGTATCCTTCCCGCGACGACGCATTCCCCCTGGTCATCCTGGAAGCGATGGCCGCATCGCTTCCCGTTGTTGTCACTAATGTCGGCGGTATAGCCGACGAAGTGACTGACGGAGTGACCGGATTTGTCTGCAAGGCTGGTGATGTCAAATCGCTTGCGGAGGCCGTCGGAAGGCTGGTTGAAGACTCCGCCCTCCGCCTGTCAATGGGCAAGGCCGGACATGAGAAATACCTTTCCGTGTTCACTGCCGCCGCCTTTGAAAAACGCATAACCGAAACCCTATGTTCGATCTTTCAGAGTTCATAAAGGAGCACGTGACCCGTCGCTCGGAGAGTCAGTTCCTCCCGGATCTTGAGGCTCACAGAGCAGAGCTCGCGGGGGAGATAGAAGGCCGCAGCGTCCTCGTAATCGGTGGCGCGGGCTCCATCGGCTCCCAGTATATCCGCCAGGTGCTTAGATTCCGTCCGGCGTCGCTCACAGTCGTTGACCTGAGCGAAAACGGCCTTGCCCTCCTGACCAGAGATCTCCGCAGCACGGAGGGAATGTATGTCCCTGAGGATTACAAGACATACGCTCTGGATTTCGCGGATCCTATCTTCGTGAAGATGTTCCGGGAGAGGGGAGGATTCGACATAGTCGCCAATTTCTCTGCGCACAAGCACGTCAGGAGCGAAAAGGACCGCTACAGTGTCGAGGCCCTCATCCGCAACAACGATATCAAGGCCAAGGGACTTCTGGATCTGCTGTCGGAGTACCCTCCGAGGCATTTCTTCTGCGTCTCTACCGACAAGGCCGCCGGTCCCGTCAACATCATGGGAGCCAGCAAGCGCTTGATGGAGGATCTCATAATGGCATATAGCGACAGGTTCAAAGTGACTACTGCCAGATTCGCTAATGTGGCTTTCTCACAGGGTTCGCTGCCCGCGAGTTTCCTCGACAGGTTGGCTTCCAAGCAGCCTCTGGTGGCTCCAGCGGACGTCAGGCGCTATTTCGTCTCTCCCGAGGAAAGCGGCCAGATTTGCCTTCTGGCATCAATTCTGGGCCACAGCGGAGAGATATTCTTCCCTAAATTGGAGGAGGCTGAGATGACTACTTTCAGCTCGATATGCGACAGTTTCCTCGAAGCACACGGGCTGGAAAAGAAGGTGTTCACCTCCGACGAGGAGGCGCGGAGATTCGCTTCCCAAATGCCCCGGGACAGCAAAGTCTGGCCGGTAGTTTATCCTCCGAGCGACACGACGGGGGAGAAACCTTACGAAGAATTCCACATCCCGGGAGAGACGGTAGATATGGAGAGATTCCGCTCCCTCGGCGTGATTGTGAATGTCAATAAACGGCCTCTCAGTGAGGTGGAAGGCTTCTTCTGCACTCTTGAATCAATATTCGGCAAGACCGACTTCACGAAGGCAGAAGTCGTCGAGGCTCTCGAAGGCTTCCTCCCGTCCTTCCATCACGAGGAAAAGGGCCGCAATCTCGATCAGAAAATGTAAATGCCATGGCATACAGGATTCCACTATTCAATCTCAATTTCGATGAGCGTGAAGCTCAGGCGGCGTACGACACCATTCGCTCAGGCTGGATCTCTACCGGCCCGAAGAATGCCGAACTCGAGGCAATGTTTGCGGAGATGCTGGGCGCGAAATTCGCCGTCAGCGTCACCAATTGCACGGACGCCCTTCACCTGTCGTGCATCGTGTGCGGCTTCGGCCCGGGCGACGAGGTGCTCTGCCCGTCGCTGACATTCGCCGCTTCGGCCAATTGCATCCGCTATACGGGAGCGACTCCGGTATTCTGCGACATCGTCGGGCCGGACCATATCAATATCGACCCGGAGGATATTGAGAGGAAGATTACTCCGCGCACGAAAGGCATCGTGGTGGTGCATATGGCCGGATTCCCCGCCAGGATGGACGAGATCATGGCCATCGCACGGAAGCACGGACTCAAGGTCGTTGAGGACGCCTGCCACGGCCCGCTCTCCGAGTATAAGGGGCATAAACTCGGCACCATCGGTGACTGCTCCGCATTCAGCTTCTTCTCCAACAAGAACATCTCTACCGGTGAAGGCGGCATGTTCGTTACGAATAATGAAGAATTCGCCGCCAAGGCGCGTCTCCTGCGCTCCCACGGCATGACTACGATGTCCTACCAGAGGGCGACCGGTCATGCTACCGAGTACGACATCACCGAGCTAGGCTACAATTACCGTATGGACGACATCCGCGCCTCCATCGCCATAGAGCAACTGAAAAAGCTCCCCGGCGACCTCGAGAAGCGCCTTCTGGTCCGCCAGCAATACGTCGACCGGCTCTCGTCAGTGGAAGGTGTCGTCGTCCCGTTCGCCGACAATAAGGAATTCGTCTCCAACTACATCATGCCGGTCGTGCTGACGGAGGGGGATCGCGACAGGCGCAATGCTGTCCGCGAATACATCCACGCCGCTGGCATCCAGACGAGCGTCCACTACCCGGCTATCCACCGATTCTCCATCTATCGCGATGCCGGAGCAGTGCTCCCGCAGACCGAATTTGTCACCGACCACGAGATTACCCTCCCGATGTATGCGGCGCTCACGCCCGGTGACGTCGACTACATCTGCGACACCCTTGAAAAAGCCGTCCGTGAAGTCCGCTAAGTCCATACTTGTTTTTGCCTGCGGTCCTCTCCAGAGGTCCATTATCCGCCGTGCGCGAATGCGCGGCCTCTTTACCGTCGGCATTGACCCCAATCCGGAAGCGCCGGCAAGGGACGAGGTCGACGCTTTCGAGATCGTCGGCGGTCAGGACTTCGAGGGCACCTGCGCCATTGTCGAGAAGTACGGCATCGACGCCATCGTCACCGCCGCTGCCGACAAGCCCCTACGGATGATGGCCCGGATAGCTGAAAAGTACGGATTCCCCTTCTACTCAACTGATTGCGCCCGCTGGTCGACCGACAAATTCCTCATGAAGGAGCGCTTCGAGCTTTATGGTATTGGCCATGCCCGTGGACGACTCGCGTCGAATGTGACCGAGGCTTCGGATCTCGAATTCCCCCTCATCGTCAAGCCTCGCGACAATTCCGGCAGCAGGGGAGTGGTGCTGTGCAGCAATATCGAAGAGCTGTCCGCCTCCCGTCTCGACACCGTCCTCGTCGAGGAATTCATCGACGGCAGCGAATACAGCATCGAGGCCCTCCACTACGGCGGCAAGTCCGAAATAATCCAGTTCACCGAAAAGAAAACCACCGAGTTCCCCTACAATGTCGAGCTCGGCCACAAGCAGCCCGCGCCGCTCTCCGACGGGCAAAAAGATGCGATAGCGACCGTCATCACCAAGATTGCGGAAGCCCTCAATTTCGATAACTGCCCCTCCCACACCGAGCTCAAAATCAACTCCCGCGGCATCTTCGTCATCGAAACCAGCCCACGCCTCGGCGGTGACTACATCACCTCCGACCTCGTCCCCCTCTCGACCGGCATCAATATCGAAGACCAACTACTCCACCTCGCCCTCGGCGAACCCGTCAACACCGTCACCGGCCGCGTCGAAAAGGCATCCGCAGTCGAATACTTCCACTTCCCCGAAGGCACCGTCAAATCCATAACCCCCGCCTTCCACGCCCTCTCAAAGGCCCCCGGCGTCACCTCCTTCACCCCCGAATTCCAAATCGGCACCCGCATCACCCCCATCACCTCCAGTCTCAATCGCTACGGATCATACATCATTTCCGCCAACAACTACCCGGAACTGGTCACACTCATAGATAAATACAATAGCATTATAGATAAAAGCGTTAAACTGATCAAATGAAGACAATAGTAATATTCGGGGCGACAGGGAAGGTCGGGTGTTATACCGCATTGTATTTGAAAGAGTGCGGGTATGGCGTTGTGGCTGTTGGACGCCGGAGGAGTGACGGGGGATTCTTTGCGGATAACGGGATTACTTATCGGTCGGTGGATATTCTCTCGCCGGAATCATTCGCGGTGCTTCCGCAGGAGGGGGTTTACGGGGTTGTGCACATGGCGGCGACTCTTCCTGCGACGATGGAGGGGTATGACCCGCATGAGTATGTGCGGTCCAATCTGGACGGGACTCTGAATGTGCTGGATTATGCCGTGAGGGCGGGTGTGATACGATTTGTATTCCCGAAGTCGTGGACTGATATTACGTATATGATCGGGACGTTGGAGCCGATTCCGGCTGATGCGCCGGTGAAGTTCCCGCTGAATGACGACCATTCGGTGTATGCGATTACGAAGAATGCCGCCTGCGACCTGATTTGCCACTACAGTGCGAAATACGGCTTCAAGTACTTTATTCTGCGCTTCCCGAATATATTCTGCTATCATCCCAATCCGACATACCACGTGGACGGAAAGAAGCGTTGGACCGGGCAGCGTGCCGTCATCGAGGATGCCCGCCATGGCCGTCCGATCGAGCTTTGGGGTGACCCGGAGGCCGCCAGGGACGTGTTTTACGTCAAGGATTGCGTTCAGATTGTGGAGAAGTGCCTGTCGTCCGACGGCGCCTCCGGACTGTACAATGTCGGCACCGGCAAGGTGGTGACAAGGATGGACCAGATCAAGGGTATTATCGAGGTATTCGGCGATCCGGCAAATCCTTCTCCCATTGTGGTGAGAAGGGACAAACCGTCCTCGCCGACATACCTGCTGGATATCTCGAAGACTGTGAGCGAACTCGGATTCGAGCCCCGCTACGATTATATGACATATCTCTGCGATCTCAGGGACGAGATGGAGAAAAACCGATTTGAAAAACTGTGGGGCCGCGAAAGCGACTACACCGAAGGCCTATGCTAGACAAGATAAGGGACCGGGTCATCGCCCCGGAAAACACGCTTCTCGAAGCGATGAAAGCGATGGACAGGGCGGCTGTCAAGATTCTGTTCGTCTTTGACGGAGAGGACTTCCTCGGCATATTCACGATAGGTGACATCCAGAGGGCCGTTATCGCCGGCCATCCGCTGTCTGACCGCATCGACCTTGTGTTCGACAAGGACAAGATTTACGCCTACACCGGCGAATCGGACGCTTCGATCCGTGAGAAGATGAAACGCCTCAGGGCCGAATGCATGCCCGTCCTCGACAGCGACGACAGGCTCGTCGACGTGCTCTTCTGGAAAGAAATGTTCCTCGTCACTGACGCTGCTCCGAAAGAGCCGCTCGGACTCCCTGTCGTCATCATGGCAGGCGGTGAAGGCACCAGGCTCCGCCCTCTCACCAACGTGTTCCCGAAGCCCCTCGTCCCCATCGGCGAAAAAACGATTCTCGAGGAGATAATGGACCGTTTCGTCGCCGTAGGCTGCAGCAAATTCTTTATCTCAGTAGGCTACAAGGCCGATATCATCGAATACTATCTCTCCGGAAAAGGCTACGACACAGAATTCATCCGTGAGGACAAACCCCTCGGAACCATCGGCAGCATCTCGATGCTGAAGGGCCGCATCAACACGCCTTTCTTCGTATTCAACTGCGACCTCCTCATCGACCAGGATTTCACTGACATTTACGAATACCACCGCACCAGCGGCAACGAAATCACCATCGTGACTGCCGTCAAGGACATCAGCATTCCCTACGGCGTCGTGCGCACCGGCGAGGGCGGCATCCTCACCGACATCGAAGAAAAGCCCGACACCACCTTCCTCGTCAACACCGGCTGCTACATCCTTGAGCCCGACCTTATTGACGAAGTGCCTTCCGGCGAATTCTACCACATCACCGACCTCATCGACAAGGTCCGCGCACGCGGCGGCCGCATCGGCTGCTTCCCCGTAAGCGAGAAGTCCTGGACCGACATCGGCACATTCGACGAATACCTCAAAATCATCCGCAGATGATCCGTGCCGCGTGGATATGCCATTTCTCCGATCCTGCCATCAGGGCTGAACTGACGGAGAGGGAAAGCGGATTTGAACGCTTTCTCGTGCGGCGTATCCTGCGTCGCGGCGGCATCGCATCCGAGACCGACCGTTGCATCTGGAACAGTCTCGGCATCCGCGAATTCTCCCGCATGGAGGACATCGAACTCCATGTGGTGATGCCGTACAATACCCTGACCGGGGGAGTCCTGGACTTTGAGAAAGACGGAGTGCACTATCACTGCTATCCAGAGCAGGGCTCATACTTCAAGAACCGGATAATCAAGTGTTTCCGTCCACGCAAATACCGTGGCAGCACTGGCAATGTCCGTAAAGTCAGGCGCATACTGAAAGTTGTCAAGCCTGATATGGTCCATCTGATCGGGGCCGAGAGCCGAGACATCTCTCCTTGTGTCGACGCTGTCCCGGAAGGCACACCGCTCGTCGTGCAGCTCCAGACTCTTCTCGAGAGCCCGGGATTCCGCGATGGATACTATCTCTCGGATCAGGATTTCAATCTCCTCGCTGGTATCGAACGGCACGCCATTATGAAGGCGGATTACATTGGCACCTCTCTCGAGGAATTCCGCTGCGTCATACGCTCATTCCGTCCGGATGCAAAATTCCTCGATACCCGTCTGGCGGTCGGCGTAGATGTGTCTGACAGCAGTGCGGAGCCGAAGCAATTCGACTTTGTCTATTTCGCGCTGCATATCGAGAAGTCGGCGGATTGGGCCGTGGAGGCTTTTGCAGAGGCGCTCAAGGAGGAGCCCGGCCTGACGCTGGATATTGTGGGGAACGCTTCTCCGGATTTCAAGGCGTCGCTCGAAAGGCGGATTGAAGAGCTCGGTATCGGCTCTTCCATAAAGTATGAAGGTGCCCTGCCGACGCATGATGACGTGCTCATGCAGATTCGACGCAGTCGTTTTGCCCTGCTGCCGCTGAAGGTGGATTTCGTCTCCGGCACTGTCCGGGAGGCGATGGCCGGCGGTCTACCCGTGGTCACATCGGTGACTGACGGCACTCCGACTCTTAACGAAAAACGGGAGAGCGTACTCCTGTCTCCGGCAGGTGACCACTCCGCCATGGCGGCGAATATGATTTCGCTCGTACGCGACCCGCAGCTGGCCATTCGTCTGAAAGACAATGCGATCCTCACCGTAGAAGAGAAGTATTCCAACCGGACCGCAATGCTGGCCTGGGCCTCCTCGTACCGTAAAATCCTCTCCGAATGGCCTTTGCGATAGACAAACGCAGGATTGCGAAGAACACCCTGATGCTCTACGTCAGAATGGCGGTGACGATGCTGATCGGCTTCTTCACCTCCAGGGTGACGCTGCAGCAGCTCGGCGTGGACGATTTCGGCCTCAACAATCTCCTGTCGAGTGTCGTTGCAATGCTGTCTTTCCTCAACGGATCGATGGGGACGGCGGTGCAGCGATTCTTCTCTATCGAAATAGGAAAGGGGAGTGAGTCGGCGCTCAAAAAGGTATTCTCCGTTGGACTCTACCTGCATATCATCGTGGCGCTCATCACGGTGGTGATTGCAGAAGTGTTCGCTGTGTTCTTCCTAGATCGGCTGGCCATCCCGCCGGACAGGCTGCACGCGGCGCACGTCGTGTTCCAGATTGCTGTCGCTTCTCTGGCGCTCAACGTGGTGCTGGTGCCGTATTCCGCGCTCCTGAGGGCACGGGAGCAGTTCTCCTCCACGGCTACGGTTGAGATCGTACAGGCTTTCCTGAGGCTTGGAGTGCTGTATCTGCTGGTCACCATTCCCGGTGACAAACTGGTCGTGCTGTCGCTTCTGAATTTCGGGGTGACGCTGTATTACGTGACGTCGATTACCCTTCTCGCCAGGCGCTACAAAGAGTCGCATACGCTGCCGTCCAGGGACAAGGCGCTGATCCGCCAGATGCTGACATTCATCTCTATGCTGGTCGTGACTGTGCTCGCGCAACTGGCCAATCTCCAGGGCCTTCAGCTCCTCATCAACATTTTCTTCTCGCTGGCACTCAACGCGGCGTACGCGGTGGCGATGCAGGTGTACACATTCGTCAATACCTTCGTGACCAATTTCAAGCAGTCGGTGGTGCCGCAGATGGTCGCGGCATACGGGGCAGGGGACAGGGACGGTATGTTCCGCCTGCTCGATACAGGTACCAAGATCACATCTATCCTGCTGCTGCTTATTTCATTCCCGCTCGCATTCGAGTCGGAATACATCCTCCATATCTGGCTCAAAACGCCCCCTGAGCACGCCTCGACGCTGGTCGCCCTCATGGTAGTCAACATCAACGTCTACTCCTTCTCCTATTTCTACAACCAGGCAGTTCAGGCCACCGGCAAAATCGTCCTTCAGCAGAGCATCATCTCCCTGACATACATCCTGGCCCTGGTAGCGGTATTCTTCACCTTTAAGGCGGGTTACGGCGTCGCTTCCGCGATATACGTCAGCATCATCTTCAGCGCCATCCAGGTAGCCAACAACCTATTCTTCTGCCACCGCCAGCTCGGCTACGACATTCTCAGATTCCTTCGGAGAATACTGATCCCGGTAATCGCCGCAGTAGCAATTGTTTCCGCCATCCTCTGGGCAATGGTCCACGACCTTGATCCCGGCCTCTGGCGCGCCCTCTCCGTCATCCTCGTCTCAACCCTCCTCACCTTCGCTCTCGGCTTCTTCCTCATCCTTGACCGCGGCGAAAGGGATTACCTCCGCCACTGGAAAACAAAAAAAGGATAGCCTCGAAAAGCTATCCTTCAGGGTACTGGGTAGGAGAATCGAACTCCTATTGCGAGATTGAGAATCTCGAGTACTAACCGTTATACGAACCCAGCATTCGTTTGGGAATGCAAAGGTAACAATAATTTCCCACTTTGCAAATTTTTTATGCTCTTTCTCTGCGGAGGACGCGGAGGGAGTAGGTGGCGATGATGATGAAGCAGAGGAGGGGGAGGGCGTAGGAGACGTTGACGGCGGGATGGCCGAAGATGGTGCCGCAGTCGATGACCATGCCCTGAAGAGGGGGCATGAGGGCGCCGCCGACGATTGCCATTACGAGAAATGCTGCTCCGAGGGTGGTGTCCTGAGGATCGACTTTTTCAAGGGCGATGCCGTAAATGGTCGGGAACATCAGCGACATGAAGAAGCTGATGCCAACGAGGCAGTAGAGTCCTGCTTTGCCGACTATGAGGATAGCTCCGAGTGAGCAGAGCATTGCACCTAAGGCAAAGATACCCAGTAGTTTCCGCGAATTGATGTACTTCATTAGCATCGTCGCTATGAAGCGGCTGCAGAGGAAGAGGACCATCGCCACGATGTTGTACATCTGGGCTGTGGCTTTGTTGATGCCGAGATTGTCAGCGTACTGGATGATGAAGGTCCAGGTCATGATCTGGGCGGCGACGTAGAATACCTGGGCCAGGACGCCTTCGCGGTAGGTGACGTTGTGCCAGATATTGCTGAGGGTCTGCTTTGTGGTGTGCCCGCGACCTTCCGCCTTGGCGGTTTCACTTTCGGTCCATGGCATCTTGACGAGCGCGACGACGATGAAAATGACCAGCACCACCAGTCCTATGGCCACGTATGGATCCCTGATGATGGCGAGGTCATGGAGGCGTATGTCGGCTTTTTCAGCCTCTGAAAGCGAGGCGAATACCGTCTGCCCGGCTGCATCCCTCTTGTCCGAGATGAGCTGCGGGAGGACGATGAGCGAGGCTATGGACATTCCGCAGAGCGATCCCAGAGGGTTGAATGTCTGTGCCAAGTTGAGCCTGCGGGTGGATGTTTCCTTGTCACCGAGTGACAGGATGAACGGATTGGCGGTAGTCTCCAGGAACGCCAGTCCGAAGGTAAGGATATAGAGCGATATACAGAAGAATGAGAACTGCTGGTAGGCTGCGGCCGGAATGAAAAGGAAGGCTCCGACAGCGTACAGCCCGAGGCCGAGCAGGATTCCCTTCTTGTAGGAATACTTGCGGATGAAGAGTGCCGCCGGGATGGCCATGGTGGCATATCCGCCGTAAAAAGCGAACTGGATGAGAGCGGCCTTTGCCGCCGACAGCTCCATGAGAGTCTGGAATGCAGCCACCATGGGGTTGGTGATGTCGTTGGCAAATCCCCAAAGTGCAAAGAGTGACGTGATCAGAATGAACGTCACAAGGTACTTTCTCTCAACCAGTTTCGCTTTCATGATTGTGTCAACAGATTATTGCCTGATAAGCTTGAAGACGACCGGGAAGGTGTAGTTGACCTTGACGGGAATGTTGTTCTGCTGGCCGGGAGCCCACTGAGGGGAGCTCTTGACAACCCTGACGGCCTCGGCATCGAGAGCCTCGTTGCCGCTGGTACGTGCAACCTCGACATTGCCGACATTGCCTTCTTCGTCGACGACGAACTGTACGAATACAGTGCCTTCAGCTTCGGCTTCCTGTGCGGCTGCGGGATAGACGATGTTCTTGTTGACCCATTTGGTGAACTGGTTGGCGTCACCGCCCTTGAATGTGGGCTTTTCGGCTACGAGGGCGTAGCTGACGGGCTTGGAGGCAGCGATCTGATCGGCGGCACCGGTGGCGAGCTCGTCAAGGGTGAGGTCGGCTTTGTTGAAGGAATCGAAGAGGGCGAGGTCCTCGTCGCTGAGTTCGATTTCTACTTCGTCGAGTTCGGCGATTTCTTCAGGAGTGAAAGCTGCGGAGCTGACTGCCTGGGCGGCTGCTTCTGCGCCGTCAGCAGCGGCCTGTGCGGCTGCGTCGGCTGCCTTGTTGCCATTCTTGCAGGATACGAGCATCATTGCTACGATCGCAAGTGAGGAAAGGATGATTTTTTTCATGTGTAAATAATTATTAAGGAATTAATAAGTTGATTAGACCATGAGGGCTCCTACGAGGCCGAGGATGGCGTAGAATTCCGGGAGGGCGGCGTAGATCAGGGTGTTGGTGAAGACGTTGTGACCCTGGCTGACACCGGCGATACCGTTGGCGCAGACCTGTCCCTGGCGGATGGCGGAGAGCATGCAGACGAGGCCGACGCTGAGGCCGATGCCGAATACGAGGGCGCCGTCGGTAGCGACGCGACCCATCAGCATGAAGAAGGCGACGAATCCGTAAATACCCTGGGTGGCGGGCAGTGCGGAGAGCACCATGTAGCTTCCGGAGCCTTCGGGACGGCGTTTGAGAGCACCTTCGGCGGCATTGCCGGCGATTGTGGTCCCGATTGAGCTTCCGATACCGGCGAGGGCCAGAACGAGGCCGAGGCCGAGATAACCTAAGATGAGATTCATAGTGGTTGTGTTTATTATTTGTTATTGTATTTAAGCGGATTGAAACTGCGGCCGGAGGCCTCGTAGCCGGAATTCTTGAAGAACTCCAGGAAGTTGAGCCTCAGCGGATGGACGAATGCCCCGAGGGCGCACATCGCGAGGTTGAGCGTATGCCCGACCACGACGATAAGTATGAACGCTATCCAGGGAACTACTGACGATCCGTCTCCGAGGACCATTGTGCCGATGGCATTGAAAGCCTCTCCGAGTTTGGCGCCCGCGAGTCCGAGAGCGTAGAGACGGAGGTAACTGAGCACATCGCCGAGAAGGCCCGTGACGGTATTGTACGTCTCCCAGAGGCCGCTGCCGATATTGACGAGCGGATTGCGGTGTATGTTGTTGAAGAGGAATATCCCGAGGGCGGACAGCACTCCTAGGACGATGATCACCCACTTGGTCACTTCCGAGGAAATGACGCCGGTGAGGGCGATGCCGCCGACAATGACTCCGCCGACAATCAGCAGCGTCCATCCCCATGTGCCGAGAGACTCGAGGAATCCTCTGGCGCGCGTGGCTGCTATTGTCTTCACAATCATCGCCAGGCAGATGTGGAACACGCCGATGAGAATCGCCAGCACCATCGCCGCGTCGAAACTCGACAGCCCGAACAGATGGTCCGGCAGGAACATCCATTTGACCGGGGCGAATATGCTCCAGTTCGCAATGTTCATGCTGAAGAATGTATGGAAGAAGAAACCGACGAGCGTCGTCCCGATACCGAGCGTAACGACCAGCGGAGCCAGGCTCCTGAAACTCTCGACCTTCTTCAGGGCGAATCCGACCAGGATAAGGATGAGCCCGTATCCGGCGTCGCCCATGCAGAACGCAAAGAACAGCAGGAAGAATATCGAAATGAACGGAGTAGGGTCAAAACCGTCATAGGACGGCCTACCGTACATGTCCGTCAGCACTTCGAACATCCTGACGAAGCGGTTGTTTTTGAACTTGATGGGGGGATTCTCCTCCACCCGTGCCGCTTCCTTCAGATAAAACACTCCGCACTCTTCGAGGAATGAAGTCACGGCGCCGTCGCTCTCCGTCGGGGCGAATCCTTCGAAGGTGACGATGGTATCCTCGGCCGCGGAGACTGAAGCCTCGCCGGCGAGGTAGAGGTCAAGGTCGGAGAGCGCCTTGTCGTATTCTGCTCGAATCTCCGGGAGGTGCTTCTTAATGGCGGCAAGTTCGCGCTGGACCGCGGCGATTTCACCGCGAATGGTCTCGGCCTCCTTTTCAGCCTCGACAAAGCTTCCTGAAGGTGCAGGCACCTCGGGAATGTCGACCAGGGAGTCTGATACGGTGACGAAATAAATCTTGCCGTCGGACTCTGAAATCTTTTGCAGCGGATACTGCTCAGCCCATTCTTCCTTGAACGCCTTGGCCGTTACTGCGTGATAACGGATCTTGAATCCGACAGCCTCGAGGGCCTTGATCTTCTCAGTGGAGAAGTCGCCCCAGGGGCGCTTGGCCGCAGCATCCTTTTCGGCAGCCGCAAGGGATGCCTCGAGGGCGGAAAGGCGGGTGAAGGCCGCTGTGGCGGCGGTGGGAAGAGATTTCTCGACTTCGCTCGAAATGACAAAAGAGGAGCCTTCGCCGGGAATGTCTAAAGCTTCGAGCTTTTGGATGAGGGCGGAGAGGGAGGTGGCGGTGTCAAGCATGGAGGAGGACTTGGCATCGATGGGCTTTACACTTCTGGTGATGTCCATGAGGCCGAGTTCCCGGAGGTGGGAGAGGAATCCTTCCTTTTCTCCGCTGAGGAGAATGAAGGAGTATCGGGTCATTCTGGTTATCATACCATTGAGGCCTCCTCTTCCTCGAGTGCGTGACGGGTTTTGACTATCTTGGACGAGGCCTTGGAGAGATTCTCCTCATCCTCCATGTAGCGTTTGATCTTGCGAATGGCCTCCTGGTAGCCCGGAATCTGCACTTTTTCGTACAGGTTGACCTTCTGGGTGGTCTTCTTGCGCTGGTAGTCGAGGATGCGTGCCTTCTCGCGGTAGACCTCCGACTCGATGCCGAGGCGGGATAGCTCTTTCAGAATGGCCACTCCGTCGGCGTACCAGGCCGGCTTGACGAAGGCGTTGAACGGGTGGATCTCGTAAGTGATCTCACCGAGCGCCGGCGTCTTGACACCTGCCACCTTGACCGTCAGCAGCTCCACGTCCGTGATGCTGATGAGACCGGCGTCGAATTCGTTCCAAAGCGCTGCGAGGTAATCGTAGCGCCGGAGCGTCTCTTCCAGAGCGGCGTCGAGCCGTTCGCTTTCGACCTTGGCCTTGCGGACTTCCAGACGGAGCGCACTTTCCTTGCTCTGCAGCGTAGGGAGGGCTTTCTGCCGCACCTTCAGCTGCTTGCCGATCTCGGTAAGGGACGTCTTGTTGTATTGGAATTTGATGGCCATTTAGTCTTTCCAGTATTTGTCGATGAGGGCCTGCTTGATGCCGGTCTCGGCTTTGGAGAAATACTTTGCGAAGAGTTCCCAGGCTGTGTCGAGCATCTCTTCAATCGTGATGTTGACGTCGATCGAGAGCAGCCTGACCGCGTAATCCTTGGCGTATGCGAGGCAGCGGTGGTCGTAGTCCGAGAGGTCGAAACCATTCTCCAGTTTGGTCTTTGCGTTCTGCGCGTCCGCGTAGAGACGGACAGAAGTGTTCATGACCTGGGAATGATCCTCGCGGGTCTTCTTGTTCTGAACGAGCTGTTTGAGTCGGCTCAGGCTGCGGAACGGGTCGATGATGACCTTGCCGGTATCCGTGTCGGCGCGCAGAAACAGCTGGCCCTCAGTGATATAGCCGGTATTGTCCGGGATGGCGTGGGTGATGTCGCCATCATTGAGCGTGGTCACTGCAATGATAGTGATGGAGCCACCGGTAGGCAGCTGCACGGCCTTTTCGTATATCTTGGCGAGGTCGCTGTAGAGCGAGCCCGGCATGGAGTCCTTGGACGGAATCTGGTCCATTCGGTTGGATACGATGGAGAGGGCGTCGGCGTAGAGGGTCATGTCGGTGAGGAGCACCAGGACCTTCTCGTTCTTGTCGACGGCGAAATATTCGGCGGCGGTCAGCGCCATGTCAGGGATGAGGAGGCGTTCGACCGGGGGATTCTCAGTGGTGTTGATGAAGCAGATGATCTTGTCAAGGGCACCTGCGGCCTCGAAGCTCTGGCGGAAAAACAGGTAGTCGTCGTTGCTGAGGCCCATTCCGCCGAGGATGATCTTGTCGACATCGGCCCTGAGGGCTACGTCGGCCATTACCTGGTTGTAAGGCTGGTCGGGGTCAGCGAAGAACGGGATCTTCTGTCCGGACACCAGCGTGTTGTTGAGGTCAATTCCCGCGATGCCGGTCGGAATCAGCTGCGAGGGCTGGCGGCGTTTGTATGGATTGACGGACGGGCCGCCGATCTCACGGAGTTCGCCTTCTATCTCGGGACCGCCGTCGATGGGCTGGCCGTAGGCGTTGAAGAAACGCCCGGAAAGCTGGTCGCTGACCCTCAGGGTCGGGGGCTCTCCGAGGAATGTCACCTCGGCGTCAGTCGGAATGCCTTCCGTGCCGGCGAAAATCTGCATGGTCACCAGGTCGCCCTTGATGCGGACCACCTGCGCGAGACGGTCGCCGACGTATGCGAGTTCGTCATTGGAGACTCCCTTGGCGTGGAGCGCTACCGTAGCCTTTGTGATGGCTTCCAGTTTGGTATATATCTTCTGATATGCTTTAGTTGCCATGGTTTTCGAGGAGTTGGTTGACTTTGGACTGGTAGGTGAGGAATTGTTCGCTCTGGAAAGGCGAGTAGTTCATCTGCCGGAGCTCATTGATGAGATTCTTGAAGTAGTCGCGGCACTTTTCGTAGTCGTCGAAGTGGAAATCCCTGCTGCAGATATCCAGGACGAGGTCCAGCATATACCTCTGGCGGTCCATCGGGCACAGCGAGTCGACCGGGTCGAATCCGTCCTGCTGGAGAATGATGAAGTCCAACAGCTCGCTCTTCCAGAACGTGACATGGTAGCTCATCGGGACACCGTCGTCACCGAGAATGTTGATCTGGTCCTGGGTCTCCTTGCCGCGGCGGATGATATTCTTTGCGCGGAGGACCTTGTCGACCCAGCCTTTCTCGACGGTTTTGTTCAGATATTCAATTATTTCCGGGTACTCGAGGTACTTGGAGTAGGAATCTATCGGGTTGACGGCCGGGTAGCGCTTCTGGTCCGCACGGTTCTGTTCGAGCGCGTAGAAGCAGCGGGCAGTCTTTTTGGTCGATTCGGTGACTGGCTCTTTGAGGTTGCCGCCGGCGGGGGAAACGGTGCCGATGAATGTGACCGCGCCCCTCTTGCCGTTCGGCAGAATGACCATTCCCGCACGGGAATAGAAGTTGGAGATGATCGCGGAAAGGTCGACGGGGAATGCGTCGGCGCCTGGGAGCTCTTCCATTCGGTTGGACATCTCACGGAGGGCCTGGGCCCAGCGGGAAGTCGAGTCGGCGAGGAGGAGGCACTTGAGGCCCATCGCCCTGTAGTATTCGCAGATGGTCATCGCGGTGTAGACGGATGCCTCACGCGCGGCTACCGGCATGTTGGATGTGTTGCAGATAATGGTGGTTCGCTCCATGAGGTGACGGCCTGTATGGGGGTCGATGAGCTCCGGGAACTCGGTGAAGATTTCGACGGCCGCCATGACGATGACGTCGGCGTCGCCCTGCTTTGCGATGGCGTGCTGGAGGACCGTCTTGCCGCAGCCGAAAGGTCCCGGAATGAATCCGGTGCCGCCCTCGGCGATGGGGTTGAGGGTGTCTATGACACGGACGCCCGTTTCCATAATGCGGTCGGGACGCGGCTTTTCCTTATATCCTTTGATGGCGACCTTGACGGGCCATTTCTGAGTCATGGTCACAGGGACTTCCGCTCCGCTCTCATCAATGAGGACCGCGATGGTGGTGTCCACATTGTACTTTCCTGCGGCTATGACGCTCTTGACTGTGTATTCGCCCTTGAAGGAGAACGGGACCATGATCTTGTGGGGCAACCATCCTTCCTTGACCTCGCCGAGCCAGTCGGATGCGATCACCTTGTCGCCGGGGGAGGCGATGGGAGTGAAATCCCAGAGCTTCTCGTGGTCGAGGGGATCGGTGTATTCGCCGCGGCGAAGGAATACGCTTTTCATCGTGGTGAGGTCGTTCTGGAGGCCGTCGTAGACGCTGGAGAGGAGGCCCGGGCCGAGGGTGGCTTCGAGCATCCTGCCTTCGAAGGTGACCGTGTCACCGCCGCGAAGTCCGCGGGTGCTCTCGAACACCTGGACCTGGGCGTATTTTCCATTCACCTTGATGACCTCGGCCATCATGCGGACGCCCTGGAGGACAATGAAGCAAATCTCATTCTCCGCCACCGGGCCGTCCACCTCGACGGTCACGAGGTTGGAAACAATACCGGTAACTTTACCTGTTGTCTTCATATATAATAATACGTTTATGTAATAATACGTTTATTGATCTGTATACTTGACTCCCTTGAATGTGCCTTTGACCTCGCGGGTGAGCTGACGGAACTTCTCCCTGCCGGCCTCCTCATCGAGAGCCAGCCAGCGGTCGGCAATCCGCAGCTTTGCCACGAAGCCGAGTATCGCGTTAACATCGAAATAGTTGAACAGCGTCAGCGAATTGATCTTGTCCCACGTCAGGTCGTCGAGACCCTTTTCCCTTGCGATGAGGTCGGTACCCGACAGAATCTCCTCCACTTTAGCCATTTCGGCGAATTCTCCGCTCTGGAAGCGCATGAGGTCGATGTCGAGGTCCGTGTCGTCGTCCGTCCCCTGGCCAGTCATGACGTCGGTGCCTTCCGGGCGGCCGAGTTGGCGGTTGAGGTATTCGACCTTGGCGTTCCTGAGGTTGAGGTCGAAGCGGAAGTATTCGCGGAGGAAGCGGTTGCGGTGGCGGAGGGCGTCCGCATAGAAGTCCTGCGTCAACTCTTCGGCGCTGAAACCCTTCAGGAGAAAGTCGAGGAGGGCATTGTCCCTTTCAGACAGGTCCGTGCGGATCTCGGAGATCATTCCCTCGAAACCTTCGCCGTCGGCGTACCTGTAGTCCGGGAGGATGACCGGGAGGGAGGTGATTATGTATTCGTAATTACTCATCCCCGAAGAGGAGTTTCCGGGTGGCGGGACGCAGGTATTCGGCCATCAGGGCCTTGAAGGTGTCGTCCGTCATGGATACGAAATAGCTGCCGTCCTTGGGGCCGATCCTGAATCCGCCGGCGATTTTCTTGGAGAATGTGGCGTCGACGCCGCGGCCGAGCATCTTGGACAGCTCCGTGGCGACGAATGGCTCCAGGCCGCTCTTGAGCGCCTCGGGGAGCACCAGGGCTATATCCTTGGACTCTTCGGAAGAGAATCCTTTTGCGACTGCCGTCAGGGCGTCCTTGATGAAAGCCTCGGAGGTCATGGCCTTGTCCACTGCGGGAGAAGAAATGGACGTGACTACGAGGTTCTCGATATCCTTGCGGGTGGCCTGGAGGCTCTTTTCGGATGCCATCCGGACGTCGCTCTCTACCTTGGAGCGGTAGTCTTCGGCTTCGCGGCGGGCGGTGTCGCGGATGCTGTCAGCTTCGGCCTTGGCCTGGGAAATGATATCGTCAGCTTCTTGACGGGCCTTTTCGAGCAGGGCTTCGCCTTCCTGTTTTCCTTTGGACAGTCCCTCGGCGTAGAGGCGGTCTGTCAATTCCTGCAATTTATCCATATAGAATATTAATTTTAACTTACAAATATACTCAATTTTTACTATTTTTGCAATGAGATGCTGCGTACAATACTCAGACAAGTCGGCAAATACCGCACACGTGCTCTTCTCACCCCCATGTGGACCACTTTGGAGGTGATAGTGGAGATGCTGATTCCGTATGTCACGGCCTTTATTATCGACCGCGGCATCTACGGCGGTGAAGTCGGTGCCATAGCCCGTTACGGCACGCTGATGATTGCCCTGGCTTCACTCGGCCTGCTGTTCGGCTACCTCGCAGCAAGGTTCGCCGCATATTCCAGCACCGGACTGGCCGCCAACCTTCGCGGAGCGATGTACCGCAACATTCAGCGATTCTCATTCTCCGATATCGACAAGTTCTCCGCCGCCGGCCTGGTCACGAGGATGACGACCGATGTCTCCAGCGTGCAGAATGCCTTCCAGATGCTCCTCAGGACCACTTTCCGTGCGCCGCTCAATCTCATATCATCGCTCGTAATGTGCTTTGTCATCAACGCCAGCCTGAGCGTGATATTCCTCATCGCGATGGTGATTCTGATGACATTCCTCACCATACTGATCACGAGAGCGGCCAAACTCTTCCGGCAGATCCTCCTGAAGGTGGACGCGGTCAATTCCACAGTGAGGGAGAATGTCGACGCCATCCGGGTCGTTAAGGCATTCGCCAGCGAGAGCGGCGAGATTTCCAAGTTCGACAAGGCGGCACTGTCGCTTTATACGCTGAATATCAGGGCGGAAGGTCTCATGGCCCTCAACCATCCGGTGATGAATCTGGTGCTTAATGGGGCCATTATCGCTCTCAGCTGGTACGGCGCGCATTTCATAGTCGAAGGCTCGCTTACTACCGGCCAGCTGACTTCGCTGTTCAGCTATATCACCACGACGCTGGGCTCCATGATGATGCTCTCGATGATATTCGTCCAGCTCACCCAGTCCATCGCCAGTGCCGAAAGGATTGCGGCGGTGATTACCGAGGAGCCGGACATGTTCGATCCGGAGGATCCCGTCTCTGAAGTGCCCGACGGCAGGGTGGATTTCAACCACGTCAGTTTTGCCTACGGCGAATCTTCCGACAATGCCCTATCCGATATAGACCTCCATATCGCGGCAGGGGAGACAATCGGCATCATCGGCGGCACAGGCAGCGGCAAATCGTCACTCGTGAGCCTGATTCCCCGCCTGTATGACGCTACGGAAGGTTCGGTTGAGGTCGGCGGCATCGACGTCCGTCGCTATTCCATGAAAGCGCTCCGCAGCAAGGTCGCCATGGTCCTTCAGAAGAATACGCTCTTCTCCGGCACCATCCTCGACAACCTCCGCTGGGGCGACGAAAATGCCACCAGGGAGCAGTGCATCGAAGCCTGCAAAGCCGCGTCTGCCGACGAATTCATATCCGCATTCCCCGAAGGGTACGACACGGTGATTGCGGAGGGCGGCAGCAATGTCTCCGGAGGCCAGAGGCAACGAATCTGTATCGCCAGGGCACTGCTGAAAAAGCCGAAGGTCCTAATACTCGACGACAGCACTTCGGCGGTGGATACAGCTACCGACGCACGCATCCGGGAGACGTTCAGGACCATATTCCCCGGCGTCACCAAGATTATCGTATCGCAGCGCATCCTGAGCATTAAAGATGCCGACAGAATACTGGTCCTGGAGGGCGGCAAGGTGAGCGGATTTGATTCCCACCAGCGCCTGCTTGAGACTTCTGACGTCTATCGCGAGATATACAACCTCCAGACTTCCGGAGGCGAAGGAGATTTCGACGAAAAAGGAGGTGGGGTATGAAAAAGACCGGCACTGTAGCGAGGCTGTTCGCCTATATCTTCAAGCATTACCGCATAAGGCTCGGAATCGTGGCCCTGTGCATACTGGTCTCTGCGCTCACTTCGCTCGCGACCTCTCTTTTTACTCGCACTCTCATCGACGATTATATCACTCCGATGCTGTCCGGGCCTCAGGTGCAGGGATTATTCGCCGGTGTAGGCGTCGGTCCTGACTACGGGCCGCTGGCGATGGCACTCGTCCGGCTGGCTGCGATTATCCTGGTCGGCGTCGTTGCGGCGTATACCTATAATCTTATAATGATATTCGTCGCCCAGGGGACGATGAAAGGCCTCCGGACGGAAGGGTTCGCGAGGATGGAGAAGCTGCCGCTCAGCTGGTTCGACAGCCATTCGCACGGCGATATCATGTCGGTCTATACCAATGATATAGATACGCTGCGGCAGGTGATCGGCAACAGTGCACCGAGGCTGCTGCAGAGCATCGTCACGATCGTGGCGACATTCGTCAGCATGATAGTGATGAATATTCCGCTGACGCTGCTGTCTATCGGCATTGCTGCCCTGATGTTTGTCGTCACCAGAAAGCTCGGTGGCATTTCGCGGAAGTATTTCACCGAAAGGCAGCGCAATCTCGCACGCGTCAACGGATTCATCGAGGAGATGGTCTCCGGGCAGAGGGTGGTCAAGGTCTACTGCCATGAGGAGAGGGCAATGGAGCAGTTCAGCTCTCTCAACGAGGACCTCCGCGCCAGCGTTTACAACGCCAACCGCATATCCAATGCGATAATGCCGATCAACGGCAATATCGGCAACTTCGGATATGTCATGCTGGCTATCGTCGGAGGTGCGCTCGCAATCGGGGGAGTCTCCGCGTGGTGGGCCTGCGGTCTCAACGGCTCCGCTCTCACGGTCGGTACCCTCGTAGCGTTCCTGACACTCCATCGCAATTTCACGCGCCCGGTCTCCCAGATATCCAATGAGATCAATTCCATCGTTATGGCCTCCGCCGGTACTGACCGGTACTACGGAATGCTGGACGCCGAGCCGGAGGAAGACGAAGGTAAGGTCATTCTCGAGAAGGGCTCCGGTGAAAAATGGGACTGGGTGTCGCCGGATGGCTCCAGGACGCCTCTCGAGGGCCTTGTGAGCCTCAAGGATGTGGATTTCGGCTATGTAAAGGAAAAACAGGTGCTGTACGATATCACGCTGACGGCGTATCCGGGTCAGCAGATTGCTTTCGTCGGCGGCACCGGCGCCGGCAAGACCACCATCATGAGCCTCCTCAACCGCTTTTACGAAATCTCGGACGGCACGATAACCTACGATTCCATCGATATCAAGGATATATCCAAAAACTCCCTGCGGCGCGGTCTCGGCATAGTCCTCCAGGAGACCAAACTCTTCTCGGGAACCGTCATGGAAAACATCCGCTACGGCCGCCCGGATGCCTCTGACGAGGAATGCATAGCCGCCGCCAAGCTCGTCTACGCCGACACTTTCATCCGCAAACTGCCCAAGGGCTACGACACGGTCATTTCTCCCGGTGAAGGCAATCTCAGCCAGGGCGAATGCCAGCTCATATCAATCGCCCGTACAGCCGTCGCCGATCCTCCCGTACTGATTCTAGACGAGGCGACATCCTCCATTGATACGCGCACTGAGCGAATGATCCAGAAGGGTATGGATTCGCTGATGAAGGGTCGTACGAGTTTTGTCATAGCCCACAGGCTGTCCACGGTCCAGAATGCCGACTACATCGCCGTCCTCGACCACGGCCGCATCATCGAGCGCGGCAAGCACGACGAACTCCTGGCCATGAAAGGCCGTTACTACGAGTTATTTACAGGTAACCAGATTACTTCCTAAAACAGGCGCCCTTCGTTGAAGCGGGCGGCGAGGTCCTTGAGCTCGCCGTCGGTGGCCGGGCTCCATATAATGATATATGTTGCATGCGTGGAGATCAATGCTCTCGGCGATACCGAGCATCTCCTGCGCCTTCTGGCGGGATGCCTCGGGGGCCTCTTTGTCGTGAATGCGGTTGCGGTTGCGGCAGTAGAGTTTGACTCTCTCAATCTCCTCCGCGTGGCCTTCTCCCGCCTGAAGCAGGACATTCATTTTGAGCCCGTAGGTTTTGAACTACTTCCCGAGGTTTTCACTTTGCCGCAGCTTCAGAATCTATACGAGTCCATCCTGGAAGTCAAGTTCGACCGCCGCAACTTTGCCAACAAGATGAAACACTACGAAATTCTGGCGGAAGTCCCTGACGAGGCTCCCCGTCACGTCACAAGAACGCCGGTCAAGTACCGCTTTAACAAGGAGAACTATGACCGGCTGAAGAGTAAGGGGTTCCAGTTGGAATTCTGAGAGAGGTTTAATCTCATGGATCTTGGGTCAAACTTCAGAAATACCTTTCGACAATCTCTTCCTGCTCTCTAAGCGAAAGATGCTTTTTCAGCAGCGCGAGCACTGTTTCATACTGCTTGTTTCTCTTCGTGAACACCTTGCGTTTCTCTTTTCCGTCGATGGTCGCATAAATATGGATGTTCCCAGAGTCTGTCATTTCAAAACGGATCAGATTCGAGGTGGCGACAGGTGGATCAAAAACATCCGGAGACAACTCCCGCAATCTGGACTCAATGATATCGATGAAGAGCGGAGCGACACCATTGGCTGTCGCGAAGGCTCTGAAACCGCGAAGTGTATCTTTGACAGTCTCGATGTACTTTACGGGGCTCTTTATATCATTCTGGACGGCGAAATCCAGGAGGTCTGAGATGGTGATATCCTCATGCTTCCCCCGTATGGAGAATACGTGATGCTTCTCTGGAGTTGTGGCTGTTTTCAGAATGAAACAGAGGTCATAAGCGGGGGAAAGATGCCAAGAACCGTCTTTCTCCATAATGAAGGAGAAATTCTTGGCGTGGTCGTCCGTATTGCCTGAAAGGATATTGAATACCATCCTGAGGTATAGCTCATTTAATTCATCTTTGGAAATGGAGAGTTGCCTGCATGTGGAGAACAGGTCCTCATAGCAGTACGCCTCGGGATTAACTGCTGCGAGTGTCTGGGTGAAAATCTTCTCACCGCCACGCCTGTCAAAGCGCTCAGTCAGGAAATGACATGTGCCTTCCACCTCCATTAAGCGTGATGGCATCATCGTGATGCCCGCCTTGATAGCAAGGTCATACCATGTCTTCTCAATCTCCGAGAGGCAGAACTCTGGGGTGTTAAACTTGAGGATATAGTACCTCCGATCCTCTCTCGAAGATGTCTGGCCGGAATAGATATTGCCGTCATCGTCCATAGCGATAATCGCCTTTTTGAACCGTCCTCCGGCTGATGTCCCGACGGCCATCAATGCCTTCTGCGTGAGGGTTTCTTCCGGAGAAATCATGGCTAGTTCACGGTCCTTCTCGATTTTTTTGGCCAACTCGTACAGCTTAGGAATCATCAGCTTCTCGTAGGCGCTGAAGGCATCTTCGCTGCAGGGGACGAATTCGAGAGCTCCCATGGCGCGACTTCCGACAAAAGAGAGTTTTGCCAGCGGGGTCTTGTCTTTCTCGTGATAATGATGCTCGGCGAACCACTGGTCGAATAGCGTGTTTCCCCAATCATCTGGAAGTGAGTCTGCAATGAATGGGGGCAGTTTCTGATACTTGGCAGAATCGGTGTTCCCGTAAATGGCAAAACGGGCCGCAGGACTCTTTGATGAAGCGGTAAGAGGGGCAATGTCCAGCCCGGATTCCAGATACTCCTTCGAGAAGAAGAAATAGGAATTACGTTTTGCCGGGTTCCAGCTAAGCTGCCCGATTTCCTGGCCCCAGAGCATGACGCTCAGGCGACTATTGTCTATACTACTAGCCATTGTTCTTCCTCCTTACTCTTTGTTTCGGGTGATTTGCTACGATTAAATATGGATTCTGGGGCTGTTCCGGGATCAGGTCGTCAAAGCGGTCGAGGAGGCCGACCTGTCGGAGAAGTGCCATCAGGTTGGTGATGTTCATGTTCGAGATTGTACCGGTCTCAAACTTATGGATGGTAGATACGGAGACCCCCGCCGCCTTGGCTAAATCACCCTGAGAAAGGTCGGTCAAAAGCCTGTAATCCTTGAACCGTAGCCCAAGCATCTGCAGGATCTGTGTATTTGAATATCTTTTTAAATCCATAGAGCATCGTGTTTACATGTGCAAATGTAATAAATTATAGATTAATATCAAAATTTTGCATTAAAATATAATTAATTATAGTTTACAACCGACGCATCCTTGATGCGATGGCCGGTCTCCGGGTTGTACTGGATGATCTTGCCGGTGCGGATGCGGCCTTCACGGTCGATCTGGTAGAAGATGGCAGCGCCGTCTTTGGTGACACCCAGGCGGTAGCGGTCCACGAGCATCTGGACGGTGTCGGCGTCAAAGATGCGGTAGAGGAACGCGAGGAAGTTGCTGATTGGGTTCAGGCGGACGGTCTTCGACACGATGTCTTCCGGGAGGAAGTCCGTGGGCGGTGGAACGCTGTTCCGTTTTTCGCTGAGCCACAGATGATAATTCTTTGAATCCAAACATGCGCATTATTTGGCAGATTTTTTCTATCTTTAAAAGTGAAAAAGAATAATAAACCCAACTCCGCGAATAATCAGTTCGCGAATCCGGACTACCTTAGCAGCGAAAAAACAATTCGCCCATGCAAAAGCTGACGGACCTGCCGTTATTCACAAAAACAGAAGCATTATGGTAATCGCAATCATCTCAATCGTAGCAGCAATCCTTTTGGCCCTGTATGTCAGCAAGCGCCAAGATTACAAGTTGCTGGAAAAAGACAACAAGTGGCTCAAAGAGCAGCGAGAGCGTATGCCCGAACCTGTTTCAGTTGATGAAGGAGACCTCCAACCATTGGATAAAGAATCCGCAATGGAGGCCATCCGCTTCAACGGTTTCGTGCCGGAGGCAGATGAACAATGGATTACATTCATGTCCCAGGGAGAGCAATACATGATTGATGCAGAGAGTTTCCCGGTCCTGGTGATGATGAGGCATTACAACCTCGATCACAAGGAGTGGGATATGGACCTGTTGCACAAGGCGGCGCATCAGGTGTCGGATGAGCTCATCATGGCCAAGGTCCTGTTCACTGGCGAGGAGGAGGACGGCATCGCCTTCCAGATCACCGCCATCGAGAACAAATACGGTCACTTCAAGGACTGTCTTACCCAGTATATCCGCATCATTAAGCAGTCTCAGGCACTAATGTACAAACTCTACAATGAAATGGAGACCCAGAGAAAGGAGGGCCTGTCCATGTTTCCTCAATTAGGGGCAGGAGTCTCTGATGAGAAGAAAGTAATGTCGTAAAAGATCATAAAAAATGAAGTACTTACATTATCCAATCTGCCTCATTGGCGTTATATCCTCACTCATTCTCCCTGCCTGCAAGAATCAGAGCGGGGAGACTAAAAGCGGAGAAACTCAGAACATCCCCTCTACTCCTCGGCTCACTGTGGAACGACCCGCGTTCTGGGATGAAGATGTGGAATTTATGGTTTATATAGATTACTCGCCAAATACGACATTCACATCAATCAACCATATAAGTGACATTATTCCCGATGATCCGGTCGAATACGATTACGGAGTGGTGAACGACCAGTTCCTGGAAGGGTGTTATTACACTGGAGACACCTCCACGCCTTTCCTGGCGTCGTTCGCTGAGAGATATAACAAGACTGAGTTCCTGAGGCGTTTTGTCAATGCAGATGAATTATTTGAGCGGCTGAACACAAATCCCGATGATTCCTTGACCACCGAGACCGTTCGAGGCAGAATGCCGTTGTTGCCTGACGAATACCAATTGGCATTCCGGAACGCCAAATGCCAGGCACTGGCCAAGAAGATTGTCCACATGCTGACCACCATAGACTATGAGCCCGAGCAGACTGAGAAGATGGCAAGCTATTTTGAAGAGCTGGTTAAAATCCCCTATGATACGCCGGATTTCATTTCAAGTGAAGAGATGAAGGCATTGGAAGAGGATTTCTGGACTCTTTACGACAAGTCCAAGTATGTAGATAAATATGATGAAATCCTTAAGATGCGCATTCCGGAAGAGGTCGATTATGACGAACTCGAGAAGCTGTCGATCGTACTCCAGAATAAGTATCTCGCTGAGGAAGACTTCGACGCCAAGTGCATTTATGCCCTTGAAATGGGGTGTTACGATTTCCCTGACATTATCGGTTACCTTGGAGAACTCATCGAGGATGGCCGCTACTCCAAATATCTGTTTGAGGTTTGGGTATCATGGCGCCTACGTGTTCAGGCCCAGGTATTTGGCATCTCCACGTGGTCAGAGATTCCTGACAACTTGTACGACAAAGCGAGGCTTCTGGTGGCCCAGACTTATGCCAAACATATCGTTGAAAATCCCGACGACACCCTCGCCAAAATGTTGCTGATGAACATTATCTATACAGAGCATCTCCACCGTTTCTGGGGCTTTTATGGGAACGAATCCTTAGGTGGAGATGAGACGATGAGAACAATGTATTTCCTTCCGGAAGAATTAAGAGAAAGCAATGACTACGAGGAGGTAACAGAGGACAATTAACTGGCCCGCCCCCTTAAAACAACCTCCCCTCGTTAAACTTCGCGGCGAGGTCCTTGAGCTCGCCGTCGGTGGCCGGCCTGTTTAGGGATGCCTTGCGCTCCTCCTGGAACTGGTGCTTGAGGCGTGCGAACTGGGCCTTGGTATCCAGCGTGAAGTCGCCTCCTTCTATCCAGCCGAAATACGAAGGCTCGGTCTGCCAGATCTCGCGGGCCGTCTTGCCTTTGTGCTTTCCGAAACTGATGGTGGGCTCGCCGCCTTCACCGTAGATGAGCCTGCCGGCGAAATCGACGGTTTTGGGCCTCGTACCCACGTGGGAGAGGGCTTCGACATCGTTGCGGAGCACTTCCGGATAGTCGTCGCTGGGCTCCGAATAGCGGTCGAGCTGGGCCTTGAGCACCTCATAAGTGGCGACTGTGTCCGCCTCAGCGGTGTGGGCGTTGTCGAAATCCTTGCCGCCGCAATAGAAGCGGTATGCCGCCCTCAGGTTGCGGGGCTCCATATAATGATATATGTTCTGCATTGCATGCGTGGAGATCAATGCTCTCGGCGATACCGAGCATCTCCTGCGCCTTCTGGCGGGATGCCTCGGGGGCCTCTTTGTCGTGAATGCGGTTGCGGCAGTAGAGTTTGACTCTCTCAATCTCCTCCGCGAGAAGAGGAAGGTCGAATTTGGCCGAATTGAACCCCGCGAGGTCGCAGTCATTGAGCCACTGGGCTATCTCCGGGAGCACCTCGATGAAGCGTGGGCATTCGACGAGGTCCTCGTCTTTGACCCCGTTGACGGCTGAAGCCTGCTCGTTGATGTGGATCTGCCGGCGGAGCGCGTAGTCCCAGGGCTTGATCTTCCAGGTCTTGATACGGGTCTCGCCGCCCGGAAGGGCCTTCACGAAACTGAGCTCTATGATGCCGTCTGTGGCGATATTGAGCCCGGTGCTCTCTATGTCAAAGAACACCAGGGGGCGTTGAAGATTGAGTTCCATTTACTTACGCAATCATGATCGGCATGATGATGCCGCAGATCTTTTCGCTTTCGGCCTCTTCTTCGGAAGGGAGGATAAGGGCTGCTCGGCGTGCATCCGCGAATTTCATCACGAGCGTCTGGCACGACAGGTTGGCCAGAATCTCGGTGAGGAATGTCGACTTGAAGCCGATGGTGAGATCCTCTCCGCTGTAGTCGCAGCTGACCTTTTCGTAAGCCGCAAGGGCGAAGTTGAGGTCCTGTGCGCTGATTTCGATCTGGCCTTCCTTGAGGTCGAACTTGATGTGGTTGGAAGCCTTGTTGGCGCATACGGCGACGCGGCGGACCGTGTTGAGCAGCAGGGCCCTGTCAATCCTCAGTACGTTGGAATTGTTCTGCGGGATGACTTCGCGGTACTTGGGATACTTGCCGACGATGAGGCGGCAGATCATTGTGGTCTCGCCGAATGTGAACACGACGTTGGAGGCGTCGAATTTGACTTCGACCTTCTCGACGTCCTTGCCGATGATGGCGCGGAGCACCGATGCCGGACGTTTGTGGAGGATGAATGAAGCCTTCTCCGGGGCCTTTACCTCACCGGTTGTGTAGCAGATGAGTTTGTGGGAATCCGAAGCGACGAGGGTCGTCGAATCCGTGTCGATGTCGAAGAAGATACCGTTCATCGCGGGACGGATCTCGTCGTCCGCCGTGGCGTAAACAGTGCTTGCAATGCCCTCTACGAGCTTTTCCGCAGGGAATACGACCGTGAGAGCGTCGTCGCCGGCACCCTTGATCTCGGGATAGTCCTCGGCGGGGAAGTAGGGGAGTACCGAGTTGCCGCTGATCCAGCTGCATTCGAAGGAGCTGTCGCTGAGGGTCTTGATCGAGACGGGCTGGTCGGGGAGCTCCTTGAGGAGGTCGATGGCGTGACGGGCGGGGACTGCGATGGAGCCTTCTTCGGCTGCGCTGTCCACCTTGACGCTGGTGCGCAGTGTAAGCTCGCTGTCGGATGCCGTGATTGTCAGGGTGTCACCCTTCAGGACGAAAAGGAAGTTTTCGAGTATCTGGAGGGAGGTCTTGGTGGGAATGGCCTTGGAGACGTCCTGCAGGGCCCTGAGGAGCTGTGTGCTGGAAATTGTCAGTTGCATATCGGTATATTTTTATTGTTTCTTTCCTTAAAAAAACTTTCGTCCTCAAAGATAACAATTATTTCTTGAAAAGAGAAATTGACGGCTGATTTTTTGGCACAGCTTTTGATTTTACCAGTCAGCGGAAAAAACGTGTCAAAGGACACAAACCTAATTTTGTTAAAGAGTATGAAAAAAAGCATTTGGACAATCGTCCTCACAGTCGGTCTTTCAGTTCTTGCCAGCGCAGGTGTGGCGCTCCTCGTAAACAACCTTTCAAATCGTTCCAATACCGTTAATACCGCTTCCGGGCAGGATTCAGTCGTGCCTGACGCAGCCTCCGGCGGCGTCGAATACCGCACCGTCAACCTCTCCGCCAGCGAATATCCGGACTTCACATACGCTGCCGAAAATGCCGTCGACGCAGTAGTATATGTCAAGGTGACAGTCCAGTCCCAGACCCAGATGATGTACAACGATCCCTTCCTCGACCTGTTCTTCGGCGGGCAGTCAATTCCCCAGATCATGGAGGCCCAGGCCAGCGGCTCCGGAGTCATCATCAGCCAGGACGGCTACATTGTCACCAACAACCACGTCATCGACGGCGCTACCAAGATCGAGGTGGTCCTGAATGACAATACCACGCATGAGGCCACCCTCGTCGGCAGGGATCCCGCCACCGACATCGCCCTCCTCAAGATCGAAGCAGGCGGACTCAAGCCTATTCCGTTCGGCGACAGCGACGATCTCCGCCTCGGCGAATGGGTCCTCGCAATCGGCAGCCCCTTCGATCTCCGCTCCACAATTACCGCCGGTATCGTCAGCGCCAAAGGCCGCAGCATGCCCAACTACACCGGCCAGTTCAAGGTCGAATCCTTCATCCAGACCGATGCTGCCGTCAATCCCGGCAACAGTGGCGGCGCCCTCGTCAACAAGACAGGAGAACTCGTAGGTATCAACACAGCCATCATATCCCAGACTGGCCAGTATGCCGGTTATTCATTCGCGGTTCCCGTCAATATTGTCAAGAAGATTACAGGCGATCTCCTCCAGTACGGCAAGGTCCGTCGCGCTGTTCTCGGCGTACGTATGATGACTGTAGATGAAAAAGTTGCTGAAGAAATGAAACTTTCTTCCTCGACCGGCGTATATATTAGCGAGGTTTCCAAGGGAAGCGCAGCTGAGAAGGCCGGCATCAAGGCAGGCGACATTCTCATCAAAGTGGACGGACAGGATATCAGGGACGCATCTGCACTCCAGGTTGTCATCAATTCCTATCACCCCGGCGACAAGGCCGAAATAACGGTCCTGCGCGACGGCCGCCAGCTCACTCTCCCCGTAGAATTCCTCGAGAGTGCTACGAATAACATATGAGACAGTTAAAGATTACAAAATCGATCACCAACCGCGAGAGCGCGTCCCTGGACAAATACCTCCAGGAAATCGGCCGCGAAGAGTTGGTCTCCCCTGAAGAAGAAGTCGAACTCGCCCAGCGTATCCGCAAAGGCGACCAGCAGGCCCTCGAAAAACTCACGAGGGCCAACCTGCGTTTTGTCGTCTCCGTCGCAAAGCAGTACCAGAACCAGGGCCTCAGCCTCCCCGACCTGATCAACGAGGGCAACCTCGGCCTCATCAAGGCCGCTGAGAAATTCGACGAGACTCGCGGATTCAAATTCATCTCCTATGCGGTGTGGTGGATCCGTCAGTCGATCCTGCAGGCGCTCGCCGAGCAGAGCCGTATCGTGCGTCTCCCCCTCAACCAGGTGGGTTCGCTCAACAAGATCAACAAGGCTCTCTCCAAGTTCGAGCAGGAGTACGAGCGTCAGCCTTCCAGTGAGGAGCTCTCCGAGATGATCGATGTCCCCAAGGACAAGATTTCCGATACACTCCGCGTGAGCGGCCGTCACGTCAGCGTCGACGCCCCCTTCGTCGAGGGCGAGGACAACAGTCTTCTTGACGTTCTCCCGAATGATGATTCGCCTATGGCGGACAAGGGACTCGTCAACGAATCCCTCAACACCGAGATCGACCGCGCCCTTTCCACACTCACAGACCGTGAGAGGGAGATTGTGAAGTCGTTCTTCGGCATAGGTTGCCAGGAAATGACCCTCGAAGAGATCGGCGAGCGGTTCGGGCTTACCCGCGAACGTGTCCGCCAGATCAAGGAGAAGGCGATCCGCCGTCTCAAGAGCCCTTCCAGAAGCAAACTCCTTAAAGCCTATCTGGGATGACGGCAGAGCAGTTTATCAGCGAGAAAGGGGCCGGAGCAATCCAGGCCCTTTACGGTGTCAGCATCGACCCTGCGTCCATTCAGGTGCAGACGACGCGAAAGGAATTCGAAGGCGATTACACGCTCGTCGTATTCCCCCTCCTGAAGATATCCCACGCGGCCCCCGAGGCTACCGGAAACGCGATAGGGGAGTGGCTGGTAGGCAATGTCCCCGAGATTGCGGCGTTCAACTGCGTCAAGGGATTCCTCAACCTGTCGTTCTCCGGTGTCTACTGGAACGAGGTTCTCTCCGGCATTGCGTCCGACCCTTCATTCGGCCAGCTGGCCCCGACGGGAAAGCGCGTGATGGTCGAATTCTCCTCGCCCAATACCACCAAGCCCCTCCATCTCGGCCACATTCGCAACAATCTCCTCGGTGACAGCGTCTCGCGCCTTCTCAAGGCCGGCGGCAATGAGGTCATCAAGGTGACCCTCGTCAACGACCGCGGAGTCCATATCTGCAAGTCCATGTACGCCTGGCAGAAGCTGTTTGACGGCAAGACTCCCGAGTCGGCCGGCGTCAAGGGCGACCATCTGGTCGGCGACTGCTACGTGGCATTCGACAAGATGTACAAGGCGGAAGTGGCGGAGCTGGTTGCAGGCGGCATGAGTGAGGACGAGGCCAAGAAAAAGGCCCCTTCAATCGTCGCTGCCCATGAGATGCTGGTCAAGTGGGAGCAGGGCGATCCGGAGGTCCGCGCACTCTGGGAGATGATGAACAGCTGGGTCTTCGCCGGATTCGACGAGACCTACAAGGCTCTCGGCATCAGTTTCGACAAGGTTGACCGGGAGAGCGAAACGTATCTTCTTGGCAAGGAGCTCGTCAGGGTCGGTTTGGAAAAGGGTGTTTTTGAGCGCGAACCCGACGGTTCCGTCTGGTGCGACCTCACCGCTGACGGCCTCGACCGCAAGCTCGTCCTCCGTGGCGACGGCACCTCGGTGTATATCACCCAGGACCTCGGCACAGCCGAAAGGCGATTCTCCGGCTATCATCTGGATTCCCATATCTATGTAGTAGGGAATGAGCAGGATTACCACTTCCAGGTGCTTAAGCTCATCCTCTCCAAACTGGGATTCGCCTGGAGCGATCAGATTTTTCACCTCTCGTATGGCATGGTCGAGCTCCCGGAAGGCAAGATGAAATCGCGCGAAGGCACTGTCGTCGACGCCGACGATCTCATAGCCCAGATGTACGCCGAAGCCCGCGCAACTTCCGAGGAAAGCGGCAAGCTCGATGATCTTTCTGAAGAAGAGAAAGATGCTCTGTATCACATGATTGGACTCGGTGCCTTAAAGTACTTCATTATCAAGGTGGACCCTCGGAAGACCATGCTCTTCAACCCCGCGGAATCCATCGACTTCAACGGCAATACCGGCCCCTTCATCCAGTACACGCACGCCCGCATCCGTTCGATTCTGAGAAAGGCTGCTGACAGCGGTATAGCTTATTCGCCAAAGGACATCTCCGCCGGCGTGACCCCTTCGCCGAAGGAAATTCGCCTCACGAAGATTCTCGCCGCCTATCCCGGCAAGATCTCCGACGCCGTCGCCGCCCTCAGCCCCGCCGTCATAGCCAACTACGCCTACGACCTCGCCAAGGAGTTCAATCAGTATTACCACGACACTCCCATCCTCCGCGAGGAAGATCAGGCCGTGCTCCGCTATCGCCTCCAGCTGATCGACACCCTTTCCGCAGTTCTCCGCAGCGCCATGGACATCCTCGGCATAGAACTTCCGGAAAGAATGTAAAAATTTTTTGCGGATTCAAATCTTTTATCTAACTTTGCAGTCCGCAAATGGGGTATTAGCTCAGTTGGTAGAGCGTTTGAATGGCATTCAAAAGGTCAGGAGTTCGATTCTCCTATGCTCCACAGAAAACCGCCTTCTACACACGTAGGAGGCGGTTTGCTATTAAAAAGTGCCTACAAAGTGCCTACATTTTGCAGGTGCCACGCAAAAGGCCTGAGAGCGCTGTCGCAGCGTATTCTCAGGCCGAAGCATTTTTAAAGAACAGCCGATGGCTGCTTCTTCGAGAGCAAAGTTACAAAAGTTTTCCCGTCATCGCAATTTTCACCGACCTGCAACCTAAACACCTTGTCCTATGAAAATCTTAATCGACAACGGACACGGCCGGGAAACTGCAGGAAAGCGAAGCCCTGACGGCCGTCTCCTTGAATGGTCCTACAACCGGGAAATCGCCCGGCGTGTGGTGGCCGAACTCCAATCCCAACACTATTACGCTTCCCTACTGGTCCCGGAAGATGAAGACATTCCTCTCTCCGAGCGCTGCCGCAGAGTCAACCGCCTTTGCTCCGAGCTGGGCCGCCGGAACGTCTGTCTGGTTTCCATCCACGTAAACGCTGCCGGCCGTGGCGACAAATGGTACAATGCGACTGGCTGGTGCTGCTACACTTCCAAAGGCCAGGAGACAAGCTGGCCGACTGTCTCTGCCAGGCCGCAGCGCGAATCCTCCACGGCCACAAGATGCGCTTCGACTACAGCGACGGAGATCCGGACCAGGAAAGCAATTTCACCATCCTCCAAAAAACCGCCTGCGCAAGCTGCCTGACGGAAAACGGATTCATGGACTGCCGGGAATCGCTGGAGTTCCTCCTCAGCGACGAAGGCAAAGCCGCCATTGTCCAACTTCACGTTGACGGCATCATCGCCTACGTCAAGAGCCGAGAGCAGGAAGAAAGTTGATTCTTGACAATCCGCGACGTATTCGCTGGCTCGTTCCGGCCGCGTTCGCGGGACGTTCCGGGATAGTTCTCCCCCAATATAGTATATACGAAACCCCCGGCAGGGCATCCTGTCGGGGGTAACGCTTGAGTAGGTGTTGACCAACTGAACGTAAAGCCTAATCGTTAGGCTGTTGGACATAGAATTCAGCAACCGCGCTGAAGTGGCCGTTCTTGACGGCGATGGCCTTTACAGTGCCATTACCGGAGAAATTGAACGGTTCGCTATACAGTTGGTCATTGATGGTAGGCGTGGAGCCGTCGGTCGTGTAGTAAATACTTGCGCCCTCAGGACCGGTAATCTGGATTCCGGTGTCTGAGAAGTTACCGGAAGCCACAGAAATGACCGGCGCTTCTACGGTAGTGGTGCTGGAATCGCTGTTTCCACCAGACCCGCTGCCGGAATCACCTCCGGTCTCAGGCTGCGTCGTGGGCTCCGTGGAGCTGCCGGAGTCACCTCCGGTATTGGTACCAGAGTCGCTGCCTTAGCCAGAGGCGGAGTCGTCTCCGCCCTCGTTGCTGTTCTCGCCGTCTGCGGTCCACTTCACCTCCGCCAGCATGGTGCCGGATTTCTCGCCGGTGGCGCTGTTGACGAAGTAGTAGCGGAAGAAGATCTTCGGTGCGCCGGCGTTGGGAGCACCGTGCTTGGCGATGTAGTCCGCAGCGATGTCGATGACGGCGTCGCTGGGCTCCTCCACCATCTTGATGGAGACGGCCTTGTTGTGGGCACGGGAGACACCGTTGGACTGGCCTTCGGAGGCCTCGATGACGAGGAAGATGCCGCCGTTGTCGTGAAGGTCTTGGTCCAGCTTGAAGGTCATGACAGACCCGCTGGCCACCACGGTGGCGCTGGAGGGAGATTCCACACCGACGAGTGCCGGAGGATTCACGAGGGCAGTTCCGCCGCAGGCTACAATCCAGTAGTTCAGGCGGGTGAACAGGTTGGAGCCGGAGATCTTGGCCTTGGTGCCCAGGACGCTGCGGCCTTCCTGCGAGAGGGCCAGCTTGTTCCAGGCGAGGATCTGGGCGGGCGTCAGGCTCTTCCACTGGGAGGTGAGCTGCTTGAAAATGCCCTTGACCTTGGCCTGGTCAGAGGTGCGCACGGAGCGGTTGCGGATGTACTTGCGACTCTTCATCTTTGCCGCGGTAACGCCCTTGGCGCTGCCGGACATCTCCTCGAATGCGATAGAAGGAATGTACTTCATAAGAGTTTAAGTTTTAAGGTTTTGGAAATAAGGAATAGTATTACAGCTGTAAGTAATAGCAACAGGAAAATGCCACCGGCCTTCATCTTGAAGGACTGCCACGGGGTGAGTTTCTTCTCCACCTCAACGGTCTGTGTGACCACCCGGTCCCGGTATATGATGGAATCCCGCACGATTTCTTTGTATTCGACGGTTACGGGCTCCCTGACGGGCTTTGTAGAGAGCGAATGAGTAAGTACTCCTCCGGAGACGGAAGCCTCGGATTTGGCGTATTTATTCTCCAGTACGGAGGCAGTGTCAAAGGTGGCCACCTTCTCCACGATGACCGGAAGCTCCACCCAGGCGGTGTCGCGGACCAGCTTCTCCACGACCTTCACCTCCACCCTGGTACTGTCCCGGTCCAGAACGGGCCGGGCAGTACCGCAAGCGGTGAGACAAACAAGTATGGCAAAGAAGGCGGAGGGTTTCATGCTTGGGTTTAGTCTGAGGATTTCTTTTCGTTTTCAATGACCTGGTCCAGTTCTGCCTGGAACTTGCGGAACTTGGTATCGTAGGATGCTTTCACGCCCAGGATGGCCCCGCAGAGGACCAGCAGCTCCGAGACAATGCTGATGGCGGAAGAGGCAATCTCTCCCAGCGGCGGGATGAAGAACAGGCACACGGCCGCTATGAGGACACCAGCGCTGAAACTGGCGATGGCGATGGCTCCCTGCAGGCGCGTGAGTTCAATATGCTTCTTCTTATTCATTGTCTCTCACCAGATAAGCAAAAATGAACGGATCGTAGCCGGTGCTATCGAATCCCAGCTCCCGTTCCTGACAGGTGAAGACCCCGTTCTCGATATGTGCCTCACTCATCCCATTCACGGAAGGGTTGAACTGGTTGGAGCCGCCGGGGAACGGAACGTCCGCCGCCACGTCCTTCGGGAAATTGTCCATATTGCACTCCCAAGGAAGATCCCGGTAGGCGTAGGAACAACTGCTGAACTCCATGTGCAGGAACACCCAGTGGTCGAAGATGACACAGAGGCTGTCATAGTTCCAGCGGAGATATTGCGTCTCCTGACTGAACTCCAGCCGGGTCATGGTACCCCGGATGGGATTGCCGCTGCGGCCGAGCATGGTGTAGAGGGCCTGGACGTAGATGATAATTTCGCCCTTGTCATCGAAGTTGGTAAGCTTCTCGATGCAGAGCGTATTCTTGTCCTTGATCCAGGACTTGAGGACGGTGCCTCCGTCATAGGAATAGGTACGGCTTGAGAAGGTCCTGCGGTCGATGAAACGCATCATCACGCCGGTGACGGCACTGCGCTCGATGCTGAGGTCGGGAACGTAGATTTCCAGCACATCGGCGGCCAGATACTCCGGCGAATCCGTGCGGTAGCTGAACTTGGCGTTCAGGACCACATAATTCTCCTCCTGATGGGACTTGAAGGCGATGGCCCCAGCCCCGAAGTTGTTACCTGTAGAAGTGAAGTTCATGGCCGCTTTAGTAGATTACACCGGGGCCGAACACCTCGGTAGGTTTTGCATAAGAACCGCCCCTGTGGGCGAAACAGATATAGGCCGGGTCGTCATACCACTTGGCCCGGAGCCAGATGGTATAGGACTGGACGTTGATTTTCCCGTCCTCCGCCATGGCACGTCCCAGCGCCCAGGAAGTACCCACCAGCTCTTCAGGAAGTTCCTGCTCCAAGTAGGCGTAGGAGGAAGCCACATTGCTGTGGCCCAGGCAGACGGAATCAAACTGCACCACAGGAGATCCCGTGGAGAAGTCCACGTCAATATCGCTCACGTGCTGCTCGTGCTCCGGCAGCAGCCGGTCCATGGTCACCCGCTTGCGGCCCAGACCCTGTGCCTCATCCTCACCAATAACGATGACGGAATCCTTGAACACCTGCCCGGTGAAGCCGGTTGAGGTATCCATCCAGTAAGTCTCAATGAACACCTTCTGCCCCTTTACAGGAGTTACGCCTATGGTCCTGAGGTAGAACTCCGTCACATCCGCCTCACCCCAGTCTTCCTCCACTTCGGAGGAGATGATGACCGTCTTGCTCCATCCGGAGGAAACCCCCGGGCTCTGGGGCGCAGACATCTTCACCACCAGCTTGTAAGGGCTGGACTGGTGCTTGATTCCGGTGAATACCACCAGGGACGGAGTGACATACACGGCGGAGTACTGGACGTTGGGGGCGGCCACCACGGCTGCAGGAGCATCCGCAATCACCGCTTCCCCGGCCATCACTCTGTTGGCGTTGAGCCGGACATACAGATTGATTCCCGTCAGCTGGGCCTTCTGCCCGAATACAGACTGGCCGGAGGTGTGCTCCGCCAGCCGCTCCCACTCTTTCATTTGGGAGTCCGTCAGTGTCTTGTAGGATTTGGTGATCTTGGAAAGCGATGCCCGGCGGACGACCTGGGCGCTTGTGGTCTGCCCTGTAGGCCAGGACCGGACCGAAAGGATGCTACGGCCGCCGACCTGTCTGGCCGTAACACCCTTTGCGGAACCGGAGAAGCCCCCGAAAGCAATGGAAGGAAGGGCAATCATAG
>CAJODR010000009.1 GCA_905233275.1 uncultured Bacteroidales bacterium | reverse complement strand
ATCCAAGCACAAAAGTCATATCAATGATATAGTTACGCTGGATTCTCTATTCGCATAATTCAGCCAAAACCAACAGCAAAAGCCCATTTTGGCTGAGTTATATACAAAGAAGTACAGTGATTCTTTGTTACATTCTTATTAGTCGTGTGTTATATATTAGGAAACGAGTATCGAGCTGGATGATGCCCTTTCAAAAAAATCGAACCAGTCAATCGATGTGAGGAAGGCAATCCTAATCGCCTGTCACTTACAAGATTACTGGAAATCTGCTGCACCCGCCGACCGTGTCAAGCTACAGAATATAGCGTTTCCGTCGGGAGTGTCTTTCAGCAAAGAAACGGGATTCAATCGAACCCCGTCGGAGAATGAAGCCCTACGTGTAATTCGCTTATTTGCAAGCGATTTCGTCGGCGGCAGGATACCAAAAAAGGAAAACTCTTGCGAATTTTCCTTTCAAGTAGCCCCACGAGGAATCGAACCTCGATTTAAAGTTTAGGAAACTTCCGTTCTATCCGTTGAACTATGAGGCCGTTAAGTGAGGTTTATTCGACCTCCTTGACGATGATCTGACGACCGCGATAGTAGCCGCACTCGGGGCATACCCTGTGGTAGAGTACTGTAGCTCCGCAGTTGGGGCAAGCTGCGAGTGTGGGGACGGGAGCGTGGTCGTGGGTACGCCTTTTGTCCCTTCTCTGCTTGGAGAGTTTGTGTTTCGGATGTGCCATTTCTTTATATTTTAAATATTACTTATTCTGTAACAGCCCTTTCAGCGAGGCGAACGGAGTATCTACGTCGTCCCCGGTCTTTTCCTCATCGTCGCTCAAATACTTGACGGTGTCCGGATCGCATTCGCCATCCGCGTGCACTCTCCTGAGGGGAAGGCTCAGGCAGGTGTAATCATACACCACCTGGCCGAGGTCAAGCCCCTCGGAGGACCCGGGAAGGAAGATAACTTCTCTTTCGCCTTCCGGAGCCTCATCGGCGGAATCGTGCTCTCCGAACCTGACAGTGAGTCGGGGTGACACCTCTACCGGGATCACCAGGTCCCCGAGGCAGCGGTCGCAAATAACCTTCACCCATCCCTCAATATCCAGATCCACGTCGACGGAAGCACCTGATTTCATGATAGTTACTTCCACCGCGAGATCCGCGTCAAGGATTTCAGCGCTTTCAAAACTTTGAAAGAACTCTCGCCCGACACTGCACTTTTCAGTGGTCCTGCCGGCCCGTAATCCCTCCAGGGAAAATATAAGTCTGTCCGTCATATCAGCCCTGAATACAGATTAAGGGGTGCAAAGATAGTAAAAATTTTCCGATAATCAATCCTCCGAGACCGAATTTCTCTTTCTTTCGAGCGGATCGAGCAGGATTTTACGCATACGCATGTGCGTAGGCGTGATTTCGACGAGCTCGTCTTCCTGGATATACTCGAGGGCCTCCTCAAGGGAGAATTTGATTGCGGGAGGAAGAATCACCTTTTCGTCGGAGCCGGAAGCACGGACGTTGGTGAGCTTCTTGGTCTTGCATATATTGATGTTGAGATCCCTCTCGCGGGTATGCTCGCCAACGACCTGGCCGCCGTAGATATCCTCACCGGGCTCCACGAAGAAGCGGCCGCGGTCAAGGAGTTTGTTCATCGAATAAGCCACTGCCTCGCCGGTCTCGAGAGACACCAGGGAACCGTTGTTGCGCATGTCGATATCGCCTTTGTAGGGCTGGTATTCTTTGTAACGGTGAGCCACAACAGCCTCTCCCTGAGTAGCTGTAAGCAGATTTGAGCGCAGTCCCATCAGACCGCGGGTCGGAATCTCAAACTCGAGAAGAGTGCGGTCTCCGCGCGGTTCCATCCTGATGAGAGCGCCGCGGCGACGGGTCGAGAGCTCAATCGCAGCACCGACGAATTGCTCTGGCACCTCGATTGACAGCTCTTCAATCGGTTCGCACCTCTGGCCGCCGATAGTCTTGTCCAGGACCTTGGGCTGGCCGACCTGGAGCTCAAATCCCTCGCGACGCATGGTCTCGATAAGGACCGACAGATGGAGGACTCCACGACCGTAGACTATGAAACTGTCGGCGTTGGGACCGGGCTTGACGCGGAGTGCGAGATTCTTTTCCAGCTCGCGGTCGAGACGGTCCTTGATATGGCGCGAGGTAACGTATTTTCCCTCTTTGCCGAAGAACGGCGAATTGTTGATCATGAACATCATCGACATCGTCGGCTCGTCGACGGCAATCGGCGGAAGCGCCTCTGGCTCAAGGAAATCCGCTATCGTATCGCCGATCTCGAAACCCTCGATACCGACCACTGCGCAGATATCGCCGCATACAGCCTCGTCCACGTTGGCCTTTCCGAGTCCCTCGAATGTCATCAGCTGCTTGATCTTCGACTTCTCAATGACATCGTAACGCTTGCAGAGACTGACCTGCATGCCGCTGCGGAGCGTACCGCGAGTGATTCGACCGACTGCAATCCTGCCGACATACGGCGAATACTCCAGCGACGAAATCAGCATCTGCGGAGTCCCCTCCACGATCTCCGGGGCGGGAATCTCTTCGAGAATGGTATCGAGAAGCGCGGTAATGTCGCTCGTCGGCTGCTTCCAGTCCGTCGACATCCAACCCTGCTTTGCACTGCCATAGATGGTGCGGAAATCGAGCTGCTCCTCAGTCGCATTGAGGTTGAACATCAGGTCGAAAACCTCTTCCTGAACCTCGTCAGGACGGCAATTGGGCTTGTCCACCTTATTGATGACCACAATCGGCTTCTTGCCCATTTCCAGGGCTTTCTGGAGGACGAATCTCGTCTGCGGCATGCAGCCCTCGAAGGCATCCACGAGAAGGAGCACGCCGTCAGCCATATTGAGCACCCTCTCGACCTCACCGCCGAAATCGCTGTGCCCGGGAGTGTCGATGATATTTATCTTGACGCCCTTGTAGGTCACGGAGACATTCTTCGCAAGAATGGTGATGCCCCTCTCCCTCTCGAGGTCGTTGCTGTCGAGGATGAGATTGCCGAGATCTTCGGGACGACGGACCAGATTGGCCTGATAGATCATCCTGTCGACAAGGGTGGTCTTGCCGTGGTCGACGTGGGCTATAATCGCTATATTTCTGATTTCCTGCATAGCTTTTTAGAAAAATTTTGCAAAGATACTGATTTTTCGTCTTTACCATCGGACTTTTTTCATTAATTTCGCATAATAAAACTGTCTGTCAATGAGAAAGATTGTCCTAGCTGCTACGGCTGCCCTGCTTTTAACACCCGCGCTGGCCCAGCAGACGCCCGAGGAGAGGGCTGCGGAGCTCGTCTCCAAAATGACCCTGGAAGAGAAAACCACGCTGATGATGCACGAATCCGGCGCCGTCGAAAGGCTCGGCATCCCCGCCTACAACTGGTGGAACGAAGCCCTCCACGGCGTAGCCCGCAACGGCAAGGCCACCACATTCCCCCAGCCGATCGGCATGGCGGCATCATTCGACACCGACCTCGTCGAGGAAGTGTTCACCGCCGCCAGCGACGAGGCGCGCGTCAAGCACCGCCAGGCTCTGGAGCACGGACAGTCGCTTCAATATCAGGGCGTTACCTTCTGGACGCCGAATATCAACCTGTTCCGCGACCCCCGCTGGGGCCGTGGAATGGAAACGTACGGCGAAGACCCCTACCTCACCGGACAGATGGGCATGGCCGTGGTCCGCGGCTTGCAGGGCCCGCCTGACGCCCCGATTCTGAAGGCCCATGCCTGCGCCAAGCACTTCGCAGTCCATTCCGGCCCGGAATGGAATCGCCATACATTCAACGCCGAAGTATCCGAGCGCGACCTCCGCGAGACCTATCTCCCCGCCTTCAAGGACCTTGTCACCAAGGCCGGAGTCAAGGAGGTCATGATCGCCTACAACCGTTTCCGCGGAGTACCCTGCGGGGCCAACGACTATCTCATCAACACCATCCTTCGCGGAGAATGGGGCTACCAGGGACTCATCGTCTCCGACTGCTGGGCCATCCGGGACTTCTATGCCGAAGGATGCCACGGCTATAGCGAAGACGCCGCCCACGCGACTGCGGAAGCCATCCACACCGGCACAGACCTCAACTGCGGGAGCTCCTACCACTATATCCCGGAGGCCGTTACAAGTGGGCTCCTGAGCGAGGAAGACCTTGACCGCAGCCTCATCAGGCTGCTTGCCGAACGGATTCGCCTCGGCGAACTCGACCGCGACAACACACCCTGGAAAGACCTAGGAGACAGCATAGTAGAGGGTGAAGACCACCTCGTCCTCGCGCTCAGGATGGCGGAAGAATCCATCGTCCTCCTGCAGAACCGTGACAACATTCTCCCCCTCAAAAAGACAAAGCGAATCGCCCTCATCGGCCCCAACGCCGACGACCGCGAGATGCTCTGGGGCAATTACAACCCTATCCCGGAATTCACCGTAACACCTCTCGACGCGCTGAAAGAAAGGATTCCCGACCTTGTGTATTTCAAGGCCTGCGACCTCGTGGACGGCTGTGAGGAGGATATTCTGAAAAGGCTGAGGGGTATCGACATAGTGATATTCGCCGGAGGCATATCGCCGCGACTCGAGGGGGAAGAAATGCCGGTGGACAAGCCCGGATTCAGGGGCGGCGACAGGACTGACATCGAGCTCCCGGCCGTGCAGAGGGACATTCTGAAAAAACTGCACAATGCGGGCAAGAAGGTCATTCTCCTCAATTTCTCAGGCTCCGCCATGGGTCTCGAGCCGGAAACCAAAAGCTGCGACGCCATCCTTCAGGTGTGGTATCCGGGAGAGACCGGCGGCACCGCCATCGCAAATATCCTGTTCGGCGACACAGTTCCTTCCGGCAAGCTTCCGGTCACATTCTACAGGAATGTAAACGATCTGCCCGATTTCGAGGATTACTCGATGAAAGGAAGGACGTACCGCTATTTCGAGGGCGATCCCCTCTGGTGCTTCGGCTACGGCCTGAGCTACACCACCTTCAAGTACGGCAATCCCTCTTTCGTCAACAAATCTCTGGTAATCCCGGTCACGAATACAGGTAATGTCGACGCCGTCGAGACCGTGCAGCTCTACGCAAGGCTTGAAGACGGATCGGAAGGCCCAGGCAAGACACTCAGGGGCTTCCAGCGCTTGTTTATTCCCGCCGGAAAGACTGTCAACGCCTCCTTCGAATTGACGTCCGATACCTTCCTCTGGTGGTCCGAAGAAGCCGGCGACATGGTCAAGTGTCCCGGCCTGTGGACCCTGTACTTCGGCGGCAATTCCACCGATTTGAAGCAATTACCCCTCGACCTCTCACACTGATAATTCCACGCAGCCAATGGGCACCACATACGACAAACTGATGGAAAGAAGGATAAACCGAATCCTTCTGATATGCAACAATTACGACAGTTTCGCCCTCGAAGAAGACGGCCGGCTGGAAGCACGCATCCGCGAGGAATACGCATCCCTCAGCCTTAGCAACCCGCCGGAATTTACCCGCGTCGACACCACCATGGAGGCCATTTCCCTTGCGGAGAGCGGCGAGACATTCGACCTCGTCATCACCATGTACAACGTCGGCGAGATGGATGTCTTCACCTTCTCAAAGAAGATGAAGGCCATAGCGCCCGACACGCCCATCGTCCTGCTGACCACCTATTCCAGGGAGCTCGCGCGAATCATCGAAGCCGGCGACAGCCGCGCCATCGACTATATTTTCAACTGGAGCAGCTCCACGGACCTCATCATCGCCATCATCAAACTGCTTGAGGACAGCCTCAACGCCGAGCAGGACATACTCAAAAGCGGGGTTCAGGCGATACTCCTTGTGGAAGACTCCGTCAGGTACTACTCCACCTACCTTCCCCTCCTGTACAAGCTGGTACTCCAGCAGAATATCGAATCACTCCGCGACGCCCTCAACGAGACCGAACAGGCCCTCCGCAAACGTGCAAGGCCCAAAATCCTCTTTGCGACCAATTACGCCGACGCCGTCGCATTATATGGCAAGTACCGCTCCAACCTCCTTGGCGTGATCTCCGACGTGGGATTCGTCATGCACCGTGGCGACAAGAGTTCGACGGAGAAACTCGACGCCGGCATCGACCTCTGCAAACTCATCAAGAAGGAAGATCCCAAAATGCCGTTCCTCATGCAATCGTCCCAGGAGAGCATGCGGGAAGTGGCGGACTACCTCAAGGTGGGCTTTGTCGTCAAGCGCTCCAAAACTCTGACACAGGAAGTCAGCGAATACATTGAGAGAGAATTTGGATTCGGTGACTTCGTCGTGACCGATCCTGCCACCGGCAGCGAAATCTCCAGGGCATCCGACCTTCCGGCTCTGGAAAGGCTGCTGAAAACCATCCCCGATGACGCCCTGATGATGCTCAAGAGCAAGAATTACGTCTCACGCTGGCTACTTGCAAGAGGTATTTTCGACGTCGGCAATTTCATCAAGAACCAGGATTTCGTCACGGCCGACAACCTTCGCGAAAGCGCCATCCGCCTCATTCACGACTTCCGCGTGAGGGAGGGACTCGGAGTGGTCGCCCGCTTCGACAAGGATTCGTTCAACGACGCAATCCGCTTTTCAAGACTCGGCGACGGGTCGCTCGGCGGCAAGGCCAGGGGGCTGGCATTCCTCGGGCACCTGCTGTTCAAATACAACCTGTACGACAAATGGGAAGGCGCCCGCGTGCTGGTCCCGAGGACGCTTGTCCTCACTACCGACTGGTTTGACCGCTTCATTCTCGAGAACGGCCTCAAATACGTCATCAACTCCGATCTCTCAGACGAGGAAATACTGTCCGAATTCGTCGCCTCCACCCTGCCCCAGGGGCTGATGGACAACCTGAGGGTATTCGTCAAATACACCAAGCGGCCGCTCGCGGTGCGTTCGTCCTCCAAGCTGGAAGATTCTTATTTCCAGCCATTTGCGGGAGTTTATTCCACCTACATGGTGCCTCATACGGACAATATGGACAGGGAGCTTCGCCTCCTGTCCAAAGCCATCAAGAGCGTCTACGCCTCCGTGTTCTTCGCTTCGTCGAGAAGCTACATCACGGCTACCGCCAATGTCATTTCTGAAGAGAAAATGGCCATTGTCCTCCAGGAGATATGCGGCAGCGAAGATTCCGGATACTTCTTCCCTACCCTGTCCGGTGTGGCCCGTTCGGTCAATTTCTACCCCGTCGGGTATGAGAAGCCGGAAGGCGGCATCGTCAAACTGGCATACGGCCTCGGAAGGGCTGTCGTGGAGGGTGAACAGGTACTCCGCTTCTCCCCGGATTATCCGGGGAATGTCATCCAGACCTCGACACCCAGCCATATCATGTCTGATACGCAGCAGGTTATGTACGCACTCAGCCTGCAGCCCGACCGGTTCAGGATTTCGGTGGATGACGGCATCAATCTCGAGAGGATTCCGATCTCCGATTGCGGACTGTTCCGCAGCCTGAAGATGGTCTCTTCCGCTTTTGACATGCAGGACAACAGGATGAGCGATTCTCCATTCGCCGAAGGCCCGAGGTTCATCACATTCTCCTCCGTGCTGAAATACGGGACATTCCCTCTGCCGGCGATCCTGAAGGAACTGATGGCGATTGCGAGAAATGAGATGAAGTGCGAGGTCGAAATGGAATTCGCCGCCGACCTGCGCCGGAAGACTCCTGTGTTCCATGCCCTGCAGATCAGGCCGATATCGACGGAGAGTTCTTCGATGGATATCGACTGGTCGTCAATGAATGAAAAATCCGCGTTTATCCTATCCGGCAATGCCCTCGGGACGGGATTTATCAAGGATATCAGGGATGTGGTCTATCTCAAGGAAAGCGCATTCGACATCCTCAAAACCGGGGAAATGGCAAGGGAAATCGCCGATGTCAACAGCGGATTCCGTTCACGGGGAGAGAACTATGTCCTCATCGGATACGGAAGATGGGGATCGTCCATCCCCACCCTCGGAGTGCCCGTCAAATGGAGCGATATCTCGGAAGCAAAAGTGCTTGTGGAGGACTGCCTGGAGCATTTCCAGGTGGATCCGAGCCAAGGGACCCATTTCTTCCAGAACCTTACGTCATTCAACGTCGGATACGTCAACGTCAATCCATTCGCCAGGAAAGGCGAAAAATGCGACACCGCTGTACTTGACAGTATGCCGGCCGTAGAAGAGACTACCTATCTGAGGCATGTACGGCTGGAGAAGCCGCTTCAGATTTGCATTGACGGCCGGACTTCGAGGGGCATGGTGTCACTCGGGGTCTGATACCTTCCAGAGATACACCCGATCGCCGCGACGGGGATGGAGACGCTCGCCGGGAGCCATGCCGGGGGCGTCGTTGACCTTGTCCACGGGCATCCCGTCCAGAGGAACGGCAATCGAGCATGGCTCGCCCTTGGAGGCCGTCTGAACCGCCTTTTTATCCACCCGAAGGTCTGAAACCTTCATTTCGAGCACCCCGGTCGTCTTGCCGATGAAGAGAATATCGTCGCCGAGCGATACCGAGCCTGACTCGACGAGGACCTCCGCGACGCCGATGCGGTCAAACCAGTTGGTGACGCGGCCGAGGTATTCCTTTCGTCTGGTTGCATCGCTGCCGTAGACTGAACTCCATTCGCCGAGGCGGGCGCCCTGGTAGTAGCCGTCCCAGAAACCACGGTTGAATACCTCCCCAAGCTCATTTTTGAGCCCTGCGGCGAATTCCGGAGTGAACGTCCCGTCAGCGACGGCATCTGCCGCCCGGCGGTAGCAGGAGACTGTGCGCCGGACATATTCGGCGCTACGCGCCCTGCCCTCTATCTTGAACACGCGCACTCCGGCGTCGACTATCTTGTCGAGGAATTCCACCGTGCAGAGGTCCTTGGGGGACATTATATACTTATTGTCCACGACAAGCTGCTGGCCTGTCTCGAGGTCCGTTACCTCGTAGCCGCGACGGCAAACCTGCATGCAGGCCCCGCGGTTGGCGGACGAGCCGAGGGTCTGGAGGGAGAGGTAGCATTTGCCGGAAACGGCCATGCACAGCGCCCCATGGGCGAACATCTCTATCCTCACTGGCTGACCGTCAGGGCCTCTCAGGTCCTCGCGGACAATCTCCTCGTGAATCGCCTTTACCTGGTCGAGACGGAGCTCGCGGGCGAGCACCACAACGGGAGCAAACTGGGCGTAAAACCTTAAAGCCTCGATATTTGAGACATTCAGCTGCGTGGAGATATGCACCTCCAGACCTATCTTGCGGCAGTATGAAATAACGGCGATATCGGATGCTATGATAGCGTCAACTCCGGCCTCGAGGGCCATGTCGAGGGCCTCATGCATGGCCTCGATATCATCTTCGTATATGATGATATTGAGCGTCATATAGGCCTTGACGCCATACGAGCGGCAAATCCGCATGATCTCCGGGAGGTCTTCCGGAGCGAAATTGGCGGCGCTGCGAGAGCGCATATTAAGCGTCCCGACGCCGAAATAGACAGAATCGGCACCGCCTTCAATTGCGGCAAGCAGGCAGTCGAAACTGCCGGCCGGCGCCATTATTTCGAGATTCTTCCTGTCCATTATTTAGTCCTGCCGACCAGGGATTCGGCGAATGCCGCAAGGGCGCCGTACTCTTCACTCCCTTCGGGGAATATGCCCGAAATGTCTTTGAGGGCCTTTTCAGTAAGCCGGGCTATCTCTGCCTGTGCCTCCGCGGGAACGCCGGCGGCTTCATATACTGCCTTGACACGGCTGATTTTCAGAGCCTTTTCGGCCTCGTTGCCGGAAGGGAGGGAAAGCGCCTCCGAGAGGCCGGGAGCGTCCTTTTCGTAGGCCCGGACCGTAAGCCAGCACTTCTTGTTGTTGAGAATATCGCCGCCGATAGGCTTGCCGAAAACTGCGCTGTCGCCGTAGGCATCCAGCCAGTCATCCGCCACCTGGAACGCAAGGCCAAGGTCATAACCATAATTGTAAAGCGCCTCTGCGGCCTCTTTTGATGCGCCTCCGATGACTGCCCCCATCTTTGCCGCGCATGCAATCAGCACGGCTGTCTTGAGACCTATCATAGACATGTATTCTTCCATGGACACAGTCTCCCGTGTCTCGAAATCCATGTCGTACTGCTGGCCGTCGCACACCTGTGCAGCCGTCCTGGAAAAGAGCGAAAGCACCTCGGGAAGCACCTCGGCGGGTGCTTTGGCCATTCGCGAATAGCTGTCAATGCACATCACATCGCCGGAAAGAATCGCCGTATCCGGAGACCATTTCTTCCACACCGTCTCCTTCCCCCGCCTCAGCGGCGAACGGTCCATGATATCGTCATGAATCAGCGTAAAAGTATGAAACACCTCCAGCCCCACCGCCGGTGACAGCACCCCTGGAATAAACTCATCCCTGAAAAGACTGTAAGCAGTCAGCACCAGCCTCGGGCGAATCCTCTTCCCCCCAATCGCAATCATATACCTCAGCGGATCATACAAATCCGCCGGCTCCGCCGTAAACTCAATCCCCTCGAACAGACTCTTTATAGTAGCGTCAATATTCTGTTGCACAATCATAGCATTGATACTTATCATACAAATATAGTAATTTTCCGTATATTTGTATTCTGATGAAAGCGACGGTTGTTAAAAATGCGGGGAGCCATTATCTGCTGACGGAGTTGCCGCGGTGGGAACCGTTTCCTGCAGTGTTGAGGGGGAAGATTCGCCTCAAGGGGTCTACGGCTACCAATCCGGTGGCGGTGGGCGACGTGGTCGAATACATTCTTCAGGACGAGCAGGCCGTGATTACCGGCGTTGAGCCGCGGAAGAACTATCTGATCCGCCGTTCCACCAACTTGTCGCGCCAGGCGCATATTATTGCTGCCAATATCGACATGGCCTACATAGTCGTGTCGCTGTACTTTCCGGAGCTGAAGCTTCCGCTGCTCGACAGGATACTCGTGACAGCCGAGGTTTATGGCATTCCGGCCACGATAGTGCTCTCAAAGACAGACCTTTACAGGGAGGAAGACCCGGAAGGTATCGACCGAATCAAGGCCATTTACGAGGCCGCCGGATATCCCGTTATCGAGACATCCGTCCCGGAAGGGAAAGGCATCGAAGAGCTCCGCCAGCTATGCCGCGGCCGCATCAACCTGTTTTCAGGCGAATCCGGAGTCGGAAAATCCAGCCTCATCAAGGCGATCGACCCGTCCCTCAATCCCAAGGTCGGCGACATTTCCATCGCTCACCTTCAGGGCAAACATACCACCTCCCTCTACGAAATGTACCCCATCGCGAGCGGGGGATACATTATCGACAGTCCCGGCATCAGGGGATTCGGTCTTGTCGACCTGGAGAAGGAGGAGATCGCACGCTATTTCCCCGAAATGCTCAAGGCGGCCGAGAACTGCCGCTTCACCCCCTGTACCCACACCCACGAGCCCGGATGCGCAGTCAAGGCCGCCGTGGACGAGGGTTCAATCAGCGCAGAACGATACAACTCCTACCTCGGCATGCTCGAGGAAGACCGCAAATTCCGATGAAACGCGGCATCGACAGGGAGATCCTCCGCCTCGCCGTTCCGAGCATCCTTGCCAATATCACGGTCCCGCTCGTAGGCATGGCCGACATCGCCGTGTCCGGGCACCTCGACAAAGTGGCCGGAAGCATCGGTGCAGCCGCCCTGGTCGGCGGAATTGCAATCGGCTCGATGATATTCGACTTCCTGTACTGGAATTTCGCGTTTCTAAGAGTCGGAACAGGCGGACTTACAGCCCAGGCATTCGGCCGCAGGGACATGGTTGAGAGCCGCGATATCTTCACCAGGGCCATCTCCACGGCATTCGTCTCGGGACTGGCACTCATCGCACTCCAGTGGATAGTCACCTGGATTACCTTCCATCTTGTAGACTGTACGCCGGAGGTACGTCATTTTGCGGAGCAGTACTTCTACATCCGCATCTGGGCCGCTCCTGCAACGCTTTCACTGTTCGCCTTCAAAGGCTGGTTCATCGGGATGCAGGACTCGGTGAGTCCGATGGCCACCGACATCCTGGTCAATGTCGTCAATGTCGCACTCTCGGTCATCCTTACCTTCGGGATCGGCTCCTGGAACGGCCTGGGATTCAAGGGCGTAGCCTACGGGACCTTCATTGCCCAGTGGACCGGATTCTTCTTCGCGGCAGCGATAGTTTTCCTGAAATATGGGCGCAGGGTATTCAGCGGATGGAGCCTCTCCGAGGGAATAAGCGCCCTTCGCGATACCCCTGCGATGAAGCGCTTTTTCTCCCTCAACACCGACCTGATGGTCCGTTCTCTGGCAATGCTGGCGATTTACATCGGATTCACCATCATTTCAGCAAGATACGGAGACGTGCTTCTCGCAGTCGGAGCCATCCTGATGAAGATATTGATGCTGTTCTCCTACTTCACGGACGGATTTGCGTACGCGGGAGAGGCCCTGACCGGCCGTTTTATCGGGGAGAATAATTCCGAGGCGCTCCGCCAGTCGATTCGCCGGTGCTTCGTATGGAGCATGGGCCTGGCGGTATTCTTTATAGGTATATATTATATAGCCGGCGTACCACTCCTGAGGCTGATGACATCCGACCACGAAGTAGTGTCTGCGGCAGTCCCCTACCTCCCCTGGCTGCTCGTAATGCCGATTCTCGGCTGCCCGGCGTTTATGTGGGACGGGATTTTCGTCGGCGCGACCAAGACCAAGGCACTGAGGGACAATACATTATGGTCTGCAATCGGATTCTTCACCGTATGGTTCGCGGGAGTGGCGATTCTCCGGCCCTCCCCTGCCTCGGCGATCCACCTTCTCATGGCCGCATATTTCACGCATCTCATAGTCCGCGCAGCCTATCTCACGGCATATTATTTGAAAAAAGGAATAAGCCCGTAAAAAATACGTATTTTTGCAATATGAAAATTACGCGATACCTCCTAGCCCCGGCCCTTGCGCTGCTGCTTACCATCCAGGCCGGAGCCCAATCCAAGAGTTTTTCCTTCGGCAAATGGGTCGAAATCCATAACGCAATACTTTCAGAGCTGAATCTCTCTTACGTGGATTCGCTCCCGGTGGACCGCATCGAGAGGGCGGCAGTGGATGCCATGCTCTCTTCGCTCGACCCCTACACCGTCTATGTGCCGGCAGAGGAGCTGGAGACATTCAACATGTCCATCGGCAAGGCCTACGGAGGCATCGGCGCCATCATCTACAAGCCGGACAAGGATGGCAACGTCATCATCAACGAGCCCTACGAAGGCTCCCCTGCCTCACGCAGCGGCCTGACCTGCGGCGACGAGATCCTCACCATTGACGGGGTCTCTACCCACGGCCTCACCAGCTCCGAATGCAGCGAAAAGATGCGCGGCAAGCCCGGCACCACGGTCACGTTCCTCGTCAAGAAGCTCCGCAGCGGCCAGACCACCGAAGTCAAGGTCACGAGGGAGCGGATTCATCTTCCCGATGTCGAATACGCCGGCATCCTCGACGACGGCAAGACCGGCTACATTCTCCAGACCGGCTTCACCGAGGGCGTCGGCGAAGCCATCAAGCAAGCCTACATAGCCCTGAAAAAGCAGGGAATGGAAACGCTCATCCTCGACCTCAGAGGCAACGGCGGCGGCCTTCTCGGCGAAGCCATCAATATCGTCTCGCTCTTCGTCCCGAGAGGTTCGGTAGTGGTCACTTCACGCGGCCACGGCACCGAAGAGACCGTATTCAAGACCACCAAAGACCCGATTGACACCGTCATCCCCATCAAGGTTCTCGTCGACAGCGGTTCGGCTTCGGCCTCCGAAATCGTCTCCGGAGCCCTGCAGGACTACGACAGGGCGACTATTCTCGGGCATCGCACATTCGGCAAGGGCCTGGTACAGAGCATCCGCGAGCTCCCCTACGGGGGCGAATTGAAACTCACCACGGCCAAATACTACACCCCTTCCGGCCGCTGCGTGCAGGCCATCGACTATTCTTCCCGCAACGAGGACGGGTCGGTCCGTTTCATTCCGGATTCGCTGACTCACGAATTCAAGACCGCGCACGGGAGGACTGTTCGGGACGGCGGCGGAGTCACGCCTGACGACACCCTTTCGGCATACAAGTACAGCCGCCTCACCTATTCGCTCGTCATGAACGGCATCGTGGAGGACTACACCCTCAAATATGTACGCGAGCATCCCTCGATCCCCGCAGTCGATGATTTCCACTTCACCGAATACGACGACTTCGTCGAATTCGCCGCAGGAAGGGAATTCGACTACAGGTCCTCCGCAAAGACATACTTCGACCAGATGAAGAAGGAGCTCCGCGAAGACGGCCTCGCAGATGAGATGTCCGATGAGATCGCAGCTCTGGAAAAAGCCCTCAACATGGAAAAGGAAGCCTTCCTGAGGCTCAAGAAGGACGAAATCATTCCGTTCATTGAGGAGGAAATAGCTGTCCGCTATTACTTCCAGAAAGCCGGCATCAAGGTGCGTATCCGCTACGACCGCCAGCTCGCGGAAGCGATGAAAAAGCCATTCATAACATACTAAAAAAGAAGGCCTCACAGCCTTCTTTTTTATAGTATGTCGGGATGACTCGACTCGAACGAGCGACCCCTACGTCCCGAACGTAGTGCGCTACCAACTGCGCTACATCCCGAAAACCTTAGGAGAGCTTGCCGATGTAAACGGCGAGACCGCTTTTGAGATTGGCAGCCTTGTTCTTGTGGATGACGCCGATCTTTGCGAGCTTGTCGATCATTGCATAGACCTTCGGTGCGTTTTCTTCGGCGGCTTTCTTGTCGGTAGTGTTGCGGAGGTCGCGGATTGCGTTCCTCGTTGTCTTTGCATAATACTTGTTATGCAGACGGCGCCTTTCGTTCTGACGAATGGCTTTTTGAGCAGATTTTGTGTTTGCCATTATTGTATTTTTTATATTTCTGGTAGTGGGTAGGAGAATCGAACTCCTATTGCGGGAATGAAAATCCCGAGTACTAACCGTTATACGAACCCACCGGTTACCGTTTCAGGCCGAGCTGGCCGAAAGGGACTGCAAAGGTAGAAAAATATTTCCGGAATGCAAAATAATTTTTATTATTTTTTCCACTCGAACGAATACAGCATCGACTGGACCTTGCGGAGATACTGGGGACGTTCGCGGTTGGGATAGTAAAGGTAACCCAACATGAGAACCACATTCTCACCATCCTGGCTCGGGAAGGCATGGGCGACGAAAGGACCTCCCATGAAATCGCCCGTCACATTCCAGCGGCCGCGGATCTCGGTGATATTCCTGCCGCCATACTGCACCTTTTCGAGTGAAGGCACCGCGTCAATATGGTCGGAGATGGACATGTACGAACCGTCCACCGAACCGGGCACGTTGTCATGCATCATGGCAGATGAATGGAAGAGGAGCGAATCCCTTGAAAACGCATCCCCGAGGGCCGGATAGATGTGCATCAGGACACCCATCTGCATATTGTTTTCGCTGGAGATCCAGGCGAAATCGTCAGTCCTCTTCTTGATGGTGAATCCCTTCATGAAGTGCGGCGATCCGCCGAATTGTCCCGACAGGGCGTTGCCGACAGTGGGATCTTCGTAGGTGGGATCGGTGCAGTTGTCGATAACCCTTGCCCGCTCGGCTTCCTCAAGGAAAGCCAGGATTTTCTGCGAGGAAGATGAGAACAGCTGCTTAGCGGCCTCGCTGTCGCGCGCGGTAATCCGGATGACGCACTGCGGGTGGGCCCACTGGTCGCGGAGATATTCGACTTTACCTTCGGAAGAGGAATCGATGACGAACTGGAGGATGTTGCGGTGCATCTGGAAGGTCTTTCCGAAGCCGGAAGGCATCACGTGCACCATCCTGTAGAGCTGCTCGCCGTAGATGAAGGGGAATTCCTTGCCGAGGGAATCCTGGACTGTGCGTCCGAGGGCGCCGTCCCAGTCATCGGCATTGATGACTACGAGGACTTCGCCGGGTTCGCCGCTTATGGTAACGTTGTCACAGGCAGTCGAGAAGGCGAAAACGACGGCGGTCGCAGCCATGGAAAGGAGTCGGGAAATAGTATTCATATCATTAATGGATAAGCCTCCGGATATCATTGCCGAAAGCGAGGAACATCAGCAGCAAAAGTAGTACCATTCCTATCATCTGCATGACAAGAAGGAATTTTTCTCCGGGTTTGCGGCCGGTGATGAGTTCGTATATGCCGAACACGATGTGGCCGCCGTCCAGCGCGGGGATCGGGAGGAGATTCATCACTCCCAGCATGATGGAGAGGATGGCGAGTATGTAGAAGAATGCCGGCCAGCTCCATGCGGCCGGAAACACCTGGCCGATGGCGATCACGCTGCCGACGGATTTGTAAGCTCCGGTCGAGGGGGTGAAGACGAGCTTGAGGTCGCGGATATAGCCCGCGATGGTATCCCAGGCTTTGGCGCACCCTGCAGGGAATGACTGTGCAAGCGTGTATGTCTTGTGCCTTACGCCTTCAATGGCGAATTCGATGCCGGCGAGACTGTTGGCATCGAGATGAAGGGTCGACTGAAGGGTATCGCTCCCGCGGAGATAAGAGACTTCCACGGATTGTCCGGCCTTGCCGTCAAGGGCCTCCTTGAGCTCCTGCACGTACGATACAGGCACGCCTGCGACAGAAATGATGGTATCTCCCGGAGCAATACCGGAGTCCTTGTTGAGGCTCTCGGCGGAGAATTGTTCGACTATAGGCCTGACGGCGAGGGTGAACATTCGGTTGCCAGGCTCAAGCATATCGGCGGTGAGGGACTGGTCGATATAGATGGAAAGGGTGTCTGAGCCTCTCAGGACCTTTACCTGCGATGCCCTCTTGCGGACAATCTCGGCCTGGAGCATGTCGAAGTCCTCGGGGACGTATCCGTCGAGGCTGAGGATACGGTCTCCGGAGCGGAAGCCCATGTCGTAGGCGAATTCGTTGACCCAGACGTGGCTCTCGTCATTGCTGATATAGGTGTCGCCGTAGCGGTAGAGCATGCCGCTGAAAACGAGGATCGCCAGGAGGAAATTGTTGATGACGCCGCCGCTCATGACGAGTATTCTCTGCCATACTGGATGACTGCGGAATTCCCAGGGCTGGGGCTCGCTTTTCAGGGCTTCGGTGTCCATCGATTCGTCTATCATTCCGGCTATTTTGCAGTAGCCGCCAAGAGGGAGCCAGCCGATGCCGTATTCGGTCTTCCAGGATGCTGCAGCGGGGAAAAGGCGGGTAAAAATCTTGCCTTTTGTCGAGAACAGTTTAACGCCGCCGATGTCGAAAAACAGGTAGAATTTGTCCACCCGGATACCGAAAATGCGGGCGAAGAGAAAATGCCCGAGTTCGTGGAAGAAGACGAGTATCGACAAGGCCAGGACGACCTGCAGGGTCTTGATCAGGACTACCATCTGAAATCGCGCTTGAGGGTCATTTCGGAGGCTCTGCGGTACACCTCGTCATTGGTGGCGAATATGTCTTCGAGCGAAGGCTCCCCGATGAATGACACGCCGTCCATGCAAGCCCTTGCGACGGCTGCGATATCGTAGAATCCAATCCTGTCTTCGAGGAATGCCTTCACGGCCGCCTCGTTGGCTGCATTGAGTGCGCAGGGGATGTTGCCGCCACGTGACATCGCCTCAAAAGCGAGAGAGAGGCAGGGGAATTTATCCCTGTCCGGCTCGCTGAAAGTGAGTGAACCGAGGGTGGCGAAATCGAGCTTGCGATTGTCCAGGGACAGCCTTTCGGGGAAGGACAGGGCCAGCTGGATTGGCTCCCTCATATCCGGGTGACCGAGCTGGGCGATGACGGCGCCGTCATCGAATTCGACCATGGAATGGACTATGGATTCGGGATGAACGACGACGTTGATCCTGTCCGGACCGACGTCGAACAGCCACGAGGCCTCGATGACCTCGAAGCCCTTGTTCATCATGGTGGCGGAATCGATGGTGATCTTGGCGCCCATGTCCCAGTTGGGATGCCGGAGAGCCTCAGCCTTGGTGGCCTGTGCGATACGGTCCTTCTCCCAGGTGCGGAACGGGCCGCCGGAAGCTGTGATATGAAGCTTACGGATATGGTTGCCGACAGCGCCGAGAAGGCACTGGAATATGGCTGAATGCTCGGAATCGACCGGCAGGATGGGAACGCCAGCCTCACGGGCGCGGGACATCACAATGGAACCGGCTGCGACCAGAGTCTCTTTGTTGGCCAGGGCGATCGGCTTGCCGGCACCGATGGCGGCGAGGGTCGGCTTCAGGCCGCTGAATCCCACCATCGCAGCGACGACCATATCTATATTGTCGCCCGTCACGAGCGAACAGACCGAATCCATGCCGGCGAAAACCTTGACGTCTGTATCTTCAAGTGCTTCGGAGAGAGGCTTGTAGCAGCTCTCGTCAGTAATGACTACTGCGTTGACGTCATAACGGCGGGCCTGCTCGGCGAGAAGCTTCCAGGAGTTGCGCGCGACGAGCAGCTCGACCTCGAAACGGTCAGGATGCTGCCTTACGACGTCCAGCGCCTGCGTGCCGATGGATCCGGTAGATCCGAGAATAGCTATTTTTCTTTTTTCGGGCATTTTCAGAACGTGATGTACTTGGAAGGGTCTACCCTTTCACCTCCGGACCAGAGCTCGAAACCGAGCCCGGGAGCGGCCGACAACGGCCTGGCACCTCCCACCGTGGCTATCGGCGTACCCGCCTTGACCTTGGTGCCGGGAGTCTTGAGCGCGGAGGCATTGTAACGATATACGGACATGATGTCCCCCTTGTGCGCTATGATAATGGTATAGCCCTCCTCGGGATCGAATCCGCTGTAGAGGACCGTGCCGTCGAGGACTGCCATGACCATAGTGCCCTCCTCCGCTTCGATTTCGACCATGGGATGACGCGATGCGTCGAATGGTACCGTGACCTCGCCCTTCAGCGGGCTGAAGAAATCGATACCCTCGAGAGGAAGATTGCGGTCGCGGCCGGATATATCGAAACGTTCGGCCTCGAGAACTTCAGCGCGGAGCTTCTCGTCGCTGGCTTTGAGCGCCTCAAGGTCCTCGGAGGACAGCTCTGAAGGACTCAGGAGGAGCGAATCCAGCGGAAGCGGCTCTTCCGACGACAGGACGAGACGTAGATTTGTCGTATAGATGTCCCACTTCATTATCTCGTTCTCGAGCGAATCGATGCGGATGGCATTCCTGACCGCCATCTGGCGGGAATATTCGTCAGGGTAGCCTGGAATCAGCTTTTTGAGGGGCGTGAACGCGAGTATCGCTGCGCCGATGAGAAGTATCGCGATGACGGCAGCCACAGCTCCGGCAATCAGCCCTCCACGCGACGTGTGGAACACTTTCAGCCTGTCATGCGTCGCATCGTCCAGGACGGTGATCCTGAGTCTTCTGGCTCCCTTGTCGTTGTTTTTTGACATAAAAAATTGTATCTTTGCATCCTATGGAGAGATGGATCGGCATAGATTACGGACGGAAACGCACAGGGATTTCTGCTAGCGACCCGCTCGGCATCTTCGCCACCTCGCTGGACACCGTACATTCTGCAAAGATAATAGAATATCTGAAAACTTACGCCGAAAAAGAGACGATTTCAGGTTTTATAGTAGGTTATCCGCGTAATTTGGACGGCAGTCCTTCCGAGGCTGCGGCTGACATCGACGCCTTCCTGCCAAGGCTCAGGAAGGCATTCCCGGATGTCCCGGTGACGCTTGAGGACGAGCGCTTCACCTCGGTCCTCGCCCACCGCGTCATGATAGACGGCGGGATGAAGGCCTCCGAGCGTCGGGACAAGACCGCTGTCGACAAGATCAGCGCCTCCATCATTCTCCAGGGCTGGCTCGACAGGCGCAACGGACCTTCCGCGATGCCCCTTGACGTGCCCGAGACACAAAGCGATTCTCTGAGGAGAAACAAAAAGAGAAAGATATGATAAAACCCATCTACGTATACGGCGCCGAGGTGCTCCGCCTGAAAGCAGAGCCCGCCGACCTTTCCGACAGGGAAGGCATCGCGGCGCTTGTCCAGGATCTCAAGGATACGCTCGCAAAGGCTGACGGCTGCGGCCTCGCCGCTCCGCAGATCGGCGTGAGCAAGCAGGTCGTCATAGTCGACGGTGACGTCGTCTCCGACATCTACGACTATCTCAAAGGCTTCAGCCGCACGCTCATCAATCCTGAGATCATCGCCTCCAGCGCCGAGAAAACCACATACTCCGAGGGATGCCTCAGCGTCCCCGGCATCTACTGCGACGTTTCCCGTCCCAAAAAGGTCACGGTCCGCTACTATGATGAAGACCTCAAAGAGGTTACTGAAGAATTCGACAATTTCGCCTCGCGCATGATCCAGCACGAGCTCTCGCATCTCGATGGCGACCTCTTCACTGACCACGTACCCCAGATCCGCAAGAAGATCATATCCAAAAAACTGCAGAACATCCTCAAAGGCAAGGTTCAGACACGATATAACATTAAACAAAAATAACTATGGGAGCATTTCACGCATACGACATCCGTGGCATCTACGGAAAAGACTGGACACGCGAAGACGCGTACAAGATCGGTTATTTCATCCCCAGGCTTCTGAAGGCCGACAAAGTGCTGGTGGGCAGGGACTGCCGCGTCTCTTCGCCGGAGATTCATGACGCCGTGATCAAGGGCATCAACGATGCCGGCGCCGACGTCTACGACATCGGCCTCAGCTCCACCCCGATGGTGTATTTCGGCACCGCCAACTACGGATTCAACGCATCCGTCCAGATTACCGCATCCCACAATGCCGCGATTTACAACGGCATGAAAGTATCCACCACAGACGCACAGGCAGTCGGATTCGACGCAGGTCTCAAGGAGATCAAGAAGTGGATTGAGGACGGTGAACCCACTCCCGTCGCCAAGGTCCGCGGCAAAGTCTACGAGAAGGAGATTCTGAGCGACTATCTCGATTTCATGCGCAAATTCAAGAAGGATCTCTCCGGAATCACCATCGCCATGGACCTCTCCAACGGCATGTCCAACCTTTTCGCCAAGGAAATCTTCGGCACCGGAGCCAATATCCACTACCTTTTCGACACCATGGACGGCCGCTTCCCCAACCATGAGCCCAACCCGCTCATCGAGGCCAACGTGGTTCCGCTGGAGAATCTCGTACGCGACGTCAAAGCCGACGCCGGCGTTATTTACGACGGTGACGCCGACCGCGTGGTATTCGTCGACGAGAAAGGCCATTTCATCTCCCCTGACCTCCTGATTGCCCTCATGGGCCGCTACTACGTGGGCGAAAGGGGCCTCAAGGGCCTTGTCCTCCAGGATATCCGTTCTTCCAAAGCCGTCGGCGAATACCTCGAGCCGCTCGGATGCAAGATGCAGACCTGGAAGGTCGGCCGCGCATTCGCCGCTGCCAAGCTCCGCGAAATCGACGGCGTATGGGGCGGAGAGCTCGCAGGCCACTTCTATTTCCGTGACTTCTTCTACTCCGACAGCGGTCTGCTCGCCTCAATGATAGTCCTCGGCATCGTGGCCGACCTCAAGAAGGAGGGCAAGACACTCAGCGAGGCCATCGCGGAGATTGTCCGCTACGAGAATTCCGGCGAAATCAACTTCCGCCTCGAGGACAAGCAGGGCGCGATGGATGCCGTCAAGGAGCACTTCATGGCCAAGGAGAAAGCCACCGCATTCATGGACTTCGACGGCTACCGCATCGAATTCCCCGACTGGTGGCTCAACATCCGTCCATCCAACACCGAGCCCTACCTGCGCTTCCTCTGCGAGGCGACATCAAAGGAACTCTTGAGCGAGAAGGTCGCCGAAGTCAAGGACCTCCTCATCAGCAAATTCAACGCTATCGTCTAATGACATTTAAGCAAAGCAGAATAATCATTCCCCTTATCGTGCTCCTGCTGATTCCGGCAGGAGCATTCGCCCAGGATGCGGCGCGGGACAGCATTGCCCGGCATGATTATGCCAGGAGTCCGCTGCCCTCAGGCCGCTTCAGGAGCGACGCCGACACCATTGACACTGACAATCCGGACATCAAGGTCGTCCTCTACGGCGACTACACCTGGAAATACATCAAGTCACAGGAAGCAGCCATGAGCAACATTATCTTCTCCGACAATATGAACGAGAAGGTCATCGACTGCTATCGCACCCCGCTTGACAGCCTGCCTTACAGCTGGACCCTGTGGGTAGTCGATTCGCTCGGGCAATACTGCTGTCCCAACAAGACGTCCAGGTCTTCCGGATACGGAGTCCGCCACGGACGGAGGCACCAGGGCACCGACCTGCCGCTACATACCGGCGATCCGGTCTATGCGGCATTCGACGGCATGGTCCGTATGTCCGAATACCATGGCGGCTACGGAAACATGGTTCTCATTCGTCACGAAAACGGGCTGGAAACGCTCTACGGCCATCTTTCGGAAAGGCTCGTGAATCCGGGCCAATGGGTCAGTGCCGGCCAGATCATCGGCAAGGGCGGCTCCACAGGTCGTTCGACAGGGCCCCACCTCCACTTTGAGACGCGCTACCAGGGATATGCATTCGACCCTGAAAGACTGATAGATTTCAGCACGGGTACGCTCCGGCACAGGATGTTCACGCTCCGCAAGCGGTACTTCGACGCCAATTCGAAGTACGTCCAGAGCGATGATGACGAAGAGGCGATTATTCTCGGTGACGAGGAGGACCGCCGCAAGGCAGAAGAGGAAAGGCGCAAGCAGGAAGCAGCTCAGCAGCAGTGGCATACGATCCGCTCCGGCGACACCCTCGGCAGCATTGCAAAGAAGTACCATACGACCGTCAAGGCCATCTGCCGTCTCAACAGCGGCATCACCGAGAGGACAACTCTCCGCGTAGGCAAAAGAATCCGCGTCCGATGACGTGGATTTTTTAATCTTTTTTATTAACTTTGTGCAGCCAATTGGAATTATATTTAAATCCTAATACAATTATGGTATCCTACAAACAACTCGGGCTTGTCAACACCCGCGAAATGTTCGCAAAGGCAGTAGCCGGCGGCTATGCCATTCCCGCCTTCAACTTCAACAACATGGAACAGCTCCAGGCCATCATCCAGGCCGCTGCCGAGACCAAATCCCCGGTCATCCTCCAGGTCTCCAAAGGCGCACGCAACTACGCCAACCAGACCCTCCTCCGCTACATGGCGGAAGGCGCCGTGGAATACGCAAAAGAACTCGGCTGGGAGCATCCCCAGATCTGCCTCCACCTCGATCACGGTGACAGCTTCGAGCTCTGCAAGAGCTGCGTTGACATGGGCTTCTCCTCTGTGATGATCGACGCATCTTCTCTCCCTTACGAAGAGAATATCGCCCTCTCCAAGAAAGTCGCCGACTACGCTCACCAGTACGACGTGACCGTCGAGGCCGAACTCGGCGTTCTCGCAGGCGTTGAGGACGAAGTTTCCGCCGAAGAGTCCCACTACACCCGTCCCGAGGAAGTGATCGACTTCTCCACCCGTACCGGCTGCGACTCCCTCGCAATCTCCGTCGGCACCAGCCACGGCGCTTACAAATTCAAACCCGAGCAGTGCACCCGCGATCCCAAGACCGGCCGTCTCGTTCCCCCGCCGCTCGCATTCGACGTCCTCCACGAGATTGAGAAGAAGCTCCCCGGCTTCCCTATCGTCCTCCACGGATCATCCTCCGTACCTCAGGAATATGTCGACATCATCAACGAATTCGGCGGAAATCTTCCCGACGCCGTTGGCATTCCTGAAGAACAGCTCCGCGAAGCATCCCGCAGCGCTGTCTGCAAGATCAACATCGACTCCGACAGCCGTCTCGCGATGACTGCCGCCGTCCGCAAGGTCTTCCACGACAAGCCCGGCGAATTTGACCCTCGCAAGTACCTCGGCCCTGCACGCGACGAGATGAAGAAACTCTACATGCACAAGATCATCAACGTCCTCGGTTCCAACGGCAAAGCCGAATAAGAGGCGTTCTGTCAGGCATTTTTTTGAAGCGGCAGCCCGGTGGAATCCGGACTGCCGTTTTGCTATTTCCGGAAAATCGAGTATCTTTGTAAGAATTATTATATAAAGAATTATTATATAGAATGAATCTAAACCTTACATTATAATATGACTCTTAAAATTGTCGTTCTGGCCAAACAAGTGCCGGACACCCGCAATGTGGGCAAGGATGCGATGACCCCGGAAGGGACCGTCAACCGCGCCGCCCTTCCTGCGATTTTCAATCCCGATGATTTGAATGCATTGGAGCAGGCCCTCCGCCTCAAGGAGGAGAATCCCGGTTCGACCGTCGAGGTCCTCACCATGGGCCCTCCCCGTGCAGGAGAAATTATACGTCAGGGCCTCTACAGAGGCGCCGACGGCGGTTACCTGTTGACTGACAGACTGTTCGCAGGAGCTGACACCCTCGCTACATCATACGCCCTTGCTACCGCTATCCGCAAGATCGGCAAAGTGGACATCGTAATCGGAGGCCGCCAGGCCATCGACGGCGACACCGCCCAGGTCGGTCCCCAGGTGGCCCAGAAACTTGGACTCAACCAGGTCACGTACGCTGAAAAGATACTCAAGGTCGAAGGCGGCAAAGCCACCATCGAACGCCATATCGACGGCGGCATCGAGACCGTCGAGGCTCCCCTCCCCCTCGTCATCACAGTCAACGGAAGCGCGGCGCCCTGCCGTCCCGAGAACGCCAAGCTCGTGATGAAATACAAATATGCCAAATGTCCTTCAGAGCAGGTCGAGGGAGATCCCAGGGCTGCCCTTTACGAGGAGAGGCCTTATCTCAACCTCACCCAATGGTCGGTTGCAGATGTCAATGGCGATCCCGACCAGTGCGGCCTCGCCGGCTCCCCCACCAAGGTCAAGACGGTCCAGAACATCGTCTTCCAGGCCAAGGAATCCAAGACTCTCAGCTCCTCGGACGCTGACATCGAGAGCCTTGTCAAAGAACTTCTGAGTGAAAAATTAATCGGCTAGCACAATGAACAACGTATTCGTATATTGCGAGATCGAAGGCACTACCGTTGCCGAAGTCTCCCAGGAACTCCTCACCAAAGGGCGCAAACTCGCCAATACTTTAGGAGTAGAACTCCACGCAGTGGTAGCCGGTACCGGTATCAAGGGCAAGGTCGAAGACCAGATTCTCCCTTACGGGGTCGACAAACTGTTCGTCTTTGACGGCAAAGACCTTTTCCCTTACACCTCCGCTCCCCACACTGACATTCTTGTAAACCTGTTCAAGGAAGAGAAGCCCCAGATCTGCCTCATGGGCGCTACCGTCATCGGCCGCGACCTCGGCCCGAGGGTCTCATCTTCGCTGACCAGCGGTCTTACCGCAGACTGCACCTCGCTCGAAATCGGTCCCTTCACCGATGTCAAGACGGGCAAGGAATACGAAAACCTCCTCTATCAGATCCGTCCCGCATTCGGCGGCAACATTGTTGCCACCATCGTCAACCCCGACCATCGTCCGCAGATGGCGACGGTCCGCAGTGGCGTCATGCAGAAAGCCCTCTGCGACGGTCCCTACAAGGGTGAGACAGTCTATCCCGAGGTCAGCAAGTATGTAAGCCCCGAGAGCTACGTCGTCAAGGTTCTTGACCACCACGTCGAAGCCGCCAGGCACAATCTCAAAGGCGCATCGATAGTCGTCTCCGGCGGCTACGGAATGGGCTCCAAGGAAGGATTCGACATGCTGTTCGACCTTGCAAAGGTCCTTCATGCCGAGGTTGGCGCCAGCCGCGCAGCAGTAGACGCAGGATTCTGCGATCATGACCGCCAGATCGGCCAGACCGGTGTCACCGTGCATCCCAAGGTGTACATCGCCTGCGGCATCTCCGGCCAGATCCAGCACATCGCCGGCATGCAGGACAGTTCGATCATCATTTCCATCAACTCCGATCCCGACGCTCCGATCAACACCATTGCCGACTACGTCATCGTAGGCACCGTGGAAGAGGTGATCCCCAAGCTCATCAAGTACTACAAGCAGAACAGCAAATAACAGAAGACTATGGCAAACTACTATACCGACCATCCCGAGATTGCATTCCACCTCGATCATCCCCTGATGCACCGCATCGTGGAGCTCAAAGAGCGCAATTTCGCTGACAAGGAAAAATATGCCGATGCCCCCGTAGACTACGAGGACTGCATCGAGAATTACAAGCGTCTGCTTGAAATCCTGGGCGACATCGCAGCCAACATCATCGCCCCCAATTCCGAGGACGTGGACCTCGAAGGCCCGCACCTCGAGAACGGACGTATGAAATATGCCTCCAAGACCGTCGAAAACATGGACGCCCTCCGCAAGGCAGGTCTCTGCGGTGTCTCGCTGGCCCGTCGTTACGGCGGACTCAATCTCCCCAACCTCGTCTTCAGCATGTGTTCAGAGCTGGTTTCGGCTGCTGATGCATCCCTGCAGAATATCTGGAGCCTCCAGAGCTGCGCCGATACCCTTTACGAATTCGGTGACGAGGACCAGAGGATGAGGTTTCTTCCCCGCATCTGCGCGGGCGAGACCATGTCCATGGACCTCACCGAGCCCGACGCCGGTTCCGACCTCCAGAGGGTGATGCTCAAGGCCACCTGGAGCGAAAAGGACGGCTGCTGGCTCCTCAACGGCGTCAAACGATTCATCACCAACGGCGACAGCGACATCCATCTCGTTCTCGCACGTAGTGAGGAAGGCTCCAAGGACGGCCGCGGCCTCTCAATGTTCATCTATGACAAGCGCCAGGGCGGAGTCAACGTGCGCCACATCGAGCACAAGCTCGGTATCCACGGCTCCCCTACCTGCGAGCTCACATACAAGAATGCCAAGGCAGAACTCTGCGGCGAACGCCGTCTCGGCCTCATCAAGGCCGTCATGGCCTTGATGAACGCCGCCCGTCTCGGCATCGGTGCCCAGAGCTCCGGACTCAGCCAGGAAGCCTACAACGAGGCTGTCCGTTACGCCTCCGAGCGCGCCCAGTTCGGCAAGACCATCGAGCACTTCCCCGGAGTATACGACATGCTCTCGAGGATGAAAGCCAAACTCGACGCAGGCCGCACCCTCCTCTACCATACCGCAGCGCACGTGGATATTTACAAGTGCCTCGAAGACATTCAGCGCGAGCGTCCGCTCACAGCCGAAGAAAGGCAGGAGATGAAGAAATACACCCGTCTCGCCGACGCCTTCACCCCGATCTGCAAGGGCATGACTTCTGAATATGCCAACCAGAATGCCTACGACGGCATTTCCGTCCACGGCGGCAGCGGATTCATCATGGAATACAAGTGCCAGAGGCTCCTCCGCGACGCCCGCATATTCTCCATCTACGAAGGCACCACCCAGCTTCAGGTCGTCGCCGCAGTGCGTTATATCACCAACGGTACCTATTCCGCAATCATCCGCGAAATGCTTGAGGATGCAGTAGCTCCCCAGTACGAAGGCCTCAAAGCCCGCGTGGCAAAGATGGCCGACCTCTACGACGAGAGCGTCGAATATGTCAAGGCCGCCGGCAACCAGGAGATGCAGGATTTCCTCGCCCGCCGTCTCTACGACATGACAGGCGAGATCATCATGTCCCTCCTTCTCCTCCGCGACGCCAGCAAGGCTCCTGAGCTTTTCGGCAAGAGCGCAGAGGTCTACACCAGGATGGCCGAAGAGAATGTCGCCGGCAAGAGCGCATACGTCCTCGCCTTCAAGGCCGAGGACCTCCCTTCCTTCCGTGCAGTAACTCCCGAAGAATAATTATATGAAAAGAATCCTTGTCACCGCAGCGGCCGTGCTCATCTGCACGTCCTCATTCGCCCAGAAGATAGTGAAGGGCGAAATCGAGAATGCTCCCCAGCATGAAACCTACCAGCCGACATTCCGTAGCGACGGATCCAAGAAGGCCCCCAAGAACATTATCCTGATGATCGGCGACGGCACCGGCCTCGGCCAGATCGCTTCCGGTTATTACGCCAACGGCGGCAAGCTGACCGTTACCAACCTCAAGGCCTGGGGATGGGTCACCACCCAGTCTGCCGACGATTTCACGACAGATTCAGCAGCCTCCGGCACCGCCTACGCCTGCGGTATCAAGACCAAGAATTACACTGTAGGACTTGACGCTGACGGCAATCCCGCTCCCAACATTCCCGAAATCGTTTCTGAAAAGGGCATCATCTCCGGCGTCCTGTCCACCGACGATCTTAACGGAGCCACGCCGGCATCATTCTTCGCCCATCAGAAAAACCGCGGTATGACCGCAGAAATCTGGGGTGACCTTCCCTCCAGCAAGCTCACGTTCTGGAGCGCCGGCAGCCAGGAGCAATTCGCTGCACAGAGCGCTGAAACCAGGGCCGCGATCATGGAGAATTTCACTGTCGTAAAGGACCTTAACGATCCCGTTGCAGCCAGCGCGGAACGCCTCGGATATCTTCCTACGGCAGTCCAGAGCGGTTATATCAAGGATGGTCGCACTGATTACCTCCCGACGACGACCCGCTATGCCCTCCGTTTCCTGAAGGAGCGTTGCGCACGCCGCAAAGGCTTTTTCATCATGATCGAAGGAGCCCGCATCGACAAGGCTTCCCACGCCAATGTCTATGACTCAATGGTACTCGAAATGCTTGATTTCGACCAGGCTATCGAAGAGGCCATCCGCTTTGCCGACGAAGACGGCGAGACTCTCGTCATCATCTCGGCAGACCATGAGACAGGCGGTGCCACCCTTACGGGCGGTGATCCCGCAAAAGGCAATGTGAATGGTCTTTTCGTCAGTGACTGGCACACCCCATCACCCGTTCCGATCTTTGCGTACGGCCCCCATTCCCAGGATTTCATGGGAATCCAGGGCAACGACGAGGTCGCCCAAAAGATTATCAAACTGCTATTGGGGAAATAGAATCCCTACAGTCCGAGCTGCTTGAAGAAATCGTTGCCCTTGTCGTCAACGAGGATAAAAGCAGGAAAATCTTCTACCCGGATCTTCCAGATGGCTTCCATCCCGAGGTCCGGGTATTCTACGCACTCTATCGACTTGATGGAGTCCGAAGAAAGGACTGCTGCGGGACCGCCGATCGAGCCCAGATAAAATCCGCCGTGCTTTTTGCACGCATCGGTGACCTGCTGGGTGCGGTTTCCTTTGGCAATCATGACCATGCTGCCGCCCTTTGACTGGAAGAGATCCACGTACGGATCCATGCGCTGGGCCGTGGTCGGTCCCATGGAGCCGCAGGGCATTCCTTCCGGAGTCTTCGCAGGGCCGGCATAGAATACAGGATGGTCCTTGAAATAGGCAGGAAGATCCTCGCCTGCGTCAACCCTTTCCTTAAGGCGGGCGTGAGCGATGTCGCGGGCGACAATGATGGTGCCGCTGAGGCTGAGACGCGTGGAGACCGGATACTTGGTCAGCTCCGCGAGAATCTCCGGCATCGGACGGTCGATGTCAATCTTGACGCCACCGGCCTCTCCGGGCTGGCGGAGAGCCTCGGGAATGAGGCGTGCGGGATTGTCGTCAAGCTTTTCAATCCAGATACCGTTGCGGTCGATCTTGGCTTTGATGTTGCGGTCTGCGGAGCAACTGACTCCAAGTCCGATAGGGCAACTCGCACCGTGCCTCGGAAGGCGGATGATGCGAATGTCGTGGGCGAAGTATTTGCCTCCGAACTGCGCTCCAAGGCCGATTTTGCAAGCCTCCTCGTACACTTTCTCCTCAAGCTCCACATCGCGGAATGCACGTCCGGTCTCATCGCCCGTCGTCGGGAGATTATCATAATAATGTGTAGAAGCGAGCTTGACGGTGAGAAGGTTTTTCTCCGCTGAAGTACCGCCGATGACGAATGAGATATGATACGGAGGGCAGGCCGCTGTGCCGAGAGTCTTCATCTTCTCTACGAGGAATGGCACCAGCGTGTCGGGATTGAGCACCGCCTTGGTCATTTGATAGAGGTAACTCTTATTGGCCGATCCGCCGCCCTTGACTACGCATAGGAACTTATATTCCATCCCCTCCTCAGCATCGATGTCGATCTGCGCGGGGAGATTGCACTTGGTGTTGATCTCCTTGTACATCGTCAAGGGCGCATTCTGGCTGTAGCGGAGATTCTCCGTGGTATAAGTCTCGAATACGCCGCGCGACAGAGCCTCCTTGTCGTCGAATCCTGTCCAGACCTGCTGTCCCTTTTCTCCATGGATAATGGCGGTGCCGGTGTCCTGGCAGAACGGCAACTTGCCCTTCGCAGCCACTTCGGCGTTGCGGAGAAACATCAGCGCGACATACTTGTCATTGTCCGAAGCCTCCGGATCGGAGAGAATCTTAGCGACCTGCTCGTTGTGCTCGCGGCGCAGGAGGAAGTTAACGTCCCTGAATGCAGCCCTGGAAAGCAGCGTAAGGGCTTCCGGCGTGACTTTCAGCATCTCGTGACCTTCAAATGTGCTTACTGAGACACCCTCTTTTGACAAAAGATAATACTCGGTCGTATCAGGACCGGTCTGGAACATCGGTGCGTATTTGAAATCAGGCATTTTTGATACAGTTTGTTTTCTATTCTACAAATTTAACCAATCTACGTGACCTTCGCAAATCTTTTGAAATGCTTGGTAAATCTTTACCAGCATGGCATTTCATAACGCAACTTTTCCGTATCTTTGCGCTCGTAGCGTCGTCTGCATCTTGGACGTCTTGTATGATAGAATGGGTATAAAAGAAAAAACCCGGATTCATCACCAGCACATAAGTCTGGGAGAGGAACTACCGGGACTGCACTACAAAAATATGAAAAAAAACGTTTTCGACAAAACTTTTTTCGATAATTCGTTCTCATCGGCTAGAATGAAGCCATATTATGACCGTTATTCCGGTGATAAAAAGAAGGCGCTACGGCATTACCGTCAAAACATTCAGTTAGCAGAGGCCCTGCTTCCGTCTCTTTCCATTTACGAGGTGGCTCTAAGGAATTCGCTTATCCGGGAACTGGAGAGGATGACAGGACGTAAAGACTGGCACAATTTCTTTGCTACTGTTCCCGCCTTGAAGGCTTTAGACAGCCAAATAGATGTGGCGAAGCAACATATTGTCAAACGAGGGGAGGTTGTGACAGCAGACAAGATTAACGGTGAACTGACTATGGGATTCTGGGTGCTTCTATTCAATGCTAAGTATGAACGTTTTCTATGGAAAGATTTGCGTAAAGCATTCCCGCATATGCCCAAGTCAAAGCGGCAGCGCAAATATGTATCGGCTCCTCTCAATGAGGTTCGAGACCTCCGGAACCGGGTATTCCACAACGAATCCATCAGCTGGAGCCTGTCACGGCTGGAAGAGTTGCATCAGTCCATTCTAGAGGTTTGCAGTTGGATAAACCCAACCATGCCGTTATGGATAAAGACTGTGGAGCGCTTCGATAAAGTTGTCATGTCAATAAAGCGCAGCTGGTACGGCTGGTGGAAGTTTATCTTTTGATAGCGTGAGGTCTCATCTGGAAGCCCACGAACCTTTTGCAGCCGTTGGCTTCCCTTATGATTTGATGGTTTATTGAGTCTTCTTGAGCGTCAATTCCGGCAGTAATACAGCAGTTTCTGTCTCTTCCCTCGGTGCGTCCTTGGCCTTCCAGGCAACAATAAAGCGTACGGATGCAGAATGAACCATATATCCCTTACTCTCCCACATGGTCATACGTTCCAGCATCTTCGCAGACAACTTCGCAACGGCCTTTTGCATCCCGTGCAGATACAGATAACCATCGGAATAATCCAATTCGTCGCCTCCTTTGAGTGCTAGTACTGCCTTTTTCCTGGAGGTGAAATAACTCAAGACAACATCCTTGTGGGTGAGTTGGAGGACGATTTCCCCAGGCATGGTATACTCGCTGGAGTCAAAACGATACTTAACAGAAGAGGGGCCGCCGTCAAAGCAGGAACTGCCTGTATAGATATACAGATTCTTCTTTGCACGTGTGAGTCCAACGTAATAGTGGCGAAGCTGATCATTATTCAATTTGAAACTGTCGCAAACCATCATATACACATTATCGTACTCCCTCCCTTTGGACTTGTGAATAGTAGAAACAGTAATGCCAGCTCCTTCTGTGTCGCAGAAATCTTCTATTGATGATTCGTACACAAATTCCTTGAAATCGGTGTGGTATTTTGTTCGAACCGTTTTCTCAAATAGCTGGAGGCAGCGTTCCAGATATCCCAGGCTGGTGCTTCCCTTATACTTGGCGACAGTCCTTTCTTTAGCGGCGAACCAGCTTTCATCCGGAATAACAGGCGTACTGACCGTCAGATCCAACTGCCGCAGGAAATATCTCACTTCCGCCAGTGCACTGAAGTTGAATCCGTCCGCAGATTGGATTAATTTGGCGTCGATTCCATGTCTCCTGAGCATCGCCAGTATAATAACCGCTTCTTCATTTGTCTGGGTCAGAAGACCGGCTTTTCCCTCAGAATGCCCAGCTAAGATATCATTCAATATTGGCTCATATAGGAATTCTGTCGCAAAACGCGTAACGGTCACTAGTCCTGCCTCTTCGCTCATTGAAACAATAGGACTGCGCTTGAGCCTTCCCCTTATTTTTCGCGCGAAGTGATTTGCGTATTCAACGACTGCTTTTGAACTTCGGTAATTCTCAGTCATCTCCACAAAACGGCCGCCTTCCAGCATGGTAAGCTCATATAAGTACTTGGAATCCGACCCTCGGAATTCGAAAATGTTTTGGTCGTCATCACCCACGGCAATCACACGCATCTCCTCGTTCTGCTGAATAAGCGCCTGAACCAGAGCATATTCATCGGCACTCATATCCTGTGCTTCGTCTATTACCAGTACGGTTTTGCTGATTCTGTTAGGCTCAACTTCTCCAATGCTTATCATCTCTGTGGCCCGACGGACAACATCATCGGCATCCTCCAGATTACCAATTCTTCCAAGCAGGTCGAAACAATAAGAGTGGAAAGTTTTTATTTCAACAAAATGGGCGGCATTGCCGATGAGATCCATCAGACGCTGCTTGAACTCTGTTGCAGCAGCACGGGAAAAGGTCAACATCAGAAGTTGTTCGTGCTTGACGTCTTCCAGAAGCAGGAGTGATGCAAGTTTGTGTACCAGAACCCGCGTTTTGCCGCTTCCAGGTCCGGCTGCAACAACTATGCAGTGAGAATCCTTGTCGGAAATGATTTCCATCTGACGCCCAGAGAGCGTTCCGAAGATCTGCCTGTACTTGTCAGGAGTGATATTCCTCTGTATTTCGCGTGCACGCTCTCCCTTGAAATACTTGGAGATAAACCCCTTATAATCCATCTGGAAATAATCTTGGACATATTGCAGGGCGGACGCGTAATCCTTGACCATAAGGTTGGCATATTCTCCCACTATGTGGATTTGCTGGATTTTCTGCCGATAGAACTCATTCAGCTTTGCATAGTCTTCAACTTTGTATCGGAACTTGTTGTCCTTTATTCGTCGGATATCCATAGCATTATACAGGACCAGGAAACCGCCTTCCAACTTTAATGCTCCTATTCGGGACAGGTACAGAATCGCTTCTTCCACATCGGCAATTGTCGCAACTATACCTCCTTCCAGAAGTGATGCTTCATGGGCATTGAAGGCCTTTAACAACTCAAGTTCTGAGAAGTGTACGGCCTTTGATGCTTCATCCGCCTGGGCGTAGAGCCAGTCAATCGCAAAGTGGCAAATCCTGATTCGCTTTTCGTAGCGGGCGAGAACGGTGTCCAAATCAGCCTGTCGGACAATCTTCACGTGGTTCAGATTATAATCATCCCTGCGAGTGTAGCCTTTTACGGTCAGGAAGTACAGAAGCGTGCGGATATCTTTTTCTGTCGCCGACACAATACCTTCACGCATGGCATCGTCATTCAACTGCTTGTAGGTAATGCTGAGTGCTTCGGCTGGGATGTGCTCCAGGATATACCTTTCCAGCTTTGCAAAACGTGCAAAGATGCTGTCTGTCTTTCTCTGGGACGTTCCGGTGTCCTGAAGGAAGGCTGAGAGGTCCTTGCTGTCGGCAAGAATGCCTTCCTGACGCATTCTTTCAACTGACGAGACGACCTCCCACTTGGTAAGGCCCAGGATATCGGCCAGATAATCCACACGTGATTCCGCTTCCTCGTCCTGTGCTTTTGAAATGTACTTCTGGGATATGAGCGATTTGATAATCCGGATTGCCGGTTCCACCTCTTTCTGCTCAAACAGCGCGGAACTTTCAATGATTTCGCGGGCTTCGTCCATGTTCGCAACGGTAATCCCTGTCGCATAGACATGTGGGATATTGTTACCACGTTCGATATAGCCGCCTTCTTCAAGAGCGGAAAGGGCCGTTCTTACACGGGTTTCAATCTCTGATACGGAGTCATCCCATCCCGCCCGGCGGGCTATCTCCAAAGCGGAACATTCTGCACGAGAGCGGTGACGGGTGAGTTCTTTCACGGCTTTCCAAACTTGCTGTATCTCGCTGATACTGACTTTGGTCTGATTAAGCAAGATAAAATGCTTGTCAAGATCGCTGTCGCTATAAAGGACATAGCAGCGAGCGCTCAGTGATGGGTCTCGTCCGGCCCTTCCGGCTTCCTGAACATAATTCTCCAGCGAGTCTGAAATGTCATAATGAATGACCAGCCCCACATCCTTTTTGTCTACACCCATTCCAAAGGCAGATGTCGCAACGATGATACGCACCTCATCATTCATGAATGAGTCTTGATTGGCCATCTTTTCATCCGCATCCATCTTCCCGTTGAAAGGCAAGGCGGGGAAGCCGTCCCGGCTTAACTTTTCCGCAAGTTCGTGGGTACGTTTGGTCCGAGCGACATAGACAATGGCAGGACAGTCTGATTCCGAGATTAACTGACGGAGTTTTAGGTATTTATCTTCGTTTGATTCGGAGTGGATGACGCTGTACTGAAGGTTGGTCCTTGTAGCTGTGGAGGCAAAGAGTTCAAGATGAATACCCAGGGTCCTTTCAAAGTAGTCACTTATATCCTGAATGACTTTTTGCTTGGCCGTGGCCGTAAAACAGGAAACAGGTATTTGTACTCCGGGTCCTTTTCTTTTCTGATAATCGCTGATAAACTTGCCGATGTACAAATAATCTACCCTAAAATCCTGTCCCCAGGATGAAAAGCAATGTGCTTCATCTATGACGAAACGAACGACATTGCGGGAGAGCAATATCCTTTCTATGGTGCGGGAACGAAGCATTTCAGGAGCAATGTACAGGAGCGATGCTTCTCCGCCGACCACCTGTTCAATGGCCAGAGATCGGGATATGGGGTCCAGAAGGCCGTTAATTGTGACAGCGTCTGTAATACCTTTTGCCGATAGATTGTCAACCTGATCCTTCATCAGTGACTGGAGAGGCGATATGACAACCGTCAGCCCTTTGACGGCATGTCCCTGCATAAGTGCGGGCAATTGGAAGGTAAGGGATTTTCCTCCACCTGTGGGGAAAATAGCAAGCAGGGATCTGCCATCGACAGCTGCCTGTGCGGCCCTCTCCTGGAGATTCTCCCCTTCGAAAAGACGGAAGGAGTCGTAACCAAAGAAATGCTTAAGCTTTAAGTGAACATCCAACTCTGCGTTGCAATAGGGGCAACCTTCAGGACATCGCGTGTGGCGAAGCAATCTTAGGATAGAAGCAATTTCGGGATAGTTTCGAATAACCCAGGCCGGAGTATTGGATCTTTCGTCATCAGTCGCAATTACAGCCAGGGCATAGGCCAGCGCAACCGGCCACCTGGCGATGATGGATTCGATATCGGCATGTGAGCAAATTATGCCTTCGTAGAGAACACGAATCTGTCCGGGGAGTTTCCTTAAGTCGGGTGAAGGTGCTTTGACCATCTTCAGGAAACCATCAAACTCTATTTGCTTACTAAGCAGGGATGAATACAGCTGTTGCAATTGAGGGGACAGATAATTCCATCTAGTTATTTCATCCCATAAAAGGTCGCGGGCTTTTTCACAGTCGTTAATTGGGTTGTTCATCTGCTCTGTAATGAGCTTATCATCTTTAACCAGTCGGTGATATGGTCTTTCCGGGAACAGCAAGGGAGACAGATACAGGGTATCGACAAGAATACCTCTTGGATTCCCTTCCTCAAAAAGGTACTTGGCGTCGTGGTGGACTATGTTGTGGCCGCAAATGTAGTCGGCCCCTTTTAAAAATACTTTAAGTTCTTGTTTGGATGCCTTGTGAAAATAGGCCCCGTCAAAACGCAATGCACCGATATCATGGACCTTATGATCCGTGATTCCAACCTCTGCGTCAACAATTGCGTATTTTACGGTTTCATCAGGAGCGCTCACTGCTTGTCTCCTAAATCTGTCCCATAAAGACATAGACTGAAGTATAGATTATACCGTAAAGATAGGACTTTTCTTCCAATTATCATAATCGTTGGATGTCGTTAGAGGAAAGGCATTGCGAGATGCATGGAGTGAACGAGGCCGCCACCTTGAAAGAGGTAACGGCCAGCATCTAATTAGGGATAGATATCAGAGCTGTATCAAAAGGTGATTATAGTCTTTGAAATCAGGCATTTTGATACAGTTTATTATCTATCATACAAAAATAACCAATCCCCGCGACCTTCGCAAATCTTTTGGAGGATTAATTTTTTTATGTTACCTTTGCTGTGAGATGATAATTCGCATGCAGGATGGGTAAAGGGTTAGTGCAAAAGTCCCCGCCAGCTGTCCCTCGCTTTTTGAAGTAATTCCGCTGCGGTATCTTGGGGCAAAGCCTAATGGGAGGTTCTTCGGGACCTCCCTTTTTCATCGGCCTCTATCACTGTAATGCAATACTGCAACTTGGTCTTGTCGCTTCGTTTGACACCGACCAGAAGTTTGACAAGACCTATACCTACACACTGATACTCCATTCTCAGCATGCTTTCAAACTTACTCTGGTTGTTCTTATTATGATTGGCAGGAACCTTTTCTACGAAGATGGCATTGGATAAAATTGCATCCAACTGAAGAACGGCCAACGTTGACAAATAGGTCAATGATGCATGGCCGGCAGTTTCCACCACAGAGACATTCCTGATATTGATATCATCTTTCAAACTGAAATTATACCGCTTGGCTTCTGGATTCTTGTGTTTCCAATGGTGATAGAAAGACAGAATGAGTTTATGACGAGCTCTTTTGTCTTCCGGAGTATCTCCGGTCGGGATATCATCAGCGGTTATTTCAACCTCATTATCTTCATGCGGAGTAATTGGAATCTCACTTAAATCCGGTTCCTCAATGTAGCCTATAAGCATTTCAAACGGTACGCCCATCACGCCTGCAGCCTTGCGAATAGTCTCAAGATTCTTGGATTTGAAAAGCGCCTTCACGTTCTGTTTCCGGATTCCCATCCTTCTGGCGAACTCGGCCTTGATGAGTCTACCAGTCTTAGGGTCGATTCGCTCCCCCTGCTGGATGCCAAAGAAGATTTCGCGTTTGATAATGACACGTACACCACCTTCCGCTTCAACCATTGTCGGCAATTCAAGACCTTCCTTCTTGAAGGCCTCTGTAATTAGTTCATAACCTCTCCCCCAGGCCTCAACGAAACCAGCCATATAGAAGGCATTGGCGATAAGCCTGTTCCTAGGATGGGAATCGTGGGGACGATAGATTGATTCGGGCGTTATTTCTGCAGGAAGCGAGCCTTGGTTCCACAATGTGATTCGGTCATCAAAAACACGAAGCAGACTATCCGGGCCGTTGTAGTCTTTGTGGCAGATAGCGTTGTACAGAATCTCTCTGAGACCTTCATCCGGAATTTCCAGAGGCTCTATACGTTGCATACCCTCGTAATGGATAGGACGAATGAGATACTTGGCGTCCATGACTTCCATTACGCGGTCTGCCATACGAATAAGGTCTCCGCCAATGAGGTCCTGGTTCATCAGCGCCGCCTGGGACAGAATTGGTTAGGAGGCGTGGAATACAAAGACGGAGGCGGAGCAGGTGATGCGGTCGCCGTCATGGAGGGGGACGGATTCGCCGTCACTGAGGAGTTTGTCACCGCAGTAGGTGGCGTTTTTTGCTCCCGAGAGGAAGCAGAATGTACCTTCCGGACTCACCCTGATGGTGAGGTGGCAGCGGGAGAGGCCGAAATCCGTCGTCCTTACGGAGATGGTTGCCTTGGCCGCGCCGTCTGCTGGCATTCGGCCCACCGTATTGTCTCCATGTTTCAGGGGGAATGTGCGGCCGTTGTCCTCGGAAGGAATTGAAGATGAATAAGAAATATGCCCGGCGGAAAGCACCCTGGTACTTCCTGCCGGAGCAAATTGATCGTAAGGGAATTCGCCGGCGCAGTGCGGGCAGAAGAGGAGAGCGTCCGTCTTTCGAAGCAGTTCCGGATATTCGGCCGCTTCCGAGCAACGGGGACAGACCAGCTGCAGCAATTTCGCCATGGCTCCCGTTTTATTTTCCGATTGAGACGAGTGTAACGTCAAAAATGAGAGTGGACTGGGGAGGAATCATAGCGTTGCCCTCGCCGTAGCCGAGTGCCGGGGGGACGAAGAGCATGATGTGACCGCCCTCTCCCACGAGAGACAAGCCCTCGCTGAAGCCGGCAATGACCTCCGAACGATTGAATTCGACGCTTTCTTCTCCGCTGTCGTCAAATACGCTGCCGTCGATAAACGTGCCTTTGTAACGTACATTGACCTTGGCGTTTTCGCCTGCGCGCTTGGCATTGCCCTTATTGAGGATAATGTACTGGAGACCGCTCTCGGAGACCTGTACGCCCTCTTTCTTGGCGTTCTCTGCGAGGAATTCGCGGCCGGCGGTTTCATTCTCCGCAGCGATGCGGGCCATTTCGGAACGTGCCGCTGCACGGGCCTCTGACTGTTTGCGCTGGAAGAACACGCTGACGGGACTCTCCTCGTTGAGATTGATCCTGAACAGGGCGCGGAAATCGGGATCACCCGGATCGAATTCTCCGGCGGCGGAGGCGGATTTGAACTTGCCCACGTAGTCAGCCATACCGGCTACCACGAACGGGATGTCGAAATCGTACTCCTTGCCGTTGAACTGCTCCTGGAGAAGATATCCCATGTTGACGCCGATCGCATAACTGACGGAGTCCATCTCGTCTGCGAGCGGAGCCCTGGCGGCGCTCACACGGAATGATGTGAGCGCCTTGTCGGGCTTTTCTGTGTATTTGCGGAAGAGGAGGAATCCTTCGACGATGACGGCGAGACCGAGAACGACGATTAGGATGGTTGAGCCCTTCTTCATATCAGATTACTTTTCGATGGAAACGAGAGTGACGTCGAATACGAGGACCTGGTTGGGGCCGATGCGGTAGTTGCCTTCGCCGTAACCGAGCTCTGAAGGAATGTAGAGCATGATGTGGCCGCCTTCGCCGATGAGGGAAAGACCCTCGCCGAAGCCCTTGACAACACCTGCACGGGTGAACTGACGGGCCTCATCGCCGCTGTCGTCGAAGACTTCGCCGTCGATGAATGAGCCTTTGTACTTGACGTTGCATTTCTGGTTTTCGTCAGCCCTCTTGTCGTTGCCGGGCTCGAGAATGATGTACTGGAGACCGCTCTCGGAGACCTGTACGCCTTCTTTCTGGGCATTCTCTGCGAGGAATGCCTGGCCTTTCTCAAGGTTCTCGGCGGCGATCTTTGCGCGCTCTTCCTCTGCCTTCTTCTGGGCTTCCTCCTGCTTGCGTGTGAAGAATGCGCCAAGAGGATTGTCCTCCATGATATTGACGCGGAATGACCTCATGAATGCCTCGGAATTGGGATCCACGGGATTTTCCTCGGTGTTGTCCTTGTACATATCGACGAATTCGACCATACCCTGGAAAACGCGGGAGAGGTCAAATGCGAATTCTTTGTTGTTGTACTGCTCCTGGAGCTGGAAGCCGAGGTTGAGACCGATGACATAGCTCACGGAGTCCATCTCGGTTTTGAGGGCGCCGCGGGAATCACGCTTTACGATCTGGATATCGTTGCCGGCCTCATCCTTTACGGTCTCGAATCCTTCCTTGCCGGACTGGACACTCTCGATGAGTGCTCTTGGTGGGGTTGCTGAGCTTGCTGTGGGCACGATAAAGGAGAACTCCTTCGACGATCACGCCGATGGCGAGGATTGCGAGGATAACGTACAGTGCTACAGGTTTTTTCTTGCCACTTTCGGCGGGCATGACCGGAATTGTAGTTTCAGACATATCTTTGAGTTTTAATATATTTCGTTTCAGCCTGTAAAGTTAACAATTATTCTTGGAATTGTGTAACAATACAGGCTGAAATAATGAGGCGGACCGGGCTAATTGACAATGATCTCGTCAACGAAGAGCCATTCCTTGTAACGGTCGGCTTTGATGCGGACATAGCGGGCCTGCCCCGACAGCACCGAACCGTAAGTTACAAATCCGTCAGGCTCCCCGGATACCTCCTTGTCAATCACAGCCGCTTCGCGGAATGCCACTCCGTCCTCGGAAAGCAGGATGGTAACCTTTCTCGGGAGGAAAATCCACGGGCCAGGCTCGGAAAGGAATGTCGCCCCTGCGTAATGGACCGGCATCACACTGCCGAGATCCACCGTCACATCCACGTCGGAAAGGAACCCCTGCCATGCGCCGTCGGCGAATGACCAGTCGCCCCTCCTGCCGTCAGTGAGTGCCAATTCGGCGCCAGCCACGTATGAAGGATGCCAGGGTGTGGTGTAGATGACCTTTTTGCCGCGGGCAAGGTGCTCGGCGGGAACCAGCGATTCCGGCCTCTGGCCTCTTTCGGCACGGAGGTCGAATACCTTGAAGGTCTTTCCGGTCAGGCTGCCGTCACGGAGCGAATCAGCCCATTTTATCGCCCTCTCGCGAAGAGCTTTCTTTTCGCCCGCAGGCGACCATCCGGTCTCGGCGAGTGCTGCGATGCGCGGGTAAGTCATGTACTCGGTATGGTACGGTTCCGGAATGTATTCGTGCCAGAGATTGGCCTGCAGGCCCTTCAGGTATGGTTTGCATTCTTCCGGAATACCGGCTTCCGGATCGTATGAAGCAACGCGCCCGAAAGGCAGGCAACCGCCAATGGCCTTGGGCTCGAAAACCGGGGCGTCCTGGGCCTTGTCAAAGTAGCAGAATCCGCCAGGAGTCATGATAGCATCGTGGCCTTCCTTCATCGCGTCGATTCCGCCCTGGGTGCCTCTCCAGGACATCACGGTGGCATTCGGCGACAAGCCGCCTTCGAGGATTTCGTCCCAGCCGATAAGGTCGCGGCCGCGGGAACGGAGGTAAGTCTCGATACGGCGCACGAGATAGCTCTGGAGCTCCTCGACGGAGGAAAGCCCCTCCGCCTTCATCCTCGCCTGGCAGTCGGGGCAATTGTGCCAATCGGCCTTTCCTGCCTCGTCACCGCCTATATGAATATAATGAGAAGGGAACAGATCGATGATCTCATCAAGCACGCCCTCAAGGAATTCGAATGTGGCCTCCTTGCCGGGACACAGGTCATCGCTGGTCGGGTAGCAGCCGACTTCCGGATAGGCCCTGACGACCTCCTGGCTGTGACCGGGCATCTCGATCTCGGGAATCACCGTAATCGCATACTTGTCGGCTGCCGCCAGAATCTCACGGACATCATCTTTGGTGAGATATCCGCCGTATGCATCGGGTGCACCTTCGGTCGAATAGCGATACCCCCTGTCGCACCATTCCTGCCAGGTCTCCCCCACCCTCCATGCAGCCTGCGATGTCAGACGCGGATATCTGTCTATCTGAATCCGCCATCCGGCAGCATCGGTAAGATGAAGGTGCAGGACATTGATCTTCAGTGTCGCCAGCGCTTCTATCTGCTTGATTATAAAGTCTTTCGTACGGAAATGCCGGGAAATGTCCAGCATGAATCCACGGTAAGTGAATCGCGGATAATCGAATATCACGCACGCCGGCGTCCCCTCTCCCAGCTGGCTCAGGGTCGACTTCGCGCGAATGACACCAATCTCCGTCATCGCCTCGATACGGTATCCCTTATCGGTCAGCGTCAGACGATACGCCTCCTCCTTGATCGCCGGATCGAGCTTCTTCACCGCCTGGGTGAACGCCCTGCTCCCAATCACCACCCCAAGCTCATTCTCCACATTCGCCACACCGCCCGTATACTTCACCTCCACCGGCGCCGGCACCACATCAATCTCCTGTCCCCACACTATTCCGGTGGATATTAATCCTAAAACAACTACAAATATCTTTTTCATTTACCAACCAAGTACTTTATCTTTTGACATGTAAGGAGCGGCTTCTTCGGCGGTGAGGGTTTTGCCGTAGGCATTGTGCGACGTAATGGATTGGCCACTACCGCCCACTGAGCCGTATTCTTTCCAGCCGGAAGTGGCTGTGGGGGTTTCGGGATTGGGTTTGGGGTCGGTGTACCAGCCTGTGGGGGCTATGACACTTTCCATTTTGCAGTTTATGAAGGTGACATTGTCGTAATCGCTGCTTTTACCGCCGCTTCTGGCGAGGTACATGGCACCGTCCTTGACGCCGCTCTTGGCAGTGAGGTGGCAGTTGAGGAAGACGAAGCCTTTGTCGTTTTCGCCCTGGACACGCGCCTGGACGATGTAGCCGGCGGCTTCTGCGCGGATTTCGCATTCCTCGAAGAGGCAGGCTTTGGGATAGCCCCAGATGAAGTCGCAGTGACCCGCGATGAGGCTCTTGTGGACCCAGACTTCGCCCTTGCAGAGGAAGGTGTCCTGCAGCGAGAGGAGAGCGCAGTCCTCAATCGTGAGCCTGTGGGCGTTGGAGCCGCTGTTGAAGTAAATGCACTCCGCCTGGCCCCTTTCGGAGCCGAAGGAATTGTGGATTGTGAGGGTTTCGAGACGGAGATTGTTGCAGTTCTCAAACAGGGCCAGTCCGCGGCCGCCGGCGGCACCGATCTTTGCACCGGAAGCCGGAATTGATGACGTGCTCTTGCCGCTGCCGGAGCAGTAGCTCTCGTTGTTGGCGTATTCGATGACGGAGCCGTCGCGGGAGGCACCCTTGATGGTCACATTCTCCTTTTCGCGCATGAAAAGCATTTCCCTGTAGGTACCGGCCGCGAGGTTAATTGTCACTGCAGCGGACTTGTCGAGCGTGGATGCGTATGACAGCGCGCCCTGGACGGTGCAGAAGTCACCCGATCCGTCGGGATTTACGCTGACGGTCGTCGATGCGGGGGCGGTTTTGGTGGTGAATGTCCATTCGCCTTTGGCGATACCCTTGTGGCCGCTTATGACACCTGCGTCCATCGTGACGTAGTACTCGCCGCCGTAGCCGAGAACGCCGCTGTGGAGCTTGACGACGAGCTTTTTACCGTCAATCCTGAGAGGCGTGTAATGAACTATGCGATAGCGATTTCCGGAACGAAGGACATCGAGGGTCGTGTTCATCAGCGTCTCGTCCGTAAGTTGCTCCTTCGGAATCATCTGCCCGTCTTCACGGACCGTCACATTCTGGAGATCCGCGAGATTCATCTCGTCCACCTGTTTTCCCGACTTGTCGAATACCTTTATGCTCCCGGCCGTCCCCAGCGTGGGCGCCGAATCAAGTTCGAGCACAAGCGGCGCATCGACCGGGATTGCGGCGGCAACAACCTGACCCGCCTCCTGATTGACGGTCAGGACCACTGTGGACTTGTCGCAGGCAAGGGTGAGCGTTGTGGAGCGCACGGCCGAGACTGTATTCGCCTCAGCGGAAACGGTCAGGGATACCGAGCCGGAAGAGCCGCTGGACTGGGACACTTTCAGCCAGTTGTCTGCCGGAGTGGCCCTCCAGGACTTGTTGGCGGAGAAACTCACAGTAGCGGATCCCCCTGCGGACGGAAGATTGATGGTCTTTTCCTGTCCACTGGCCAGTTTTACCTCTCCGGTCACGACTTCGGGCTGATCATTGCCCTCATTCTTCTCCTCTCCCTTTTCACCGCAAGACGCCATAAGCATGGCCATCGCGGAGCATAAAAGCAGTATTCGTTTCATATATAATAATTTACAATTGTCCCTGGATGCCAAGATGGCTGTCTTTGAAGCCGAGGAAATAGAGGATACCGTCCAGGCCGATAGTGCTGAGACTCTGGCGGGCGCTCGCCTTGACACGCGGTTTGGCGTGGAATGCGATGCCGAGACCGGCTTCGAGCAGCATCGGAAGATCGTTGGCACCGTCTCCTACGGCTATGGTTTGGGCGATATTGACCTTCTCGGTCTGAGCAATCAGTTTGAGAAGGTCTGCTTTCCGGCGTCCGTCCACGATATCTCCCACGTAACGGCCTGTGAGCCGGCCGTCTTCTCCGACTTCGAGTTCGTTGGCATACATGTAGTCGATGCCGTAGCGGCGCTGGAGATATTCTCCGAAGAATGTAAACCCGCCGGAAAGTATGGCAATTTTGTACCCGCAGGTCTTCAAGACCGTCATGAGGCGGTCGGTGCCTTCCGTAATGGGAAGATTGTCCGCAATGTCCTGCATCACGGATACATCAAGCCCCTTCAGCAGAGCCACCCTTTCGGTGAAGCTCTCGCGGAAGTCGATCTCGCCCCTCATCGCCCTCTCGGTAATGGCTGCGACCTGCTCCCCTACTCCGTGACGGCGTGCCAATTCGTCTATACATTCGGTCTGGATCAGCGTCGAATCCATGTCGAAGCAGATCAGGCGCCGCATCCGTCGGTACATGTCGTCCTTTTGGAAGGAGAAGTCAATCCCGCTGCCGGCGGAAATAGCCATTAATTCGCTCTGGAAGGCCTCCTTGTCATCCAAGCTGCCGCGAATGGAGAATTCGACGCAGGCGCGGACATTCCGTTCGGGATGCTCGATGCTCATCCTGCCGGTAAGGCGCTTGATGGCGTCGATATTGAGTTCGTGGCGGGCGATAATTCCGGTCGCGGCCTCGATCTGGGCTGCGCTGAGGCTCCGGCCGATGACGGTGAGAATGTAGCGGTTGCGCCCCTGCCGCCCTGCCCAGGCCTCATATTCGTCGTCCGGGACAGGTTCAAAGCCGATGGTGACACCGAGCTCCGTCGTCTTAAAGAGGAGCTCCTTCATCACATCCCCGGCAAGATGGTTGTCAATCCGGATGAGAATACCGAGCGAAAGTGTGCTGTGGATATCCGCCTGCCCGATGTCCAGAATCGTGGCATCGTAGCGTGAGAGGATGCTCATCACCTCATTCGTCAGGCCGATACGGTCCTTCCCAGAGATGCGGATAAGTATCTGTTCTTTCCTGTTGTCCATAGATTCTTATGCGAATAACTACAAATATAGCAAAAATATAAGAAGGATTCGCCCCAAAAGAAAAAAGCGCACCGAATAAATCCGATGCGCCATTGTGCTGCCTTTCCGCGGAGGAAGAGGGATTCGAACCCCCGGTACGTTGCCGTACAACAGTTTTCAAGACTGCCGCCATCGACCACTCGGCCATTCCTCCAATATATCAATTCCTCCAAAAGGGACGACAAATTTACGACTTAATTCGGATAATTGCAAAAAATAAAAAATAGTGTTACCTTTGCATCCCCATAACCACAACCCCGGTGAGTTGTCCGAGTGGTTGAAGGAGCCTGCCTCGAAAACAGGTGTACGTGTGAGCGTACCGGGGGTTCGAATCCCTCACTCACCGCAGAAAGGTAGCAAAAAATCGCGTCAAGCTTGCTTGAACGCGATTTTTTGATAGCTTTATGCAAAGCCCACCGCAGGCGGGCAGGGATGTCGGAGGGCGTTAGCCCGACGAAATCCCAAAGGTGAGTGAGGGGTAAGGACGTGCCGGCATGCAAAAAGAGACGAAGTCTCACCCCGATTTGCCTTGCTCCCGGTGACCGAGGGATGTGCAAAGAAGCGAAGCGACTTCCATCAGCCCCGATTTCATCAGTTGATAGTGCCATAGGAGTTAACCGATGGTACCACATGAGTATACATCAACCGGGAGCACAGGCAATCTGCGCTCCCGGCTGCATGCGGCTGTAGTATCACTTATGGCATGACGGGCTTACCTGTGGATAAGCCGAGGCCTTCCTTAGCTGATAATCTTGAAGTTCCCGATGAAGGGCAGAGGTTTGGCTTCTCCCTTGGCGGCGTTGATGATGCCGATGATGGCAAAGACGCCGACAGCAATATATAGTATCCACGCCAGGGCGGCTACTGCCGATAAAGAATATTACGGCTTCGCAAATGAGCAGAATCAAGCCCTGGTTGGCATGGAAGCGGGCAAACTTCGACTCCTTGGCGGCAAACAGGGGAATCAGCACGAGGATGCCGAAATACGCAAGTATAGCCATCACCTTGTTGGCGCTGACATCGGCGGGGTCAATCTCCGCAGCGGGTGCGGCTTCAGGCCCGGCGGCAGCGTCCTGGGGAGCGGCTTCGGGAGCAGGAGACTCAGGAATGGAGTCGCCTCTGTGGGCCTCAATCGCGGCTTCTATCCCTTCGCGCATCTTCTGGCCGACATTGGAAAACCGCAGTTACTTGCCGCTTGTCAGCTTGATGATGAAACCTGCGATTCCGCTCTTGGAGCAACTTTCGATTTCAGAGACGTCGATGACCCATCCCTGGTCCATCAGGGCCATGGGAGCATCGGGCATCTTGTTTTTGGGCCATAGCGGCTCCCGTTCCTGCCCCAAAAGCTGCAGTGACGAAAGTAGCAGGAGTAGGGTGAATGTGCGTCTCATTTTATGAATTGTGCTATTGTTTCGTAAATCTCTTCACCGCGCATGCCGCGGGCGGCGATGGTCCCATCGGGAGCGAACAGGATAAGATGCGGAATGGCCGATACCCCGTATATCTCCTGAGGAATTTTGCCGCCGTCAAATATCTGCGGCCATGGCATATCCAGCGTCGCAAGTGCTTTCTCGGTATCTTCACGCGCGTCGCTGACCGCGATGCTGACAACTTCGAATTTATCGCCGTGGAATGCATCCCATACCTTCCTGATATGGGGAATCTCCGCCTTGCAGGGGCCGCACCACGAGGCCCAGTGATCCAGGAGAATATACCTCCCCTTGCCCACATAGTCGGACAGGCTGACATCTGTCCCGTCAGGATTGCCTCCAGCCACGGTGTAATCGGTAAACATCATGCCGGGCGAGGTGCTCTCCACGAGTTTTATATTCCTATATGCCCTGTCGACTACCGAAAAGCTCCTGACCTCATCGGACACTTCTTCATAGCGAATGAGAAAGCGCTCCGGGTCCTTGAATGCCAGATCCTCCATCACGAGAGCTCCCATCAGGTCAATCTTATGGGCGAGAATCATCGAATCAGCCAGGTCGGCCTGGGCTTTCCTACCCTCCTCGCTGAAACTGTCGAAACCGTAGAACCGGTGATTGTAGGCAACATATTCGTCAACCATGGGAGTGCCCTCAACAGTCCTTTCGTCCAGATCCACGGACACATTGCCTTGCTCCATTATGAAACGCACCCTCTCCCTGCCTCGTCCGACATAAACATAAGTGGGAGAATCAATGCTCCCCTCAAAGGAGAATGCTCCGCCAGTCACGTTGGAGACGCCGAGTGTGTCATTCTTCTCAAGGTCAATCAGATAGACGGTGGCACCATCCTCAGCAGAGAATTTGCCGTCAATCCTGTAATTCCTCTCAGTTTTCTTCCCGCCGCATGAAGCGACAAGCAGCAGGGCCATCAAAAAAGCAATACGTTTCATAATGAGACAAAAATAGCGAATCTCTTTCAGAAAGCCAAGTATCTATGCAATCTCCCTTGTCAGTGGCGACCGGGTTTATAAGGGCGATTCTTCCTGGAGCAGCGACATCATGTTCTCATTCGACGGTTACCTTTCCATCGAAGAATTCGTCGCCGTCTGGTACGCAATAAACTACGTCTACTGACGAATTATTACTATCTTTGTCCAATCATGCAACAGTTTCAACCATATTCTCCTGAAGAGGAGATGTCGCTGGACGGCCTGATGGTCGGAGATATCAAGGCAGGATTCCCCTCCCCCGCCGAGGATGTCAGGGAAAAACTTGATCTTCAGGCACTTCTGGTTCGCCACAAGGCGTCGACATTCTTTTTCAGGGTGGACGGCGTCTCGATGGTGGACGCCGGAATGGACGAGGGCGACATCCTCGTCGTAGACCGAGCAGTCGAGCCCACAAACGGCTGCAAGGCCGTCTGTTTCCTGGACGGAGAATACACGGTAAAGCGCGTCGAAATCGCTCCCGGCAAGATCCGGCTCCTCCCGGCCAATGCTGGCGACAAGCGCTACAAGCCGATCGAAGTGCTCCCAAGCGACGAATTCGCCGTCTGGGGCGTCGTCACCTGGATAATAAAGAAAGCCAATTAATTACCGATACTTCTTAACCCTTTCGTCTTCAATCACGCCTTTCCAGTTGAGACCGAAGGCGAAATCGTATTTGTGGCCTTCTGAATCACAGTAGGGAATCATGTCGTGCGGGACGTCCTCCTTCTGTGTCTCAACAGTCTCCGGCGGGAAGCTGCATCGGGAGCAGTCCGGAAGGCTCGGCCTTGCCGCTGAGGACGTCCAGGACCGCCTGGTTCTGCACGCCGAATGATACGAGTATCGCATCTGCGAGAGGCTCTATTTCCTTGAGGACCGCAGGTTTGTCGAGACAGAGGACAACCACCACAGGTTTGTCTCCCATAGCCTTTTTGGTCTCACGCACCAGAAGGAGATCGTCATAGTTGCGCGTGGTCACGGTCTTTCCCTTGTACGAACGGTTGGTGAAGCTTTCTGTGTGATGTCCACCGGCGATACTGACAGCCCGTGCGTTTCGCGCGGTATAGGGCTCATACTGAAGGCTGATTGGTACGTATCCGTTGCCACCCTTCTTGACGTCTGCGGCATCCCAGCCGACGCTGATAGCGGGCCCCCAGATCTCCACGAGCGCGAAATCAGCCTCTTCCGGAGTATCCACTATATCATAGTATTTCGCCACAAGCGAAGGATCCATCGGATAGTCCGTATGGTCCTCGGACATGCCGCCCCAGAGCCCGGGAATCGGCGGGAAATGGCGCTTCGGGAAGTACACTTTCAAACGATCCGTCACCGGAAGCACCGAATTGCCGCTATTCTTCAGAAGAACGAGGCTGCGAAGCTGCGCGTCATATCCTTCCTGCATGAATTCCGGCTTGCCGACAGTCTCGACGGTTTGCGACGGATCGAGGTAGGGATTCTCGAAGAGCCCAGTGCGGAACATATTGAGCAGCAGGCGATAAGCCGATTCGCGGAAGCGTTTGGAGGCGCTTTCCTCACCCTCCTCGCGAGCCCATTCGGCGTAAGCCCCACGGACGGCGTCCGAATAATTGATGCCGCCGATCTGGTCCACACCCGCACGGAACAGCTTCAGGTGCCGCTCCACAACCGTCAGGTCCTCGACGCCCCAGGGTTCGCCGCCGCCGGTATAATCCACTGCCGTATTGTCCAGAGTAATCCCCCAGTCGGTACACACGACTCCGTCGAATCCGGCCTCGCGGCGAAGCTTCTCACCTATGCACCATTCGGAGAATGCCGCGCCGACATTCTCCCCTGAAGGATCCTGCATCCAGAGTATGGAGTATGTCGGCATTAGGGCCGAAGCGCTGACGGTGCCGCCGGAGAGATTGAAGGCACCCTCGACAAAAGGCCTCAGATGCATTTCTAGATTGTCGCCCGGATAGACGGCATATTTGCCGTTGGCGAAATGGCTGTCGCGGCCCCCCTCCTGGGCACCGTAACCGAACCAGTGCTTGGGCATTGCATTAACGCTTTCCCAACCCCAGGCGCCGCTGATTCGCTTGCCTACGGAGCTCGTCTGGAAGCCGTCGCAGTATGCCCTTGCCATGTCCGTCGACAGTTCGGGATCCTCGCCGAAAGTGCCGTCAAAACGCCACCAGCGCGGTTCCGTGGCAATATCCACCTGCGGACTCAGCGCCGTGGTGATACCGAGCGCCCGGTACTCTATTGACGCAATCTCGCCATGCCTCCTGACGACCTCCGGGTCGAATGTCGCCGCCATTCCGAGCGAAGTCGGCCAGCGGGAAATAGTCCCGCCGCTCCCGGCGTAGAATTCCAGTTCTGAAGGCGCGCTGTGCCTCGGATCGGAATGGATGGTCACCGGGACGCCGTGCCCTATGCCCTCAACGTAAGCCTGGACGGTATTGTTCCATTTCGCGGCCACCTCCGGACTCTCCACCGAAGTTATGAGAATCCCCCTAATCTGGTCCTCTCCGAGGAATTTCTTCTGCTGGTCGGTCATGTCCCAATGTGCCGCACCGCTGTCCTTGAGCGTCTTGCCGCCATAACTCTGCACCGAGCCCGTCCTCTCCATCATATAGGCGACGAATGCCGTAATCGTCTTTTCGTCAGACAGATATTCTTTCTCTTCGGGTGTCAGCTCCGACATATCGATGGACTCGGGATAAGGCTCCCCGTTCCACGATGCCTGGAAGAAATTGCGCAGGGCCCTGACGAATGAAGGCTTACGCATCAGTTCCTTCTGCGCATCGGTCAGTTCCACTTCCGGGGTGGTCACTCCCCTGCCCTCGGACGGAATCGCCTGATGGTTGCTGCAGATGAGAAGACCGGAAATCTCCTCCACCGAAAGCTGTCCGGCAAGGTCAGCGGCACGCTCTTCCGGAGTCAGCCTCCAGTCCTCGTATGGATCCAGTTTACCGTTGCGGTTGAGGTCCTTGAAGGCCTTGCCGTCCACTGTGAGGATGGTCACCCCGGACGCCGGGCTATAGCCGAGCACCGGTCCATCCCTCTGGACGACGGTATTGAATCCGTCACAGACAGTTTCAGTATAAACGGAAGAATCGCACGCAGCAAGCAGCGCAGTGGCAGCAAGAAGAAACAGGAGACGTTTCATATCAGGCAATTTTTACAAATCTACACAAATTTCGGTATATTTGCTACCGGAATGTTTGCCCTTGCCGATTGCAACAATTTTTTCGCCTCGTGCGAAAGGGTTTTCCGTCCGGAACTGAACGGACGGCCGGTCATCGTGCTGTCCAACAATGACGGATGCGCGGTGGCCCGTTCCAACGAAGCCAAGGCGCTCGGCATCAAAATGGGCGACCCCTATTTTAAAATAAGGAATATAGTCGAGAAGAATAACGTCGCCGTATTCTCCTCCAATTTCGCACTCTACGGCGACATGTCCCGGAGGGTACAGGCGGTGCTCCGCGAGGCGGCGCCTTCCGTCGAAGTCTATTCCATTGATGAAGCATTCCTCGACCTACGGGGAATGGACGTGGATTTTGACCGCTTCGCCAAGGACCTTTCGGCCAGGTGCCGGAAACTTACCGCCATCCCCGTATCCGTGGGAATCGCGCCGACAAAGACCCTCGCCAAGATAGCCTCCAAACTGTGCAAGCAGTATCCGAAACTGCAGGGAGGCTGCTATATGCACCGCCAGGAGGATGTGGAGAAGGTGCTGAGGACATTCCCCGTCGGGGATGTCTGGGGGATTGGGCGCAGAAGCGCTAAAAAACTCACTGACAGCGGCATACGTACGGCGTGGGAGTATACGCAGCTGCCGGAGATAGCGGTCAGGAAACAATTCGCCCTTCCGGGGCTGAGGACGTGGCAGGAGCTGCGCGGAATTCCGTGCATTGAGTTCGAGGATATCGTCGAAGCCAAGCAGAGCATTTGCGTCTCAAGGAGTTTCGCTTCGGAGATTACCGAGCTGGCACCGCTGTCGGAGCAGATTGCCAATTTTGCTGCATCGGCGGCAGTCAAGCTTCGCCATCAGAAGTCGCTATGCCTCGAGATGGCGGTATTCGCGGTGACCAACCGCTTCAAGGAAAATGCCCCGCAGACGCACGGGAACTCGCTCGTGACATTCCCTGACGGCACTTCCGATCACAGGGCAATAGTCAGCGCGGCAGTTGGTGCAACGAGGGAACTGTACCGCAACGGATTCGGATACAAGAAGGCCGGAGTCGTGTTCCTGAAGCTGATGGCCGAGAGGGACAGCGTCGGGTCGATATTCGCCGATGAGGCGGCACTCGAAAAGGAACGGAGGCTGTCGTCGACCCTCGACACCCTCAACGCGACTTTCGGGCAGGGCGCAGTCCTGTTCGGGGTCCAGGGCGACGGGCATGTCCAGAGCGCACGGGAACACCAATCCCCCCATTACACAACGCTCTGGGAGGACATTCCTAAAGTAAAAGTTTAGATATTAATCCTTGGCGAAGAAGCGCCAGTGGAAGATAATCAGGTAGATCGCGCCGACGGTGACACAGCTGTCGGCGAAATTGAATACGGGCTCGAAGAATATGTGGCCGCCCAGCCAGGGGACCCAGTCGGGCCAGGTCCAGAGCGGGAAGTAGAACATGTCGACCACCTTGCCGAGCATGACCGGGGCGTAGGAGCCGCCGAAAGTGGCCACCTGAGTCATGGTAGACTCCGAGAAAATCTGGCCGTAGAGTACGCAGTCGATGATATTGCCGAATGCACCGGCAGTGATTAGCGTAAGCCCGATGAGCACCCCGTTGGGGGCTTTGTTCTTTTTGATGAGGGAATGGATCCACCACACCAGCACGCCGAAAAGGACGAATCGGAACAGAGTGAGACACACTTTTCCGAACGTCCCGCCGAAGCTGAGACCGAAGGCGAATCCCGGATTTTCGACGAATGACAGGCGGAACCAGCTGCCAAGTACGTTCACGCTTTCATTGAGCGTGAACGATGTCTTGACAGAGACTTTGAACACCTGGTCTATGATGACGAGAAGGGCACCAAGACCGAGGAGCCACCAGCCTGTATTCTTGCGGCGGGCCATCAATTCTTGCCCATGCGGGCGAGCATTTCCTTGGCCTCGACTGTCAGGGTGGCGTGAGGGACAAGGCGGAGGCGCTCCTTGGGGATAAGCTTGCCTGTGACGCGGCAGATGCCGTATGTCTTGTTCTCGATGCGGGCGAGGGCGGCCTCAAGGTTCTGGATGAACTTGTACTGGCGCTGGGCGAGCTGGCTGGCTTCTTCCTTGGAAAGCTGGAAGGCGCCGTCGTCCTCGACAGTCTTGAATGTAGGGGCCGTATCCTCGATGTCGTTGCTGCCGTTGTGCATCACGACCTGGCGGAGGGTCTTGTACTCCTTCTTTGCCTTATCGAGCATCTCGATGATGATGGCACGGAATTCTTCGAGCTCCTCATCGCTGTAGCGGGTCTTTTCCGGAGCAACGGGTTTGACATTTTCTTCCATATTCACTTATGACTTTTTGATTTCGATTTTGATGGTGCCTTCCGTCCATTCGACCTCGGGGGCGTCGCCGGCTTCGGAAGCGGGCCTGGCCTCGAGAGAGAGGGACAGAGTCTGAGATGCGACATAGTCGCCGAATCGGCCAAGGGAGGCCGTAAGATCCTCGATGATTCCGCCTTCGGCGAATACTTTGGTACGGATGCGGTCCGTGACTGCAAAGCCGCTGTCCTTGCGGAGATTCTGGATCCTGGAGACGAGCTCGCGGGCGATGCCTTCAAGACGGAGCTCGGGGGTGATTTCGATGTCGAGGGCCACTGTGACGGGGCCTTCGGTGGCAACCTGCCAGCCGCTGACTTCCTCTGAAGTGATCACGTAGTCGCCGGGACGCAGGAGCACGTCGCCGCCGGGGAGACTGAGGATATAGTCCTCAGAGGCCGTCTCAGCCTTCTGGATAGCGGAAATCGTGGCTGCATCGAGCGTCGCCATGGCTGCGGCAATCTCCTTCATCCTCGGTCCGTAGACTTTGCCGAGAACCTTGAAATTGGGCTTGATACCGAGCTTGACGAAGCCTGCGGTGTCCTCGATAAACTGGAGATCCTTGACATTCACCTCGGAGAGAATGATGTCACGGACGGATGAGAGCTGCTCGCGGGTACGCTCGGAAATGACCGGAACGAGAAGCCTCGAAAGGGGCTGCTTGACCGGAATCGCCACTTTCTTGCGGATACCGAGAACGAGCGAGACAGTCTGCTGCGCGAGGGCCATCCTCTGCTCCTCATCCCTGTCGATGAGTGAGGTATCGGCCTCCGGCATGAGGGTATAGTGGACCGAGGCCTCGCCGGTGAGGTCGATATAGAGACGGTCCATATAGAACGGTGCGATTGGTGCAGCGAGCATTGCCACATCCTTAAGCACCTCATACAGAGTCTGGTAAGCCGCCTTTTTGTCATCGGTCATCTCACCTGCCCAGAACCTCTGGCGGTTGAGCCTGACGTACCAGTTGGAGACTTCGTCGCAGACGAATGACTCCAGGATGCGGCCGGCGGACTTGACATCGTAATCCTCGTACGCAGCCTTTACCGACACGATCACATGGTTGAGCCTAGAGAGTATCCAGCGGTCGAGCTCCGGCCTTTCGGCAACGGGGACAGCCTCGGATGCGGGATCAAAACCGTCGATATTGGCGTAGCGGGCGAAGAATGCGTATGTGTTGTAGAGGGTGCCGAAGAATTTGCGGCGCACCTCCGCGACTTTGGTTTCGTCGAATTTGAGGTCGTCCCAGGGCTCGGCGTTGGTGAGCATGTACCAGCGGAGGGCGTCGGGGCCGTAGCCGTCGAGAGCCCTGAACGGGTCGACGGCATTGCCGAGGCGCTTGGACATCTTGTTGCCTTTGCTGTCGAGGACGAGGCCGTTGGAAATCACCCTCTTGAAGGCGGGAGTGCCGCTCACCATCGTATGGATAGCGTGGAGCGTGTAGAACCAGCCGCGTGTCTGGTCGACACCTTCAGCGATAAAGTCGGCGGTAGCGCCGAATCCGGGAGTGCCGAGGCCGCGGAGACCCTCCTGGGCGTACGGCATGGCGCCGGAATCAAACCAAACGTCGATGAGGTCGGTCTCGCGGATCATCTTGCGGCCCGTCGGAGACACGAGGAATATATCGTCCACGTATGGACGGTGAAGGTCAATCTTCTCGAAATTGGCAAGGCTTTCATCCTTGGGATCGAAACCTTTGTCTTTCAGCGGATTGGAGGGCATGATGCCGGCGGCGACAGCCTTCTCGATCTCTTCGTAGAGCTCGGCGGCTGAGCCGATGCAGATCTCCTCCTTCCCGTCCTCAGTGCGCCAGATAGGGAGCGGAGTGCCCCAGAAGCGGCTACGGCTGAGATTCCAGTCCTGGATGTTTTCGAGCCATCCGCCGAAGCGGCCGGTGCCTGTGGCCTCGGGCTTCCATGTGATGGTGCGGTTGAGTGCAACCATCTGGTCCTTGACTGCAGTAGCCTTGATAAACCACGAATCGAGCGGATAATAAAGCACGGGCATATCGGTCCTCCAGCTGTGGGGATAGCTGTGGACATGCTTCTGGATGCGGAAGGCGCGGCCGTCGGCTTTCATCATGACCGACAGGTCGATGTCGAGGGTGCCTTCCTCCTCAACGTGCTCGAAGTACTGCTTGTACCCGGCCTTGACATAACGACCGGAATATTCTGAATATGAAGGATTTACATTGGTGGAGACGAATTCCGGGTCCATGTCCTCGATGCGGAAGAAACGGCCCTGGCGGTCTACCTGCGCCTGCATGTTGCCGTCGCGGTCCCTTACCATGAGGGGCGGAACGCCGGCGGCCTCGGCCACCCTCTTGTCATCAGCACCGAAGGTCGGAGCAATGTGGACGATGCCGGTACCTTCCTCCGTCGACACGTAGTCGCCGGGGATCACTTTGAACGCGCCTTCGCCGACAGGCTTGAACCAGGGAATCAGCTGGTGATAGCGGATGCCCACGAGGCTTGAGCCTTTGAATTCGCCTTCCAGGAGCTTCCAGGGGACGATTTTGTCGCCTTTCTGATAGGCGTCGAACGGGGCGTTTTCACCCTTGGAGTCGAACCAGGCACCGACGAGGTCCTTTGCGAGGACGTATACTGCGGGCTCGCCTGTGTAGGGATTGAACGACAGTACCCTGACGTAGGTGATATCGGGACCGACGCAGAGAGCCGTATTGGACGGCAGGGTCCAGGGCGTCGTGGTCCATGCGAGGAAATATGCGGGGAATACCTCCGTGCCGTAAAGCGGCTGGGAAAGGCCGTCCTTGATGATTTCGAACTGGACCGTGGCGGTGGTGTCGGTGACATCCTTGTAGCAGCCGGGCTGGTTGAGCTCGTGGGAGCTGAGGCCGGTGCCGTCGGTCGGCGAATAGGGCTGGATGGTGTATCCCTTGTAGAGGAGGCCCTTGTTGTATATCTTCTTGAGGAGGTACCAGAGGGTCTCGATGTATCTGTTGTCGTAAGTGATGTACGGATCGTCCATGTCGACCCAGTAGCCGATACGCTCGGTGAGGGCCACCCATTCGCGGGTGTATTTCATCACTTCGCGGCGGCAGGCGGCATTGTACTCGTCGACAGAGACTTTGGTGCCGATGTCGGCCTTGGTGATGCCGAGTTTCTTTTCGACTCCGAGCTCGACGGGGAGGCCGTGGGTGTCCCAACCTGCACGGCGGCGTACGAGATATCCGGTCTGGGTCTTGTAGCGGCAGACGGCGTCCTTGATGGAGCGCGCCATCACGTGGTGGATGCCGGGCATGCCGTTGGCAGAAGGGGGTCCTTCGAAGAATATGAACTCCGGTGCGCCCTCCCTCAGGGCCATGGAAGTGCGGAATGCGTCGGAGGCTTTCCACTTTTCGAGGATTTCAGCCCCTATTCCAACAAGATTGAGTCCGTTATATTCGGAGAATGTCATACTTTTTTGCTAATTTTGCGTGCGCTTACTTTTAAGGTTGCAAAGATACGAATTTTACTTGGCATTAACAACAAGATGAATTTCATCGACATCATCATAATCCTTCTGATGCTTCCGCTCGTAATTCACGGGTTGTCAAAGGGATTTATCTCACAGGCCGTCGGACTGATCACCATGATCGCCGGCACTATCCTGTCCTGGTGGGTCACAAAGGCCATAGGAGGCGATATCGCCACCCTTGCAGGCATCTCCGTCCCCGCCGCCAATGCCATCACTTTCACCGTAGTATTCCTCATCCTTGCAATCATACTGGCGCTCATCGGCAAAATCATCCGCAGCATTATCCGGCTTGTTCTTCTCGGCTGGTTGGACAGGACTCTCGGCGCCGTATTCGCCTTTGCCACTTCGGTCCTTGTCATCGGGCTTCTTCTCATTGTAGTGAATGCCCTCAACGAGACCATGCTCCTCTTCGACCGTTCTCTTCTGGAAGAATCATATCTTTACCCCCGCCTGACGGGTGCCGTACGCTATTTCTTCCCCTTCGTCCACAGGCTTCTAGCTCCGGTACTGGCATGACGATACTGCTCATAGAAACCTCAGCCAGACTGTGTTCCGTGGCCATTTCGGTCGACGGAATGGTCGTCGCGGAAAGGGTTGACGACAGCGGACGTTCGCATGCCTCGCTCACCGCACCCTTCATCCGCGAACTGCTTGACGAAAAAGGGCTCAAAGCCACGGATCTCAATGCTGTCGCCGTCAGTTCCGGCCCCGGTTCCTACACCGGGCTCCGCGTCGGCGTTTCCACGGCAAAGGGCATAGCATTCGGCGCCGGCATCCCGCTCATCGGCATCGGCACCCTCGACATTCTCGCAGAGGAGGCGACCGGCCTTGTCACTGATGGCATCCGGACCATCATTCCCCTTTTGGACGCACGCAGGATGGAGGTTTTCACGGCTTCCTATTCGCAGGAAGGCAGGAGACTGACGGAGGTCCGACCGGAGATTGTCACGGAGGATAGTTTTGCAGCCGAAAAGAGCGAAGGGCACGTCCTCTACATCGGAGACGCCGTCGAAAAATGCCGCAGCATCCTCACCCGCGAAGGCGACATCCTCGTCCAATCCACTCCCAAGGCCGCCACCATGGCGCGCCTCGCCGAGGTCGCATACAAAGAAAAACGATTCGAAGACACAGCGTACTTCGAACCGTTCTATCTCAAGGAATTCCAGGCGACAGTCAGTCGCAAAAACCTATTTAAGCAGGCCTGACAGGTATTTGTCCAGGTCCTCGAGGCCGCTTATTGCCGGGCTTTCGAGGATTTCGCCGTCCTTCAGGAAGAAGAGGACGGGGATTGAGGTCAGGTTGTAAGTCAGGATATACGGGGAGTTGAGACCCCTGATATCGTTGACGTTGATCCATTCAAGCTGCTGGTTGGCGACTGCGCGGGCCCATTCGGTCCTGTCCTCGTCGAAGGATACGGCAAAAATCTCAAGTCCCTTGTCGTGATACTTGTCGTAGACGACCTTCATCATGGTGTTGTTGAGCATTTTCTGCCTGTTGTCGGCGGCGAGCCAGAAGTAGAGCATCACCACCGGGCTGTCAACCTCGCTGAGGCTGCGGACCTCTGAACGAGTGTCCGGAAGGGTGATATCGATGAAGCCCTGAGTATCAGCCGACTCGAGCTGCGTAGCAATGCGGAATGCATTTTCCCGCTCCTCCGTCTTTTTCTGCAGGAGGGGCATGTAGTCCGACTGCGGATACTTCGCTGAAAGCGTCTCGTAGGCGCTTCTGAAGCGGAATGCATCCGTCTTTTCCTGGAACAGCGAGCTCCCGTCAGGGAATGTCTGGAAGAATATCGGAAGTATCGCCAGATGCTCTCCGTTGGCCACCAGGAAATGGTAGCGTCCCTTCATATAGTCGAAGTAAATCCTTGTCTTGAGACTGTCCGGTGCCGCATTGAAATCCCGGCGGAACGCCGAATAATCATTCTCTATACCGAGAAGCATCGCCGACTCTTCGGATCCCTCAACGGTGCAGACACCCTTGGAATCGCGCTTGAAGCTGATATCCTCGCCCTTGGACGCGAGGAATGAGCCCAGTAGGCGTCCTTCCTTGTCATAGAGGTAGACAAACCTCGGCTGGCCTTCCTCGAGGTCCATTCCGTAGGAGAATGACCCTCCGCTCACCTTGACCGAATCGAGGAAAACGAGGTCACCGCCCTTCATCTGCCTGAGGACGAGCATGCCGTCCTCGCAGCCCTCAATCGTGCCGCCAATCTTTGTATTATGGCAGGCAACGAGGACCACAGCGGCGAGGAGGAGTGCGCTAAAGCGTTTCATAAGCACAGCGGATAGATTCAGCTATTGAACGGAATTCGTCCTCGGAAAGATGCAGCTTCTCCTTGCGGAAATCGAGGTCTCCCTCAGTCTGGAGCGGGACCAGATGGATGTGCGTATGGGGAACCTCCATGCCGAGTACGGCGACTCCTACCCTCTTGCAGGGGATAGCCTTGCCGAGCGCGATGGCCACCTCGCGGGCGAATGACACCAGCCCGAGATAGGTCTTCTCGTCGAGATGGAAGATGTAGTCGTCCTCAACGTGCTTCGGGATAACGAGCGTGTGGCCCTTTGCAAGTGGAGCGATGTCGAGGAATGCGTAATAATCCTCATTCTCCGCGACCTTCCAGGAGGGAATCTCACCGGCCGCAATCTTTGAAAAAATGGTCGCCATGGCTTAGAGGGAAATGTCGAGAATCTTGAATTTCATAACGCCTGAAGGCACTTTTGCCTCAACGGTCTCACCCTTGGCGTGACCTACGAGAGCCTTTCCGATAGGGGTCGTGATGGCCAGCTTGCCTTTGGAGAAATCGGCCTCGGTCTCACCCACGATGGTGAACTGCATGATGGCCTTGTTCTGAAGGTTCTGGACCTTGACTTTGGAAAGGAGCTGGACGGTCTCGGCGGTGAGCTGTGATTCGTCGATGACGCGGGCGGAGGCGACTTTGTCCTTGAGACGGGCGATTTTGACCTCGAGAAGGCCCTGAGCCTCACGGGCCGCATCGTACTCGGCGTTTTCGGACAGGTCGCCCTTTTCCCTCGCCTCTGCGATGGCGGCGGAAATGACGGGACGCTGGGCAAGCGCGTCGGCGAGCTCTTTCTTGAGCGCGTCGAATCCCGCCTTGGTCATTAATTCTATAGGCATATCAATATGTTTTGCAATTCAAGTAAAAAGTAGAGTACTGCCCATTGACGGCAGTACCCATTTCACCTGCAAAGATAGGCATTATTTGTATAAAAACAAACTTTCTTGCTGTCTCCCCTACTTCACGGACATCACTGCCTCGGCGATGGAGATGAGCTTTGTATCCACTGTATCGGCGCGGCTTGCGAGGACGCAGGGGACCTTGGTACCTACCAGCATACCGCCCTGGCGGACGCCGTCGGCGAGCTTGGAGTTGGTCTTCCAGAAGACGTTGGCGGACTCGATATTGGGGAATACGAGGCAGTCGGCGTCTCCGGCCACGGGGCTCGTAAGCTTCTTGATCTCAACGGATTCGCGGTCGATGGCGACATCGAGGGCGAGAGGGCCGTCACCGATGACTCCGGGGATCTGGCCGCGGTCGCACATCTTGGCGAGCATTGCGGCTTCCATGCATGCGGGCATGGAGTCGAGCATCTGCTCGGAAGCGGCGATGAAGGCGATCTTCGGCTTGTCGATGCCGAATGACTTTGCCACCTTGGAGACATAGCCGGCGAGTTTGACCTTCTGACGGAAGTCAGGCTGAGGGATAACCGCCATGTCGGTGAGGAACATGAGTTTGTGATATTTGGGATTCTCGAGCACGCCGACGTGGGAGAGGACGCCCTTCGGAGGAAGGAGGCCGGTCTCCTTGTTGAGGATGGCGCGGAGGAATTTGTCCGTCGAGCAGAGGCCCTTCATGAGGATGTCGCCCTCGCCGTCGTGGACCATCTTGACAGCCTGTGCTACCGAGTCGAGCTCCACGGGATTGTGGACGATGGTGAATACGGACATGTCAAGGCCGCATTTGTCGCAGACGTCCTTGATCATTTTCTCGTCACCGACGAGCGTTACCTTGACAAAGCCGAGCTTGACTGCCTCGGCGCAGGCCTCGATGGTATGGGAATCAACCGCCCATGCGGCTACGAGATGCTTGCAGATCTGTTTTTCCTTGAGTTCGCGGAAAAGGTCGTTGAAATTCTGGATCATTTTATTCAGTTTTAGCGTTTATTCTTCAATTCCTTCGACAATGTGCATGGTGTCGCGGGCGATGACGAGTTCCTCGTTGGTGCAGATGAGGGCGGCCTTGACAGCCGAATCGTCGGTCGTGATGATGGCGTCTTCGCCGAATGCCTTGTTGCGCTCGGAATCGACCTTGAGGCCGATATAGGAGAAGTTTTCGAGAACGCGGCGGCGGAGACGGGCGTTGTGCTCACCGATACCTCCGGTGAATACGATCAGGTCGACGCCACCCATTTCAGCGATATAGGAGCCGATGATCTTGATCATGTCATGGGAGAGCTTCTTGAGTACGAGCTTTGCCTTGGGGTCGCCGGCTTCTGCGAGATCGGACATTTCGCGGGCATCGGAAGTCTTCTGGCTGAGGCCCATGAATCCGCTCTTGCGATTGAGGATCTCGGTCATTTCTTCGGGAGTCTTGCCGAGCTTCTTCATGAGGTAGAGGACTGCGTTGGCGTCAATGTTGCCGACGCGGGTGCCCATGATCATGCCCTCGAGCGGGCTGAAGCCCATGGAGGTCTCGACCGACTTGCCGTTGAGGACCGCGCAGATCGAGCTGCCGGCGCCGATATGGCAGGGGACTATCCTCGAATTGCTGATATTGAGCCCTGCGAGACGTGCGCCGACACCGGCCACGAACTGGTGGGAGGTGCCGTGGGCGCCGTAACGGCGGACGCGGTATTTGTCATAGTACTCGTACGGGAGCGCATACATATATGAATATGAAGGCATCGTCTGGTGGAATGCAGTGTCGAACGTCACCACCTGGGGCACTGTCGGGAGCACCTCGGTGATGGCTTTGATGCCGAGGAGGTGGGCCGGGTTGTGCAGAGGGGCGAAGTCCGCGCAGAACTCGATCTTCTTGAGCACATCCTCGTCGACAAGGGCGCTGGAGGAGAAGAACTCGCCGCCCTGGACGATGCGGTGGCCGACTGCGTCGATGTCGTCGAGATTCTTGAGAACTCCCGTGGCGGGGTTTGTAAGAGCCTGGAGGACGAGGCGCATACCTTCCTTATGGTCGGGAATCGGGCACTCGGTGACTTCCTTGGGAGATCCGGTCGGTGCGTACTGGATGAGGGATGTCGGGAGGCCTATCTTTTCGACTATGCCTTTGGCGATGAGCGTGTAGACGTCGTCGCTCTTCATGTCGAGGAGCTGGTACTTGATGGACGAGCTGCCGCAGTTGATTACGAGGATTATCATATTTTAAACTCAATTGGTATCAAAATCATACAAATATACGAATAATTAAGTAAATTTGCGAGCGAAAGGCGGATATTTATGACAAGTCGCGGCTCAATGGCCGGGATTTCCGTCAGTTTCTCAACCGGCGTTGCAGCCGGTGAAGCTTTCAAGGCATACGCGGGGTACGGGACGGCCGATTGCGGATTGGCCGCCATGACTGCGCCGTGCCTTGCTTTCGCACTCATCCTGTGGCTGAAGAGGAAGGCTCCTGCCTCCGCCGCATCAGTTTTTGCCGTAATATTCCTCGCGGGAGCATTCACATCTGCGGCGGGAGGATTGAGGGTGCATTCGCCCGAAGGGCTATTGGACGGCGCATCCGCCAGGCTTTCCAGGCTGATCGACAGTATTCCCTTCCGGGGAATCAACACGGCTACAGTCCTCAAGGCCTTCCTTCTCGGGGACAGGAGTGGACTGACCAGGGACACGGTTGCGCTCTTCCGGTCGGCCGGGGCGTCGCACCTTCTGGCGCTGTCGGGGCTGCATATCGGGATCCTGTATTCGCTGCTGTCGGGGCTCCTGAGCGCAATCGGCCGGTCAAGGGGGGCGAGGCTGGTGAGATTCGGCGCGACAGTCGCCGCAGGGGCATTCTACATGGTAATGACGGGGGCGGGGCCGTCGATTGTGAGGGCATTCCTGTTTATACTGATCAGGGAAGGAATGCTGCTTGCAGGCAGGCGTGCGCCGCTTTCCGGCATCCTCCAGGCTGCCCTCCTCATCCAGCTGACGCTCACTCCGTGGGTGATCCGTTCGGTCGGTTTCCAGCTGTCATACCTCGCCGTCGCCGGCATCGCCCTGCTCTACCCCTCCCTCTCCGGTATTTATCCTGACTCTCCGCTTAAACGCGTCTGGGATGCAGCGATGCTGACGCTGAGCTGCCAGGTGTTTACGGCGCCACTGGTCTGGTACCGCTTCGGGAGCCTTCCGGGGCTGTTTCTCATATGCAACCTGGTGGCTGTTCCGCTTACCACGCTCATCATTTTTGCGGCACTCGGGACAATAACAGCAGCTGCCGCCGGATTATTTCCGACGGCAGCCATATTCGTCACAGATTCGCTGGTAGGCGCTCTTCTGAAAATACTGTCTCTGGTCGCTACCTGACGCAGCGGACGGTGAGGAGGAATCCTTTTACCATTGCCTTGCCGCTGTAGAGGACAGGTTTGTTTTCGTTGACGTAACGGTACCAGCCGTCTTCTCCGTCCAAATCAGATGACCAGAATGCAGCGATGTCCCCGAACTGGGAGAACGAAGGCGCTGCAGAAGAAGACATTACTGCATAACCCGAAGGAATGAATGCAAGCGACGAGGCATTGTCAATCTTGACTTCCGGCCAGTATTCCCAGAGCGTGGTGCCGTTGAATTTGGCGTCAGCCATGAGTTTCGGGGCAACTTCAGGGAAGTCGGAATAAGGCTCGTAGGTACCTGTAGGGCCGACTGCCTTTGCCAGTTCTGCCCATTCGGCCTCTGAGGGGAGCCTCCAGCCATCGGGGCATGCAGTCTCGGCTTCTTCCCTTGAATAGAAGCGGCCGACCACTCCGTCCATCACGTCGCAGCTGTAGAAAGGCTTGCCTGCGCCATTCCATGCGAGATTTTCCTTCATCCAGTCGAGACCGGCGATAGTGGCATAATGGTAGGTACGTCCATCGCGGATATCGTTGAATGTAAGGTCATCCGCAGTGAAACCGCGGTCCGTAATCGACTCTTCGTCATCCACGACCGTGATATTGATCGATGCTGAACTGGTATAATAATCGTCAGCGTATGCCGTGCAACCAATGGAGAATGTCGCAAGCGAATCGGGCAGTGTAACTACCCAGCGGCCATCATTGGCAGGATCGAGGTCTTCCTTGAATTTGGTGGTATCGTTGGTCGTACGGCCGACAAGTCGCCAATAATAGCCGATATTGGTCCCATCCGTGGTATAAAGGCCACGCGGAATCAGCGTGATGGACTCGTTGCCATGAACGTATGCAGGATAGTCGACTACGAATGTCCCGGACATATCTTTTTTTGTGGTAGTCTCATCGTCCTTGTCCTTTTTGCAGGACAGGATAAGAGCCGCTGCAGCGGCCAGAACAGCCAGATATCTTGTGATTTTCATCTTCATCATTCAATCAATTATGCAAATATCGATATTTTTTGTCGAAATTCCGCTAACTTTGCATAAAAACCGTGCCAAATGAGAGCTCTTAAGGGGATTATCGCCGTTTTTGCCGCTTTTGTTTTCCTTGCCGGGTGCCGCCCGACTGGAGGATATTATGAAGCAAGAGGTTACGCCCAGGGGGGCGAATACCGTGTCGTATTCAATTCCGAAGGCTGCTCCCTCGATCCCGCACAAGTTGCAAAGGGAATCGACTCCGTCCTCGTCGCCATCGACAATTCGCTCTCAGGCTACAACAAAGGCTCCCTCCTCTCGGCCTTCAACCGCGGCGAGACTATCACCCCGAACGAACTCTTCCTCGAGTGCTACGAATTGTCCTATCACTTTTATGATCAGTCAGAAGGTGCTCTGGACGTGGCTGCAGGGCCGGTTTTCGACGTATGGGGATTCGGTTTTACCGGCGATTCTCTGCCCTCAGACGAGGCGTTGGAAGCCATCCGCACCCGATGCGGAATGCACCGCCTCCTTCCCGATATCCGCAGCGCCATAGCACCCGACGGCACCCTCTCCCCTACCTCACTTCTCCGCGAAGGAGAAGACACGTTGGCTCTCCCCGTCCTCAACTTCAACGCCATCGCCCAGGGCTACAGCTGCGACGTCGTCGCCCACTATCTCAAAGGTCTCGGTGTAAAAGACATGCTGGTCGATATAGGGGAAATCTGGTGTGACGGCCTCAGCGACAAGGGCCGCCCGTGGCGTGTAGGCGTCGACCGTCCAGTCGACGGCAACATGTCGCCCGGAGCCGACATCGCCGCCATCTGGCAAAGCAGCGGCGGCCCCCAGGGCCTCGTCACCAGCGGCAACTACCGCAAATTCTATGTCCGTGACGGCCGCAAATACGGCCACACCATCGACCCCCGCACCGCCCGTCCGGCTGAAAACAGTCTCCTCAGCGCCACCGTCGTCGCCCCCGATGCCGCCACCGCCGACGCCGTCGCCACCTGGTGCATGGTCCTCGGCCCCGAAGCCTCAAAGGAGCTCATAACCACTTCCCCGGACCTCGAAGCCCTCCTAATCTACGACACTCCCACAGGCACAACCACCTGGTCCTCCCCCGACTTCAACATCGCGGAAGCACACTAATTTTGTCATTTCGACCAAGCGAAGCGCGCGGAGAAATCTCTTGTTATCGAAGATCAGTGACGATCCAGTCGCGGGTGAAGGCAGCCGGGGCGAAGGAAGCGGCGGTGGGGTTGGAGAAGGTAATTCCGGACAGGGTGAGGCGGTAGACGGAACCGTCTTTCATGTTGAGGACGATGTCGGCATTGTCTCCGACTGTGGACAGGACTGCGCTCTTGACGTTGAGGGAGGAATCTTTGGGCGTGAGGGTGTAACGGGCGCCGGTACCGGAGACGGTGAAGAATTCCTTGTAGGAGCGTACCAGGACGACGGGATTGGAGAAGATGTCGGAAGGGACGGCGTCGGAGGCGGGCTCGATTATGGCCTCTTTGGCGGCAGTGTCGATGGTCCAGACGCTGGAGCCGTCAGAGCGGAGCTCCATTTTCATCTCAGTGGCGATGACGGCGTAGCCGCGGCCTTCGAGGGTGGCGGAGCCGTTGGTGAGGAGGTTGAATGTCGATTCGCCGGGCTTGGCGGATTCGTATTTATAGGTGAACGACGTCCTCGAGTCGCATGCTTTGTCGAGGAGGGGAACAACTGTCTGCGCAAACGAAGTTGCGGAAATGAGAGCGGCTGCCACGGCCGCAATGAAGCCTTTTTTCATCCTTTTTGTCCTTTTCAGCCCTTGAAGGACTCAAGAATCCTGTCGAGCTCGGCGAAATCCGAGACTAACACCTGGCGTGGCTTGCTGCCGTCCTGGGGTCCGACGATTCCTGCGGCCTGGAGCTGGTCCATTACCCTGCCTGCCTTTGCATATCCCATGCCAAGCCGGCGCTGGAGATCGGAAGTCGATCCCTTTTGGTACTGGACAACGAGACGGGCGGCCTCCTCAAAACGCTCGTCGAGCTGCTTCATATCGACCATTTCGCCTTCTCCGCCGGAGCCTTCCTCGGACGGAGGTTCGGGGAGATAATAAGGAGTGTTGTAGCTCTTCTTGTAGCCGCTCTGGGAGGCGACCGCCTCGGTAAGATTCTGGATCTCGTCACCGCCGATGAGGGCGCACTGGACCCTTTCGGTCTCAATGCCGTTGTACAGGAGCATGTCACCTTTGCCGATGAGCTTGTCGGCGCCGGGAGTGTCGAGGATAGTCATGGAATCGATCCTGGAGGTAACCCTGAAGGCTATTCGCATAGGGAAGTTGGTCTTGATGAGACCGGTGACGACGTCAACAGTAGGTCTCTGGGTGGCGAGGATCACGTGGATACCTGCAGCCCGGCCCTTCTGGGCGAGACGGATGACGGAAGTGGTGATACTCTTGGCCATGGCCTTGGCCTCTCCGCCGGCGCCGACGGACATCGTGAGGTCCGCGTATTCATCAATGACTACGACGAGATAAGGGAGGAAGCGGTGACCCTCGGTCGGGAGGAGATGGCGGTCGCGGAACTTGTCGTTGTAGCGCTTGATGTTGTTGACTTCCGCCTTGCTGAGGAGCTCGTAACGGGAGTCCATCTCGGTGCAGAGCGAACTGAGGATGTCCTTGGCGGCCTTGGGGTTCTTGACTATGGCCTGGGAGAGCTCTTCCTCGGCAGACGCAGCCCTGGGAAGTACCGCCAGATAGTGGTACAGGAGCTTGGCGTAGGCCGAGAATTCGACCATCTTGGGATCGATGAAGACGAATTTCAGTTCGGACGGATGCTTGGCGTAGAGGAGCGACGACACGATGACGTTGAGACCCACTGACTTGCCCTGCTTGGTAGCACCGGCGACGAGGAGGTGAGGGGCGTCGGCGAGGTCGAACACCTTGACTTTCTGAGTGATAGTATATCCGATGGCAACTGGGAGCTCAGCCTTGCTTTCGCGGAACGCCTCGTCGTTCATCAAGGCCTTGAGAGGGACGATAGATGGCACGTCGTTGGCGACCTCGATACCGACGCAGTCGGACAGGGCGACGACACGGACGCCGCGGGCATTGAGCGACATCGCGATATCCTCCTGGAGGGATTTGATGGCCGCAATCTTGACACCCGGAGCGGGGAACACCTTATACAACGTCACAGTAGGGCCGACCACGGCCTTGACGTCCACGACCTCGATCTTGTAGTTCTTGAGAGTAGCGCGGATCTTGTTGTTGTTGCGCGACAGCTCTTCGGTGGAGACCTCCTGGCGGGACGACGCATAGTCGTGCAGTATATCCAGCGAAGGGAACTTGTAGCCGGGGAGCTCGTCACGGTTGTTGATACGGGGGAGCTCCTTGCGGACCTTTTCGTCGAAGGTGTCGTCGGTGATGACCTCAAGTCCGGGTTCGACTTCCTCTTCCGGAGTATCTTCCTCTTCTTCAGGTACTTCCACCGGCTTGACGGGCTTCTGGATGACAGGCTTGACCTCAACCTGTTTCTGTTTCTGTTCCTGCTCCTCCTCTTCATCGTCGGAAGAATGACCGAGAATCCACGACGCAAAACGGCTGCTCAGGAAGTACAGCCACACCAGCGCCAGTGCCCCGATCAGGACGCCTGTCACTATCTTTCCGAGGAATGCATGCCCCGCACTTACGAGAGCCGCACCGAATCTTCCCCCGAGTCCGCCGCCGAAAGCATTGTCGGCTGCGCCGAATGAAGCCGCGTACGCGAGAATGACCGAGGCGAGGAATGCCGCCGTCACGCTGAGCGTGAATGCCTTGGACAGATGGATTCTCTTGCGGACGAACAGCTTGATGCAGGCCACGACGAGCGCCACGAGGATGCCGATCGCGCCGAGACCGAAGCAGCTTCCGACGAGGAAATGGCTCCAGCGCCAGCCGATCTTGCCGGCCATATTGTGGACGGGATAGTCCTCGAGGGCCTCACCGGTGGCTGTGGCGAGGCTCGCGTCGGCCTTCCACGTAGTGAAATAGGAGAGGACCGACAGTATGGAAAAGACGGTGAAAACGGCGAGGAACAGTCCGGCGACGAATTTGATCGTGCGCCTGCGGTCCTCGTCCATTCGGGTCCAGAAACGTGGTCTCAGGTTCATCGGCTATTTTTTCTTTTTGCGGCGGTTCTTGGATTTCTGTCCTCCGAGGATGATTCCCGGACGGGAGAATGATGTGTCAGCGGAAATCTTGGAGAGCTCGAGCCCCTCGGGAATCTTTACGCGGCCACCGGAAATCTGGACGATATCCTGAAAAATGGTGGTGTCGTCGACGCTGTCCTTGTTCCAGATGAGGTACTGCTGGCGCATGTACGTCGCGATGGCGCGGACCATTGCTGTCTTGACCTCGCCGTCCTCCTCGGAGGCGATAAGGTCTATGATGCTCTCGATGTTGCGGCCGTAGTGGCGGAAGCGCACGGGAGAGGTCTGGAGGGGAACGGGCATGGGGCGCGCCTCTACGTCCGCCTTGATCGGCGGCTCGAACGGGGCGTCTATGTCAAGGTCGTATCCCGCAATCATGTAAAGGTGGTCCCAGAGCTTGTGGACGTAGTTTTCCTGCTGGTGGACCTGGGGGTTGAGAAGCTCCATCACCTTGACGACGGCCGCTGCCTGCTCGCTGCGTTTGGCGCGATCGGGGATGTCACGGAGCTGCTCGACCATCTTGAGCACGTTGCGGCCGTACTCCGGCATGGCGAGATCTTCGACTTCGGTATTGTAATAGAGTTTGATCGTACTTTCGCTGGCTTCCATTCTGTCTTTCAGGTTTAGACTGCAAAAATAACAAAATCCGGGGACAAAATAAATTATTTCTCGGACAGATACCAGAGATGGCCGCTGACATTCGGGTAACCCATGGAGCGGAGGATACGGACGTATTCCGCCACCTGGCGGTCGTAGGCGGCCTCTCTTTCGCCGAACTTGTAGTCGATGACCGTGACGGTGCCGTCATCTGCGACAAGCACCCTGTCGGGACGCTTCACCCCTCCCCTGCCGTCAAACAGGGATACCTCCCGGAGGACCTTGCAGCCGCTTTCCGGGAACCACTCCGGTCTGGAAGCGATTTTCTCCGACAGGAACGCGAGGACCGCAGCCATCTCCTCTTCAGGCAACTCTCCTCTTGTGACCGCCATTTCGACAGCTGACGGGAGGTCCGACGGCTTTTCCACCATGGACAGGATGTCGTGAAGCACCTTTCCGCGAAGCCGCGCAGACGCGGCGAATCCCACCGTGCCTTCCCCGCCGAAAAAGTCGGAAGCGTCGCTGCGGGAGCGAAGCCTGTCGCCCGGAGCGATCGACGTCCATGAGCCCGTAATGAGGCTGGAAGACGCCCTGCGGCGCTTAAGGGTCGTGAAATCGTATGGAACACCCTTCCGCATTACGCCGTCCTTCTCCGTAAATCCGTGACCGTCACTCACATATGCGCTGAGCAGTCCGGACATATCCGAAATGGTCTTTCCGGGAGTCTTACCTATGATCTTGAGGTATTTTTCAGCACGGGTAAATGCCACGTAAAGTATATTGATGCTGTCGACGTACTGGAGGCGCAGCTCCCGGAGATAGTCCTGCGAGAACAGGGTATTGACCGTATCGGACGAAAGCCCGACCCGATATGCCACATCTGAAATGCCTTCGAGCGAAGTCCCGCCGGCCTCCGGCACGCACCACATGCTCCCCCGGCTGCTTGAGAATGACAGCTTTTCGAGGTAAGGAATGATGACGGCCGGGAATTCGAGACCCTTGGACTTGTGGATGGTCATCACGCGGACGGCCGAGACGCCTTCGGGAGGGCTGATGTGAGGATCTGCGCTGTCCCATTCCCTGAGGAACAGGGCCAGGTCGTTTCCATTCCTCGCCGACCATTCGGAGAGAAAGTCCTGGAGGGCAATGATATAGGGCACCTCGGCCTCGAACAGGTCGGGGTCGTATTCCTTCAGCGACCGGAGGATCATCTCCGAAAGCTCATAGAGCGAATGGTACCCCTCCGGCGTCTCCACGGCCATGGAGGAAGCCAGGAATCCGGCTACCGCCGAGCCTTCTTTGCCGGATGTGCCGCTGACGAGCGACAACTGTGAGACCAGCCTCCGCACGGTGATAGACGACTTCACATACAGGCTGTCGTCCGAAATAACGGGTATGCCATTGTCGATGAGGGATTCCGCGATGAGCGAACCCTCTTTGTTGTTGCGGACGAGGATGGCGATGTCGGACCATTCGGCGCCGGCCTCACGGATCGAGGCCACGGTCCCGAGAACCTCGGCCATTTCTTCTTCGTCATCTTCGCAGAATCGGGCTTCTACGCATCCCGGAGCCTTATCGCGGGTACAAACCTTCTGCGATGCAGACGAATAAATCCCCGCAATGCCGCCGTCCAAACCGGTCTTTTCGAGGAGCAAGCTGTCGAGGCAGGAAGAGCCCCAGGCGAATAGTTCGTTGTTGAAACTGACTATTTCCGGGAGGGAGCGCCAGTTGCCTTCGAGAATCTCTTCATCGGAAGGCTTGACGCCGAATTCGGCCGGGGCCACGGAGTCGAGAAGCCGCCAGTCGGAGCCCCTCCAGCGGTAGATGGACTGCTTGACGTCGCCGACGAGGAGGTTTTCGCCGCCATTCGGCTGGGTGTCGCTGCTATTCGCCTGACTCTCGATGAGGAGTGGCTTGAAATTGTTCCACTGCACCCCGGAAGTGTCCTGGAACTCGTCCAGGAGGAAATTCTCGTAGCGGACTCCCGTCTTTTCGTAAATGAACGGGGCGTCGGTGCCGTCGATAATGTCCCTCAGGAGGCTGGTGGACTCGTCGAGGGTCATCAGGTTTTTCTCTGTCTGCAGGGCGGCGAATTCCCTTTCCAGGTCGCCTGCGATGCCGAGCGAATAAATCTGGTTGCGGACAAGAATCGCCGTCTGATACGTGCGGAAGGGCTGGTCGAACAGACGGATGAACTCTCCCGCCGGGCCCGGGAGCGTGCTCTCGAGACGCGGACGAAGGTGCTGGTCAGCCTTCTTGAACCACTTTTCGCTGTCGGCGAGCGAATCCATAAATGCCGGCGTAGGAGCTTTCAGTTTTTCGTCTTCCGGCCAGTCGGCGTATTTGCGAATCTTCACCGCGAAGCTGCTTTTGGTCTGTTCCGGCTCGACGCCTGCAGCGGCGAATGCGCCCAGCACCGCCTCCGTCGCGGCTTTGAGCGATAAGCGGAAATCCTCAATCACCGCCTTGGATATCAGGCGGATACGATTCAGGTTTTCCCTCGAATAGGCTTCGAGCGGATCCAGGCCGCGGCGCCGGCTGAGCGAAGTGAATGCCTCGGACTTGAGACTCCCCGCCATCTCGGCGAGGCGGTCATCAAGATTGAAACGCTTTCCGGCCGCGAGGTCTTCGGCGACCGAATCGGTCAGCCAGCGAAGAAGTGCGTCGTCCTTCTCTGTCATCGAATCGAGAATCCGGTCCACGGCCTCGCCTATCAGGGCATCGCGGTCAAGGGTGACCTGGTAGGAAGAGAAACGCCCCGCCTCCCTCGCAAACGCCCTCAGCGTCTGCTGGAAGAAGCGGTCTATGGTGCTCACGGCGAATGCCGAATAGTCATGCAGAATGGCCATCAAATGGCCTCTGGCGGCATCCCGGAGAGCCTCCTCGGACGGGAAAACCCTGGGGACGAAATCCCGGGTATACGGCGATGCGACAGGATTGTCCGAGAGGACGAACAGTTCGCGCAGAATGCGGCTTTTCATTTCCTCGGTCGCCTTGTTGGTGAACGTAACGGCGAGGATGTGGCGGAATTTTTCCGTGTCGCCGCTTTCAAGAAGCAGCCTTATGTATGTCTTCGCGAGATTGAAGGTTTTGCCCGAACCCGCGGACGCTTTCATTATCCTGATCATCGGCCGCAGATATTTTTGAAGTCACACCAGGAACAGGTCTTCCGGTCATCCGTCCTGGTGAACGGAATCTCCGGATTGACAATCTCGTCGAGAAGGGAGGAAAGCCGCTCGCGGACGATGGAGGCGAATTTCGGGCTCAGCTCCTTCTCCGGCGGGGGCCCGACGAAGAGAGAAGCCGGGGCATAGATGGCATTGAATATTCGTCCGGGAGGACTTGAAGTCTTGTCTTCCCTGACGAAAACATCGTACAGGAACAGCTGGAGGGCGATTTTTGGACGTTTGGAGTTGTCCGGACCGAAGAGGAGATCGGCGACTTCTTCAGCGTTATCGTCATCGATGTTGATGTCATTGTCCTCAACCCGGCCGGTCTTATAATCGACTACCCTCAGCGTGCCAGGAGCAAAACTGTCCATCCTGTCGATGTATCCCTTGAAACGGAAGCGGCCGAGGCTGCAGTACATCTTCTTTTCCAGGCCGAGGACGGCGAATGAATCCGTGCCGCGCGAAGCCATCAGGTCGCGGTCGGTCTCGAGAGTCTTCACCACATAGCGGCAGATGAGGTCCGAAACGATGAGGTTGCGCCCGGTGACCTCGATGGTATGCATTTCTTCCCTAATCAGCGAATCGACGAGGCTCCGGATGCGCTCGGGTTTGGCCAGAATACCTTCAATATACTCGCGTGTAATGCGTGCGAGAGGCTCGGGACCGTCGCCGGTGTAGAGCGTCTCCATCGCCTTGTGGAACACGTTTCCAATCTGCCCTGTATCAAGGGATTCGGAGACTTCTTCATCCTCCCTGAGACCTTTGATGAACTGATAGTAGAATTTGGCCGGACAGTCGAGATAGTTTTTCAGCGTGGAGGCGGAAAGGGAACGCTCGAACAGCACTTTGATGTCCTCCTCCGTCTTTGGAACCGCATTCTCCGATTCGCGCCTCTCAACCGGATAGCTCACGGCATAGCGCTCCACCTTGACGCGGAAATGGTATTCGAGCTGCTTGACAAAGCGGCTCTCCTCCCCCGTCCGGATGCCCTCTGTCCGCGAATCCGATATCATCCATACCGTCTGTGCCCTCTGGAGCAGACGATAGAAATAGTACGCCCACATCGCATCCTGGTGCTCGTAGGTCGGCAGGCCGAATCCCTTGCGCAGCTGCGGCGGGATGAATGACTCCGCGACGCTATGTCGGGGGAATATCCCCTCGTTGGCCGACAGTATGACGACGGTGTCGAAATCGAGAGCGCGCGTCTCTAACGGGCCCATTATCTGAAGGCCCTTAAGGGGCTCTCCTTCGAAAGGCACCGTCTCTCCCCTCACTATCGAATCAAGCACCCGGAACCATACTGCAGGCTTCAGCTCCCTGAGGAGGGATTCCTTTTCACCCCATGTGGAGAGGAGCCTGACGGCGCTCCAGTAGCGTTTTGTGAAATCCGTCTCGAGCGGCGGCTGGCCGGTCACGGCGAGCCTCTCCCCTACCACGACGAGGACTTCCAGAAGCCACTTTTCTATTTCGCCCACCGTCTCCACACCGGGGCGGAATACGAGGTCGAGGAAGAGCCCGCCCGTGAGATCTGAAGCCGGGACATAATACTTTGCCGCGGCCTTAACTTTCTCTATTACAGATATTTCCTCTTCGGAGACGACGGCAGCGAATACACTGTTGGAGAATACCGCCTTCATAGGCCGGTGATAGAAATATAGCGTCCCGTCCTTGACCCTCATGCTCTGCCTCAGAGTCGCCAGGGCATTCACCAGCGCATACACCGACGATGCTCCCATCGGATACCCCATCGTCACATTGACATCCCCGATCCCCTCCGGGATCGAATTGAGCACCGGCAGCAACATCCCCTCATCCCCCAGCACCACCGCCGTCTTGATTGCGTCTTTGTCATTTCGAGCTTGCCGAGAAATCTCTTCCTCTAATATTCGCGGCAGCAACTTCGCCTGCCCCACGGACGAAGGCACGCTGACGACCCTGACGACGGGAACGGAGCGAGGGTCGTCGGCAAGGGGGAATGCCTGAGGGAAACTGCGGATATTCTCCTTCATGAAGACGGACGAGCGGTTGAGCGGATGGGAAATCATCGAAGAGACGTAGTCCCATTCGAACTCGGCGATGCCGCCGTCGCGCATTTTGGAGAGGACAGCCTTTTCGCATTCATTGAGGGCGTTGAGACCGACGAATACGAATCGCTCCGTACCGGGGAATCGCTCCGCCAGGGCATCCTTGAGGCTGCCCTCCTTCGCCATCGTGGCGACACTGCGGTAGAGCATCCCCTCATAGGCGAGGCCGTCGGCGGAAAGGGATTGGCGGAAGCGCTCGTACAGCGGATACAGCAGGTTCCAGATGCCTTTGAAGCGCTGCTTGACTATGGTGTCGCCGGAATCCTTGAAGTGGGAAAGGAACTGAGAGACAGCCTTTTCCTGCGTCGGGGTCAGGTATTCGAAGCGATCCTCGATGGCCCTCAGGTCGGATAGATTGGCCAGCAGCATGCGGGCGTCGGCGAGATACTTGTCAATGTCGTCGAAGTCGCCGAGGATGGCGTCGCCCCAGAAGATGAATTCGTCCAGCGGACCTGCCGCGGGATTGAGCTCCTTGAAAAGCCGGTAGAGACGGAGAAGTAGCGGAATCCTGTCGGCCACAGTGGCGCCTGCCGTCCTCTCGAAGAAATCCCCCATCGTCATCATGGGCGGCGCAATCATCGCATGAGGGACCGATTCCGCAAGGTATTTGCGGAAGAATACCGCCGCGCGGCGGCTCGGAAACACGAATGCCGTGCCCTCGATGGTACCCTCGTCCCGGTAGTGCCGGGCCACTTGCAGGAGGAATTCTGTCATCGCCCCAATTTTTCCTCTAATATAGTCATTTTGTCCGGAATAATTGCTATATTTGCATAGAACTTATAATTATTCAAAATTAGATATTATCCATGAAAAAGAAATTCAGATGCCTCGTATGCGGTTATGTCTACGAAGGTGAAAACCCGCCGGCAGAGTGCCCCGTCTGCCATGTCAAATCCGACAAATTCGTCGAAGTAAAGGAAGAAGAAGGCAAATGGGCCTGCGAGCATGAGCTCGGAGTCGCCAAGGGTGTCGATCCTGAAATCCTCCAGGGCCTCAGGGAGCACTTCGCAGGCGAATGCTCCGAGGTTGGCATGTACCTCGCAATGAGCCGCCAGGCCGACCGCGAAGGCTATCCCGAGGCAGCTGACGCCTTCAAGCGCTATGCTTTCGAGGAGGCCGACCACGCCTCCCGCATCGCCGAGCTCCTCGGCGAGGTCGTATGGGACACCAAGACCAACCTCAAGAAGCGCTACGAAGCCGAAGCAGGTGCCTGCGAAGGCAAACTCGCCATCGCCAAGAAGGCCAAAGCCCTCGGCTATGACGCCATCCACGACACCATCCACGAAATGGCCCGCGACGAAGCCCGCCACGGCGCAGGCTTCCTCGGACTTTACAAGAGGTATTTCGGAAAATAATTATTTAAGACCTTCCATGTCCTCTTCCGAGAGGCCGAAGCGGGAGGCCGTCTCTTCAGGGATGTCATCGAAATCGATGGCATCCCATATTTCTTCTATCTCGCGGCGGTCCTTTTTGGTGGGACGGCCGGCGCCGCGCTCGCGGCGGACGAAGAACGATTCGACCGGGGCGTGGAGTTTGGCCATTTCCTCTTCCGGCGTGAGGTTCTGGGCGTATTCCGGGACGAGGGAGGCTCCGACGCGGTTGCCGAGCGGATGGATGACGCGGTAGGTGAAGGTGACGGCGCCCTTGCGGACTTGGATTTCGTCACCGGCTTTGATCACTTTGGAGGGCTTGGCGTTGACGCCGGCGAGCTTGACCTTGCCGCCGGAGCAGGCGTCAGTCGCATCGCTCCGGGTCTTGAAGACGCGGATGGCCCAAAGGTATTTGTCTATGCGGATACTGTCAGCCATTAATGTAGGAATCGCTTTCCGAGCGCGGCGGAAGCTCGATTTCGAGCACCCTGGCGCCCTGTTGTTGAGGAATGAGGTCGAACGCCTCGACGTCGGCCGGGACAAGCAGGATTTCGCCGGGGGCGAATCTGACCGTGACGGCCTCTCCTCCGTCTCCACGGCATTCGGCGGCCGCGCCGCCGCTTAGGCACAGATAAAGCTGGAAGCTGCGGCCCTCGTCGGAGAGATATCTCAGAGGGGCATCCAGGACCCTTTCCGTGACCTTGAATTCCGGACGGTCGGCAAGGACGCCGCCGTGATGGATTTCGGGCTCGGAAGGCTCCAGATTGATGATATCGAGAGCCTCGGCGATGTCTTCATCCATGAGGAAGAAGAGGTCGGAAGCCTCGGCGATTTCGATGATCTTCAAGTGACCGGAAGCACCGTGGACGGTCCCCGGAGCGATTACTAAAGCATCGCCCGGCACCACCTTTACTGCATTCATCGCCTCCCGGAGCGAACCTTCAGCGGCGCGCTCAAACAGCTGCCCGCCGCTCAACTGCTCCTTGAAGCCGCAGTAGATTACAGCATTCTCCTCCGCTTCGGCGACATACCAAAGCGCAGCCCTGCCGAACGCATCATAGCGCTCGAGGGCCACAGTGTCGTCCGGGTTGACGACGAGAGGATATTCGCCGGCAACGGCAAACTCCCTCACCGAAACAGGGAACTGCGTACCATAATACTCAAATCCGACGGGACCGGACATCCGCTCAAGATACGTCTCCATGAGCTCGCTCAGGGTATTCCCCCCAAGCCATCCCGCCGCCGCCACCGAATCCGCCGCCCGCAGGTCGCTCAGCAAATGCCTCCCTCCCTCGAACGGCTCCGGAATAAATTTCAGCGGATACAGTTTTCTCTCTTCAATATTCATCTCTCCTCGGTTTTAGACATACAAATATATCCAATTAAAATGTTTTTCGCAATATCAGCTGTATTGGCTTATGATTTGTTTCATTAGAAAAATATGGCTATTTTTGCAGTCCTTTTTTTACAATAGGTATGATATTAAGACATTTGATCCTTGCGGGGATGCTCCTGATTCCCGCTGGAGCCTTGGCCGCTGATGATTCCGCGATGCCCAGCGGGGGCCCTGCGGAGGTGCATCCGAAGATTGGGTCGTCCTGGTCCGGCAAGGGGATCAGCGTCAAGCTGATTGGCCGTAAACAGCAGTACAATGCCCGTGAGACGGAGACGTGGGATACGGATATTCATTCGCCGAAGTCGGTGAATATTCATCCGTCGGGCAAGAAGTACTATGTCAATTCGCTGGAAGGCGGGACCACGGTGGTGTATGATTTCGCAACAGGCAACAAGCTGAAGGCCATTCATCACGATATCGGATCGGCGCACAAGGATATGTGGGCACCGGATAGCGGACTGTTCCCGTTCCGGTATACGTACCGTAACCCTGGGGTGTTCACCGGAAAGCCGGTGGAGAGCACATTCTCCCACGGAGGGAGGTACCTTTGGATTCCGTACTACAGGAGGAGCTTCGACCTCAACGCGCAGGATCCTTCGGCTATGGCCGTGATCGATACCGAGAAGGATGAGATCGTGAGGATGTTCGAGACGGGACCGCTGCCGAAGATGGTGGCCGTGTCCCCCGACGGGAGATGGCTCGCCGTCACCCACTGGGGTGACAATACTGTGGGCCTTCTCGACATCTCGCTGCCAAACCCTTCACAGTGGCACTATACCGCCTGTCTCACAGTTGATTACAAGCTTAATCTCAACTTCTCCAGGACCCAGAAGGTGGACCGCGACACCGGCAGCGGATACTGTCTCCGCGGCACCGTGTTTACGCCTGACAACAAGTACCTTCTCGTCGGCTGCATGGGTGGTGGCGGCGGCATTGCCGTCATTGACCTCAAGAGCGGCAAGTACCTCGGAAGGGCCCTCGGAATGATGTCCAATCTCCGCCATCTCGTCATCCGCGACGGCTGGCTCTACTGCAGCATCAACAACGCGGGATACGTCCAGAGGATATCGCTCGATGACTTCCTCGCCGCATGCCAGCCCCTTGACGGCAAGACGGTCAAGACGGTCAATGTCTCCGGCTGGGTCAATTGCAAAGTACCTGCAGGCGCCCGTACCATTGAGCTTTCGCCTGACGGCAAGTATATCTACGTGGCATGCAACTATTCCAGCTGCCTCGCAATCGTAGACGCTGCATCCATGACGCTTCTGGGCACCCTCCAGGCTGACAGCTATCCCGTGGGTCTTGACGTCTCCAAGGACGGCCGCTATATCTTCACGACCTCCCAGGCCCGTGGCGGAGGCGGCAACTGCGTCGACATTTTCGAAGTCACCCTAAGCAAATAGCCTTTGATACTCCGCCGCCTGCATATTGCTCTCGCCATCCTCACATTCGCCCTTCCGGCGAATGCCACGACCGCTGTCCCAGACAGTATCACCGTCGACTACTCCACTGTGGCGGACGAAATCATTACGGAGGCCAAACGCCACCTCGGCAAGAAGTACAGGCACGGGGCCAACGGGCCGAGAATGTTTGACTGCACGGGACTTACAAGCTACGTGTACGCCAAATTCGGCTATGCGCTCTCGAGGAGCGCAAAGACTCAGGCGAAGGACGGACGTCCGGTCAACGGCTCCCTCTCCGACCTGCAGAAGGGCGACATCGTGGTCTTCGGCGAGAGAAAGCGAAAAGGCGTTCCCGGCCATGCCGGACTGTTTATCGAGCTCGACAGCACCGGGAGGGACTTCACCTTCATCCATGCGGCAAAAGGCGGCGTCATGATTTCCCGCGTCAGCGAGACCTATTATGCCGAACGCTTCCTCGGCGCGCGCCGCATCCTGCCGGATTTCCTCATCGACAGCGTAGGGACGGCGTCACTGCCTGATTCGATCCTCGCAGGGGAGCTTGTGATGGCTCCCGACACGCTCGCTCTCGGCGAAGGAGACTTCCGCATCGTCCTCCTCGCTGACGGCAGCTGGGGATACGTAGGTGCAGACGGCACCGTCACTCCCCCGCCCTCCGGCACCAGGCTAATCCTCGACGATACAGGCGGCTGGAAGGCCATCGCCCTTAGTACCAGGACCATCCCGGTACTTCGTGACGAGCCTGTCAGTGAGGAACCGCCGAGTAGCTCCTCTACAAGCGGAAGCACCTCAGGAGCAGTGTATTACACCATCAAGAGCGGTGACACCTTGTCAGGCATCGCATCCCGTTACCACACCACTGTTGACAAGATCTGCAGCCTCAACGGCATCACCCGCAAGACCGTCCTCAAAATCGGTCGCAAAATCCGTGTAAAATAATGAAGTCCCGGTTTTCCATCATACTCCTCATTCCCCTACTGGCCCTCGTCACGGTGCTTCCGGACCTCCTGGCCAGTTCCAGCCCGGAAAACACCCGTTTTTTGGGGCCGACAGCCGACAGCCGTCGCAGGTCTGCTTTGGATGAGGGGACCGGCGACGCTTTCTGGCCACTGGCGGCATATAATGTCGCAGGTCCCGGCAAGTTTTACGGACCTGCGACAGAAGAGGCAGCTGAAAACCTTGCTTCTCCCCTGACGGAGCCTGCGAGCCCGCGGACCGGCGACGTGCTTCTCGCCTACAAGGATTCGGTGAAGAATGGCTACAATTTCCTCCTGTACGTCCCCGAAAGGTATTATCAGGACGAAGAAGCCGACCTTCCCGTCCTCGTGTGTCTCCACGGCAAGAGCCTGAGAGGCAACAATCTCAACCAGGTCACCCGCTACGGCTGCATTGACGCCCTGAGAAGAGGACGTCCCATCGACGCCCTGGTCATCTGCCCCCAGTGTCCGTCGGACGCCAACTGGGACGCCGACCGCGTAATGGCCGTAGTCGACTGGGTAGCAGAACGTTATCGCACCGACCAGGACCGCCTGTACGTATTCGGCATGAGCATGGGAGGCTGGGGCACGTTCAAGGTCGTCGCCCAGTACCCGGACCGCGTTGCTGCCGCCATCCCCATGTGCGGCGGCTTCACCGGCGATCCCACCCCCATGGGCGACGTCCCGCTCTGGATCATCCACGGCGTCGCCGATGACATCACCAGAATATCGTTCTCCACATCCATAGTCGAACAGCTCGAAAAAAGCGGTCACTACGACCGCCTCCGCTTCACCTGGCTCGAAGGCTGCAACCACTCCATCCTCATCCGCGTCTTCCTCCTTGAAGCCCCCTACAAGTGGCTCTTCTCCCACTCCCTCAAGGACCCCGACCGCCTCGTCAACTTCGACTACGACGTCACCCCCTCCGACCTCAACGCCGCCTACACCCGTCTCGACCCCGAAAAAGCTCAACAGCTGCCTGTCCTGAAACCATAGCCAGCTGCAGCAGGCGTTTTAAAACGTTTGTATTTTTGCAGATTTTATCAATTTTCAGTATATTTGGGGTTATGAGAAAATGGATAGTCACTCTTGCCTCGATATTGGTGCTGTTGGTGCCGGCGGCGGCACAGAACAACCCCTATGAACTTGACGACGACTGTTATGCCCTGTTCCGCAAGGCGGAGAGCCTCGTGGGGAAGGTGGGGAGCGAAAAGGAATTCGACGAAGTCACCACGGAGCTGCTGAGTACGGCGGTGGCCAAGGGGGATACCAAGGCGCAGACGCTGTATTATGTGGAGCGGCTGAAGCAGGCCACGCACCCCGCCAAAGGCAAGGAGGATGACGCCAAAGTAGTCAGCGCCCATGAGATGCTGAAGGACGTTGCACGCAAACTTGGGCATATCCAGTACTATTATTATTCCTACGAACTCGTCCAGAACTACTACTACAACCACAACCAGCAGCAGAAAGCCCTCGACCTCATCCTGGAGATGCAGAATATCGCCATCGCCAACGACGAGCCTTACGGCGAATGGATGAGCTACCGCTTCCTGGTCAGTCTTTACCTCGCGCAGAGCGACTACATTTCGGCCAAGAGGCACATCAAACGCGGCATTGAGTTGTACAACGCCTCTGACGACTCCCTCGTCCTGCGCCAGTCGATCTGCCGGTCATATATCGACCTTGCCGACACCTACCCTGTCGGCAGCGACTCCATGAGGATCAATGTCGACAAGGGATTCGCCAATTCAAAACAGCATCTCGACACGCTCCGGTGCTATTACTACTATTCCGTACTCAACGCCCTGGACAACAATATCAGCGCCTACAGGCAGTACCGTGACTACTGCATGAAGGACGACATGATCCACACCATCACCAAGCCGTACAAGGAGATTTTCAAGGTGATTGACGACATTCTTGACGGTTCGGCTACAATTGACAGCGAAAAAGCCGACCTCAACGCCATCAATCGCATACGTGAAGAAAAATTCGTCGCCAATATCGCCGAGAAGCACGAAAAGCAGGATATCGCGTTCTACCTCGAAAAACGCATCGTCGGACAGATTGAGAGGCAACTCGCAAAGAGCAACAGTATCCGCCTGGTCGAATTCGACGCCCGCTTCGGCAAACGCTTCCTAGAGGCAGAAGTCGCGGAAAAGGAAAGGGATATCGACGAATTCCGGGTCAAGATCGGGCGTATCTCCGGGATAGTGATGATACTTATCGCCGTCATTCTCGTAGGAGCCCTGATCGTCACCATTTTCGAGATACGCGCACTAGTGAGACGCAAAAAGCGCGACGAGGCCCAGATCGCAGACCTCATGGCCGCCAACGAGAAAGTACGCCTCGCTGACGCCGCCAAGACGCGCTTCGTCCAGAACATGAGCCACGAGGTTCGTACCCCGCTCAACGCGATCGTAGGCTTCTCCCAGCTGCTTTCGCTGCCCGACGGCACCTTCCCTCCCGAGGAGAAGGAAGAATTCTCCAGTCATATCATCAACAATACCGAGATGCTGACCGTCCTTCTGGACGACATTCTCAACGCATCGGCCATGGATTCCGGCGAGTACCGCATCGTCATCAAAGAAGGCGAGAAAAACTTCATGTGCAACGCCGCAATTTCCAGCTCCGAGCACCGTCTCCAGCCGGGCGTCACCATGACTTACGAGCCGGAGGATCCGGAGCCGTTCACATTCCGCACCGACCCGAGGCGCGTCCAGCAGATCATCATCAACCTGCTGACCAATGCCTGCAAGCAGACGCCAAAGGGAAAGATTGTCCTTTCAAGCTCCATACACGAGTGCCCGGGATTTGTGACATTCACTGTCACGGACACCGGCCCCGGAGTGCCGCCTGACAAGGCCGAACACATATTCGACCGCTTCACAAAGCTCAACGATTTCGTCCAGGGTACCGGCCTCGGACTCAGCATTTGCCGCGACATCGCCGACAGGATGGGCGCGAGAGTCTATCTCGACACCACATACACCGAAGGCGGCGCCCGCTTCAAGTTCGAAGTCCCCGTAGTCCCTCCCCAGGACCTGGATAAACCCGAAAACAATTAATCAGATATGATACCCATTTACGCACAGGACCACGACTACTCTAAGTACAATGTACTTGCTGTCGATGACATTCCGCTCAACCTCATTCTCGTCCAGAAGATGCTGTCGCGCTTCAATTTCAAGATGCGCACCGCCGCAAGCGGACAGCAGGCCCTGGATGCCGTAGCCGCCGAGAAACCCGACCTCATTCTCCTCGACCTGATGATGCCCGGCATTGACGGGTTCGAAGTCATCCGCCGCCTCCGCGAAGACCCCGAGACTGCTGATATCCAGATAGTCATCCTTTCGGCCCTCAACTCCAATGAGGACATCGTAAAGGGCTTCAACATGGGCGCCAACGACTTCATCATGAAGCCCATCATCATGGAGAAACTCCTCACCTGCATCATCACCCAGATGCAGCTCGTGGCAGCCAAGAACAAATGATCAGGCGAATCCTCGCAACCCTTCTGCTGACACTGATCGCCCTTGGCGCCGGTGCCCAGATTGTCAACCGCATAGGCGCTGACAAGAAGACCTTCCAGCGCTATGCCTCCGGGCGAATGCAGCCTTACGAGGAGTCCAACCTCGTGCTCGCCGATTCGCTCTACAAGGCCGGCGTCGAGGAGAGCAACTACCGCAAACGCTGTCTAGCCCTCACCCTTGAATTCCCCGTACGTTACGCCCGCGGCGAATACGACCGCATGGACGAATGCGTCGCCGAGATCAAGGAAAGCCTCATGAAGCACGAAGAGGCCCGCGACCACATGTATTCCGTCATAGACGAATACTGCCGCTACCTCATCCACATCGGACGCGCTTCCGATGCCATGCTCGAGGCCCGCGCCATGCAGCGCCTCTCCGGCGAAGAGAACAATCCGCTCGGTGCGATGTACGCCTACCGGATCATGGGCCTCATCCAGAGCGAGAGGACCAATTCGCATCTTGCGATCGAATATTTCGGCAAGGCGGCACAGTATTCCAAAGAGGCGTCCGTCGAGCAGGAACTCCCCAACCTTTACATTCTCATCGCTCAGGAATACATTCGATCCGGCGAATACCCCAGCGCACTCGACTACTGCAACCGGGCTCGGGAATACGTGTCATTCTTCCCTGCCCTGGCTATCAAGGTCGAGATGACGATGGCCTATTACTACTACGCCCAGGGCCGCACGGACGATTTCATGGCCAGCTACGAAAAGCTGGTCAACCATCCGCTATACAAGGTGCAGACCGAGAAGGACGAGCGTCTGGAGATGGATGTGGCGTACCTGAGGTCCAAGGTATTATTCGCCGAGGCCCTGACGAAGGCGGATTCGCTCTCAACGTCCCGGGCGCGGCACAATCTCAAGCACCCCATCTACGCGGATCTCCAGGATTTCCGCAGCGCGTATTCCGAACTGGGGCTGCTGATGGGCGACAAAGACTCCATATATATTAAGGTACAGAACGAGGACATCGCCATCCTCGACGCCGAAATGAACAACGCCGAGCTCCGCGCGGCCGCCGAAAGGCTCCGTTACCGCAACCAGCAGACCATCCTGTACGGCTTCCTGCTGATGTTCGCAATTGCATTCTCCGCAATTCTCCTCAGCCAGTGGCAGCTCCGGCAGAACCTCGACGAAATGAGGCGCAAAAACAGCCAGAACCTCCGCCCGCCGCGCCTTCCAGAAGGCGATGGAAGCCAAGGAGGCCGAGAATGACTACAAGCTCAAAATCCTCCAGAACCGCACCACAAATCCTCTCACAGGCTATGAAGATTTCCTCAATATTTAAGCACCACAAAAGCGAACTGGCGGCTCTCGCCATATTCCTGGCCGGATCGGCCCTCGCCATGCTCGGCCTCATCCAGAGGGTCCCGCTTGTAATCGGCATCACCGGCATCGTGATCCTCGCTTCCGGCATGTTCCTATTCTGCCTGCGCTACACCTCGGAAAAGGTGTACAAGCAGTACTACAAGGACAGCTACGAGATCGAGCACGAAACTATTGAAGAGGAAATCCGCAAGTCGATGGTCTGCCACCGCTACCAGGAGGCGATCCTCTCACGCTACGAGTCCGCCTGCCGCGACCTCGGACTCGTCGATGAGCAGAAAGACTGGCTCCTCGACCTTCTCCTCGCGGAGAAAGACCGCGTCGACCGCGAACTCGCCTCCGAAGGCGGCGGGCATATTTAGCATTCAGCTGGGCTGCGGGGCCTAAGGCTCGGCAAACGTCAACGGCATCTTGTACAGACCCGCAGAGGTGCCTGTCGCTTCAGTAGCGCCGGCCTGGAAGTCGACTGCATGACGGATGGTCACATCTCCGATCCGGGCGTTGGCGACCCATGTGGCGTTCTTTGTAGACTGGGGATCATAGAAGTGAATCACCATGTCCTCTGTCAGATTCATTCCCGGATGGAAGACTTCAATACCCATATGATAGCCGTCGCTATCAGAAAATCTCCAGCCTCTGTAGTTGGTATCCGATGCGGCATCGCGGCCATAAGAAAAGTTTACGCCGCTCTGGGTGATATAGACCTTACCCATGTATTCCGCCTGAGCGCCGGATACGGCCCACTGAGTATCTGCCGTATTTATACATGTGCGGAAATACTCTTCGTTAAGATAACCGTTGGAAAGATTGACATTCGTCTCAAAACTGCCGAGAGGGATGTACAGATAACGTCTCTTCTGAACGGCAGTACCACTGATCGTCTGCTCAAATTCGTTGTTGTACACCACCGAGACTCTATAATTGCTTCCATTGAAGGTTTTGGTAAGCAACTCTATCCGATGTGAGAATGTACCGTCGCCATTATTCGAGCCCCCGGAGAGATTGTAGGAGACTGTAGTCGCCTCTCCTTCTTCCTCCAAAGTGACACTCACGGTCCCGGAATTCCGCACTGTCTTAAAATCAACATAATGCTTACTGTTGCCAGCTCCATAATAGTCGGAGGGGAATACTTCTGCATATGCATCGTCTCCGTCTAAGAAAACCGGGTTGCCATTCTTGAACAAGTCGTGCGCGTTTGCCAAGTCGAAATACTCATTCTTGGCATATACCGTCGTCGCGTTGTCTGAGGTTGTTGTCTTGAAGAAACAGTTGATAATACGAAATTTGGTCGTCCCTATCGTCTTTATCCCCGATGCTACATACTGTTCGTAAGAAATCTCCCGCTCAAACTGGAAGGATGTCTCAGTTTCGGATCCAGGGATGATGCTGTTGCCGACATGGACGGCAAGCTGATTCTTGGATGCATAAGGAGACAAAGACTTTTTGGCCGGTTCAATAAGGAATACCAAGGGGAAAAGGGCTTTGTTGATACCGTCAGGAACCAACAGTTTGGCATTAATTTCTTCTCCCACATTGCTGGGAACGACATCGGTACAGTCAACTCTGAGGTCATACGGTTCCCTTAAAACAATGGTAATGTCACGGTAAAGGGTCTCATATGTCCCTTCTTTGAAATAAACGCGAAGCGTTGCAGTGCGGGGAACGGAGCTGACCGAAGCAAGAGTCAGATTGATAGGATAATGGCCATTAACAACCGACCCGAAAGAGGGAGTACCCTGAATAATGCCGTCATTATCCTCCAGAACAGTTATAAACATATCTCTACCAGGGACAGCTGCGTTGTCATCAAACAATACGCCTCTTGCCGAGAGATCTCCATTCTTGCTTCCGCCGGTGGTATAAAGAGAGTAAATCTTGTTGACAAAAAGACGGCGGGAGCCGTTTCCGTCAGAGACGTTGTTTACGCCTTCTGCCAAAACGGATGCAGAAATATTGTTGGACGCAGGTTTTTCCGCGGCCTCTTTTGGAGTAGCATAGCCTTCAAAGGAGACGCCCAGGACCCGGATGATATAGTTGAAATTGCGAAGAATATTGTAGTACGTAAAAACGCCCGTATCTTCATAAAGCCGAGTATCCTTGTAGACAATATCAACTTTGTAGTACCGGTTGTTATAAGTCCTGTTATTGACGGTATCGATATAGTTGCCTTTGATTAAAATGAAAGTTCTCCCTTTGGTCCCCTCGAGAGAATTGGGGCTCTCGTACATATATTTGGCAGCCTTCGTGAAGTCTGCATCGGTCAACGTACTGACCGAATATTTCCACATGTTGGATTCAGAGATTCCAAGTGGAAGGCTTCCGTGATATCCCATGCGTAATATCTCAGTATAACTCCGCACCGACTCTTCCCTTTCATAGTCGTCCGTGGTATCCTCGTCATAATAATATTTTACGAAACTTCCGGATGCGGAGTTGTATGGCGCGACGCTGCCATGCGTCGGGACGTTGACAAGAGCGAAACCCGTAAGAGTAAAGTTGGCAAGAGTCGGCTCGACAACGGTTATCTTTGCATAGTTTCTAATCATGGGGACCCTGGTGAACGTCGTCGGCTGGACACCCGGATCATCAGCCGTAGGGCCATCAATGCCACCCGGCATCTCGATCCTGCCCCAATATGCATCAACATCGCCGCTCACGCTAAGACCGCTCATGAATGTAGTTTCAGAGCCATAATGGTAGGCCTCGTGAACCACATCGTCAAACTCATCATCACCGGCATCCACCGCCACGAAATGAATTGTTCTTTTATTTTTAGAACGGGTGAGCTCTACGCTGAATTTAGTCTCATTACGGTGAGCTGATTCGAAGGAATTGTCATTTTCGTAGGAATCGGCATCCCGGGCCTCAACGAGAAATCCGGATTCGTCAAAGACATAAAGGCGAAGCTTAAGACTGAGCCGCCTCGCATCAGAAAGGTCGCCAAAGCTCTTTGTTTCTACCTCAGCTTCCGCCCAGGAGTCGGAGACTTTGGTCGGGATACCGAGATCGAAGGAGATGCGGACCTTTTGGCCGTCAGCATAGTCTGGCTTTTCGTCCACCGGCATCTCCTCGCGAACGCAAGAAGCGACGAGAACGAGAATCGTAAAGAGTATGTAGTGCAGTCTTTTCATTTTCCCGTCTTATTAATCGTTGTCACCAAGATGCCAAGTAGTTTCCCAGGAGGTATCGTAACTGCTGGTAGGATCATCCTTGTCTCCCCAGTACCACAAGTCGTAAACGCAGCGGGGGGCGGTAGGATCAGTACCTGGAGGATTCTGAAGCATCACTACATTGTTTTGCAAAATGACCCTTCCGTTTGCACACCAATAACCCTCAGTATCAGTTGGTGTGGTCATATTGAACAAACTGGGAATCTGCTCACTCGTCGAAAGCATCATAATAAATTTCACCTCAGCAAACGTCGGCAGACGCCAGCGCCCCGCAGGATAACCGTCCTCCTGATAAAGAGCACAGCGCATAGCAGCCCTTTCGAGCGTTAATTTCGCATTATAATTATTAGATTTATATGTTGTCTTTCCGTATGATGATGCTATCAGAATCTCCGGAGCGATCATGTTTTCAGTCCCGGTGGGATTGGTGGGGTAATAATTCTGCAATCCCTGCTGCCCTGTCAATGCATAGCGAGTGGTATTTGAACGATACTGAGCCCGGTAATAGCGATTCCCTTCCTTCCAATAACAGTTGTTATCCGTATGAGGTCCATACGCGTTCGCTTCTGAATCAAAAGTGTCCCATGAAAGACCAGCCGGTAAAGTGATATAAGAGTTCGTACGATTGTCCGTATTTCTCTTGGTAATGGAATTTGAGTTCTGGCTTAAATAGGCTCTTGAAGGCCAGTAACGGTAATTAGTCTGAGCCGTAAATCCTGCATGGTTTGTAAATGTATAACACCCTGTAGACCATTCAGTATTGATATTATACAAGAGATTGTCCGGAGTACCTATCCGAGGATCCCCTATTACAAATTCATCATCTGAAAAAGAGGAAATGAGGATGGAATAAATATTGGGGTTGGTATTTCCGCCTGTCATAGTTTCACCAGCCGCTTCTGTACGATTGGTAATTGTGCCGACCCAGTCTCCGTTGTATGTGAAAATCTGGGTATTACTTGCACCATTGCTTATCCTGTTTACAAAAGCATATCCATTGGACTGATGGGCTTCGATTGAAATTGGCGGATACTGCGTAAAGACTATCGTTTCATCATCGACGACACCGTTGGACACATTGACAGTGATTGTCTGCACGGTGTACATATCATCCGGAATGACGTGCGTCAGCGTGACGAAATTTTCCTTGGTAGTGACGTCAGCAGTATATTTGGCATAAACCCCGGTCGATGTCGTATACGAACTGTAAACATCATATTCCCCTGTCGTCGCGTTCTTTGTATAATAGTATATCCTGTTCGGCTGGGCCGGCGTGATGACGGCCTTGCGGATCTGCTTCTGGGAATAGTCCATATATTCGATTCGCGTGACCGTAGTAGTGACGTCGTGCGAGGAAGCGTATTCCACACTGGCGGAATTTATATTATTCATCTCAACCGCGTTCATGGCCACTGCAAGGAACGATGTATGGTTCATGTTGACATTAGCCTCAGTAGGATCGGTGGCATCATCATCGCGCCACGAAAGTACTATGAAACTGTTGGGGACAATCGTCGTAAGGTCGGTTGCAGCGAAACTGCCGATGATACTGACCGTAACCTCCATCCTGTAGTAGCGGTTGGACTTGAGACGATGCTCGTCAAACGCCCAGTCCTGGACGATCGGAATCTGATAATACGTGTTATGGAACTCTGTCTTTCCCTTCCTTTTCCATGGAAGCATAAGCACCATGTACGCCTCGTTATCGGCATCGTTTTTCCAGTTGGACGTGGGATAGGAGTAGAATGGATGCGAATGCTCGAACTTCGGTCCGATGGTCGTCGTGACACCGCCTTCTGTCTTGGTCTTGGTGCCAGTGTTTTCCATTGTATGACCATAATTATTCCAGTTCCACAGAAGCTTTTCATTCTCGCCCAAAGCAGACGGAGGATTGGGGTAGTAGTCTTGAGAAGGATTTATAGTATAAGAATACCTTGTATCCGCTGCACATACGACACCCCTGTTGACACCCCGCATCATGATTGCTTCCATCTCATCTACAAGAGGCTCCCAGACAAAACCGTTGCCATCCTCAACACCATCGTCGATAACATTTTGAGGAACAGTCACTTCCAGCTTGACTTTGGCGGCGGCACGATAAAGTGCGACATTAGCCTGCACCATATATATGCCATTTTCGTGGACAAGGGTGATGGCATCCCATCCTTCCATGACGAAACGGTCCGGGAGGTTGCCTGTTTTCTTAATTTTGTCAACTCCGTTCACCGTGACGGTCTCGGAAGTCACCTTACTGAAATCAGCGGCATCAATGACGGAAGAACGAAGAGTCGCATGAGTCGCGTTGTCAGCAAACCGTGAACTGCTCAAATCCAGATTGGCGATCACATACACCTCGCATTGGTCGCCGGCCTGGGGATTATTGCCGAAAATCTTCTTGATCGTGGCCTCGTCAATATCTTTAGCCGCCGTATATGTGGTCTGCGCGTCAATATTGTTTACGAACAAATGGTGCACAGCCTGGACATTGTTCTGATAATCCGAATCTGACTGGTGCAGCCCCTGGGCAGGGAAAAAGAAGATATCGAGACTTTTGATGATATTTTCGTTGAATTCTTCTACACCAGGCATGTCACCTACCAGATTGGAGGTCATCTTGGTCTCTGTTCCTCCATACACCCACACGGTAATACCACCCTGATTTTCAGGAAGAATCGGATCCACATCATGAGCGCAAGACAAAAGCGCCGCTGCTATGACTAATAATGATAGAATCTTTTTCATACTAGTTGGCGTATAGAGCAATAACATACGGTCCGCCGATGGAGCCCTCCTGGACAGCCAGGGTCTGCCCGGATTCAGTGCGGCACATGAATCGGAGCAAGGCGTATTGGTTTTGGGTGTAATTGCCGGCACCTGCCTTGATTCCGATAGTGAGATCTCCGCCTACCATTCCGTCAATCTGAATGGAGTCGTTTGAAAATACGATCGATTCGAATTCGCTGCCCTTTACAGGCTCTAGCATTGCGACCCAGGTCCCGTGATAAGGAGTATCGAAGCAGAAAGTGCCCTGAAGGGTAGTGTTGGCCTTGAGCACTATGACATCATACGTTTTCTCCACTTGATTGACAGTAAAACGTCCGGTGGTCTGATTCTCGTATGTGCCGCCTGTCCATGTAAGCTGCTTTGTGACCGTGACGTTTTCCTCGTAATCTCCGGTACCGAGCCAGTGCTCCCAGGGCTGTACATTGACTGTAATCGACAGACCGTCGGTAGCGGAGAGGAGAAGAGTGTAACTGTAGCACTTGTTGGCCTCCCAGCTGGTCACGGTAGAGTCATAAAGACTGACGACTGCAGTGTGGGTGATTTCCACGTTGTTGACGCGAAGGACATAAGTGACTCTCGCACTGACGTCGTTTCCGGACTCCCCTGTCGCGTTATGGCGCATATTCTGAGGCATCATGTAGGAAGCATCGCCACACGCCTGCTCGGTATAGTTGAGATTCAGCACACCGGAAAAAACGGTCGTTCCAAGGGAGGACTCTCCAAAAACCCTTGTCCAGGACGCTGAATTGTCGGATGTGTTCTGACTGAGAACTCCGGAGTTGTACTGATTGATGATTTCGACCTTTTTGATCTTAAAGGATTGGTCGAGGCCCGAGTAATCTGCCGAAGTCCTGGCCTTGAACTCGATCTGGGCCAGACGATGATGGAAGTCGAAATGGACACGGCCCTTCTCGGAAGATTCATCCGTGCAATTAGAGTAGGTCTTGTCACTGACAAAATCGGATGTCACGAAATCATCCTTTCCGCTCGTGACGGAGAACTGGATGTCGGGGATACCTACAGTGGCGTTGGTGTAATTCGTGGTCGTGCCCTGCTCATAAAAGACGGTAGATGCGCTGTGAGGGCCATATGCCCAGAAAGAAATCGTGTTCTCAGGGTTGTTGGGCCAGTATTTTACAGGGGAATAGCTGTATTCGCTGCCGTCGAAGCTGACACGCGTGTTGTACATGAATGAAGGATACCAGCCGCCGTCAGACCACTTTGCCGCAACGTGATTGGTGATGTCGCCTTCCTGCAGATAGGCGAATACGCCGAATGTGGCGCCGCTAGGCAAAGCACTCGACTTTGTGACCCTTTCCTCAAGCGAGGAGGCAAAACGCATGAGGTGGTCGCCACCAAGTTCGGCCCACTCATCCGGTTCATTCTCTGGAGGTGTCACAGGATCGACTTTACCGGCACAGCTCGCAAACCCCGCCACGACAGCGAGCAGCGAAGCAAGCCTCAAAGAATCCGTCAGTTTCCTGTATGTATCCTTAACAAACATCCTGTGTTGTAATCTTATCTATTCGGGGTACCCGTGCGGGCGGTCAGGCCCGCGCGGATAAATAATAATCTTTAGAGATTCTTAGGGAGGTAGACGTTGACAGTACCGACAGTGTCGTTGGCATCGATGACGCCGTCACCATTGGTGTCGACAGGGCCGCCAGTGGTCCAGTCATCAACAGTTGCAGCGAACTTGACATCGTTGAGACCGATGATGATGCAGATGTTGTACTTCTTGTTGGACTCGATCTCAGGGAAAGCAATCTTGCCGTAGACAGTCTGGGGAACCTCGGAGAACTTCTTGGTACCGAGTTTCTCATCATAGGTACGGACGACGTAGGTCACCTCAACCTCGACAACGGGCTTGGAACCAGGGATAAGGATAATAGGGTTGACCTCGTTCTTGTAGACATTCTGAGGGGTCTTCTTAACACCGGGGTTGACAGCTGCGAAGGATGCAGGGGATGCAACTTCCTTGAGGTTGTCGGCGAGTTCGTTCTCACCTGCTGCAGGAGTGCCTGCAACGAGGGTCTGCTCGAACTTGATGGGCTCGACAGCGGCGTCAAGAGTGAATTTACCGGTGTAGAGGTCAAGTTTACCAGTCTGGACAGAGCCGTCGGCTGCGTAGGTGATAGTATTATCGTTGAGGTCCTTCTCGGCGCTCTTAACGACGATCTTGCTGACAGTGATCTTGGTACCGTTGTCGGTAGCGAAACCATTGGTAGGATCGGCGGTAGGATCAGCCTTGATGATGAGACCGTTGGCGTTGGTGCCGTCGGTGCCCGGATCACCTTCCTGGCTACCTGCGAGCTTGGAGAGGGAGTGGCGGAATGCGAACTTCACAGTCTCGGCGGTGCGGGTAAGGTTGATGTTGACGTCCTCGTCAATGTTGGTATCGGTAAGGGTTGCGCCCTGCTTGTAACCCCAGAGGAGGTCGACATTGGGAACACCGGATTTGAAACCGTAGTTGACGATGTTGTGCTTTGTGGTGCCATCGATCTCGAAGCCCATGATACCGAATTCCTCGGTAGCGGCGGGCTGGCAGTAAGGTGCATATGCAAAGAAGGAAACCTTCTGGGCGTCAGCACTGGAACCGTTGGTAGGGTTAGGCCAGTACTTGATAGGAGAGTAGGTCCATGCAGAACCGGAATACTTGACATCCTGGTTGTACATGAAGTCATTGGTAGCCTCGGCATAGTCATTTGTGCCGGAATAGGTGGCGAAGACACCGAAACCTTCAGTCTTGAGATTCTCAAGATTCATGTCGATGGTTGCGCCTGCCTTTGTGATAGTCCTACCTGAATAACCACCGAAAGCAACAGCCTCAGGGGTGGTGTTGTAGGTTACCTCGTTCTTGGTGCATGCGCCAAGAACGACGACTGCGAGAGCAGCAAAAAAGATAGATTTTTTCATAAAGCTTTGTGAAAATATTGTTGATTATTAATTGTTCTTAGGAAGGAAGACTTCGATTGTGCTACCGGTTTCCCAGTCGACAACCTCACCGGAGAGGGCGACCTCAGAAAGGCCGAGAACGAGCTTGATGTTGTTCTTGGTACCGGCCTTGAAACCGTTGGGGAAGGTGATAGTCTTCTTTATGATATTCTCAACGCGGCTGTAACCGTCATCGAGGTTGGTGTCATCAGTGGTGACATAGTAAGTAATCTTGACAGTGACGTTGGTGCTGACCTCGCGAGGGAGAAGAGTAAAGTATTTGTTGGCTGCGAGAACAGGACCCTCGGCATTGGTAACACCTGCAGGCTGGGAAGCGGCAGCAACGTCGCCTGCATCAATGACTGTGTTATGGAGCTTTGTACCTGAAATAGAGAGAGTGAGGTCGGTATCGGTAGCAGAGGTGAAATCCCAATTCGGGACCTTGGCAGTGGTGTTATTGAGGTTAAGGACACCCTGATCATACATTCCGGGGACTTTGAGCTCGATTTCCTTGATGGTGATCTTGACTCCATCCTTGGCATCCCCGCCGACTCCGACAATGTTGAAGGAACCCTGGGCGATGAGATTCAACTGGGCAAGTGCATGATAGAACTTGAAGTGAACTTTGGTGTCGATTGCGGGCTTCTGGAGGTTGGTGTAGGGAAGACCCTCGGCTACGGTGTTGGTGCCGCCGGCCACATTGTTCCACACGTTGCCATTGGAAGTACCCCATACGAGATCGACATTCTTGTCAAGGTCATCGGAGACTTTGTAAGTGATTTTGGGATCACCTGTCTGGTCCTTAGCAGTCATTGCGATGATACCCTCAGTACCGCCGGCCGAAGCAACGAACGGTGCGTACGCAAAGAATGAGACCTTCTGGGCCTGCTGTGACCAGGCGCCCTGTCCGTCGGTAGTACCATCGTCGGTGAGCTGGTTAGGCCAGTATTTAATAGGAGTGTAAGACCATGCACTTGAGGAGTATTTGACTTCCTGGTTGTACATGAAGTTGGCCTTGATGGAGCCGTCATAGTCGCCGGCCTTGACATAAGCCATAACGCCGAAACCGGTGCTTTGGAGCTTGGCGTTGTTCATTTCACCGGCTTCACCGGCTTTGGTCTGGGGAACGTAGACGCCGAAGTTGACAGGCTTGTCTTCTGTCTTGGTCTGAACTTTTTCGACCTTGGCGCAGGCAGCAAAGACGAGTGCTGCGGCAGCAGAGAGGATAAGTGCTCTTTTCACAGTTTTATGATTCAATTTTTATAATATTAATTTCGTAATATATTTGCACCCGGACAGGCGGTCAGGCCCACCCGGATAATTAAACAGACTAGCTGTTGACAGGGAGGTCGACCTCTCCGGTGAGACCGTCGGTCCAGTCGGAGACTTCAGCTTCGAACTTAACCTCGGAGATGCCAAGGATCATCTTGATGGTGTTCTTGGTGCCTGCGGCGAGGGTGGAGAAATCAACAGACTTGCTGATGACGTTCTTCACGCGGCTATAACCGTCCTTAAGATCGGGATCGTCTGTAGTTACATAATAGGTAATCTTCACGTTGACCGTAGTCGTGCCGGTCTTGGGGATAACTGTGAAGTACTTGCCGTTCACGATAACATCCTGCTCGGTAGCGGTAACACCGGTAGGCTGGGTTGCAGCAGTCTTGGCGCCGCCATCCTTGAGGTGAGCATTGATGTTGTCTCCGTCAACGGTAAGGGCAAGGTCGGAAGAACCGGTAGTGCTTTCCCAAAGAGGAGTGTTGGCGGTGGTGTTGTTAAGGTTCAGGATACCCTGCTCATACATTCCAGGAACGGTGAGTTCAACTTTCTCGATGGTGATCTTCACACCGTTCTGGGCAGTACCGCCGGCAGTAGTCTGGTTGTAAGCGGCAATGGCCTTAAGGTTGATCTGAGCAAGAGCGTGCTTGAAATAGAAGTGGACTGCAGTTCCGATTGCAGGCTTCTGGAGGTTCAGGTAAGGCTTGCCGCTGGTCAGAGTGTTGGTTTCTCCTGCGACATTGGTCCAATTGCTACCATTGGAAACTGCCCACACGAGGTCGACCTGGTCGTCAAGGGCGGAAGTGGCCTTGAATGTCACCTTGGGATCTCCGGTGGCGGCATTGCTGGTGAGAGCGATGATACCTTTGGTGTTGTCACCTGTCACTGCGCCTGTAGAAGCGGTAGCAGCAGCATGAGGGCCATATGCAAAGAAGGAAACTTTGTCGGCCTGGTATGCGGTTGCGGGCTGGCTGTCGGTGTTGCCTGCCTGAATCTGGTTAGGCCAGTACTTGATGGGGCTGTAGGTCCAGGACGAGCCGCTGACCTTGGTGTTGTACATGAAATTAGGAGCGGTGGAGCCGGCGTAGTCACCGGTTGTCTGATAGGCGAACACGCCGAAACCGGCGGTCTGGAGAGCAGTCGTAGTGAGCTCACCGGCTGTACCGGCCTTGGTCACTGCGTTGCCTGAGTAGGCAGCGAAGGAGATGGCGTCCTCCTCAGTGTTGTTCCTTAATGATTCATTCTTGACGCAAGCGGTCAGAGTGAGGGCGGCAGCAGCCGCGAGAATCATGATTTTTTTCATATGTTTTGAAGTATTAAATTTGTTACTTATTTATATATTGAGCGTTGAATTTTCGAGTTTCAAATTCTAAATCGGAATTTCTACTGTTTCGCCGTCATCCCAGTCGGAAACCGTTGCGTCCATACCGCTGGAACTTCCTTCGCCCTGGACATCGGGCAGCTCGATAATCGGGTCATCGGCGCTGCCGAAGATGAGGCGGTACATATTGCGGTAACCGGGATTTGGCTTCTCGAGGCGAATCTTGTCGCCTACAGGGAAGACGAAATCAGCCTGGGTCTTATTATCTATAAGTAGAGCGGACAGGTTGAGGCTCGGGTCGCGGAGGGCGCTAGGTGAATCACCGTTCGGGAGACCGAATGTGGAAATCATACCGTCAACGTGGCCGACACGTGTTTCGGTGTCGTCCATGGTGAGTGTCCACTCGGACTCGATGAGCTGGGTGACGGTCTCGGATGAGGTAACGTCCTGGGTGAGCTCGAATGTACGGGCCATACCGTTGGTAGCAGCGCGGACGGACTTGAGGACGTCGGCATTCTTGGCGTAGACGGTGACCCAGAACTGAGAAACGATATTCTCCGGATAAAGAGGAATGACGATGGTCTTGGTGATGATCTTGTCCTCAAGGTTGCGGAGCTCTTCCTGATCACTGGCGGAGAGGTGGCTGTAGTCCATTGACTTGGTCTCGGTGAGGCCGAGGGCCTTGGTCTTGGATCTCCAGAGGCGATAGTAGTACTGGTACTCTTCAACCATGTCGTCGGTGATTTCGAAGTCTTCAGCGACGGCAACGGCGATGTTTTCAGGGTTCTCGGCGAGGGCTTCCTCATCAGCACGGGTGGTGTACCAGCGGGATGACCTCTTTTCGAGGGTCGCGTTGGCGGAATCGAAGTCATTCATGTCGTCGAATTCCATGGTCCAGTACTCTTCAGGGCTCTGGGTGATCATGAAAAGCTTGTAGCGACCTGGCTCGAGCTGGACTTCGCAACCTTCGATGTTGGATGTGGTGATGACGCGGGGCTTTGCGTCTCCGTCACGGAAGAAGTAGAGTGTAACGCCGGTAGGCTCCTCAGGCATTGCATTGGTCTGCCAGATAACCTTGACGATAACTCTGACTGTCGTCGAATAGACAGCCTCGAGCGGACGGCGCTGGCAGGCGACGAACATGCACGCGGCAATCGCGGCGAGAAGGAGGAGGATACGCTTTTTCATCGTTTGACCTCCTTCTTTGTGGTGAAGATATATTTGAACGTGACACCCAGCTTCGTAGGACCGAAGTATGATGTCTCGCCATGATGCTGGTAGATGAGGTGACGGTCTGTCGGGTCAGCCTCATAATAGCGATAGTGGGTACCCAGCCAGCCTGCACCGATGACGGCGTCGAGTCTCCAGCGATCGGAGAACTTCCATGCGTAACCGTATTCGAGACTGGCGATCTGGAATTCGCCCTGATATCCTTTGTGGCGGGGTTCGAAGTCGTAGTAGCCAGCGGAGAGGTCTATGCCGACGAAGTGTCCGCGGAATGCATCTTCGAGAACAGTGTTGTCAGCACCGAGCCAGTAACGGGCGCCGATATCCCACTTGAGCATTTCGTATGCCCAGTCGTTTTTCGGCGAGAGCCACCAGGGGAATGTGTATTCGGCGTAAGCGCTGATCTTTTTGCCGACGGGGACCTCGATCGCAAAGTTGGGGGTCGCGAGGACGTCGTATAGAGCGTTGGTAGAAGCCGCGAAAATGGGCTCGAGTACATATATGCTTTCGCCTGTGACCGTGGTATCGGTTGCTGTGGTGTCCGGAAGCTCGGGAATGGTGTCAATCTGAGGTTTGACGGGGATGGTGTCAATCTCGGGCTTGACGGGCAGGGTGTCGACATAGGGCTTGGAGGAGGAAATGTACCTCTTCGAGATAATCTCAACACGGCCGTAACGGAGGCCGGGGAAGTAGCGCTCGTAAATGTCCTTGTATTCCTTGAGGGCTTTGAGGCTGGCTTCTTTCTTATCCTGGGAATCCTTGCTGTCGATGATTGCAAGGACCTTGCTGCGGAAGTCGTCGTCGATATTGCTATCGGCAACGACGGCATCGCGGAAGTCTTCCCATGCCTCACCGGCGCTGAGGAGAGTCAGGCGGTCGGCGAGATCGGGACGGCGCTCGAGGATCCATTTGCGGAGAGACTCGGCACGGGAACAAGCCTTACGCTCATTGATAGCGGTAGAAGCCTCGGGAGATGCAGCGCCGGTGATGCGAATCACGTGAATCTCGTCGTCAGTAGCGAGAACCTCGGAAAGTTCATCGAGAACCTCAGCGTTGTCCTTGAAATCTTTACGGACATCTGACTTGTTGGTCGCATAAAGGATTTCAAAAGTGGAGACAGTGTCGACTTCAATTTTATTGATGGTGTCGTCGACAAGTTCTCCGATGCAAACACTGTCGCAGCAGGCGTTTTCATTCGAGCGCCCGTGGAATGTAACCTCTGCATAGCGGAAGCGGCGGAACCAGTCACCGTAGAGCGAACGGTACTCAGCTACTTTGCGGAGAGAAGCCTCCATGGCGTCCGGATTGATGTCGCCATCCATAATCTCGAGCATCCGCGTTCTTGAGGGCTCGCTTATGCGCGTGTCAGTTTCAACTGCAGCCCTGAGATCATCCCATGCTTCGATACCGGGATTGAGCTCAATGCGTCCGTTGAGAACGGGATAATGACCGGAGAGCCATTTGCCCATCGCCTCGGCACGGCGAATCGAAAGATTGCGGTTGTACTCGTAGTTGCCCTCAGGGGAAGAGAACGAAGCGACTGTGACCTTTCCATCCTCACCGAGGAAATCGTTGACGACGAGGCTGTCGATTTTTGAGAAACTCTCAGCATTGTCAAGATAATCGGTGCGGACGACAGCGTTGTCGAAACGGAAGAAAACGCGTACGGACTCTTCGGCATTCCGTGTAAAGAGAGTATCAGGCTGGGAAGAAAGTGTCTCCTGTGTTTCAGGCACCACAGAGAGGAGTGAATCAACGGCAGAAGCAGCTGCATTGGCATTCAGAACACCAAAGCTCATAACAAAGCACACCACAATCAGAGCTTTCCTGAGCCCAGAAAATCCCTGAAGGGTCATTGTATGCCTCATAAAAGTGTTCACTAAACTAAATTTAGAATTGTTATAACGCGCGACGCACAAACGTGCGCATGAACATTCAAACCGTGCAAAGGTAAGAAAAAAAATTGATTACGCAAAACAAAAACGCAAAAAATCCAAAAATTCTTGTTAAAACATTAAAAAAAGGAAGAAATATTTCGTTTTCACGTATTTTTTAAAGAGCTTTTCTATCATGACTTGGTAAGGATCGATAAAAATTGCCCTGGTTCCGAAGGGTAGCGAAAGTCACGAGAACAGTCAACAACCCGGAAAAGCCGAAATAAATCAATTTTACGTTTCAAAAATAATTTTAAAGATTTACAAAAAAAATTTTGCAAATAAAAATAATTTATTACCTTTGCATGCGGAAAGATATCAAAGGCCATGCCAGAGTTCTTTCGCACGCGTATAATATAAATAGGTGTAATATAATTTATCGCATATGAAAAGATTGATGCACATCCTCGCTGCCGCACTTATGCTCTCCATGTCCTGGAGTTGCGTCGATCTCGGCGATGATGTCCCTGAACTTCCCAGTGCAAAGGAAGAAGCCAAACAAAAAAAGCTTGGTTTTGACGTTACTGTGACACGCGAAGGCCAGACCATCCCTAAAAAATCAATCGCTACGCGCGGTGAAACCGCCTCTGTAGAGGCCGGCACAAAGTACGCCACAATGGACACAGACGTTCCTTTCGGTCTTATTGGCGTAGATTTCCTTACTCATCAGGTTGTAATCAACAATGCAAAAGTCAGTTCCGGCTCTGACGGTTACAGCGGCTGGTTTGACGGTGAGCTCTGGCAAGTACCTGATCCCATCTCATTTTCAGCATATTACCCCTATGTAAATAAGGTAGAATACGGGCGTAACAACGAATCCTATTCCATCCCTTTCCAGACATCTGATACTGACAAAGGACCTCTTGTATCCAAGACTACTGAGCAGGCAGTCAATCTGTTATACGTAATTCCCCTCGAATTCGGACATATCACCAACGATATCGGATACCGCATCTGTGATGTCACTACAGATCCACAGCTTCAGGGACTTATCCATCTCCGCAAGCTCACTGCAACCAACGTCGCTTCTGCGGGAGTATTCGTCAATGACATGGTGGAGAGCCGTGGACAGTGGACCCGCCAGGGGTATTACAAGGATATCGTGGTGTTCGAGGGCGATGCAGTTCTTGGCGTAGGCTCGGAGAATGAAAAATTCGTCGGTCACGACAGCCTTGTGGACCACATGACGGAGAGCAGCCGGTATTATTCCGTCCCCGACGATATCGTAATGGGCAAGCAGTGCGTTGAGGTGATCTACGACGTGGACAGTTTTACGATTGGAGGGTTTACATATAGTGCCTTAAAGGACCAGCACGGCAAATTCATGCTCTACGGTCTTCTCCCCGGCAATGTATTTGAATACGGCAAACAGTATACATTCCACCTGGGTCTAGATACCGGCAAGCTATATCAGCAAGTAGCCTTCTCCGCCTCTGTAGGAGACTGGGAGACAAAGATTTACGAAAATAACGACGTGTTCTAGTGCTTACCCCTCTGCTTCTATTTCTCCCCCCGGCTGCGTGCCTGATGATTGCTGTCTTCTATGCGATGACAGCATTTCGTCAGAAAATGCTGCCGTACTTCCTGCTGATGATCCTGTGTCTGGGATTATTCTATCTGGGAGTAGCGTCGCAGGCAAATCCTTATTCCAGCAAGGAAGGGAAGATGGTTGCTACTCTTCTCCTGCAATTTTCCGGTACATCCACTGTACCACTGACACTGCTGTATCTCAGGATGCTACGTAAGCGTACCGTTTATAAAGCTATAAACGTCGCCTGGGTTGTTGTTCCCGTCTCTCTTACGAGTGCCACTATAGTCCTCCTCGCACTTTCAGGAGAGAGAATGAAGATTCTTGATGATGCTCTTTACGACTGGACAATGGTCGCATACAGCGCCCTGATTATTATCTCCGTGATTGTATATGCATGGTATTATTTCCATATAAGGAGGGATGAAAAGTTCTCCAAAAAGCGCTGGAAAGCATTTTTCCAGAAAGGAGGAAAATTGCGGCCGATTGAAATTCAAGCCGATCTGCTGTCGGTAGTATTCTTACTTATTCTCGTTGAGACAATACTAATGACAATAATTGGAGGACACCATGTATTGATGTCTGAGATTCTGTGCGTTCCAACAATTATACTGGTATTGCTGATCGGTTTTGTGGCGATGTTTGGCGAAACAAAAGAGCTTTCTCTGCACGATATGGGCGAATTAATGCGCTACAACACCATAAAAATCGAGAAAGAAAAAACATACAATCCGGAAGAAGCAGGAGAAACCGAAACAGAAAGCAAGTTTGCCGGAAGTTTTATAACAGCCGTCGGACGTTCCTGGGACGGAAACAGCCTTCTTTCACGTTTCCAACACCTGATGCTGGATACACAGATATTCCTGCAGCCTCGTTTGACTTTAGGGGACGTAGCAGAGCTTCTTGGTACCAACAAGACCTATATCTCCCAGCTGGTCAATAATACTTACAGTCAGAGTTTCCCGGAGTTTATCAATACGCTCCGCGTAGACTATGCTGAGCAGTATATACTCGCACATAGAGATGCTCATCAGGAGGAGATTGCGTCCGCTTGTGGCTTCCTTAGCGCATCCTCTTTCAACAACACCTTTAAGAAGGTAACTGGCGTCACACCAAAGATTTGGGTTGCCGGTTGGGACAAAAAGAAGAAGCATTAGTATTTAAATTTGATACATTGCCCCATGTATCAAATTTAAATAAATTCAGAAGGCGTTTTTCCGAAATACTGCTTGAATGCAGTGGAGAAATATGAAGGCGTAGCAAAGCCGCATCGCTCTGCAATCTCAGCAAGCGTATAGTTCTTTTCCTTTATCATAGCAGCAGCCATCTCCATCCTGGTCTTCTTTAAAAGAACTGACGGAGAAGCGCCGGATTCAGCCCTTAGCTTGCGATTTACATGGATACGGCTGATCCCAAGATCGTTTGCGATATCGTCAACTCCATAGGCAGGATTGGCGATATTCTTTTTTATCAGCTCCATTACCATGTCAGTAAACGGTGTACTGCCCGGAGGAACGAGAATTGATGGCGCTACGGGCGCTTCAGGGGATTCAGGAACTACAGGTTCATCGAGAGTCTTTTGCTCCGGAACTGGCTCGAAAATGACATTATCAGGCGACTTCTCAGGCGTAAGAGGGACTTCAGGCATCTCCTCCGGTGTGTCTGGCGTTTCCAGTATTTCGTGAGAGTGTATGACTTTGGCAAGGACAGGATCTATTTCGCCTGGAGAGACTTCATTATTATCATTATCGTGCTCAACGCGGCGCGCGTGACGTGCAAAAGTGGCGACGAGCCAAGCCATAAGGAACACTGCAAGACCGGCAAGAACGCCCCAAAGGATGCCATTACCAGATGAAGAATGTGCCTCTGAAGGCACTGAGACTGCGTTTTTATTAGATGTTTCAAATTCAAAAGGTATTGAATTTGAAACATTGGCTGGAACATCATTTACCCATGAATTAATGTCACCGTCACTTGTCATCAGGCATGCTCCGGACTCTCCGACGAGCCAAATAGAGCCGTCGGAGGAAGGAAGCATCCGGTTGATTGCACAACCGGGAGCAGATATCTTTTTCGCCTGTCCGTTTTTTGAAATGGAATAGATTTCACCGGAGAATGTCGCGGCATACACCTTCTCACCGGAAACGAGAAGACAACTGACCTCGGAATCAATACCGGTATAGCGCACAAATCCAGTCTGGGAACTATAAGTACTGATTTTTCCCTTGTCATCCAGGAGCCACAGCACTCCGTCAGCGTCAAAACACAGATATATGGCCTTGTTGTCGTAATGAATTCGTCTTCCGTTCCTTCCGATTCTGAAAACACCGTTTTCTCCTCCGGCCATCCACAGGGATCCGTCCTGCGGGCTGTCTGAAAGGGACGTCACCGCAGCGGAAGACTGTAACAAAACAGTCGCCGAGATGATGAGAGCGGAAAAAATCATTTATTTGTCCTGACAGTAACCTTGCGGAGGGCCGGCATCGCGTTCTTGAGGAGATAACGCCAGGCCCTTGAAGACTTGAGAGCTGCCCGTTTCTGGTCTGCGGAAAGCGATTCGTCGTCGAGAATACCCAGGAGTTTGTCACGGTCGGGACAATCCTGGAGATTGCGCACTTTCTCAAGCAGCCCGTCCCAGTCCTCGTATGGCTCGGAGATCTTGACGAGATCAGAAGGACAACCGGCTTTTACGAGGAGATTTCGTACCGATTGTGCCCTTTGGGAGGCCAGACGGAGGTTGCCGGAAGTGGTGCCGTCGGGTGATGCGGCGGCATAAATATATAACGTATCAGTTACGCTTTTGGCGAGGGAACGGATAGCTGGGACGTTGAATACATTGTCTGAAAAACCGGATGCTACCGAGCTGCTTCCACATGAGAAATAGACAGACGGATCGCCGTCCCTATATACGTGAACAGAGACTGTCCTCAGCGTAGGGAAGCAATTCTTGGAGAGATCGTCCCAGGCTTCTCCAACCCAAAGGTCTTTGAGGAGGGCCTCCATGTTGGAAGCATTGGCATCGATGATGGATATAGCATCCTCACTCCATGGCTTGGAGGCATTGCGAAGGTATGACTTGACTCCGGCCCAATCCTCGTTGATGTATTCAATTTCGAAAAGATCATCCGTGAGATCCGGATATGAAGCTTTCAATGTTTCAATAACGGAAGCAGCACGATCATGAGCAAGACGCTTGTTCAGCGAATATGAACCTTCTGGTGATGAAGCGGCACGTACCCAAACTTTTGAGTAACCGGCATCCAGCTCGCTCTCGATGGCTTTGAGAGCATTGGCGTTACCAGATCGATTGGTGTTGACTTCTGTTTTGGAAACAGCAAATGAAACTTTGTGGATACCCTCAGCCTTTGCGACAATCCCGGACAGGGTCATCACTGCGACAAGAGTAAATATGCGGACAAGTTTCATTTGTAGACACAAAATCTAGTATACAAAGGTAGTCTTAAAAAATGAAACGCCCAAATTTAACTGATTATTTGTTTTCAACAGGGAAAACGCCGTTTTGAAACAAAGTTGTTACAAAACGGCGTTTTGGGTGTTACAAATTCAATTTTGAACTTTTCGTGAGATTTAAAATATAGCTAAGAGTCAGTAAGGCTCGCAGAAATATTCAATTCTCAGGAAGGACAAACCGAGTCGAACTATCTGTATTTCAATATATTATCCGCGATTTTGCCGCGAAATCAAAAGCAGCTGTTACAAAAAAACAAGTGTACCAGACCTAAAGACAGTCCTGAAGATGGCAAACGGGAAGGCGACCGTCCGAAGTGCGAAGGTGCATGGCGCCGCCTTGACAGAAGCGGAAGTATTTGCAGCTTCGGCATGGCTCTGACTCGCGCATCCAGCTGCGGTCTCGGTATTCCTTGTAAGAGTTTTGCCAGACTTCGACGAAGTCGTCTCGGTAGATGTTGCCCTGGTGGTAATCAGAGCGGATACTGGGACAGGCAGAGATGGAGCCGTCGGCGAGAATGCCGGCAACGCTCACCCCAGCCTGGCAGAAGAAGAAGTGGTCGCGGACGTCGCCTTCGAAGTTGCCGAGAAAACCTTCGCAGCCGTAGGATGCCTTGATCCTCCCCTCTTTTCGCGTCGATCGAATGAATTCCATCAGTCCGCGGAACTCATCCGGTCCAAGCTGCATATCCGGATCGCCAAGCGCTCTCCCCGACGGGAATACAGTGAAGAGCCGCCATCCCTTCAAGCCCAATTTGATGAGCAGTTCCTTGATTTCGTTGAGACTGCGATAGCTGCGCTTGTTCACGCACGTGACTACGTCGAATTCAATTTCGCCCGACTCAACCACCATCTTTATGGCTGCAGCCGCACGCTCGAACGAGCCTTTACGTCCACGCATCCAATCGTGGTCGCTCTCGAGACCGTCAAGGGAGATTGTCATTGAACGGAGGCCGCACTGGAGGAGCCGTTGGTAGCGCTCCGGAGTTAGCGCAAGGGCATTGGTCACTATTCCCCAGGGGAAGCCCTTGTCGTAGATCATTCGGCCGCAGGCCTCAAGGTCGGGGCGCATAAGGGGCTCGCCGCCGGTGATGTTGATCATCACATTATGGGGATCGGTGAATGCTGCGACGCTGTCGAGAACACGCCCGAAGTCCTCCTTCGGCATATCCTTGGTATTCGCTGTGACATGGCAGTCGCTGCCGCAGTGACGGCAGGAAAGGTTGCAGCGGAGGGTACATTCCCAAAAAAGCTGCCGGAGGGGATGCTGCCTGACAACATCCTTCCGCAGCTTCTGGGTAAGGGAAAGCGCGAGATAGTGCCGAAAATCGAGGCGCGGCATTATTCGTCCTTGTCGAGGGTGATGGTGGCGCTGACCTCGTAATCGCCGTCGTACCAGCTGCCGTCACCCTTCTTGACTTTCTTGACGTCAGGGGTGACCTTTGTGCTCTTGAAGGAACCGTTGTCCGCTCCGTCCACGTCTTCGGCAATGTAGACGAATTTATCCATATCTCCGGGCCACTGGTATCGGGCACGTTCAAGCTCAAAGTGGCCTTTGTCGTCGGTGTAGAGGGTGTCGTTCTCCCAGGATTGCTCCTCGGTATCACCTCTCGGCACAAACACGACACGAATCCCCTTCACCGGCTTGCCGCCGGAGTCTTTGACATCGCCAAGAAGCTTGTAGTTGGCATTCGGCATCCCGTATTCGCAGCGAAGGCCAATGGGAAAATCATCGCATGAAGTAAACCCGAGCATCGAAAGGATAGACCCCACAAGGGCCGTCCACCATTTATTTATTCTCTGTTTCATGCCACTTAAATCCTCTTCGATATCAAATCTTGCTCAAAAATAACAAAAAAATCTCAGACGAAAATCAGTCGGGAGAGGCGGACGGGATCGAAAATGGTCCGGGCAGCTGTGAGGATATCGTCTGGGGTGAGGGAGGTGATGGCGGCGCGAGCTTCTTCGTCGGTGATGACACGGCCGTAGGAGAGGAGGCTCTTGGCCATTGAGAGGCAGGTGGTTTCGCCACTTTCGGAGGAGATGGCAGCCTGGCAGAGGAGTTGTTTTTTGGCGGCGCGGAGGCGGGATTCTGAGATGGGCTTTTCGCGCACGGAGGCGAGAATGCGGTCGACGGCGGCGAGGCACTTGCGGAGATTGGGGCGGTCGCAGCCGAAGGAGATGGCCGCAACGCCTGTGTCGGCATACTGAGTGTAGCTGCATTCGATCCCGTATACCCAGCCGTGGCGCTCACGTAAATAGCTTCCCAGCAGCGAATTGGACGCCGGGCCACCAAGCATGTTGCAGAGCAGGATGGCGGCATAGCGCTCCCGACCGCCGTAGAGGGACGGAGCGGTCGCGCCGACAACTGCGTTGGCTTCGTGGTCGCCCCGGTCGATGCGGAGGTCGAAAACGCGCGAGGAAGAGATTTCTCGACTCCGGCTGTCGCCTTCGCTCGAGATGACAGAGGTCGCGACACCAAAAGCTTTGCCGACCAGTTTGAGGAGTTTGCGCTCGAGGATGTCTTCGGGAATGTCGGCAACGAGGGTCAGGGACATTCGGGAGGGGCGGAAAAGCGCGGCGACGAAATGATGGAGCTCGTCGGAGGTAATGGCGGAAACACTCTCGCGAGTGCCCAGAATAAGGCCACCAAGGGGATGTCCTTCAAAAAGAGCCGCCTCGAAGCGGTCGTAGATTTCATCCGCCGGAGCGTCTTCGGAGGCAATTATTTCGTCGATGACGACACCTCTTTCCGTCTCTATTTCCCTTGCGGGGAATGTCGGCGAAGTCGCCAATTCCACTAGGAGCGATGCCGCCCTGCCGATATCCTCGCGGAGAACGGTCGCGTGCAGAACTATCTCTTCCTTAGTAGTATACGCGTTGAGATCGCCGCCAAGACGATCGAGGTAGTTGGAGATGACGGACGCCGACTTGCGGGAGGTCCCCCTAAAAAGGGTATGTTCGGTGAAATGGGCGATTCCTCCGGAGAATCCGCATTCGTCCCTCGTCCCCGCCTGGATGGCCAGCGCGGCGAACGCGGCGGCACCTGGCCTGCGCTTTACCGCATAGCGGATGCCGCACGGTGCAGTCCCCTCCCTCATACGTGCTCTACCTCCGGTGAAAGGATAATGCCGAAGCGGTCGCGGACGGACGAGACAATTCGCTCCTCAAGCGAAATGATTTCGGAAGGAGACGCCTTGCCTGTGAGGTTGACAAGCACGAGGGGCTGGTGCTTCCAGACACCGACATTTCCATCGCAGAAGCCCTTCCAGCCGCATTTTTCAATGAGCCAGGCGGCAGGAATCTTGATGCCTTCGGGGCTGGCAAAATGCGGCACAGGGCCGAGATTGTCGCGGGCGGCAACAGCCTCGACGGCGGCATAACATTCGTCGGAGACGAACGGGTTGCGGAAGAAACTGCCTGCGCTGCCGACCTCTGACGGCTCGGGAAGTTTGCCGTGGCGAATGTCGATGACGGTCTCGCGAAGCATCATCGGCGTCAGGTCCTCCAAGGTGCCAAAACGAGCCTCAACAGCATCGCCGACGTGTCCGTAGGTAAGCCTCGGCGAATAGTCCGGCGACAATTGCAAACGCACGGCTGTGACTATGTAGCGGCCCTTCCATTCGCCTTTGAAACGGGAGGCGCGATAGCCATACTGGCATTGTTCAGCAGGAATCACCGCGAGTTCAAGTGTCTCGGTGTCAAGACATTCCACCTCAGTGATCAGATCACCGGCCTCAATGCCGTAGGCGCCGATATTCTGCACTGCCGCGGCCCCGGCCTCGCCTGGAATGAGGGAGAGGTTTTCGGTGCCCCAGAGGCCCTCGGTGGCAAGGTTTTCGCAAAGCTCGTCCCATACAACTCCGGCGCCGACCCTTACGACCCCGTCGCCGGCGATCTCAGTAAAGCAGATGCCAGAATGGAGAATAGTACCGGGAAAATCTCTGGTAAACAGCAGATTACTGCCGCCGCCGATGTGGAAGAATGGGCGCGGAAGGCTGTCGTCACGAAGAAGCTCGATGAGCTCTTCGACGGAAGCGTATTCTGCGAAGCATGCCGCTTTGACGGAGAAGCCGAAAGTGTTGGGTATGGGGGCGTCGAAAATGATCTTCATCCGAAATAATACTATTGTAAAGCAAAGATACCGGTTTTTTTCTTATTTTTGTAAATGTAAGATGAAAAGAATTGTTACAACCCTTATTCTTGCGGCGATATCGCTGAGTCTCGCCGCGCAGGCCAATATTACTACGCGGAAGTACCGCCTGTCGGATTTCCGCGACAAGACGCTCAAGGTTGTTCTAACCGGTAGCGAGATGATGGACGCCGTCACACGGGACGAGGTAATGTCGCGCTGGACGCTTTCGCCGTTCGAATTCTGCTCGCAGGAAGAATTCGCCTCCCTGCTTAACTCCAACGCCTATTATTTCCTCGTACAGGTTGAGGGAATGACGCGGGGAGAGCAGGAGCCTGGCGTTACGTTCCTCAGCGTATTGAGAGGCGGAGGAGCGGACATCAATTCACTCGAAGAGGTAGTCAATATGCCGCTGAAGGGGTCCGATTCGTCCTCCGGACGCGAGTTTGTGTTCTACGGGGCGCTGCTCGACATTATCCAGGACTACATTTCGCGTGCGATGGACAACGAATTCGATGCCTACGCCGGCCTGTCCACATATGCCATCGGCCTCTCCCCTACCCGGGATATGCACATTTATATGTCTCGGGGCGATGTAGAGGCTACGGTGTCGCCGATGGAGATGGAGGGAATATTCTCGGATACATTCGTCCTTTGCGACGAAGAGGATGCCGACGCGGCATTTGAAGAGGCGGTTCCCGGTACGCTTGTCAGCTATGTCGTCGCGGCCATCAATCCAAGGCGCGGATCCAGATGCTACAAGATGCTGATTGACCCTTCCACGCGTCAGCTCAGGTACATCCGCCGTCACAAAATCACAAACAAGGCAGGTCGCGGATTCCTCCTCGACGATCTAAAGAAACTATCTAAAAAAAGATAATATATGAGTTCCTTCTCCATTGAAGGCGGCCGCAGGCTCAGCGGCAGCATTACCCCGCAGGGCGCAAAGAATGAAGCGCTCGAAGTCATCAGCGCAGTCCTTCTCACCGAGGAGAAGGTCACCATCTCCAATATTCCGGAAATACTTGACGTCAAGAACCTTCTGGGCCTCCTAGAGGGGATCGGCGTCAAGGTCGAGTGCCTGGAGAAGGGGACATATTCATTCGAAGCCTCGTCTCTCAACGAGGAATACCTGGACAGCCGGGACTTCGTGCTGAGGTGCTCTAAGCTCCGCGGTTCGGTGATGCTGGCGGGACCGCTGCTGGCGCGATTCGGCCATGTGTATTTCCCTAAGCCGGGCGGTGACAAGATCGGCCGTCGTCGAGTGGACACCCATATCCAGGGTCTCGTCAACCTTGGAGCCAAACTCGAATACGATACCGAGAGGCACGCTTATTACCTGTATTTGCCTAAAGGCGAACACCTCCGCGGTACATACATGCTCCTCGACGAAGCATCCGTCACCGGTACCGCAAATATCCTGATGGCATCCACTCTCGCCAAAGGCACGACGACCATTTACAATGCCGCCTGCGAGCCTTACATCCAGCAGCTTACAAGGCTCCTTACTGCTATGGGAGCACATATTGAGGGCCTGGGTTCCAATCTGTTACGCGTGCAGGGAGCCACATCTCTCCATGGCGCGACGCACAAGATTCTACCGGATATGATCGAGGTTGGATCATTCATCGGCATGGCCGCACTCAACCAGAGCAGCATTACAATCAAGGATGTTTCATATTTTAATTTAGGTATCATTCCTGAAAGCTTCCGCCGACTCGGAGTCAAGCTGGAGCAGCGTGGCGACGACATATTCGTCCCCGCCCAGGAGTCCTATGAGATCGAATCATTCCTCGACGGATCCATCATGACGCTCTCCGATGCACCGTGGCCGGGACTTACTCCTGACCTTCTCAGCGTGCTTCTCGTCGTGGCAACCCAGTGCAAGGGGTCCGTACTGATTCATCAGAAGATGTTCGAGTCGAGGCTGTTCTTCGTAGACCGTCTTATTGATATGGGCGCCCAGATCATTCTGTGCGATCCGCACAGGGCTGTTGTAATCGGCCACGACCACAAGCACCTGCTGAGGGCCAAAAACATGCTCTCCCCCGATATCAGGGCGGGTATCGCGCTTCTCATCGCCGCCATGTCGGCCAAGGGCACGAGCATCATCGGTGACATCGACCAAATCGACCGTGGCTACGAGGACATCGAGCGCCGACTGAACGCTCTCGGCGCCAGTATTACACGTATATAATTATAGTATCATGCGCATAAAGTTATTAATAATCACACTGATAGCCATGGCATTCGGACTGTCCCTTGCCTCCTGCTGCGCCAGCAGAAAAGCCCCCAAGAATCAAGAATCCGACTTAATCTACTGCAGCTACGCCAAATCAGGCGCCGCCGGCCTCGGAAAAGAATACTGCGAATTCATCGCCGATCCCGGTACCAAACCCAAAGTCGTCGTTGCGCTCAGGGTCGGCAACCGCTTCGGCGATCCCGAAATCCATGAGGAATACTCTATCTCAAAGGACGAAATCGCGTCTCTGGCTGCCCTACTTGAAGAATACAAGGTCAAGAAACTTGACGGCTACAACTACGAAGAGCCCATCACAGGCGGCTACTCATATCGCGTACACGTCGAATACGCCTCCGGCGAATCAGTCACCTTCCGCTACTATGGCCACAACGTCAAAACCTCGGCCATAAACGCCTACGGCGCCATTTCCCACTTCTTCTCCCCCTGGGTAGCCAAAGCTGAAAAGAACAAATAACCTGAAGGCGAAAAATCAATTTTTCTTAGCTTGTGCCGTATTTCGGCACAAGCTAGCTGTATCTTTGCATCAGAAAACAATGATAAAAGATACACGCCATGAAAAACACAGAGTACACCATCAGCAACGTCATCTCCACTGAAAGCGGATTCGACACTCTTCTCGACATGATTTCCGACCTCGACCTCGTCGTCACCAAGGTCATCACGCTGTAATCTACTGCTCCAGCCAGGAAAGGTTGAAGCGGTAGTGGACCCGGCTGGAGAGGAGGTGGATGACTCCGTCTGGAGTCTGGGTGGCGGCAAGGTAGCCTTTAGGTTCTCCGTGATCAGCATCCAGGGTGAAGGTACCAGTCCAAGCGCCGCCATCAAGGACAGTGCCGGAGCCGTCGGTGATACGCTTTTTGACCGGCCAGGAGGCACCTTCATCGTATGAGACTGCAGCAAACAGTCCGTCGGTATCAAAGGAACACAGGAGGAGAGGGCCTTCATTCAAGCGCCTGAGTATCAGGCGTTGACCCGTACCTATCGCAGGGAATTCAGTAGGAGAATAAGTCCAGGTACACCCGCCATCGTGTGAGGTGCTGCAGGGCATGCGGCCATCAATGGCGTTGCCGCGCCCGAAAGCCATAATGGAGCCGTCCGCCAGCGTCACGACTCCGGCATGAATACCGGCGATATCGCGACCCGTGCCCGAAAAAACAGCTTTCGGTGCAGGTCTGTCACGTTTAGGCGCTAATGTCCCGGCAGAGAGAATCTCTGAGGTTTTGCCGAGATCGGTAAAAGTGAGACCTGCGTCGCGCGAAATGTGAAGCGAGGTGCCGTCTTGACCGCCGGGACCGGCGTCACAAGCAAGGAGGATGGCCCCGTCGGAGGTAACGATAGGGCCGGCAATGACTTGGTGGCGTTCGTGGTGGCCGGGTTCGGCCACTACCGGATGAGACCAAGTGCGGCCTCCATCAAAACTGTAACGTATCAAAAGTACAAGATCTCTCCAGTCCCCGGCATCGCCTACACCGGCGATGTGAAAGATTCTGTCGCCCACACGGAACAGCGCTGCACCGGTCATGTTGCGGTCAGGAACGTCGAAGAACAATTCAGCGGGGCTCCAACCACCCACCTCTGTCCAGCGCGATGCCAGCACGACCATTTCGCGTCCACTCTCTGCCTCGCAGCTGAACCAAATAGCGAGAAGGCTCCCGTCACTCGCCCAAGTCACCGCCGGCTGATGATTATGATGATAGAACGGAATAGCCTCGTCAGTCGGCGCTATCACATACGGCACAGGGGTCGCAAATAAAGGCGTATTTGTAGACGTAGACGGTAGGGCATTATCAACAAAAATAGCCCGTTCTGTGGAAAATACATGCTCTGTGGAAAAAGCCGGTGTAATGGAAACATCGACCGGTTCGGGAGTGACGGGGAAGACTTCGGAGGGGAGGATGCGATCGAGTTTTTGGGACTCAATGGGAGCCGCCTCGACGATGCGGAAGCCGACCATGACGCTGCAATCGTCGGGATGCTGGGCAGAGCGATTGGCGCTGCGCAGATAGCGCTCCGGGGTGTTGTGGCTCCCGCCGCGGGTGACACGGAAGTCCCCGTCAAGCGGCCCAGCAGGGTCAAGTATAGACGAGCCTGTGACATACGGCCCATACCAGTCGTGGCACCACTCTTCGAGGGAGCCGTGCATGTTGTAGAGGCCCCAGGTATTGGGATGGGAAATAGCTAAAACGCCCAGGTGGACCGGAACTTTATAGCGTTCCGTGCGCTGATGGCGCCATTCTGAGAAGGGTAATACATTACCGTAAGAAAAGTCTGTGGAAGTGCCGGCACGGCAAGCATATTCCCATTCGGCTTCAGTGGGGAGACGGAAACTGCGGCCTGTGGCCTCAGAAAGACGGCGGCAGTATTCCATAGCATCATTCCAACTGACATTGCAGACTGATTCGTCGTCACCGATGGAAAGGCCTTCAATGCCACGGAGAGCCCGGTGCTCTGGAAAGAACAGCTCGAACTGGGCATTGGTCACTTCCGTCGCTCCCATGCGGAAGGGCGAAATGGTGACAGGGTGGACGGGGAGTTCGTCACGGGATTCGCCGATAGCGTCGACATAACTGCCGTCGCCGTGATCTCCCATCAGGAAAGTACCTCCCGGGATGTCTGAGAGCAGAAAAACCTGCCCACTGACGCGCAGAGTATCATAATTCTGCGAATACGCAAGCGGCCCCGCTAACAGCAAAGCCCAGAAGAGTAAACGTCTCATATGCGTGTGTTTAACTTATAATCATCTGCTACTCAGCACTTTCCGCACCACGCCGTGCAGCGAGTTCGGCCTGGATACCCTTCATACGTTTCGGCGTCAGCGGATAGAACGACAGGAAGCCGATGGAAATCACCGCTCCGATGGCCGGGATATAGCTCATGAGAGCCTTGATGGCAGTCAGCGTCTCCGGCGCTTGGACCGCAAGATCCTTGTTGTAGCCGAATACGCCGAGAATCGTCAGCAGGAGCCACCCGCCGATGGCACCTCCGAACTTCTGAGCCATCGAGGATGACGAGAAGATGAGGCCTGTCGACGCGGAGCCATTCTTCAGTTCCGAATAATCAGCCACATCGGCGAACATCGACCAGGTCAGCGGCGCAGCGACGCCGAATGCCAGGCTCACAAGCACCTGCAGCGCAATCAGCATCCATAGCCCGGCAGACGTGCCGACAGGGATAAACCAGATCAGGCTGCTGAACACAATCACCGCGACGAGCGATCCGATAAAGGTATTGCGCTTGCCGAATTTTTCCGAGAACGGCACCGCAAACGCGACACCCACCATCTGCCCGATTTCACCTATGGTCAGGTACACCGCGCACGTCAGGAATATATTGGTACCCAGGATGTTGGCGAAATAATACGTGGCCACGCCTCCGCGAATGGATCCGCACAGCAGCTGCCCGATAGCCGCCCCGAGAAGCAGCCACCAGGGACCGTTGGAGACCAGCGCCTTGAGGTCGGATCCGATAGATGATTTAGCCTCCGCCTTCTTTTCGACCTTGACATGCTCCCTCGTCATGAGGAATGACAATATGAAGAGAATGGCGCATAGCGACGCCACTATCGCGACCGTCATCGTCCACTGACCCGGAGAAGCATCGCCGACGCCTTTGGCGAGAACTGCATTGCCTGATTCGTCAAGTTTTGCCACGCCATCGCGTACGATCGGCTGGCCGATAACCATCTTCTCGAAGATCCAGAAAATACCCATCGCGACAAAGCTGCCGATATACGCGAAGAACATCCTGAACGACGAGAACACGCTCTTTTCACGCGAATCCGCCGTCACGACGCCAAGCATCGCCCCGTACGGTACGTTGATGGCCGTATAGACAGTCATCATCAGGATGTACATCACGTACGCATAGACGTGCTTCACCGTATATGTCGATTCCGGCACATAGAACGAGAATACGCCTATCAAGGCGAATGGAATCGCGATCCAAAGCAGATACGGCCGGTATTTGCCCCACTTAGTATCTGTCCTGTCCGCGATAATGCCCATCAGCGGGTCGGAAATCGCGTCATAGAGTTTGGTAACGAGGAGCAGCGTCGCCGCATGTGCCGGTTTGAGTCCGAAAACGTCGGAATAGAATATCGGCAGATAATACGAGAAAATCTTCCAGAACATCGATGACGCGAAGTCGCCGAATCCGTATCCGATCTTCTCAGAAAGTCTTGCTTTAGCCATAACCAGTGGTTTTATCCTTGTAAAAATAATCAATTCTGACGAATTTTCAATATATTCGCAATATGAAAAGACTACTTACCCTCATTGCAGCTACCGCCGGCATCGCCCTGGCGGCTCAGAATCCGGTGTTTATTCCCGATGCGTACAACTCTGATCCGCAGGCGAGAGTGTGGACTGTGGACGGTGAAGAAAGGCTTTTCATATACGGATCCCGCGACGAAAACACCGCGTACTACTGCTCCAGGCGCTACGACGTCTTTTCGACCACGGACATGATCCACTGGCGTGGGGGCGAGTCATTCAGCTCGGACGAAGTCCCCTACAACAACGAATTCCTGTACGCCCCCGACTGCATGGAAAAAGACGGGAAGTACTACCTTTACTATTCGCAGAGCGGAAGCGGCTTTGTTGAGGGAACGGCTGTCTGCGATTCGCCATACGGGCCATTCCGTGACGGGAAACCCGTCGAATGGGCGCAGCAAATCGACCCCTCGGTATTCGTCGATGACGACGGCACCGCCTGGCTCTTCTGGGGACAGTTCTCCGCCAAATGCGCAAAACTCAATCCGGACATGCGCAGTATCGATCCTACGACGATCAGGGACGGAATCATTACTGAAAGCGAGCACCATTTCCACGAAGGCATCCAGGCCTTCAAGCACAACGGCACCTATTATCTCGTATTCGCCGACATCAGCCGCCGCGGGACTCCTACATGCCTCGGCTATGCCACATCCGACTCTGTGACAGGTCCTTACACATACCGTGGAGTAATAATCGACAATTTCGGCTGCGACCCAGCAGTCTGGAACAACCACGGCTCCGTCGCATGCTTCAAGGGGCAATGGTACGTTTTCTACCACCGTTCGTCCTGTGGCTCCGTCACCATGCGCTCCACCTGCATTGAGCCAATCGAAATCCTCCCCGACGGCAGCATTCCCGAGGTGAGAATGACCTCAACCGGCGCCGGTGATCCGCTCAGTCCGTTCGTCGATGACAATCTCCCGGCAAGAGCCTGCATGCTCAAGGGCCACGTCCGCATAGACCGCGACCTCCATCTCTCAGGCATCCGTGGCGGCGACATGGCCGAATGGATAAATTTTGACTTCCTGGTATCCCCCACCACTTTTTCCATTACCGTCATCCCCAATACAGGCGGCCGCATCCGCGTCGCCACCGACCTCCTATACAAAGCCCCCCTGGCAACGATAGAAGTCCCCTCCGGCGACGGTCAGACGCCAATCACCCTCGAAGCCAAACTCAACTCCTCCCCCATCGGAGTCCTCCCCCTCCGCCTCCTCTTCGACGGTCCCGACACCTCCGACCTCTTTACGATAGTATCATTCAGCTTCAAAATTTAGCACGGGTACACCTAATGCTCCCAGTGGAGCGTTGTAGCAATGATGTCGTCGGGGGTGGCGGCGTCAATGAGGGACTTGAGGTAGGCGTTGACTGCGTCGATTCCTTCGCGGAGCTTTTTGGGAGGCCAGGCGTTGTAGCCGCTGGAGGAGAAACCGTCCTTGCCATTGTTGGCATGGAGATACCATGAACGGCCGTCCAGGACCTCGAACGGGGGCTCATAATCCCTTTTGAGCTTGTAGAGCTTGTACTGGCGGATCAGATCGGCGACGGTCTCGAATACCTCTTGGTCAACTTTTATCCAAGTGATTTCGTTTTCACCTTTGGAATGGCCGAGGCGGGCCACTCCCTCCTCTGTCGTTTCGAGGCGGTAGTACTCGAGTGGGTAGGCCATCGTGGCATTGTAGCAGTATTCGTAACTTGTCACGGGGCCTTCGAATTTGGATCTATGAAAGCAGTCTGACGGCATTGGAAGCGTCAGGGTTAATGCGAGCGCAGGCAGGAGAAGTTTCATATTATAAAAGTGCTATTTTTTGTATTGTGGTAAATTGCTTAAAATCATCACCTCTGCGATGAATGCAGCCGCCGCATCATCCATGTCACCCCTGACCCGGGTGGCATAGGCGTCGGTGCCTAGAATCTCGACATAATCTTCCCCGCCTCCACACTCTCAGCCAACCTTTCAGCCAGAGTCAATATCTTTATCTTCATAAACGTTAATAATCTGCTGATTACAAAAATACTTACAATTATTTACCATTACAAATTAAAGTTCATTATCTTTGCGCCATGAATAAGGACGAAAAGTACATGCAGGAGGCGCTTCGCGAGGCGCGGGAGGCGCTGGCGGCCGGAGAAATTCCCATCGGAGCCGTAGTGATGTGCCGCGACCGCGTCATCGCAAGGGGACACAATCTCACCGAGACGCTCCACGATCCCACCGCCCATGCCGAAATGATCGCAATCACGGCCGCGACGGAAGCCCTCGGCGGCAAATACCTCGAGGAATGCACCCTGTATGTCACTGTAGAGCCCTGCCCGATGTGCGCAGGCGCCCTCGCCTGGTCACAGATCGACAGGATAGTCTGGGGCGCCGCCGATCCAAAACGTGGCCACACGCTCTTCACCCCGTCACTTCTTCACCCCCGCACCACGGTTACCTCAGGCATACTCGCCCCTGAATGCGGCGATCTCATCACCACATTCTTCCGTTCTATTCGCCGCTAACAGACGCGGCTACAATAGTTTTACCGCCTTTCTGCTATGGAGATATAGTAGAGAAGAGTAGCGAGTGAGCCAACGGCGGCGATGACGTAGGTGTATGCCGCCCATTTGAGAGCATCGACTGCCATAGGGCGTGTCTCGTAGGTGGTAATGCCGGCGGATTCGAGCCAGGCGACGGCGCGGCGACTTGCGTTGATCTCAACGGGAAGAGTAATGAAGCTGAATAGCGTCGTCAGGGCGAAAAGACCGATTCCCACCCACAGGAGACCGGGGAAGACGTTGATGAAAAGAACTCCTGCCAGAAGTACCCACTGGACGATATTCGACGAAAAACTGACCACCGGGACCATCGCAGTGCGCATTTTGAGCGGAGCGTAGCCGCGGGCGTGCTGGAGGACGTGTCCGCATTCGTGGGCTGCGACCGCATTGGCAGCAACGGAGCGGCCGTAGTAGACTTCGCGGCTGAGATTTACGGTCTTTGTCTGGGGATTGTAATGGTCCGTGAGGGTACCGTCGACGGATGTAATCTTGACGTCAGTGATACCATTGCGCTGCAGCATCATGGCGGCGACTTCCGCGCCTGTCATGGATGTGGGGACCTTTGAATACTTCTTGAAACGGGACTGGAGCATCTGCTGAACGACGAAACTGAGTATCATCACGGCGATGAGCAGAATCCAGATATATGCTGAAGATGACATAACTTTTAGTTTTAAATTGCACAGGCCATACTGCAAATGATGCGCCTAGATACAAAAATATGAAATTTTGTCAGTTTAATCGATGAAATTCGTTAAATTTGTGGAAATTTCGATGATATGATGATCCGGGAAGACGACTTCTCAAGACTGGAACTCAATCTCAGCGGATGCCTCGACAACTACCGTTATTTCCGTTCCCTCCTTGAGCCCCGCACGAAGCTCCTCGTTCTCGTCAAAGCGAATGCCTACGGCCACGGCGCGGTCGAATTCGCCTCCATGATGCAGAAAGCAGGAGCCGACTACCTCGCCGTCGCCTATCCCGTCGAGGGAATGGAGCTCCGCAGCGCCGGTATCTCACTTCCCATCCTCGTTCTCACCGCCGGCACCGATTTCTTCGGCGAAATCATCGACAGCCGCCTCGAGCCCAGCATTCCCAATCTCCATTCCCTGAAGATATTCTGCGGAATACTTAAATCCCGCGGCATCCAGGACTATCCGGTCCACATCAAGCTGGACACCGGAATGCACCGCCTCGGCTTCATGCCGGACGAGATCGATGCGCTGAACGAATTCCTCGCGGATTGCCGGGAGGTCAGAGTCAAATCGATGTTCTCCCACCTCTGCGTGGCGGAAGATCCCGCCGAGGACGCATTCACCGCAGGTCAGTTTGAAATGTTCAAGGAGAGCACCGGCCGCATCATCAACGCGCTCGGATATACTCCTATGCGGCATATCCTCAATTCCGCCGGTATAGAGCGATTCCCTCAGTACCAATATGATATGGTCCGCCTCGGCATCGGCATCTACGGCATCAGCGCCCTCCCCGGAGTTAGGCTCAAGCCGGTCGCATCACTCAAGTGCAAGGTGCTGCAGGTCAAGCATTTGGCAGAAGGGACCATCGGCTACGGCCGCTGGGGCAAGGTCGCGCCGGGAGGCAGCACCATCGCCACCATTCCCGTTGGCTACGCCGACGGTATCGACAGGCATCTCGGGCGCGGCAAGGCGTCATTCTCCCTCAACGGGCACAGGGTTCCGACCATCGGCAATATCTGCATGGACATGTGCATGCTGGACGTTTCAGGCGTGCCGTGCGAGGTGGGTGACACCGTGACGGTATTCGGCGAGGACCCGACAGTGGAGGAGCTCGCCGGCATTCTCGGCACCATTCCATACGAAATCCTCACCTCCGTCCCCCGGAGAATCGAAAGAGTAATAGTATAGCTTATGCATAGAGTTTTTATTTTCCTCGCCCCCGGATTTGAAGACATGGAAGCGATTGCAACCAGGGATGTCCTCATCCGCGGCGGTATCGGCGTCTTTCTCGTTTCCTGCGACGAGGGCTACCTCGTCGAATCTTCCCATGGCCTCGGCGTAATGTCCGACATGATGCTGGAGGAGATCTACAATGCCGATGTCACCGAAGATGACGTCCTCGTATTCCCCGGAGGGATGCCCGGCACCAAGAATCTCGCGGCCAATGCCGAACTCATGGACGCAATGCAGCAGCATTGGAATGACGGCGGCACCGTCGCAGCCATCTGCGCGGCCCCCGGTCTCGTCGCCTCTCAACTCCCCGGCATCGAAGGTCTCCGATTCACCTGCTTCGAGGGTTTCCAGGACGCAATGATCGCCCGTGGAGCCGTCTACACGCCCGAAAGCACCGTCACCGACGGCCGCCTCATCACAGGGCGCGGCGCAGGGCACGCGGTGGCATTCGGCCTCGCCATCCTCGAGCACCTCAAAGGTCCCGAAGCCGCCCGAAAAAGTCAAACAAGGTCTAATGCTCTGACGCCATGACAAAGAAAGCCAAAATGTCGGGTGTCGATCCCGACTTCCTCGAAAAGCAGCGCCTCTCCCTCCTCCGCCGCAACCGCCAGACCATCTACCTCAACGACCAGGAAGTTGCCGCCATCCAGGAATACTGCCGCCGCTTCGGTGTCAAGCACCGCTCCGCCCTCCTCCGTGACGCCATCATGGAGCAAATCCTCTCCGAACTCGGCGAAAACCATCCGACCCTGTTCTAAATTTTGCAATTTCGCAAAATTCCAGTACCTTTGCGGTCCTGAAAATACTGAGATATGGTGTAATGGCTAGCACTAGGGATTTTGGTTCCCTCAGTTCAGGTTCGAGTCCTGATATCTCAACTACTCAAGGCAAGCTTTTCGCTTGCCTCTTTTCGTAGTTGAGATACGACGTTGCACTATTGGGGGACTAATCCCCCAAACCCCCTGGCCCCCACAGGCCCGACCCCACATCTTGCAAGCTTTTCGCTTGCCTCTTTTCGTAGTTGAGATACGACGTTGCACTATTGGGGGACTTATCCCCCAAACCCTCTGGCAGTGACGGTACTGTCCCATTTTTGGCACCACTACCGTCATTATAGCCCTTTTTTGACGGTACTGTCCCGTTTTTAGCACCACCACCGACACTACCTCCTGTCATTTCGACCAAGCGAAGCGCGCGGAGAAATCTCTCTTGTCAGTGATTGCAGCAGCAGTTTGGGGTGACGCAGTGGCAGGCGTTGGAATTATTGTTGGTGGCTGTGGCAGAGGTGCCGGTGCCATCTGTGCCTGCATGCGCATTAGTGTTGACACCGTTATTGTAGAGGATGTCGGGGACGGTGTCTTCGACAGCGGGGCGGTCGCCGGCGGGATGGAGGTCGGAGGAGAGGACGGCGAGGCGGTCGAGGAGGGTTTCGAGGGCGGTGGCGTCAAGACCGCGGCCGAGGATGGTGCCGTCAGGGGCGACGAGGAAGAGTTTGGGAGTGGAGAGGACGCCGTATTTTTCCTGGAAGCCGGAATCAAACTTGGGGTCCCAGAGATTGTGATACTTTTCCGAAAAGAAGTGTGATGCGATGTACCTCATCCAGGCGTCGTAATCGCTGCCTGTGTAGACCGGGTAGATATCAAGCGACTCTTTGCGCCCATCGAGAATCCTCGTGACCCGTGGCGACATCATCTTGCACGTAATGCAGTCTGTATCATAGAAATACAGCACCGCATACCGACCAGTGCCGCCATTTTCAAACAGCGACACCCGGGCACCGTAGCTGTCTTCCATCACGACGGGAGGAGCGGGACAGCCGAGGAGCGACTGCCGATTGAAATCGGCGAATATCTCCGCGTTGAAGAGCTCAAAGTCGCTGTGCATCTTGACCTTGCCGGTCGAGAACCATTTGTCCACCAGATAGACGGCGGTAGATTCAGTACCCATTACGCGGGGATCAGCGTAGAGCTCGTACAGTTTTAACGCGACAAACTGCCTGACCAGCGAATCCTTCGCGCTCTCTATCAGCATGTCGCACTCGGCGTTGCGGACATCTTCCGGCTCGAGATCCAGGGTACATGCATACTCCAGAAGTTTGCTTTCGAGCTTGTCAAAGTCTGTCTGGGCCACAGCCGAGAACGACAGCAGCAAACCCGCGAGCAAGACCGTCAGAAGCCGTTTCATAACACCACCCCTTCGGGAATGAATGCCGAATAGTCGCCTTTGTGCTTCAAGATATCGCGCACCGCAGAAGACGAAATGTGGGCGAATTCCTGCGCGGTAGGGATGATAATCGTCTCAATCTCAGGGGCAATCCTGCGGTTTGCGTCGGCAATGGAACGCTCGGTCTCGAAGTCAATCATATTGCGCACGCCGCGGACGATGTGGCGGATACCCAGCTCACGGCAGGTGTCGGCTGTGAGATTGTCGTACTGAATGACACGGACGCCTTCCAGCCCTGCAGTTGCCTGGCGAATGATATCAATCCGCTTGTCCATATCGAAGAATCCGCGCTTGTCCTGATTGATACCGACCGCGACCACGACTTCGTCGAACATGGTCAGAGCGCGCTTCAGGATATTGAGATGACCTGCGGTGAACGGGTCGAACGACCCGGGAAACAGTGCGATATGTTTCATAATTGCCAGTTTATCGGGGATTTACCCTCGGAGACGAGGATTGAATTGGTCTTGGAAAAATGCCTGCAGCCGAAAAACGCCCCTCCGGCGAGCGGAGAGGGATGCGCGGCCTTGAGCACATGGTGACGCGAGACATCGATGAGAGCCTCTTTGCCCTGGGCAAAACGGCCCCAGAGGAGAAATACGACTCCCTCGCATTGATCCGAGATAGTACGGATGACAGCATCCGTGAATTCCTGCCATCCGATGTGGCTGTGCGAAGCAGCCTGCCCGGCACGGACAGTCAGCACGGTGTTGAGGAGGAGCACCCCTTGGCGGGCCCAGTTCTCAAGATTGGGCCTACCGCTCATGCGGATACCGAGGTCCGTCTCTATCTCCCGGAAGATGTTGCGAAGTGACGGGGGTGCAGGCACCCCGTCGGGGACCGAAAACGAAAGTCCCATAGCCTGGGAAGGCCCGTGGTACGGGTCCTGGCCCAGGATCACCACCTTCACCTCCGGCAGCGGAGTCAGGTCAAAAGCCCTGAAAATGGCTCCTCCCGGAGGATAAATCACCTGTCCCGCCGCTTTTTCGGCGTGGAGAGTCGAAACGAGAGTGGCGAAATACGGCTTCTCGAATTCGGCGGCAAGAGCGGCCTTCCAGGATGGTTCGATGCGGACGTCCATTAGAAAATAGTTGCAATTACGTCATCAATGGTCTTTACATATACAAAGGTAAGGCCTTTTACGTATATTTCATTGATGTCTTCGATATCTTTGCGGTTGTCCTCGGAAATGACGATGGTGTGGACGCCGGCACGCTTTGCGGCAAGAATTTTCTCCTTGATGCCGCCGACGGGAAGGACGCGGCCGCGGAGAGTCATTTCACCCGTCATGGCGACACCGCTGCGGATCTTTTCCCCGCGAAGCGCCGATACCATCGAACTCACCATCGTAATACCGGCCGAAGGGCCGTCTTTCGGCACTGCGCCCTCGGGTACGTGCACGTGAATATCCTTGGCAGCGTACTGCTCGGAAGTCATTCCGGCGAGCTCCGGGTGCGCTTTAATATATTGATAGGCGATCTGGGCGGATTCTTTCATCACGTCGCCGAGGTTGCCGGTCATCGTGAGATTGCCTTTGCCGCCCGAAACGGAACTCTCCACAAAGAGAATTTCGCCGCCCATCTCCGTCCACGCAAGGCCCGTAACGACGCCCGGAGCCTCATTGCCCTTTATCACGTCGTGGAATGAAGTCTCGAGCCCGAGATACTCCTTGAGGTGCTCCGGCTTGATGGTCGCGGGAGTCTTCTCTCCGAGGGCGATCTTCTTGGCAGTGACGCGGGCAATCTTCGCAATCTGCTTCTCAAGGCCGCGGACGCCGGATTCGTGAGTGTATTTGTCTATAACGGCGCTGAGCGTCTCGTCCGCAATCTTGAGCTGGCTCTTCTTGAGGCCGTGCTCCCCTATCTGCTTGGGAACGAGGAATTTCTTCGCGATCTCAAGCTTCTCTTCGGCGAGGTAGCCGGTCACATTGATCATCTCCATCCTGTCCTTCAGCGCCGGCTGGATGGTGGAAGTGCCGTTGGCGGTCGTCAGGAAGAGGACATTCGACAAGTCGTAATCGATGTCGAGATAATTATCGTGGAATGTCGAATTCTGCTCCGGATCGAGCGCCTCGAGAAGCGCCGACGAAGGGTCGCCCTTGAAGTCAGCCCCCACCTTGTCAATCTCGTCGAGAACGATGACCGGATTGGAAGTCCCGGCCCTCTGGATACCCGACAGGATACGGCCCGGAAGCGCACCCACGTATGTTTTGCGGTGACCGCGAATCTCCGCCTCGTCATGCAGACCGCCGAGGGAAATACGCACATACTTGCGCCCGAGGGCCCTCGCGATGGACTTGCCGAGCGAAGTCTTGCCAACTCCGGGAGGACCGTAGAGACAGAGAATCGGGGACTTCATATTGCCCTTGAGCTTAAGCACGGCAAGGTACTCTATTATACGTTCCTTGACCTTCTCAAGCCCGAAATGATCCTCGTCGAGGACCTCCTGGGCGTGCTTGAGATCCAGATTGTCCTCCGACATCTCACCCCATGGCAGATCCAGCATGAACTGGATGAAATTGTACTGTATGCTGTAGTCAGGGCTCGTCGGATTGTACTTTTCGAGCTTCTGCATCTCCTTGGCGAATATCGCCGCGACCTCCTCGGGCCACTTCTTCTCGGCGGCACGGGCGCGGAGTTTCTCGAATTCTTCACCCTCATCCATACCGAGCTCCTCCTGGATGGTGCGGAGCTGGTTATTGAGGAAGTATTCCCTCTGCTGCTGGTCAATGTCGCTGCGGACCTTCTGGTTGATCTCCTGCTTTATCTTCAGGAGCTGAAGCTGCGTATCAAGCGCTGCCAGAAGTTTCATCGCCCTGACGCTGACGTCCGAATACTGCAGGAGGTCGACCTTGTCACCGAAATTGTCGATCTCAATCGTAGTCGCTATGAAATTGACGAGGAAGTGGAAGCTGTCAATCGATGAAAGCGCACCCACAGCCTCCTTCGGGGCGAATGACGACGACTTGATAATCCCGCCCGCCTTTTCCTTGAGCGAATCGGAGAGCGCACGGCTCTGAGGCTCAGGCATTTCCGGGACGAATTCGTCGATGTAGCGGACCTTGCCGGTAAGGTAAGGCTCCGTCGACAGGATCTTTTCGAGGGAGAAGCGGGTGAAGCCCTGCAGGATGGCAGTCAGGCTGCCGTCGGGCATCTCAAGGGTCTTGACGATGCGGGCTGCAGTGCCGTAACGGTTTAGGTCATTCTCGCCCGGATTTTCGACAGTGATGTCGGTCTGGGGCACGGCTCCGATGAATCCACCGGATTGCTCGGCCTCATGGACGAGGAGAATTGACTTGTCGCGCCCTATATTGACCGGGAAAACCGTTCCCGGGAATATTACCACGTTGCGGAGTGCAAGAATCGGAAGAGTCTCAGGGAGATCCTCACCTTCGGGTCTCACGGGCGGTTCGCCCTGGAGGACCGGAATTATTCCTACTTCAACAGCTCCCTGATTGAGAAAAAAATGCTGATCTTTCATATATTGAATATACCGTTACACAATAATATCTGACAATTTGTCATGAAACTGTCGCGGCCGGTGGCCGCCATCATATATGGTCAATCTCCGTGCCAAGGCGGAAATGACGGCGGAATCTGTCACGGGTACCTTATAGTTTATTACAAAAATAAGCAAAATATGCCGTAAACCGCATTAATTAAGTGCTTTTATTTTGGATTATTCAAAAAATAGGTCTAAATTTGTACTCGCAAAATGGACTAACCATTCATAAAACTAAACATAAATTATGACAAAGGCAGAAATCGTTAACGAAGTTGCAAAGGCAACCGGTATCGAAAAGAATTCAGTTATGGCAGTTGTTGAAGCCACTATGGAGACCGTGAAAGAATCTATCGTAAAGGGAGAGCCCGTGTATCTCCGTGGCTTTGGGAGTTTCATCGTGAAGCATCGCGCCGAGAAGGCCGCACGCAATATCACCAAGAAGACCACCATCACTATCCCGGCACACAACATCCCGGCATTCAAGCCTGCGAAGGTTTTCGTCGAGGCGGTCAAAGGTGAAAACAAGTAATTATTAATACCATCATCACATGCCCAGCGGAAAAAAGAGAAAAAGGCATAAAATGGCAACGCACAAACGTAAAAAACGTTTGCGCAAGAACCGTCACAAGAAGAAATAGCGCCTTTGGAGCCTGAGAAACCGGACAAAGATCTCATTGTCGACGTAACGTCGAAGGCCGTTCATATAGCGCTGATGGAAAATCACCGCTTGATTGAACTAAGCCATGAGTCAAGCCAGGGGGAGAATTTCACAGTAGGAGATGTATATCTCGGAAAGGTTAAAAAAATTCTCCCTTCATTGAACGCGGCGTTTGTCGATATCGGAGACAAAAAGGACGCATTTATCCATTATCTGGACCTTGGTCTGTATTTCAATGCTTTCGACACTTTGGTGAAGAAAAGCAACAGAAATACAGACATGGCTCAGTTGTATGCGGGCGTGAAGCTCGGAGATCCCCTTCCCAAGGAAGGACGCATCGACGGCATTCTTACTCCCGGACAGATGGTTATAGTGCAGATTGTCAAGGAACCGATATCGACCAAAGGTTCGCGTCTTACCGCCGAGATTTCATTAGCAGGACGAAACATTGTACTGCTGCCTTTCGCCGAGAAAGTCAGCGTATCCCAGAAAATCGAGTCAAAGGAAGAAAAACGCCGGCTCGAGACACTCGTAGGAAGTATTCTCCCCAAAAACTACGGCGCCATCATACGTACGGCAGCCGAAGGCAAAAGAGCGGCCGTCCTGGTCGCCGAAGTCAAATCCCTCATTGAAAAATGGGAGAGTTCGTGGGAGAAAATCGCCCATGACAAAGGCGTACAGCTGCTGTTTACCGAATACAGCAAGACCACTGCCGTGCTCCGGGACCTCCTCAACGATTCATTCTCCAACGTATGGATCAACAACGAAAGGGTCTACGAAGAAGCCAGGACGTACATCGACCAGGAGAAGATAGTCAAGCTCTACAAGGATGACAAGCCGATATTCGACCAGTTCGAAGTCACGCGTCAGATCAAGAGCTCATTCGGCAAGGTGGTCACCATGAAAGGCGGGGCCTATCTCGTCATCGAATCGACCGAGGCCCTCAACGTCATCGACGTCAACAGCGGCATCCGTTCCAAGATAACGGACCATGAAGAATCGGCATACGAGGTCAACTGCATAGCGGCGGACGAAATCGCGCGTCAGCTGCGCCTCAGGGATATGGGCGGGATTGTCATCGTCGACTTCATCGACATGGAATCCGGCGAACACCGCGCCGAACTCTTCAACCTCATGAAGCGCCTGATGGAAAACGACAGGGCAAAGCACAACATCCTGCCGCTCACCAAGTTCGGTCTCATGCAGATCACCCGCCAGAGGATACGGCCCGTCACGGAGATCAACACCAGCGAAAAATGCCCCGTCTGCCACGGTACAGGCAAGATTTCATCGAGCGTCGTCATTGACGAAGCCATCGAGAGAAGACTGTCCTATTATGTAATGGAAAAGGGCGTCACCACGCTGACCCTCAAGACCAGCCCCATTCTCGGGGCATACCTCAAGAGGGGATTCTTCTCATCCTACCTTTCCAAATGGAAAAAGAAGTACAAGTGTCGTCTGGATATCGTCGAAGTCACCGACTTCACGGTCCTGCAGAATGAATTCTATGATCCTAAAGGAGAGAGGCTCGACTAGAGCTTCTCTTTTTTTGCCTCCGCACCGACGTATGCGCGCCACTTGGCTATGAGCGCCGTCATATCCTCAGGAAGCGGACTCTCAAAGCGAATGGTCTCCCGCGTCGAAGGATGGACGAATCCAAGCGTCGCGGCATGGAGCGCCTGACGGGGACAGAGCGCGAAACAATTGGCAATGAACTGCTTATACTTGGCGTAGATGGTGCCTTCGCGAATGGTGGCGCCTCCGTAGCGCTCGTCATTGAAGAGCGGATGGCCGAGCAAACTCATGTGGACGCGGATCTGATGGGTGCGGCCGGTCTCGAGGCGACATTCCACGACAGTGATGAAGCCATAGCGCTCAAGGACGCGATAGTGCGTGACCGCGTGCTTGCCCTTTTCCGGATCGTCGAAATTGCGGAATTTGAGACGGTCTGCGGGATCGCGGCCGATGTAGCTCTCGACCGTACCCTCGTCCTCGCGGATATTTCCCCACACCACCGCAATGTACTTTCTTTCAATCGAATGGACGAAGAACTGGCCGGCCAGGTCTGCCTGCGCCTCCTCCCGCTTGGCCACGACGAGAAGCCCCGATGTATCCTTGTCAATCCGGTGAACGAGCATTCCCATCCTCTCGTCACCGGTATCCTGCACTTCGCGAATGCCGAGATGCCACGCAAGTGCGTTGACGAGCGTCCCTTCATAGTGACCGTGTCCCGGATGGACCACCATCCCTGCGGGCTTGTCAATGACAATAAGATCGTCGTCCTCATACACGATATCAAGCGGAATATCCTGCGGAAGAATCTCCACTCCCCTCCTCCGGTACGGCATCACGAACTTGACGACATCGCCGCTGCGGACCACCGTACTGGCCTTTGCGGGAATCTCGTTGACGAGGACATAACCCATCTTGATAGCCTGCTGCGTGCGGCTCCGGGATGTGCCCTCGACGTGCGTCGCTATGTATTTGTCGACACGAACAGGCTCCTGGCCGCGGTCTGCGACAAGGCGGAAATGTTCGAAGAGTTCCTGCTCTTCGAGGGATTCGTCAGTGAGAATGGGGTCGTCTATCATTTGGGCAGCCGCTCAGGATCGACTGTCAGGTAGAGGGAAACGGACGAGCCTTTGGTAACGGGCGCCTTGGATGCGGTCGGGCCCTGGCGGTATACGACGGCCTTGAGCGTGTCCTCGTAGCTCTTGACGCTTTCGTCATAGACGATGGTGCTGACATTGAGGGAGCTGGCCTTGATGTCCTTGACGGCATCTTCGTACTGCATCGAAATGACGCTCGGCACGGTAGTCGTCGATGACGACGAATTGAGCCCCAGCACGAGATCCACCGCTGTGCCGCATTCGATCTTACGACCGGGAACGGCCGCGGAATTGCCGATACGCTGGTCCAGGACGTTGTTTGTGGCCATGTCCTGGCGATAGATCAGCTGACCGACCTCAAGATGCTTGGAGGCAAGCTCGTTCATCGCCTGACGGAGCGACATGCCCTTGAGATCGGGCATGGATACCGTGCGCGGGCTCCTGGCGTTGATGATGACGCGGATCTTGCGGTCGTGCTTGACCTGCTTGCCGGGAGCGGGGAACTGGACGTCGACGTAGCCCCTCGGGAGGCGCTTGTTGTAAATGGAGTCGATGACGACCAGCTCCAGGTCGGCGTCATCAGCAATCTTTGATGCGTCGGCGACGCTCATGTACCTCATGTCCGGCACCGTCACCTCGCGTCCGTGCTGGGTAACGAGCCTGAGGAAGAGAGCGAATCCAAAAATCAGTCCGGGTATAGCGATGATGAGGAAAAACAGATTCTTCAGTACCCAGAAGTATTTCTTTTCTTTGAGCTTTTTTAACATGTCCGGAATATGAGTTGGTAAACGCCGTCGGCCAGCATCACAATGCCGATGATGAATAGGAGAATGCCGAATACGCGGTTGATCCAGAGGAGGGTGCGGAGATTGAGCTTTCGGCTCCATCTGCCGAAGGCCCATGAGAACAGGAACCAGTAGGCAACGCTGCCTGCGGCCACTGCGAGAAGGAGCAGGCCGACCGTCGAGTCAGCCGCGGAAGTGTCCACCCTGAAGAATGCGAACAGGCCGAACATGATGAGGATGGCCCCGGGGTTGGACGCACAGATGGCTATCGCCTGGAAGAATCCTGACATCGAGAATTTGGAGTCCTGCTTGTCTTCCTTGAGCTTCCGGAACGGGTCCTGGAAGAACATGATCACGCCTACGGCTATGACCACTAGGCCGCCGACTATCAGTATGAGAATCGTATTGGCCTCCAGGAAACGGCGGGCTATCGCGAGGAAGAAAATGGCGATGACAGCATATATCACATCAAGGAGCGCGGCGCCGAGACCGGTCACAAAACCGGTCTTCTGGCCGTATCCCAAGGATTTCTGTATCACAAGTATGCCCACGGGACCGAGCGGAACCGAGGCGCAGATACCGATGAGGAAACCCTTGAGTATTTGGATAAAGATGTCCATCCGGCTATTGTTATAGCATACAAATATACTGATTTTATTTTTATCTTTGTACGTTTGATGCTTGAGGCTATGAAAAAAAGGCGTACTCTGCTCTTTCTCGCACTGATGGCGGCGACCGCTGTCCTGCTTTCGGTACCATATCTCGTTCCCCATACGGGCGCGTTGATGCTGGTGGGATTCGTTCCCCTGCTCATCATGGACCGGCTCGCTTCGGAGGAGGGAGTCAAACGCTTCTGGCTGTGGCACTATGGGACATTTCTCCTGTGGAATTCCATCACGACCTTCTGGGTCTGCAACGCCACCGTCGGCGGCGGAATATTCGCGGCTCTCGCCAACGCTCTGCAAATGTCGCTCGTATTCGGCTTCTACCGGCTGATGAAAAAGAGAATGGACGGGGTGCTGCCGTACATATTCCTCGCGGCAGCGTGGATAGCATGGGAGAAGTACTACCTCGACCTCGCTGAAATCACCTGGCCGTGGCTCGTGCTCGGCAACGGATTCGCCGGAAGCATCCGCACCATCCAGTGGTACGAATGGACCGGCACGCTCGGCGGCTCGCTCTGGGTATGGGCGTCCAATCTCGCTATTTTCGGCTCCATGGTAGCCCTGTCAGACGGCAGATGGTACAGGTGGAATGTCAAGGCCCGCGCGGCTCTCGTCACCGCCGTCACGCTCGTCATTCTCGGTCCGGTGGTCACGTCATCCATCCTTTGGAGGACTTACGAGGAGACCGATAATCCAGTGGAAGTACTTATGCTTCAGCCGAATATCGACCCGTACCACAAATTCGAAAGCCTCACCCAGGACGAGCAGGACGACATACTGCTGGAGCTGCTCGACAAGGCAGCAGAGCCCGGAATTCTGGTGCTCGCCCCCGAGACATTCACACGTGAAGTAGAAACCAATAACATACCTGCCAGCAGCCGTACCGCCCGTAAGCTTATCGAAGCCTGCCAGCGTAATGGGGAGATGAATATCCTGTTTGGCGCGACGACTTTTACGACCGGCGTCCCCGAGTCCCATACCTCGACCACCTACAAGGGGATCACCTACGAGCAGCACAATTCGGCTATCATCGTCGACAGCAGTGCACGCGCTGAGATTTACCACAAGTCCAAACTGGTCCCCGGAGTCGAATCCAGCCCCTACCCGGGCTTCTCTGTGCCGCTGGAAAACCTCCTCGGTGGCAACCTGATGGGCAAGGATATCGGCCAGGAAGAGCGCAGCGTCCTCCATTACCGGAGCGGCGGACGTGACATTCCGATCGGCTGCGCCGTTTGCTACGAATCAGTCTACGGCAACTTCTGCAGGGAATACATCGAAAAAGGCGCTCAAATCCTTGCTGTCATCACCAATGACGCATGGTGGGGAGATACACCGGGATACCGTCAGCATCTCCGCTACGCCTCGCTGAGGGCCATAGAAACGCGCCGCGACATTGCCCGCTGCGCCAACACCGGCATCTCCGCCATCATCAACCAGCGCGGCGAAGTCGTCGCCAGCACCCCCTGGTGGCAGAAAGCCACGCTCAGGGGCACCGTAAACGCAAACACCGCCCAGACTTTCTTTGTCAAGAGCGGTGATGTGGTCGGAAAACTTTCCGTCTTTGTCTTCAGCCTGCTTCTTCTCGCAGGATTTGTAAGAAAACGTAAATAATTAGAACCTGGGAGGACCGCCGCCCATACGGGAGCGCATCTGCTGGCCGGCCTTGCCGAAGTTGCCGAATCTCCAGGTGAAGGAGAGGATGATGTATCGGCCCAGGGTATTGTTGCGCACCTCGGAGTGGTAGTTGGACTGGTCCGTCACCGTGAGGTTCTTTGCCCTGTCGAGGATGTCGTAAGCCTTGAGCATTATCGTGCCCTGCTTGTTGAACACGGTCTTGGAGACCGACGCATTCCAGACGAACTCTGAAGGCTGCTCGGTAGTGTATCCGCGATACCAGTTGTAGTCCGCATCGGTGGTGAAGGTAAATCCGGTGTCGCCGGGTGTCCAGTTGATGGAACCGTTGACCTGGTGGGCCCAGGTGGTATTGGCATTGGCCGTCTCCATGGTGTACCAGGGCTTGGACATACGGGCGCGATAGCTGGAAGTGAGTTCGATATTATCGTTGCGGTAGGTGGCACGGAACCTTTCGACGACGCTGAGATTGCGGGTATTGTTCAGGGTGAACATTTCGTCGAAATCGACGTCGTTGTGGAATCCCGTATAGTCGAATGAGGTGCGGTCCTCATTGAAGTAATTGTCTGCAAGACCTGTCATGCCTGTTCCGCCGACGTAGCTCGATGATGAGCTGTAGCTGACCCTCGTCATGTTGGACAGGGAGAAGTTGGACTTGGCGATAGGGGCGTTGATCATGAGACGGGCATTGCCGTTGAACGAATCCTTGCCGTTGACGGGGAAGGAATACTGGACGCCCTTGTCGTACCACATGGCGCTGACGATCGGATCCTCGGTATAGTTGCCTTCGAGATGAAAGCGCATCGTGAAGAATGTCTGCTTGTTGGAGTATTCGACGTCGCTGCGGAGCGAATGGCTGAAATACGGTGCCAGGAAGGGATTACCGAGAGCCATCGACAGCGGGTTGGAGTTGTCGAGCACCGGCATGAGCTGGCTGGTTGAAGGCTGTGCGCTGCGGCCGAAGTAGAACAGGCGGACATTGCTGTTGTCGTTGAAATCGTAGAACAGCATGGCGCGGGGAGCCCAGTTGACTCGGTTGTCATCGTAGCTCTTGCCGTTGGTCTCATTGTGGGTCTTGGTCGGATTGGCCGAGACGCCGAGCTGGGCACGGAGTTTATCCTCCTGGTACATCACGGCAACACCTGCGCTCTGGTTGATGTAGCGGTTGACGATCTCGTTGGTATAATCGGGATCCAGTGTTTCCTTGATGCCGCCGTGCTCACGGTAGTAATTCATCGTGGCGCCGGAGAGGCTGTAGTCTTCGAGGAATGCCGAATTGTATGCCTTCTTGTCGGTGGTATTCTGATTCCAGCGGTACTGGTAGCTGGCTTCGACGTAGAATCCGGCTCCGATGGGCTCGGTGTAGACCAGACGGCCGCCGAGTGAACGCTGCTTTGCGAGCTGGTCGATCCTCTGGTTGACGATGGTCGGGGTAACTGCGCCCGTTTCGTCGTAGGTATTCGTCAGAGACTGGTTGAATCCGTCGAGGGTGTTGTTGGACATGTTCCAGTCGATGTTGGCGGAAAGGGTCCTGCCGGGGATGCCGAGTTTCTGGCGGAAGAGGAACATACCCCTGGCCTGCCATGAACTGTTGTCACCGGAATTGAGGGTGAAGCCGTCGTTGGTCTTGGCGATTTCGCCGGTGGCGGATCCGGTCTCGGTGGAAAATTCGGAAACGTTGTTGTAGCTGCCTTTGCCGATGTTGAACTGGGGACGGAAGAGGATGGAGGTATTCTCCGAGAACTTGTGTTCGAGCTCAATGCCGAAGCGGTGGCCGCCGGTGGATGTATTGCTGTATCCGTTGTTGGTGTTGTAGAGGGTGCTGCCGTCTTCGAGGTAGGTTTCCTTGTAGGATTCTTCCTTGACATCGGTGGAGGTACCGTTGTAAAGGTAATTGCTGCCAAGGGTCATCTTGTCGTCAAAGAGATCGAAGTTGCCGTTGAGGCCGCCCATCCAGGATGTTGTGATACCGTTGCCGCCACGTCCGAATCCGCCCATTCCACGGCCCATTCCACCGCCGCCCATCATCGAATTCATCATGCTGCCGGCCATGTCGTTGAAGCCTCGGTTGTTGGTGTTGTTGCCGTTGAGGATGACGCTGATCTGGCTGTTTTCGGTGAAGCGACCTGCCATGAGGGAGCCCTGATAGCGGTAGTCTCCGTCGGAGAATGTAAGCGGCGACGATGGAACGTCGTGTCCGCCACCTGCCATAGCGTTGCCAAAGAGGCCGTTCATCATGCCCTTCTGGACGCTGAGGTCGATGACCGTCTCCTCTTCACCGTCGTCAATGCCGGTGAATTCGGCCTGCTCGGATTTCTTCTTCACGACCTTGACCTTTTCGATAATCTTGGCCGGGAGGTTCTTGGAGGCGAGCTGGGGATCGTCGAGGAAGAATGTCTTTCCGTCGATCGTAATCTTGGTGATGGTCTCACCGTTGGAGGTAATGGAACCATCCTCACCGATTTCAATGCCCGGGAGTTTCTTGAGCAGATCCTCGAGAACGTCGTTTTCGGTGGTTTTGAAGGATGATGCGTTGTATTCTATCGTATCCTTCTTAATAATAATCGGATTTCCGACTGCCGTTACCGAAGCGGCATCGAGGACCTCCTTGTCTTCTTCCATTTCGATAACGCCGAGGTCGGTGAATCCCTTGACGGTGATCTCCTTGGTGATGGTTTTGTAGCCCATGAGTTCGGCCTTGAGGGTGTACTTGCCGTCTTTGACATCAGGGATGGTAAGAAGGCCCTCACTGTCCGCAAGACCATACTTGGTAGCCTTGGTAGAACCTTCAGGAGTCAGGGTGACGGTCACAAAGCCGACAGGTTCGTCCGCTCCTGCTTCCTCAAGCGCGAGTTTTACGCCCGACTGGGCGAATGCGGAAAGGGAAAACAGCATCGCCACGACTGTGGACACGATGCATTCAAGTTTTCGTAACACGTTCATAAGATATATAATAAGTCTGTCATTTTTTGCAAATATCAGGCCTTTTTGATTCGATCGGGATTATTTTTTAAAAAATTTTCCCAACCCCCCTTTCCGCCGGTGGTTTTTACCGGTCTCGTCGACTCAAAATGATGGCAGAGCGCGATTGCAAGTGCGTCTGTAGCATCGAGATAGCGGGATTCGAGAGTGACTCCTAGAGTCTTTTCGAGCATTAGCTGAACCTGCTCTTTGGAAGCGGCACCGTTGCCCACGATGGCCTCTTTGGCCTTGCGGGGGGCATATTCGGCCACCTCGGTGATGCCGGATTCGAGGGCGGCTAGCATTGCGGCACCCTGGGCCCTGCCGAGCTTAAGGACGACCTGGGCGTTCTTGCCGTAGAATGGAGATTCGATTGCGAGGCAATCTGGATGGTAGGACTTGCAGACCTCGGTGATGCAGTCGTAGATGGAGCGGAGCTTGGCGTACGCGTCGGGCTCCTTCCTTAGGTCGAGGACGCCCATGTCGACGTATTCGGCCTTCTTGTCCACAGCACGGATGACCCCGAAACCAAGCAGATTGGTTCCGGGGTCGATGCCGAGTATGGTGCGGATCTTAGTCAATGCGGTCGAATCCTGTGTACGGGCGGAGAACTTCGGGAATCTCGATGTAACCGTCTTTCTGGTTGTCCTCGAGGAGGGCGGCGACCACCCTCGGGAGGGCGAGTGAACTGCCGTTGAGAGTGTGGCAGAGCTGCATCTTGCCGCTTTCGTCACGATAGCGGAGATGGAGCCTGTTGGCCTGGTAGCTCTCGAAGTTGGAGACGCTGGAAATCTCGAGCCAGCGGCCCTGGGCGGCGCTCCAGAGCTCGAAATCGTAAGTAATCGCGCTCGTGAAGCTCATGTCTCCTCCGCAGAGGCGGAGAATCCTGTAGCGGAGTCCGAGTGCATTGACGAGGCTCTCCACATGGGCGATCATCTCGTCGAGTGCGGCATAGCTGTTTTCGGGCTTTTCGACGCGGACTATTTCGACCTTGTCGAATTGATGGAGACGGTTGAGGCCGCGTACGTCCTTGCCGTAGGAGCCGGCTTCACGGCGGAAGCAGGGAGTGTAGGCCGTCATTTTCTGCGGGAATTCGTCAGCCTTGAGGATGACGTCGCGGAAAATGTTGGTCACAGGGACTTCTGCGGTGGGGACCATGTAGAAATTGTCGACCGTGGCGTGGTACATCTGGCCTTCCTTGTCGGGAAGCTGGCCGGTACCGAAGCCGGATGCGGCATTGACCATCACAGGGGGCTCAACTTCCTGATATCCGGCCGCGGTGTTGCGGTCAAGGAAGAAGTTGATGAGCGCCCTTTGGAGCTTGGCACCCTTGCCTTTGTAGACGGGGAAGCCTGCGCCGGTGATCTTGACTCCGAGATCGAAGTCGATGATGTCGTATTTCTTCGCGAGATCCCAGTGCGGGAGCGCACCTTCGGGGAGGACAGGGTCCTCGCCACCCATCTTGACGACCAGGTTGTCAGCTGCGCCTGCTCCTTCGGGAACAAGGTCGCAGGGAAGGTTGGGGAGAAGTACGAGCTTGTCTTCCAAAGCCTTGCCGTTGGCGTCGGCCTCGGCGAGGAGCTCTGCAGAGCGGGTCTTCATCTCTGCAACCCTCTGCTTTGCAGCCTCGGCCTCTTCTTTCTGACCGGCCTTCATGAGGGCGCCGATCTCTGCGGCGGCCTTCTTCTGGGCCGACAGGAGGTCGTCAGACTCCTTCTGGAGGGCTTTGCGGCGGTCGTCGAGGGCTATGACCTCGAATACGATGTCGCGGGCGTCGAAATGCTTTTTCTGAAGGCGGGCGATCACGCCTTCGGGATCATCACGGAGAACTTTAAGTGTAAGCATATTACAGTATTATCTTTTCAAACAAAAAAGGACCTGTACATCCACCCGGGCGCACGGTCCTTTATAAGATTCTGCCTGACCTCCTGTCTAGTTCTCGAAAGGGAGTACGGAGACGTAGGATTTGTCTTCTCTCTTCTTGGTGAACTTGACGGTGCCGTCGACGAGGGCGTAAAGGGTGTGATCCTTGCCGATGCCAACGTTTTTGCCGGGATTGTGAACGGTACCCCTCTGACGGACGATGATGTTGCCAGCCTTTACGGCTTCGTCACCGAACTTCTTGATACCGAGACGTTTGCTATGAGACTCACGTCCGTTCTTCGAACTGGATTGACCTTTCTTGTGTGCCATAGTTTTTCGGTTTTAAGCGATGGCGTCGATGCGGATCTTGGTGAGCTTCTGGCGATGGCCGTTGAGCGTCTGGAATCCTTTGCGACGAATCTTTTTGAATACAATCACTTTGTCAGCCTTTGCATTGTCGTCGATGACGGTGGCTTTTACCACTGCACCCTCGACATAGGGCTTGCCGACCTTTGTGGCGCCGCCGTCCTCGATGAGGAGAACCTTGGCGAACTCTACACTCTCGCCATTCTTGGCGGCGAGGCGGTGGACGAAGATTTCGCGGCCTTCTTCAACCTTGAATTGCTTGCTCGCGATGTCAACGATTGCGTACATTGTACAGTAAAACTTGTTTAAAAGTTTGGGCCGTGAGCGGTTGCAGGGCTTCCTGCAGCACTTATCCGAGCTCAGCGGTCATTAAAAATATAAATGAAAAGGAGCGGGCTTATGCCTCGTCCTGGAGCTGCAGATGCTGGACATAGATCGCTTTCTGCTTCGCGATACGCTTCTTGACTGAAGGTTTCTCGAAGTTTTTGCGGGAGCGGAGTTCGCGGACTGCGCCGGTCTTCTCGAATTTCCTCTTGAATTTCTTGAGGGCCCTCTCTATGTTTTCTCCTTCTTTGATGGGAACGATGATCATACTGCTTTACACCTCCTTTTCATTTGGGACGGCAAAGTTAACAATATTTTCCAACCCTGCAAAATTTTTTCTTTCAATAATATATGTCTTTCAAAACAGTTTGTTATATTTGTAAAACAGATTTGTTACTTTTTCGAGCATGGATTATCCGTTCATCTACGACAGATACGTCACCGGGAAGAATTTCATCGGGAGGCAGCAAGACAGCATGATCCTGGGCAACCTGCTGCGACAGGGCGTCCACGTCTGCTTCTACGATACGGCCAAAAGCGGCAAGACTTCACTCCTCCAGCACACCCTGCTCCAGCAGAGGATCCATGGCTGGCAGTTCACCGTCGGGCAGATGTCAGCCCTGAACATACGCACGACCGAGCAGTTTCTCCGCCGCCTGGGAGCCGTCGCCATCAGGAGCGTCGCTTCCTCTCCGCTCGAATATTCGGCGATAGTCGAGCAGTATCTCGGGGGAACGCATTTCGTATTCGACCGTGAGGTCTTCTCCCGCAGCGACGAAATCCTTTCACTCAGCTGGGATATTGACGAGACCGACATCCGCGCTATACTGTCACTCCCCCAACGCCTCGCCGCCGACCGCGAAGTCAACCTCCTTCTCATCATTGAGGAATTCCAGAATCTAGGTTTCATCGAAGACAGCTATCACCTCTTCAAGATATTCGAGTCGGTAATTGCCGAGGACAATAAAGGCTGCACGTTCATATTCTCCGGCAGCTCATACAACGCGATGAAGGAGCTGTTCGAGACCAAGGGCCTGTTCTACCGCAGGGTCGAAAAGTTCCGCCTCTCCCCCGTCGACGAGAAGGAAATCATCGACCACGTCGTCAAGGGATTTCTCTCCAGCGGCAAGGTCATAGACCGCGACCTCCTCTCCGGAGTATGCCGGATGTTCCGCTACAACATGTTCTATATCAATCATTTCGCCGCCATCTGCGATTCGAGGTCCAAAGGTTACATCATGGAGCCGGTACTCATGGACGCCCTCGGCTGCCTGCTCTCCATCCACGAACCGCGATTCCGCGAAACGATGAATAATCTTACCACCCACCAGGTCAACTTTCTCCGCGCCGTAATCGATGGCTACAAGAAATTCAGCACCTCTGAGGTCATTCACCGCTACGCCCTCAATTCGTCCGCTAACGTCAAACGCGTCAAGGACGCCCTCATGAAAAAGGAGATCCTCACTTTCAACGACGCTGATGAGCCGTTCATCCTAGATCCTCTCTTCGAATACTGGGTAAAGAAGTATTTCTTCGAAGTATAATTATGAAAAAAGCCCTCGCAACGTTTCTGGCGGCGGGTATTTGTAATGACCAACGATAATAAATAATAATAATATGGGTAAGAAGAAAATAGCAGTATTGACCGGCGCCGGGGTAAGTGCCGAGAGCGGTTTTCAAACATTCCGCGACAGCGGTGGTCTCTGGGAGCAGTATGACGTGAACGACGTGGCTTCCATTGAGGGGTGGTACCGTAACAGGAAGCTGGTGCTCGACTTCTACAACGGACTCCGGGAGCAGCTGAGGCAGGCAAAGCCGAATGCCGCCCACGAAGCCATCGCCGGGCTCGAAAAGGATTACGACGTCACCGTGATTACGCAGAATGTCGACAACCTGCACGAAAGGGCCGGCTCCACCCGCGTGATTCACCTTCACGGCGAATTGACCAAGGTGCGTCCCGAACACGGCGTTTATGACAACACCGGCAGCGAACGGGAGGTCATCGATATCGGCTATGATAAGGTCGTCCTCGGTGACAAATCGCCGTCAGGAGTGCAGCTGAGGCCGCATATCGTATTCTTCGGAGAAGCCGTACCCAAGATCGAACAGGCCATCGACGTGGTCGCCGCGGCGGACATTCTCCTCATCGTGGGATCGTCGCTGCAGGTATATCCGGCGGCAGGTCTCTACCGCTATGCCGGCAACGGAGTCCCGATCTACGTCATCGACCCCAAGAGTGTCCCCATCGCCGATTCACGCATCACCCACATCGCCGATGTCGCCACCCGCGGCATGCAAAAATTCATCGAACTGCTTAAAGGATAAGTTATTGAGGCGGAGCGAGGAGTGAGAGGGCGTCGGTAAGCGAAAGGGCGTCGGCGACGGAGTAATCGCCGCTGCGTGTGCGCCGTAGGGCAGCGAGGTGCGCACCGCTGCCAAGCGCCTCCCCAAGGTCGCGCGCAAAAGCGCGAATGTACGTCCCCTTACTGCACACAATCCTCACCCGGGCCACCGGCAAATCTAGCGCCGAAGTGTCTGCAACGTTGATTCGGCTTGATGCACCGGAGATTTCTCCGCGCGCTTCGGGGATTCTCTTTCCTGAAGGGAAAAAATCCACGAGTTCCAATTCGTCAATCCTGATGCGGGCCTTCTGCAGGGTCTCAATGGCCGCAGCATCAAAGTCGGAGGAGATTTCTCCGCGCGCCATCGCTTTGTACATTTTGCGGGCTATTTCGTAGGCGCGGACACCGTCGACGGATTTGGCGCTGAAAAGGGGCGCTACCTGCTCCTGCTCTCCGAGGAATGACGGCAGCACGGCCTCAACGTCCTCACGGGTAATATGCTCATACGGATACAGCCGGTCCACCTCCTTCTCGAGATCGTACGACGGCGTCGTCGCCCCGAATGCTATGTCGGCGACGTATTCTTTGTCATGGTCCTGGAGTTCCTGCGCCCGCTTGGTGGCCTTGCCGATACAAATCAGCAGCACACCCGTCGCAAGGGGATCAAGCGTCCCGGCGTGCCCCACCTTCAAATGCTTCGTTCCAAAGTGCCTGAACGCGGCGAATTTCACCTTTCGGATCACATCCGCAGATGTCCACCGCCAAGGCTTATCCACCGCCAGCACAATCCCCTCAGGATATTCCTCGATAGAATACCCCAACTTCCTTTCCTGCGTATTACCCGCCATTTTCAGAGTGACCTACGGCACCATCTTGTCAATGCGCCGCTGATGCCTCCCGCCTTCAAACGGCTCCGAAAGCCACGTGCGCACAATCGACACGGCCATCCTATACGAAATAAACCGCGCCGGCATCACAAGAACATTTGCATTGTTGTGCGCCTTCACAAGGCGTCCGACCTCCGTCGTCCACGCCAACCCGGCACGCACTCCGCGATGCTTGTTCAGCGTAATCGCCATCCCGTTCCCGGTTCCACAAAGCGCGATCCCGGCATCCACGTCACCGTTTTCCACCGCCACCGCCAACGGATGCGCCACATCCGGATAATCCATACTTTCCACACTATCCGTCCCAAAATTCACAACCTCAACCCCCTTCCCCTTCAAATACTTTACGAGCTTCTCCTTATACTCCACCCCCGCATGATCATTACATATACCTATTTTCATAATATTCCACATTAAAGCCTATTACTTTAGCTATTAATTGACATTTCGGAAGATTCTTCCGGTTTTCATACTACTCTATTCCGGCATTGATGACCGTGAGGACGAGACCGGGCATGCGGAGGAGGGTGCGACGCGAGATGGAGAAGGTGGCGTCGGACTCGTAGCGGGTGCCTTTGATGTATGTGTCGGTGGCGTCGAAGTATTCGATTTTGACTCCTTCTATTTGACCCGTGGGGACGGGGATGTAGAAGTGGCGGGTGTTCTTCGGCTCTGTCGGGGATGTGAAGTGTATCGTTACCGTTGAGGAGCCGCTTTCGACTGCGGCGGACGGCTCGGTGGCGGTGATGTCGACCGGGAAGTCACCGGTTACCCTTTGGTTGGGGAAGGTGAACTTGACGCTCGTCGCGGTCGTGGGGACGTTTTTGTAGCGGATGCGAATGATGCCGCCCACGTGCTTGAAGGTGAGATTGTCCATCGTACCGAGGGAGAGCATCGGAGCAGCCGTATCAGTGGTGTCGGCCGGATAGGTATATTCGGCCGGATAATTGACCGTGAGGGCACCTGAGGACCATTTGTGGGCACCGTGGGGGTAGATGGCCAGGTCCGCGGCGGAGGCCCCTTCGGGGAATGTACCCAGGAATGACGCGCTGGAGGTTCCGGCGCCGCCATCAAGATCGAAGGGCACGAACGAGCCGGCGGTGGAGAGGACGCCTATCCTATCCCAGTCATGCCAGATGAAGGCACCGGCGTCGCTGATATTGGACTTGGTCTCGACGAATGAGCCGTCGACTGCTTCGGCCAGTTCGACCTGGCGTAGAGATTCCTGCGTGGCTTCGAGCCGGGTGACGGACGAAGGGACATTCACGCGCTGGCAGGCCGCGAAAGCGAGCGCTGCTACGACCAGAAGGGATATTTTACGCATTGCTGACAGAATTGATTGCATTGAACGATACCCGTACGGCCTCCTCGTCGGGGCGGCATTCCAGGCGGAAACATGGAACTTCCATCGCGACCTTTTCGACGGTGGGGATGAGGTGGTCCATTATGGAGTGATTCCACCGGATGGTGGAGACTGCGGCGACAACACTCGCGTAGGCCTGGAGGGCGAGAAGCCGTTCGGCCCTGTTGACAGGGGCCTGCTCCAAACGGACGAGCGCACGGACGGGGGCCTTGACATTGCGGTAGCAGGTAGTCTTTCCGCTCCAGGGCGAACCGTAGACCATCAGACGCCCGTCTTCGAAGCGGACCACCGGATTGTCGTCATTCATCAAATCCGTACCCTCGACGTGCTCCAGCCACAGGCGGCTGTGGGTGCTCTTTCCTGTGCCGCTGACGCCGAAGAAGAGGTTGGCTTCGCCCTTGTATCTCGTTACCGACGCATGCAGCAGCAGCGTCGAATAAGGCGCCGTCGTAAACGTATACTGAATCATCAGCGACGTATTCACCTGCATCATCGTGACGGCAGCACCGATCCTCGGTTTGGGGTAGTAAGTGCCCTCCTTATAGCCCGGCTCCATGACGAATATGCCCGCGCAGATATCCCTGACGGGGTAGAATGCATATATGGTGCGTCCCTCATGGACATAACCGTAATAGAACGGCGGCACCTCGTCGACGGCAACCACCTGCTCCCATGCACCACTCTCCTCAACCTTCTGCAGCCACTCAGGCTCTTCACTCTGCACGCGGAATGTGAACAGCGGCTCTTCCGCCGGCACCTCGAACGGCGCGTACTGGATGAAATCGAGCGTATGGCGATATTCGATGCGCTCCTCACGTGTCATAGCGTCCCAACGCTCCCGCGTCATGAGCTGCTTGCCCATGATACCGTCGTTGATACCCATCTCCTCCTGCTTGTCCGCCGGAACCGGCTTGATACGCGGATCCTCGCCGCGGCGAAGCCTGTCGACCAGTTCCTGCTGCGCCTCCGTCATCTGCTTAAATGCCCACGGCTCCTCCAGAATCACCCTAATGGCGTGACCGCCGAATTTATAAGTTCTTTCCTGCATAATAATGTCCTTTGTACGGCTGATGCCGTAGAATAACAAAGATAGCAATTTTTTTGCATAAAATTTCCGGTCCTCGGGGGCGGGGACCGGAAATTTTGGTTTTTGTTTGGCAGGAAGGGGAAAAACCTACTTCTTGACCTTAATGGTGCTGATGATGTTGCGTGCTGTGACTTCGTAGTCAGGGTTGACGGCGGGGTCGAAAACGATGCTTCCGGCGACTCCGTGATCGACGTCGTCACGAATTACGCAAAAGCTTAAGATCACCTTGCCGTTGCCGGCTTTGCTCTTGAGTGTCAACACATTGCCATCAATGACAGGATCCTCGACATCCGTTTCTCCCATGGAGGTGCGAAGGTATTTCAGGTTCTTGCCATATTCGGCGAGCTGTGCAGGAGTCGGGGAAGACTCGCCCCAGGTGCAATCGAGGTCGACACCTTCTCCGTCGGCATTCATGAATTCAACGCCGCTCCATGAAGAAACCTCCATGGCAGGGAAACTGATCGAGAAATTCTCAACATCATAGGTCTGCCAATCGTCCGGCACCTTGAACTCTTCCTTGGGAGCATCAGCCTTTGAGGCATCCGCACTCTTGCTTCCGTTTTTGCAAGAAACAGCAAACACGCTGAGCACAGCAACTGCAAGAATAAGTACTTTTTTCATAATTGCTACAATAAGGTTAGTCAGCAGTGATTTCTGCGCTTACGAGATAAATACTGTTGGTGGTAGTGTTGACAGTGATATTGATCTCGCCATTCTGAGCAGGGCTGAACTCGTATTCGAGGGTAAAATATGCAGACCTGCCGTCTCCGGAACCACCGTAAGCGGCATCTTTACCTACTGCAGTATTGTCGCCAACCTTAACAAGGATTTCACCTGCACCCTGGCTCTTGTTCGTATTATAAGTGAGAACGACTTTCGTCACATTTGTGAACGAGACAGGAGATGTACCGCTTGCACCTGCACCACTGGCAGTAACCTGGATACCGTTATTACTGAATCCACCACCGTTCTTTACCGATGTCCAATCAGCATCACTACCATTAAGGGTTGCTTTCCATGCCTGACTTGTGAAGACATATTTATAAGTCTTATCGGCAGAAGGGTCAGCACCGGTTGTCACAGTGCTGGCAGCCTCAGCGGCCTCGGAATTAGCATTCTTATCAGTATCCGAAGGAAGAGCAACTACAGAAATGGTGTAAACCGTATTATATTCAAGATCAGTGAATGTTGTGCTGGTAGCCGGAGTATTCGCTGTTTTAGCGGAACCTGTTCCGGTAGGCACTGCGGTAACAAGATACGCGGCAGCACCGGTGACAGCATCCCAGGAAACATCAATCGCATTGGCTGCAGTAGAGCTGAGAGTGGCCGTTACATTCGCAGGCTTGTCAAGTGGTGTTTTAGGAGCATCCGGAGTTGCGGTACCTTTTTCTACTTCCTGATAGAAGGCGAACTCCTGATTCTTGATATTGTCGACGATTGAACTATAACACCTCCAGTCAGCACTGTTGTAAATACCTACAATACGAGAGGTGCCACTATGGACGAAATACCCGTCGGCACCGAAAGTGAACAACTTGGCGTCGTTAGTACCTACGCGGACGCCATTATTGGTATTGGTGCAATACAGCCACTTGTCAATGACACCAGCAGGATAGAATGTGAAGTTGCCGGAAGCGTCTTTTGTGACATCCCACTGGATATTTGCGTCGGGGGCGATTTTAAGCTTATAGTTCTCGATCACAACAGCCTTTGCAGCAGGAGCGCTACTTGTACCATTATCGTTGGACATGGCGTAATCTCCGCTGGCGTTTGTGCCGACGATAACAACGCGGGCGCCGCTGGTGATATTGACAACTTCCTTACGGATCCACTCGGTGGTGGAAGCGACGGCTTCCTTGTCGTAATTGATCTTGAGGGTCTTGATGTGGCCGGATGCGAATTCGACATCAGAGGTCATGGCCTTGGTGGATGAGACTTCACCATTGGAGCCCTTGACTGTCAAGATGAGATCAGTGCCGCTGGCAGCGGTGAAAGGCTTCACACCGACGTACAGGATGGCAGACTCACCAGTTGCGAGGTCGGTAGGATTTGTAACCTCCACGGTCGCGGTGTTGGACATATAACTTGCATTGGTATTGTCCGTGATGACAGGTCCGGTCTTTGTGACGCCGTAATAGAAACTACCGACAATGTTTTCTTCGGCAGTGATGCTGGCGCTGGTGATAAGAACGGGGGCTGATGTAGTATTGGTCACCTTAATAGCTACAACGGTAGCCAACTGATGCATCGTTACGACAGGCTCCTCATCATTAGGGACATTCTCAACGACACCGTAAAGAGGGAAGCAGGGAGTTTTTCCGTCTGAACTGCCTCCGGCGAGGTGTGCCTTGTTGTCATAACCATTCTGCTTCTGATTATAATCCGAGCGACTGCCTATATAACCATAGCTGTTTCCTGAATTCGCAGGATCAGCCAAATAAGAATTGTAAGGATAAAGGAAATACCAGTCGTAATCAGTTCCGTCATCAAGATCGGCTGTACCAGTAAAAGCATTACCACTGGTATATGTAAACTTGATGTTGTTGCTGTAGTCGGTAGTCCCGGCTTCGGCGTAGAAGGCGGTCAGTGCATCGCCATCTTTCCATTCGGTGGAAAGACCGTTGTTGGATGTCTTTGTGTCATCGGAGAGGGCAATGACGGTGATTTCGTTGCCGCCTTTGGGGGTGGGGTTTACTTCGCTCTTGGAGCAAGCTGCGAGGGTGAGGACGGTTGCCAACCCTGCAAAAAGAAGAGACTTTTTCATGTTCATCTGTTTTTTAGGGGTTGGTAATTAAAACTGGAGTTCGTCCGTGTCTTCGCTCCAATCATCGATGGAGCCGTTCGGCGAAGTCAGGAAGTTTGTCTCGTAGCGTAATGCGAGAAAGCGTACGGCAGGAGCCGTGTAGAGGTACTTTTTTTCCATGTATAAAAAAATAATGTTGATTTGCCTTTCAAAAAATCGTTCAAAGTTAATAATAATTCCGACTTTTTCCAAAACAAAAAACGAGGGCTGGCTGTAAGTAACAGCCAGCCCAATAAAAACTCTATAAACCCTGTTAAATGTACTTCGTTATCAACCGTACGATGAGTTCGTTGAGTTTTTCGACTTGGTATTGTCCGACGGAGGGGGTGATGTGGTCGCCGCCGACGCCGCTGTCGTTGGTTAGGAAGACGTAGGTGCCGCCGGTGGAGATGGCGAAGAAGCGGCACATGAACTCGGTGTTTTTGTCAACGCCGCTGGCAGCGACGGGGATGATCTTGATGCCTTTGGCGGCATATTTTTCCATCGAGGAATGGAGGCTGTCAAGAACGCCGTCGTGGTCCTGATGGGCGGGGGCGTCGAGGAGCATGAAGACGAGATGGGCGCGGGCGGAATTGTCCCATTTGAGTTCATTCAGGGTCACATCGAGGGCCGTGTGGACGGCCTCGGGATAGTCGCCGCCGCCGCTTGCGCGCTGCTTGTCGATAAACTTGATCGTATCGTCGAATTTCTTGGAGAAATCGTTGTATTTGGTCACATATTCGTCACCTTCGTCGCGATAGAAGAGCGCCGCGGTGCGGATTGTCGTGGTGGTCTCCATTTCCGCCACCTTGTCGAGAATGCTCTTGAGATCGGACTTGAGGAAGTCGATTTCGTCAAACATTGACCCGGTCGCGTCTACGACGAATGCGATATCGACAATATCGGCCGGCGTCACGGTCGGAGTCACAGTAAATTTGTTGACCTTGTGCATCGACTGAGTGTCGTATGCCGAGATCTCTACGGGGCCTTCCTGGGCCTTGCCGTCAATGGTAACAGACAGCGAGGAGGCATCCGGATCGCCCTTCTGGAAGAAGTCGACGAAGAGTTCGGCGCGGCCGAATTTGTCCGTGACAGCAGACCAGATTGCCTTTCCTGAACGGACCAGATCTACTTTGGCACCAACTACAGGCGCAGTTCCATCGGAGGTCACCTCAACGGCCACGCGGCCGGAAGTGTAGAAGCCCCAGTACGAAGCCATGTCCTTGTAATCATCTCCTGTCATGAGGCCGCTCCAGAAGTTCCAGTTGTCGAGGTCGTTCCATTCGCCGGCGGTTACGACGCCGGAATGATCCTGATTATCGCCGGTACCGGTACCTTCACCGGGGGCGACTCCACCATCTCCGGGGCCGCCAGCTATTTCTGCATATCCGTAATAACCTTTATCGGCGATATCGCCGTCACCTTCAAAATAATCGCCTTTGCTGCAAGCCGCGAGACCGGCAAGGAGCATAATTGGAATAATTGTCTTTTTCATATTCGTCTCAAAAAAAACTACACCCTTAAATCCCGGGTGCAGCACAATCTTGCATGGAAAAGTAAAAAAATCAGATATCGTCCTCCTCGGCAGTGACTGCGGAGCCCTTTCCCATGAGGAAGGTCTTCATGAATTCGGCGATGTCGCCGTCGAGGACGCCCTGCGTGTCAGCGGTGGAATAGCCGGTGCGGAGGTCCTTCACGAGCTTGTACGGATGGAGGACGTAGTTGCGGATCTGGGAGCCCCACTCGATGCGCTTTTTCTGGCCCTCGAGCTCTGCCTGTTTTTCCTGGCGTTTCTTGAGCTCGATGTCGTAGAGGCGCGATTTGAGGATGCGGAGAGCGTTCTGGCGATTGTCCTGCTGGGAGCGGGTTTCGGTGTTTTCGACCATTATTCCGGAGGGAATGTGGCGGACGCGGACGCCGGTCTCGACCTTGTTGACATTCTGGCCGCCATGGCCGCCGCTGCGGAAGGTATCCCACTCCAGGTCGCCGGGATTGATCTCAATATTGATGCTGTCGTCCACCAGGGGATAGACGAATACCGACGAGAACGTCGTCTGCCGCTTGCCCTGTGCGTTGAAGGGCGAGATGCGCACCAGGCGGTGAACTCCGTTTTCGGCCTTGAGGTAGCCGTAGGCATAATCGCCCTCAACCTCGATGGTGCAGGACTTGATGCCGGCCTCTTCGCCTTCGAGGAGGTCCGTGACCGTCATCTTGAAGCCGTTGCGCTCGCCCCAGCGGAGGTACATGCGCATGAGCATGGAGGACCAGTCGTTGGCCTCGGTACCGCCTGCGCCGCTGTTGATTGTGAGAATGGCGCCGAGATTGTCGCCTTCGCCCCCGAGCATGTTCTTGAGCTCGAGGGCTTCAACGGCGTCATTGGCCGCCTTGTAGGCGGCGTCGAGTTCGCGGGTTTCGTCGGTCTCGACCGCTTCTTCTTCGCCCTGCGAGACGCTGTCGCGGGCGAATTCGTACAGCACATCGAGATCGTCTGCTTTTTCGGAGGCACTGTCGAAATCTGTCACCCAGGCCTTCAGGGCAGCGAGTTTCTTGAGGAAGCCCTCCGCGGCTTTCGGGTCGTTCCAGAAATCCGGAGCGAGCGTCTCTTCCTGACGGGAGGCCACCTCGCGGCGTTTGCCAGCGATATCCAGGCAGCTTTGCAGCACACCCAGACGCGAGTGAAGGTCCTTGATCTGTTCGGCAGTTACCATATTTATATTATCCGCAATAAAAATATTCGTCGACGAGACGGCGCATGAGGTCGGAATCACGGCGGGCGGCTTCATGGAGGTCGCTGTCGCCAAAGCTCCGGAGCCCCTTCAGGATACCGTCGATCATCTTCGGGCGGAAGACGCCTTCGGCTTCGAATACCCCACGCACGGCCTCCAGGGCGTCGGCGCTCCTTGCGCAGCAGTCGGGGAGGCAGTCGAGCGTCGCCAGGCGGGCGGCATTCTCGCTTTTGTGGATATCCATGTCGACATACTTCTCGGCCGCGAGGCGAAGTGCTTCATCCTCAGGCATTTCCAGACCATAACGGCAGGCGACGCAAAGGCCGGCCATCAGCTGGTAGATGTCCGCCGAGCAGTCAGGAGAGCGCATCTCGAAGGTCTGCTTGCCGCGGGTATCGCGGTCGGCGGCAGGAATCTGAGGATTGGCGCTGTGGCAGAGGTCTGTGCCGCTGGACCAGCCGAGCGGGACGCGGACGAGCGCGCTGCGGTTGCAGTCGCCCCAGCAAACGTTGGTCGGAGCCTCCTGATGGGGGACGAGACGGAAGTATGAGGTGGGATTCTTGTTGCCGAACGCCGTGATGGCGGGAGCGAGCTTCATGAGACCGGCAATCGCCCTCTTGGCGATGTCGGAGAGCTGGCTGTGCTCGCCGAGGGTGACATTGACGCCGTCCTTCATGAGGCGCATGTGGATATGCATTCCGCTTCCGGCCTTGCCCACGGTAATCTTCGGGGCGAATGACACGTCGAGCCCCCACTGGTACGCGAGATTGCGGATCACCCATTTTGCGAGCAGCAGCTGGTCAGCCGCCGTCTCGACCGGGCAGGGGAGGAATTCGATTTCATTCTGCTCATAGATGCGGCCGTCGAGGGTAAAGTTACCGACCTCGCTGTGGCCGTACTTGATCATGCCGCCGGTCTTGGCGACGTGGTCCATGCATGCGCGGCGGAAGTCATTCAACTTTGCGAACGGTTCGCTTTCGTGGTATCCCCTCTGGTCGGAGGCCGGGAAGAGGTCGTCCTCCTCGGTGATGACGTAATATTCGAGTTCGCCCATGGCTTCGAATGTGAGGCCGGTACTGGCGTAGAATGCATTCGCGGCCCTCATCAGCGTCTGGTGCGGAGCGCAGTCGAACGGTTCGCCGTTACCTCCGAAGAAGCTGCAGAGGAAGCACAGCGTCGGAATTTCCGAGAACGGATCGACGAATGCCGTCCTGTAGCGCGGAATGACGTATAGGTCGCTCTTTCCCGCCTCAACGAATGAAGGGAAGAGGCTGGAGCCGTCCACCCTTTCGCCCTCTGCGAGAATGGTGTCGGCGTACTCATAGCTGTGCACCGTGAAATTGAGGGTCTTGACCCTGCCGTCCTCGGCGGGATACATGAAATCGATCATTCTGATACCCTTCTCCACGATGAAACGGAGAAGGTCCTCGCGTGTAAACTCCGCGGGGCGTTTTCCGAGGAATGCCACAACTTCGTTGGGGCTTAGCTGAATCTGCTTGTCCATAGTGTTATTTTTTGTCCGCATTGTCGGCCACGAGGTCGTCGGGGCCGGGGATTATGGTTACTTTCATTCCGGGATAGACGTACGGGAGGAGCGTCAGGAGGTCTTCGTTGTGAAGACGAATGCAGCCGTGGCTGTCGCGCGTCCCGATGCGGTCGTCTCTTTCAGGGCAGGTGCCGTGAATGCCGATGTTGACTCCCTGCGTGGTCATGTGGATGAACCAGGGGCCATACGCCTCGACCGGACCGACGCCGTCGTGATAGTCGAACATGATGCCTTTGGTGTTCTGGATCCATTCGACAGGGAATACGCCTTCGGGGGTCTTGTGGTCGCCATTTCGGGTCTTCTGACCGGGGTTTTCCCCCGTCGCGACGGGGAATTTCATCACCTGCCGGCCGCCCTCGTCGAGGAGTGCCAGCGTGAATGAACCTTTGTCAATGAGAATCGAATATCCCTCCTGCGCCGCCGCAGTCAGCGACAGTAAAGCGAGTGAAATGGCTATAACTAATTTCTTCATATCGTACAAGTTTTCAAAGGTAGCAATTTTTATTGGAAAAACACTATCTTTGTATCATGGCAACGATTGGAGTATTCGATTCCGGCAGCGGCGGACTTTCCGTTCTGAAAGAGATTGTACGTCTCCTTCCGGAGGAGAGGTACATTTATTTCGCCGACAGCGCGCACTGCCCTTACGGCGGGCTGGCCGCCTCGGAGATTGCCGACCGCGCAAGGGCGATTACCGAGATTCTGCTCTCCATGGGGGCGGACATCATCGTGGTGGCGTGCAATACCGCGACG
>CAJODR010000008.1:24579-70174 GCA_905233275.1 uncultured Bacteroidales bacterium | reverse complement strand
GTTATAGCTACTGTTGCTTTGGTGTAGCAGCATTGCGGAAATCATCTTATATCGGTGGTCAGGACCTGTGGTCTATGACCGGGGTACCTGAGTAGTTACTTTTAGACTGAATAGGCAGAGGATCACATTATTTTCTGCATATCACTGTTGATAGTAGCATTGTCCCAATCACTCGTCAAAGAATAGTTGACGGGATTATAGAATCCCCAGTATACATTATTGTACCCGTACATACTATCCGGGAATTCATAATAGAACAGCTTGCCTGATGCTACTTCCACTTCGGTGCAAATGGCGTCTGAATTCGAGACAGCTGGTTGTGCAATATCAGGGCGAGAGCCATAACCCCACCTGAATTTTACGATTTCGGAATCCAGCTTCCAATAACCCCACTGGCTATCACTAAACTTAGCATAGCAGCGATAAGATGTCTTGAGGGAATTCTCTGAAACATCAAATACCAGATTCCTGACCGGGACCATAAAAGTGGCCGTGCTCTTGGCGTATTCGCCACCACCGTCATCTTGTCTGAGCTCGACCTGGATGCCAGGAACCGTGGGATAGGAATACTCGTCCGGGAGGATGAAATACTTGACACCGGAAGCCGTGGTCATGTCAAATGTCGCCCAGTCACCAGCCCAATCCATGCTGTCAGTGCGCTTGCCAAGTCCCAGTCTGTGTGTGTTGTTATTACTATTGTTGAACACAATATAACGATTGACGGAAATAGCCGGAGTAGTGTACAAGGTGCCGGCGGCAATATTTGCATTCTTTTTCTTTGAGATGATTACATTATTCGCGCTGTCAATGACGGAGAAGGTTATATCCGCAGCCGCGCCGCTGGGCGTAATAGGAACATAGGCGGTAAAATCACCATTGATGGGATCATTGTTGATATCCTGCAATTGAACTGTTACTTCTTCTACGCCACCAGTGACTTTAATAGTGCTGGCAAAAGTAGGAACGTTCTTGAACGGGATCTTAAACAGTGAAGACTTGTGAACGAAATTGATGGATCCGTCAGTAGCCAGAGTGCCTTCCATTTTGAAACGCTTGCCGATTTCATCATAATTGATACCTGTAGTTGCGACCCTCTGGGCAGGATAGATCGCGAATGGATCGGTTTGCGATTGCATCTCCTCGGCAGTGGCAATGGTATATGGTCCTTTAGCCTCTACGAGTTCGGGATAAGTTGATATAATAGAAGATGCATTGGCTAAATCGCAGGCGAACATGCCTTTAGCAGCATTGTAAGTGAAATCTACGTAATAGAAATTATCTTTATAAGTGGAATTGGTACTCACATTCTTGCAAAGAACGGAAATGACATCTCCATCCTCCCAGGCAAAAACACCGGCTTCGCTGACGGTAGCCTTGGTGTCCACGAATTCGGGAAGATTTGCGCTAAGATAGACTACATTCTCCTTCGTAGGTTGTTCAGCGGGAGTGGTGTTGTCGGTTTCTTCTTCAACTTTATTACAGCCGATGGCAGCGATGGCGAGAGCGGCTACGCAGAAATAGAACTTTTTCATAATCAATTCAAGGTTAATCATTAATCCCAACCTTCAGATGACCAATCTTCGAGAGACATGTTATTCGGGGCGTTAGCCGTACGATCTGACATGATGTTGCTTTCCATCCTCACCACCACCAGTTCGGCGGTGGGAGCGTCGTAAAGTTTTGTTTTTGCGTTCATAGCTTTATTGGTTTGTATTAGTTTCGTATTAATATGTTTAATCAGTACGCCACTTCAAGGCATACATCGCAAAAATAAGAAAAATTCTAATAAGTTGTTACTTTTTTTTGCTTTTTTGGGCTATTTCAGTTCTTTTTCAGGGCGTCGGCTGCCCAGCGGAGGTACATAACGGCCTTGTCTTCTGCCTCCTGGGCAAAGCGCAGTTGCAAATTAGCCTTGTCAGTGGCATCCCTGGCGTAGCGCTGCTGAGTTTGGGCACGAGAGGTGTCGCCCCTTTGCAGATAGTAAGCGGCCTCACGATCATAGCCGGCGGCCTTGTTGAGGTAATAATCCGCTTCCCGGCGGTAGTCCTGGGCCTTTTTCTGGTAATATTCAGCCTCGCGGGTGTATTCCTGCGCCTTCTTGCTGTAATAATCGCTCTGGGCGAATGCCGGAATGGCAGCAAAAACCAGTATACAAAGAATGATTATCCGTTTCATAGCTCTGTTGTTTGCTCCAAAGATAAAACCTATTTAACAAATATCCAAATACTTACCGGCTAGAACCATTCGACCTCGGAGAGGTCAACCTGGGCGCCGGGGAGGCCGTGGATGGGGGTGTAGTAGAAGGTGTAGGGGCGGAGCTCGGAGGGGATGCGGTTGAGGAAGGCGAGGCGGGGGTCGCCGTAGTCGCCCGAGGAGCCGTAGAGGGTTATCGTGAGGTGCTCGTCGTCGCGGTCGTACCAGCCGCCGCCGTGGACTTTGACGTAGCCGGTGACGAGGTCCTTGTGGTTCCAGACCTTGCCATAGACGAATGTACCGCGGAGCGGATCGTCCGGGCGGGATACTATGATAAATTTCGGATGCACGGATGCAAAAATACTCAAAATGATTATCTTTACAAATATGAAACGAATAATTACCCTCCTCGCAATGCTGCTGATTTCATTCGCGGCATTTGCCGCGCGCTTCGCTTGGTCGAAATGACAAAAAAGGGTCGGCGGTTTGCGAGGGCACTGAAAAAGTCCCTTTAGTGGCCGCCTAAAAGTTCGAGGAAATGTTCAATTTATTTGGATATTTCCTCGATTTTTTGTAACTTAACCTTTGGAAATCAAAGAGTTATGTTACCTATCCAAGGCGAGATACAGTTCAGCGAGCATGCTGTTCTTTATGATATGTTGGTTCCTAAGAACCACGTACTGAGGCAAATCAACGACTTGATTGACTTCAGTTTTGTATATGATGAACTGACAAGCAAATATTGTCCAGACAATGGTCGTATGGCGGAAGATCCCATCCGTATGTTCAAGTATCTTCTGCTGAAGACCATCTACACGTTGTCCGACGTGGATGTCGTTGAGCATTCCCGCTATGATCTCTCATACAAGTACTTTTTGGGAATGATGCCGGAAGATGATGTCATCAATCCGAGTTCGCTTTGCAAGTTCAGGAGAATGCGCCTGAAGGATGTCGATCTTCTTGACATGCTCATAAGTAAAACGGTCAGTATTGCGATTGAGAAGGGCATCATCAAGAGCGGGACAATAATTGTTGACGCCACCCATACCGCATCCAGGTCCAATCCATATGCACCTGTAGATATCCTAAAGCAACGTTCCAAACTACTCAGGAAGGCGGTTTACACCATAGCTGAAGACAGGAAAGGGACTCTGCCCCAGAAGAATGGAGATGACGATTTAGAGCATGAACTAGCGTATACAGACCGTTTACTTACGCACTTGTCTTCGGACCCGAAGATCAGTGAAATCCCTGCCGTCAAGGAGAAGATGAATCTTCTGGCCGAGACGGTTGACGATATAAGGGACCATTATAACACCTCCAAAGACAGAGACGCACGTGTGGGGCATAAGAGTACAGAGGATGCTTTTTTCGGATACAAAACACATATCGCTATGTCTCCCGAGCGGGTTATTGTAGCAGCGACCGTCACTTCCGGAGAGAAAGGCGACGGACCTGAACTTGACAATCTTGTCAAGAAGAGTCGTGCTAACGGCATAGACGTGGATGTGGTCGTGGGAGACGCTGCTTACTCCGGCAAAGAAAATATCCAAATGGCGGCCGAAGAAAATATTGAACTGGTAGCGAAACTCAATCCCTGCATCAGTCAGGGCTTCAGAAAAGAGGAAGACAAATTTGAATACAATAAAGATGCTGGGATGTTCGTGTGTCCCGCCGGTCATCTGGCAATCAGGAAATGCCGCCAAGGGAAGAAAAACGTGGGAGCCAATCAGGTTATGGTCTACTTCTTTGATGTGGAGAAATGTAAAAACTGTGCTTTAAGAGAAGGGTGTTACAAGACGGGATCAAGGACAAAGTCCTACTCAGTGTCAATAAAATCAGACGAGCATCAATCTCAAATGAAGTTCCAAGAGTCCGAGCGCTTCAAGTTGCTATCAAAAGAACGATATAAAATTGAAGCTAAAAACTCGGAATTGAAAAATGTATTGGGGTACGACAGGGCCTTGTCGTATGGCCTTTCATGGATGGAAATGCAAGGTGCAATGGCAATCTTTGCCGCAAATCTGAGAAGAATCGTCAAAATACTGGGGTAAAGGGCAGAAATAGCCTGCAATCCGCATAAACATCTCTCTGAGAATCGAAAAAATCGAAGGATACCGAACAATCTCGATATCCTTCGATTGACTTAATTGTCAGGGGCCTTTCTGTTGAACACCTTTTTCAGTGCCCTCCGGTTTGCCGGCCCTTTTTGCGTTATTTCTGGCTGTATTATTTCAGATGAATAATTATTACGCCGTTGGCGCCGCGGGCGCCGTAGAGGGAGCAGGAGGCGGCATCTTTGAGGACGTCGATGGATTTGACGTCAGCAGGATTAATCCAGGAGATGTCGTCGCAGACTACGCCGTCGACGAGGATGAGGGGGTCTGTCGAGGAATTGACCGTGTTGATACCGCGGATGTAAATTTTGTCACCTTTGACCTGGACACCGGGGACGCGGCCCTGAATGTAGTCGTAGATGGAGCGGTATGTGGACATCGTGTTGTCCACCTTGACAGTGGAGACGGACTCCGTCTTGGTTTCGTCGGTGACGACAATGCCGTAGCCGAGATTGTATTGTCTCTGCTCAACGGCCCTGTCCGCCGTCCCGCAGGACAGGAGGACAAGGCCGGAAGCGAGAAGAATCGGAAGTGTGCGATTCATAATCAATAGTTGCCGTAAAAGTTGTACTGATTGGCCAGTGAGCCATACATCTGGCCCAGAACCTCGAGGTAAGGGATACCGTCTACGAGGGTAAGGCGATAGACAGTGTCGTCAACCTTGTAGAGCTCGAATCCGCCCATGTTGATGACGTCATAGTCGTCAGGCAGTGAATCTACGAGAGCTCCTGCCGGAGGAATGATGACCTGATAGCGGCCGTCGTTCACGGTGTAGAATACGCCGTCCTGGTAGAAGTACTCGAGGTTGGCTCCTGCGTAGCTCTGGACGAGTCCGAGCTGCGATGCCAGGTTGTATGCACTGTTGGCTCTCGTGGAGTTGAGTGCTATGGCGCTGTTCTGCCTGGCTATGATGGCGTTGTTCTCGGCGATGATGCGGTTTTGCTCTGCGATGGTCCTGTCGTTGAGATAGATGGCATTGACCTCAAACGCACGGTACACATTGGTGTAGTAGGAGAAACGCACCCTGTTGAAAGGACCTCTGCCGACACGGATGTCAATGTAGGTTCCGAAAGGAGGACGGCAGATTACGTAGGTGTTGCCGTAAGGACGGTAGTAGACACCATTGTAAAGATAGTAATTGATGCCGTAGTAGGAGACCAGACGGACTCTCGAAGGCAGCCTCTCAACGCGATAGCCGAAGTAGTGAGGCTTGTCAGCGTAGAAGTGGCCGGGACGTCCGTAGTCGATGAATCCACGATCGCGAGGAGGAGTCCTGAAGGCGTTGTAGTGGTCATCGAGACGGTACTGGCCTGCGTCGCCGTAGCGGTAGTTGCCGGCCCTGTCACGATAGTTGCCGTACTTGTCAGCCTTGTAGCCGCCGTCGGCAGGCTTGCTGTTGCCGGTTTCTGCGACACCGGCGGTGCCGAGGCCCTGCTTGGTGACATTGCTGTTGGAACGGACAGTGCCGTCAGATGCTGAAGTGACGCGTACGCCTCCGTTCAGGTCAGTAGAAGCAGTGCTGCGGGAAGAGGAGTTGCCGGTCTGACGGGTCGTGGAGCCGGTGGTGGCGGTACCGCTCTGGCGGGTCGACGAGCCGGAAGAGGTGGCGGTGCCACTCTGGCGGGTTGAAGTGCCGGAAGAAGTGGCGGTGCCGCTCTGGCGAGTCGAACTGCTGGAAGTAGTGGTACCACTCTGACGGGTAGAGCTGCTGGAAGTCGAAGTCCCGCTCTGACGGGTCGATGATCCGGAAGAGGTAGCAGTACCGCTCTGGCGGGTGGAGCTGCCGGAATCAGTAGAACCACTCTGACGGGTAGAACCGCTGGTCGTAGTGGTGCTCTGACGTGAGGTGCTGCCGCTGGAGGTGGCGGTGCCGCCGTTCTGACGGGTCGTCGAACTGCCGCTCTGACGGGAAGTCGAAGTGCCGCCGCTCTGACGGGTCGAACTCGACGAAGTGGACGCCGTGCCGCTCTGACGGGTCGAAGAGCCACTCTGGCGCGTCGAGGAACCGGAAGTCGAGGAACTCTGCCTTGTCGAAGAGCTCGAAGAGGAGCTGCTCTGACGGGTAGAGGATCCCGAGGAAGTGTTGCCGCGCTGGGCCAGAGCATCCGCGCTGCCCGCGACAAGGAGGGAAAGCAAGGTGGCCGTAGCCAAAGTGACAATCTTTTTCATAACACAAAAGGTTTAATATAGGTGATACTTCGTTTTAAGTTTTCTGAAAGAGTCCGTGTCTTTCATCCAGTACTCGCGGATGTCGCTGACCCGGAGACTCTCTCCGAAATGGTCTTTTACATATTTCGTACCACAGACGAGATTGAACATCGCGAACTTGCGTCCGGGCTCCTTGAAAGGGTTGTGGTCCGGATAGAGTTCGCCGATGGCTTGCATGACGTAAAACTGCGTCAGGGTGATGTCTGCGGCGGCATAATCGGTATAGAAGAACTGCACGCCGTGAATGGGCGTCTTTTCGAGGGGACCGAAGAGCGGCGAATAATGAATCACGCGGAAAGCCGTCCCGGGAATGCCGTAGCTGTCGAGGCGGGCCTTGAGGGCGTCTGCGTCAATCCATTCGGCCGCAAAGGTCTCGAAGGGGATGTTGTAGCCGATTCCGATATTGAGGAATCCCGCCATCTCGCCCGCAATGCCGGACGAAGGATAGCAGATGGCGGACCAGGGCGAGGGGATATTCGGCGAAGGCAGAATCCAGGGGAGGCCGGTGTCGGAGTAGAGCATGTCACGGGTCCAGCCTTCCATGGGAATGACGGTGAGGCGGCACTTGATATGCGGCTGTTCGCCTTTCTGGCCGCGGTTGAGGCCCTCCTCGTTGATGAGGGTGGCGAGCTCCCCTACCGTCAGGCCGTAGACGTAAGGGATGCGGAACTGGCTGACGAACGAATGGTAGCCGGGCTCGACGAGGCAGCCTTCGACTTTGTCGCCGCCGAGGGGATTGGGGCGGTCGAGGACCACGACGTCTATGCCGAGGGTGCCGCAGGCGCGCATCACGAGACCGAGAGTGGAAATAAATGTGTATGAGCGGGTTCCGACGTCTTGGATGTCGTAGACTATGACGTCGATGCCGCGGAGCATTTCAGCGGAAGGCTCGCGGGACGCTCCGTAGAGCGAATAGACAGGAAGACCGGTCGCGGGGTCGCGGTAGTCCTCGATGTGCGCTCCGGCACCGATGTCGCCGCGGACACCGTGCTCGGGGCCGTAGAGGGCGACGAGGTCCACTTCCGGTGCGTCAAACAGTATGTCAATAGTCGACTTGAGATTTCTGTCGACGCCGCTCGGATTGGTGACGAGACCAACCTTTTTGCCTTTGAGGACGTCGAATCCGCGGTCGCGGAGGACCTCTATGCCCGGCTTGACCTCGCCGCGGGGAAGCATTTCCCGCACGGGCTGTGCTGGGGCTTTCGGCGAGCAGGAGAGGAAGGACAGGGCGACCGCTATTGCTGACAAGTACCTGACTAACATATATTTCCTATTATTTACGTGCACATCCGTAGGTTTCGGGAATCCGGCGTCTGACGACGAATGTCACCGCGACAGTAGCCAGGCAGCAGACCATCACCAGCACGAAGAATCCCACATATCCCAGCCACTGCTGGAGATAACCTGCCACGGCGCCCGGCAGCAGCATGGACAGGGCCATGAAGCCGGTGCAGATCGCATAATGGGAAGTCTTCAGCGGGCCGTCGGCGAAGAACATCATATACATGGTATAGGCCGTAAAACCGTAGCCATAGCCGAACTGATCGAATACAACGCAGCCTCCGACCGTCCAAATCGACGTCGGCTGGGCAATGGCCAGGAACAGATACACGGCACACGGCAGCGCCAGGCTGAGCGCCATCGGAAACAGGCAGCGCCTGAGTCCCCTGCGGGAAATATGCCACCCGCCGAGGATACCTCCGGCAAGCAGTGCAATCACTCCGGCAGTGCCATACACGAGGCCGAAAGCCTCCTTGTCCAGCCCCAGGCCTCCCTCGCCGGGAACGTCACTGAAGAATGGATACAGGAGTTTGACGGAGAATGCTTCCGGAAGGCGATACAGCAGGAGGAAAGCGATGAGCAGCCATATTCCGGGCTTGGCGAAGAAGCTGCGGAAGGCCTCCCAGAATTCGCCGAAAACGGCCCTGAGGTCCTTTTTGCCGGCCACGCGATCGTCATTCGACTTCGGAAGCATGAACAGATGCCACAAGGAGACAAGGGCCAGAATCAGGGAGGTAATGACAATGGTAATGGTCCAGGAATGGGATACCCCGCTGTGGTATGCCATCAGCTGATCAGGCGAGAGAATCTGCTCAGCGGGAAGGTCAGGATTGTCTGCCAGCTGCTGCATGATGGCAGAACCGACAGTGCGCTTTTCAATCCAGCCGGCGAGCACGACCAGGACGCCCTGGCCGAATACCATCGCTATTCTGTAGAATGTATTGCGGATGCCGATGAATGCCGACTGGCGGCCGGGATCGAGGGCAATCATGTAGAATCCGTCTGCCGCGATATCATGCGATGCCGACGCGAATCCGGTAATCGTGAAGAATATCAGCGTCAAGGTGAACGGCGACGATTCCGGTAGCGTCAGGGCCAGCAAGGCGACCGAGACCGCCATCAGGATTTGCATTGTCAAAATCCACCAGCGTTTGCTCTTGAATATATCCACGAAGGGACTCCAGAGCGGCTTGAGGAGCCAAGGCAGACCGATGAGGCTGGTTACCAGGGCCAGATGGGCATTGTCCATCCCGAGGTCTTTCAGGATGATCACCGATATAGTGTTGACAATGAAATAAGGCAGGCCTTCCGCGAAATAAAGTGTTGGCACCCACAGCCAGCCGGAGACGTTTTGTTTATTTCTCATCATGTTTTTCCAGTTTTGCTCCAGGATAATAGTGGGAGAGTATCTCGTCGAAGCGATAGCCCTTGGAGGCCATCACCGCGGCTCCTATCTGGCAGAGGCCGACGCCGTGGCCCCAGCCGTGGCCGCGGAGAATGAAGCGCCCGGGCGCTTTCTCCACCTCGAAGGCGGAGCTCTTGAGATGGCTGGTCGAGAGGAAACGCCTGATCATCAGCTCCTTGCCAACTTCGATAACACCTTCTGTACCTTCGATGCGAAGCAGTTTTATACGGCCGCTCACTCCCCTTTCGAGCGGAATCAGGTCCGTAATGGTGCCGATGTCGATGCCGCTCCGCTCCTTCAGCAGGGCGGAGAGTTCGTCGACCCCGTATTCGACGGTCCAGTCGTGAAAGTCGCGCGTCTCAAGGTCATAGTCGTTGAGCACCTTGGAAAGAATGTTCTCGTCGTCAGTGTCGCAGAACGGATCCTCGTCGCCGCGAAGGTACGGGTAATCCCGGTCCTCCCAACAGGTCGAAAACTCCTCCATCCTCCCGCCGCAGCACTTGGAAAAGCGCGTATCACAAATCTCCCCCTCCGACGTCAGTATCATCCCCCACGTCTCATCAATCGCCTTCCTCACATTCTCCCCAATCGCCAACGTCAATCCCTGATACCTCTGGCAATGATCATCCGCACACAAATCAAAGCGCTTATGATCCTCATGGTCGAACCACTTGACTATTTTATAATAAGGTAATGATGATTGCGTAGTGGAAGGAGGTAATGTCTTATTTTTATTTTCAAGATAAGTAACGAGATCCGGGGTGGAGGCTGGGGTGAAGGGGATGGTGGTGGTGCGGTGGCGGCGGTGGGTGAGTTGGGAGAGGACCCAGGAGCGGGAGATGACGGCGTGGGCCTTGAGCATTTCGAGGTCGGAGGAGGCCTTCATCTCGGAGGAGATGACGCTGAGGAGGTAGTCTTCGAGGCCGATGATGTTGACGGCCGTGACTTTGCCGCCGTCGACGATGAATTTGAGCGTGCCTGCGAATGTCTGGTCCTGCTGGCGCTGCCAGTGGAAGCCGACGCCGATAGTGACGCCTTTGAGGATGAATGAGGGCTCCGCGAAGAGCGTGGAGATGGTTTGGGCCTCGAAGAAGAGTTCGTCGTAGAGGGCGCCGTTGTAGAGGATTTTGCCTTCGGAGTAGCTGACTTTCTGGGGGCCGGCGCCGTCGGAGATGACTTCGAACCAGATTTCGGGGCCGGACATGATGCCGACCTCGATCTTGGGCTGGGTGCGGACGAGGCGCCAGATAATCTGCTGCTCAGTTTCTTCGGATATGGTGACTTCGTCGAGGACTTCGCGGAGGACTTCCGGGGTGATGCGGTCGAAGTCGGCGGGATCGGGGAGGATGAAGTAGCCGCCCATGTCGGCGCAGCCGGGGGCTATCAAATAATGGTCTTCGCCGGTGGCGAAATAGTGGTGGGAGCGGCTTTGGCTGCGGATGATGACGATGGCGCGGTATTCGCCTTCGGAGGTCCAGGTCTGAACGTTGAAGCGGGGTTCGTCTTCGCCTTCGACGAAGGGGGCGCAATCGAGAAGACGATAGAACATCTTGGCCATCGACTTGGACGTGGTGGCCCTCAGGGCGAATATTCCGTGCGCGAAATGGCGGTAGTGGAAGAGTTGCGCGTCCTGGACGCAGGTGACGTATTCGATGTCACGGGAGATGCCCAGGGGTATCTGGCCGTCGGACGATGAGATCAGGCCGAGAAGGCGGTCGACTGAGCGTTCCAGGGGCATGTAGCCCTTGCGGACAGCCTGGAAGTGGAGATGGTCAGGGATGGAGGCACCGCTGCGGGGTCCATTATAAAATATGACGCAGGAGGGCAGCTGTTCGGCCATGTCGAGCATGTCGACATAGCGATGCCATATAGACTGTGGCTCGTGCGCTTCGCGAACGATGACGAAATGGCGCTGAAAAATGGGATAGCGGTTGACTATCAGGTGGTAAGCGCGGCGTTTGCGGCCTTCGAGGCGGATGAAGTGCTGGCATTCCGGCCGGTGGTCGGCGCAGAGGGGGCAGGGCCTCGAGGCGAGGATCTCCGGAGAGACGTCCGCGGTGGTCGACGAGACGCGTTCAGGATTGCACTGGAGGGTGACATTGAGGTCGCCGAGGGGGAGCTGGCGCGTCCTTACGCTCTTGAGGGAGCGCATCGATGCCGCCAGTTCCGGCCATACCGAGAGCTGGTCGCGTACGAATTTCTCCAAGTCGACAGCCATACGGGTTGTAAATATAACAATTTGCCGTCGATTTTGCAAGGGAGGGCGTTACAAAAGGCGCTGGAGGGCGTCGGCGACGCGGGGGTATTCGTCCTCGAAGGACGGGGTGAAGATGCCGCTTCCGATGGCTTTGGCGATGGCTTCCGGCGTCCAGGGCTGGATGTCTGCAACCTCGATTTCGTCGGGGACGAGAGTGAAATTGCCCACGGTGGCGAATGAGTAGACGAGTTCTTCCTCGCTGCCGCCGTCGAAGATGTAGCTGTCGAGGAGCATGGGGTTGAAGTCGCGGAGGCCGATTTCTTCGGCGGATTCGCGGATAAGGGCTTCTTCGGGCTGTTCGCCGTAGGCTATGTGGCCGCCGACTGCAAAGTCCCGGCAGCCTGGGTACATGTCCTTGGAGGCGCTCCGTTTCTGTAGCCAGATGCGGCCCAGGCGGTCGACGACATGGAGGTGGACGACGGGATGGAGGAGCTTTTTGGCGGAATGGATCCAGCCGCGACGGGCCCTGGCAATGACAACGCCGTCGGGGTCCGTGACGGGGAGGTATTCGCCGCCTCCGGAGAAATCGTCTGAGGTCCGGTCGATTGTCGGATGTGGAAGCACCGGGGCCGGGTATTCGGGATATAATAGACGGCGGATCATGCTACTGCGACAAGGACTAGGATTTGTGCCGCCAGCACCCTCAGGAACATCGACAGAGGATAAACGGTGGCGTAATTGACTGATGTGTATTCCGAGCCGTAGGCGTTCTGGGCGAATGCGAGGACGGCGGGATTGGTGTTGGAGCCGGAGATGAGGCCACAGATCTGGAAGAAGTTGAGACGGCAGACCAGGCGGCCGACGATGCCGGTAATGAGGACGGGAATCACCGTAATCAGGACACCGTAGAGAATCCACCTGTAGCCGCCCCCCACGATGGCCTCAACGAAGCCTTCGCCGGCGCCGAGGCCGACTGCCGCAAGGAACAGGCTGATGCCGATCTCGCGGATCATAAGATTGGCGCTGGCGGTCGTGTAGGTGGTAATATGGTACTTGGGGCCGAAGTGGCCGAGGAGGATGGCGATGATGAGCGGACCGCCGGCAAGGCCGAGCTTGACGGGCTGCGGCAGACCGGGGAATGTGATCGGGATTGAGCCGAATATGACGCCGACGACTATACCGAGGAAAATGGGCACCAGGTTGGGCCGGTTGAGCATTTCGGCGTGATTGCCGACCTTTTCGGCGACTTTGTTGATGGCATCTTCATTGCCGACGCAGAGGAGGATGTCTCCCATCTGGATGAATGATTCCGGGCCGGCGACGAGCTCGACTCCCGAGCGGATGATGCGGGTGACGTTGACTCCGAACGCGCCGCGGAAGTGAAGTTCGCGCAGCTTCTTGCCGGTGAGCGATGCCTTTGTGACGACGATACGGCGGGCGACATAGTGCTTGTCCATCCGGCGCCAGTCGGTGACATGCATTTCGATTTCTTCGCCGAAAATGATGCGGATATGGTCCACGTCCTCCTGGCGGCAGACTATGAGGAGCTTGTCTCCTTCGTCAAGAACGGTATCAGGGCCGGGGAGTTGGATATCCTCCCCTTTCATGATGCGAGAGACCTGGAATTGCTCGTGGAATTCCTTTATGACGTCCGACAGGCGCCTGCCGAATATGGCCGGGTTTTCTATGCGGACGTGCATTCTGCGGGCCTGCTCGCCGGTATCTTCGGCCGCCTTGACGGCTTTCTCTTCGTCGGGAATGTTGACTTTGAAAAGTGCTTTCAGGAGAATCACGGTGAACAGTACCCCCAGGACACCGAGAGGATACGCCACGGCATAACCGGTGGCCAGGGTCGAAGTGACCGCAGCATCAGCTCCGGGAGTGTCAATAATCGCCTGCTGGGCGGCACCGAGGCCGGGCGTATTAGTGACAGCGCCGGACATCACTCCGACCATCGTCGCCAGGTCGTCCTTGCTTGAAATAGAGGCAATTACGACTGTAACGGCGACCGCAAGCAGAATATTCATCGCCGCCAGCAGATTCATCTTCACTCCCCCCTTTCGGAACGAATGGAAGAATCCAGGGCCGACCTGCAGGCCGATGGAGAATACGAACAGAATCAGGCCGAACTCCTTGACAAAATGCAGCAGCGTCGGATTGCCGGTCATCCCGAAATGGCTCAGAATGATACCGACGAAAATAATCCAGGTGGAACCGATGGTAATGCCCTTTACCTTGAAGCGCGCAAGCCAGAGGCCCGTCCCAATGACGAAGGCCAGGAGGAGTATCGTCGTGGCGACACTCGCATTGTTGGTGAAAAGTCCGGTCAGTGCTTCTTTCATTGCCTGCAGTTGCGTTTTTCCGTCCACAAAGTTACAAATTTTTTCCCTAAATCTTTGGAGAATCAAAAAAATGATGTACCTTTGCAATCCCGTTCCCGAAAGGGGACACAAAAACGCCTCAATAGCTCAGTCGGTTAGAGCACCTGACTGTTAATCAGGGGGTCGTAGGTTCAAGTCCTTCTTGAGGCGCCCAAAAAACCGGACAAGCATCTCGCCTGCCCGGTTTTTCTGTCATTCTGAGCGCCAGCGAAGAATCTGGATATAATAGACATTTTCTGGTTGGTCTGTCACCGAATAATCAAAATCAAGGCGGCCCGGTGAGGGTCGCCTTGACAGATATTGCAGAGGATGAATTACTCGGAGACGGTGAATTTGAATACCGACAGCGAGTTCATCTGGCGGAGAACGGCGAAATAGTAATCGTTGCCGATCTTACGCATAGTGCAGTCTGCATTGCCATAACCGGATGACTGAGCTCCGTCGATATGCTGGCTGAACACAACGTTGCGAGTCACGAGAACATCTTTCCAAGTGTCCGCTTCCTTGCCTCCGATGACAAAGAAATACACGGCCTTTCCATCCTCGGGATCTTTCTTGCAATATGCAGCATACTTCTTGCCGTTAACCTCAAAGAACTGGAAACCGTAAGCGAACTTGTAGTATCCAGAAGCTGCCGCGAGCGTTGAAGTATTTCCGGAAGTGGAAGTAGGATCGAAGTCGCAGGTCACGTACTGAGCACCGTTGTCAGATGTATAAATACCCTCCTTAGGAGTCTCCTGGCCAGGATACGGGAAGAAATTACCGATTCCTGCTTCGTCTGCTCCGAGGTTGGTGCGACGGACGGTGAACCAATCCGAAGCGGGCATGGAATCCCATGCGGTCTTATACACTACGAATGCACCGGCGTTCTTATTTGCGAAATCCTTGAAGAAGAATCCGCCCTTCTGAAGCGTGCCCCAATAGGTAAACTTGTCGCCAAGACGACGGCCCCAGCCTGTCATGGGAGGAGTAAGCCTGGTCGGGTCGGCTGAAGTACCGTTATTGTAAAAATAGAGGGCAAGAGCCTCGCTTGAGTCATCCGTAGTAAGATTGGAAACCACGAGAATATCTTTACCGCCATTGACCGTCGAAGAAGTGTTGGGCACAATCCTAGGGCATGACAGGAAGTGCGTACCGCCTGTAACAGTGCCAACGGGGACCTCAGCATAAACATTGGGGTCTGTAATCTTGATCTTCCACAACTTGGCAACGCCACGGGTCTCGGGGAGATAGATATATTCATCATCCATTGCGATGCTGCGATCGGAGTCGGCTGTGCCGCCAAAGTAGGCATTCCAAGCCTCAGATGACGTGGAGACCTTGGACCATACAGGGGAAATGCTGATAATCGGATACTCGAAGGTCTCACCGGACTTGAGGACGATGATCTTCTTCAGAGAAGCGTTGACATAGACATCGAATTTGTCGCCGGAAGCACCTTCTACGAAGATATTTCCACCGCCCGCATCAGAAGCGTTGAGGACAGTGCCAACTGCAAGGGTTCCGTCTCCGCCAGGATATGCGAGAACAACGGCATCACCCCAATCATCGGCTTTCCTGAGCTTGAAATTAAGCTTGTTGTCAGCGTTCACGGGGACATCCTTGATCACTCTCCAGCCGTCAAAACTTGCGACGTCCACTGAAGGGAGATTCTTATTCCAATTCAATGTGCCGACCTCACCGATAAGATGGTAATAATTGTTGGTGGCAGCTTCCGTCGGGACAGCGAATACGCTGGGATTCTCGAGAGCGAAGAGTTTCTGTTCGGCCTCGTTGAAGTAAATATCGTAGGACTTTTCAGAGCCTACAAATGTAATATCGTTGCCAGGGTGTACAAGAGAGATGAGCTTCCCAGGCACCTGGAAGAACTTGCCGTCAGGCTGACCGAAGATATCCTCGTCCGGTGACCAGGCGTCAGTTTTACGGAGTTTGAAGGAAAGATTGTCGGAAGCACCGGGCCTGACATCCTTGATGACAAACCAGCCGTATTGACCGGCGACTGCCTGTGCCTCAAGATTAGTAGACCATGTATCATCACCTTCACGGTAGCCGATGAGCTTGTATTCAGGCGCGACATCGGTGACAGTAATAGCGGGCATCCTGAGGATATCGCCGCGCTCGATGGTGTTCTCGTTGGATGTGGCCTCAATCTCTTTCTTGTAGACTACAATACCGGCTTCGGTATAGATTTCAAATCCGAACTTGAAGTTGCCGACAGGTACGGGATAGTAGAGATTGAGTTCTGTGGTAGCGCCGTCTTCGTAAATGTATTCGATAGCATTGCTGCCAGCGGAGCCGGACTGGAGGGTACATTCGACTGTGCCGAGCTGGTCATTCTCGAGGTCGAGAGCGAAGGGACCGGAGATCTGCTTGTCAGCGACGAGCTTGAAGTACCTTGCATTAGCCGGAACATTATTGACAGTAATCTTTACGAGACCGCCGACATTCTTGAACTGGAGGCTGGCCTTGTCCGTGTCATCCGGGAAGTAGGCGACCATAGGCATGGGCATCTCGCCGGCCTTCAAGGTCGAAAAAGCCTTCTGGGAATTGAAGTCGAGGGTGAGAACACCGGCATCGGTCCAGTCGGCATTGACTTCAAAGTAAGGATACCAGGCTACCTTATAGTAGTCCTGTTCGTCAGCGAGAGTAAGGGTGAAGTCACCATTGGTGTCTCCGTCATTACCGGCGAAATCAGCGGGAACATACAAACGGCTGTTGTTTGCGTGATCATAGACATACAGACCGATGCAGTCTCCTGCCTGCCAGCCGAAAGTGGTTTCGCCGGCGTAGGCGACTTTAGAGTCAGTCGTTTCGGCGGCTGCCTTCAGTGTAACGACTCTGGTGCCACGAAGCGGGGCCTCGATGGCCTCGTCCTCAATGGATTTTGCGCAGCCTGCGAAAATGGCTGCTGCAGCGAGGGAGAAAAACAAGAATTTCTTCATAGGTCAGTCCTCCTAGTTTTCCTCGTCCCAGATCCAGCTTCCGTTCTTCGGATCTGCATCCTCACCGGAACCTGTTGCCAGAAAATTGAGCTCACTCAGGACACCGATGGTCCTCAGTGACGGTTTAACATAAAACTTTGTCATAATACTTAAGTATAAAAAGTTAAATAAGTAATCAATTTTAGGCCACTGTATACCACAGTTGATCTATTTACATTGCAAATTTACAACTTTTATTGGGATTCCTCCAAAAAATCGACACTATTCGATAGCCATGACGGCTTGTTCGAAGGTGGCGCGGTCGACGCGGGCCTTGTTTTTGACCTTTGCGCGGTAGTTGTAGATGGTGTTGGCGGAGTAGTGGAGAAGGGAGGCGATGCGGGAGGAGTCGGAGATGCCGAGCTTGATGAGGGCGAACACTCGGAGCTCCGGGGTCAGGAGGTCATCGCCTTTGGGGAGAATGGATTCGCCGTCGGCGAGAAGGGCGTTGAACTGTTCGACGAAGTCGGGATAGAGGTTGCAGAATGTCTTGTCAAACATGCGGTAGAACGCCTGGATGTCGTCGTCGATGGGCGGGAGAGCCTCGATCTCTTCGACGAGGTATTTGTCGTTGCCGCGGCGGAGGTACCTGAGGACGTGATTCTTGTACTTGCGGTCGGAATCGATGTGTTCCGACAGGGACTCGAGGAAGAGTGCGATATACTCCTGGCGGACGCGGCCGGACTCCTGGAGGGCGGCGTTGACGTTTTCGAGGTCGGCGTTGCGCTTCTCAACGGAGGCTTTGGAGCGTTCGAGCTCTCCCCTAACCCGGCGGAGAGTCCTCTGGCGACGGGCGATCAGCACCAGTAACATAGCCAGAAGGACAAGAAGCACCGCGGCGACAATTACCATTATCGTCATTCGCCGCTGGCTGTGGTCAATACGGTCGGCGTAAGCCTTTTCGATGTCCGGGAAGAATTGGGCGACCTGCCAGGGACGGAGTTTGCCGCCATAAGCGATGGCATCCCTCATGCAATGGTCTCCCGCATAGCGGAATGCCCTCTCAATATCCCCGGAGCGGTACAGGCGGACGGCCAGCTCGTTGAGCGATGCATAGTCCCTCGTCGCCGACATCACGTCCGAAATCGCGGAACGGATGAGCCACTGCGTCTCCTCCTTTTCGTCTTCGAGGTATGTCGAATAGAAGAATGCCGCTTCCGCGTAATTGTGCGAATTGACCGGCGACATGTCCAGCATCCGGCGGGCGTAATCCCTTGCAAGAGAATCGTTTCTGGAACTCTCGGCCGCCTGGCGGCGATAATTGAGTCCCTCGTATGTACCCTCATCTGTCAGAGGCAACAGGGCCCTGCGGCACCGCGACTGTAGCTGCCAATAGTCGCTGTTGTCGGAATAGACGGCAAGTTCGCCGTAAAGGTCTGTACCGGTGCTATAATACAGCGCCTCGAGCCCTTCGGGGATAGACAGCGAATCATACTGCGAGAACACATCCAGCGCATCCGAATGGAATCCGCCTTTGGCGTATGCGCGTACTCTCAGGAGGTCTGTTTCCTCAATCTTGTAAGGATCCCGCTCCGCCTCGGCGATGCGCCTTCCGAGCGCAAGATACCTCAACGTCGAGTCGAGGCTGTAGGTCATGTATTCTTTCGCTATCCGGAGGTTGATGTCGTAGCCCTGCGAATCGCTCCCCGACCGCAGCTGCTTCAGCACATCCATCCTCTGCAGGAAAAACTCCTCATACGCCTCCGACCTCGCCAAAACCCCATCCAGCTCCACCAGGAGCGGATCCTCCCTAGGTGCGCCACACGAAAAAAACGCTATAATTGCGAGGGTCAGAAGTATGCAGATTCTCTTCATTACCCTGCAAATATAGCGATTTTTACAAAAATTTATCCTACAAATCTTTCCGCTCCTTCAGAAGGTTTAATCAACTTTATAAAAATCTACGGAAGGAGTCCCCGAAGTGATGGAACCGCCGTCAATGGTACAGGAGGTGAAATCTATTTTCAATACATAGAATTCACCAGCAGTGAGAGATGTCGTTTCCTTACGGTGAAGATTGGTATCACTCTGTTCCAGATAGTCGAGAGCCCTTGCCGAATAGTTCAAGGCGCTCCACGAATTACCCCAGTTGTCAAACTGGAAATAGCACCTCGGAGAGAAGTCACCCTCGCCACCGTCGCTGCGATAGCGAACGCCCATTCCGCCGGCGGACTGCGTTCCGGCATAGCCGGAGAACTGATACACGCCGTCGGAGATTTCCGCCATCGCATACTTGTTGGCAAGTGTCCAGCCGAGCATGCTCTTGTTGATGTTGTACTTTCCGACACCCCAGCCGAGCATATAGAGGCCGCCTTCCGCAAGTGTCGGGCGGGCTCCCTCTGAAGTCACGGGATATGCTTCGACATACTTATCCGTACCGGTATGGATGGTGACATTGTAGTATCCAGAGACCGGAAGGAATGTCACGACTCCGCCGATGACCGAGAAGTAGTCGACATCCCACCAGTAGTCATCGGGATCGATGTTGCGAAGGGCGATGGTCTGGCCCTGGGTCAGGGGTTCAATCTGGACATAAGTGGATTCTCCGGAAACAGTCATCGGCTTACCGTTGAATTTCGGCGTGCCGTCATCGGCATCCGGGACTACAGCCGTCGATCCGACCACGCTCAGAGTATTGGTGCTCATCGCAAGATTGGTGAGACCGGATGCGAGCGGAGCATATATCTCGAGCGACGAATTGAGAAGCCTGCCATCAGTGACAAGGGCGGCGATCTCCTCGGCATTCATACCCGAGCGCCAGAACATCAACTCGCGGAATGTAGCCGAAGACACCTTGGTATTGTATCCAACAAACATGCTCCCCGCAGTAACCTTCTCGGACTCGGCACCTTGCAATACGGCATCAGCATACAGCATGGTGGTGCCTCTTGCATAGTAGTGAGTCAGCGTCACCTGGTGCCATGCACCGTCATTTACAACCGTGGAGCCGGTGATTCCCTGATAGCAGAGATGTCCGTCAGCATCTATCTCAACATAACGCTCGTTATCTCCGGAGAAGAAGTTGAGGATCCGTCCGGTGTCCGTCGTCTTGATTCCGAAGGATACTGTGAACGGATGGATTGTCGCTTCCGGCTTGAACTTGAGGACGTCCTTGTCTGAGAGCGAATACGATCCCGTCGTTGTCCTTGTCGAAGGAAGAGTCTTTCCTGCCTCTAGCGCATCAAACAGAGACGGGACCAGCGTATAGGACATTTCGACATGACCGGCATTGTTGGGATGGTAAGTATCGCCCGCCGAATAGCCGGTAGCCCATGTGCCGGTGCCGCTGTCGATGGCTCCGAGGAGGTTGACAGAAGGCACATCCCAGCCGTGGATTTCGAGATTCATCGCCTTGACATAATCGTAATCGGATGAATTGAAATCATCACGGGCATAGTTGCCGGTCACGACCACGGTCTTGCCATCGGCCCTTGCCTGTGAAATGAGCGTCTGCATATTGGTCTTCCACTGATTGTAGGTGGCCGCTTTGTCAGAAGCTTCATGTATGCCTTCGTTGCCAAGGGAGAGGGCGAATATGACATATTTGCCTCCGTCTGTGACAAGCTCGTCGTAACGGTTCAACAGGTTGGTCGTCGAATTACCTGCAACAGAGATATTGGATATGTACCAGGGATTGGAACTCGTCCCGGCAGAAGATCTGGCCTCCAGGACATCCTCATACAGGAAAGGATAGCCGTAATAATCAGTGGCGGTATATCCTCTCGGGACGGATGATCCCATTACAGTGATGCGGTTGCCGTCCACTGCCGATGCCGCCTTGGTGAAGGTGAAATCCCTGAGGTTGAGAGTAATATCGTAAGTGCCAGGGTTGATGGGAATCGCACTGGAAGAGCCGTATGAGCTGGCCTCGATGTCGGTCCTTGAGCCTTCCACCCTCTGGAATGTAGGATTCCATGAGCCCTTGATGACGAAATTGAAGCGCGAAGCGTCGGAGACAGCCTTTGCCGATGTCGTGCTGGTACCCGTGAAGACAAGGTTGGTTCCGGAGAATACGCCGGCTCCGTCATAACTGAGCGATACGCCGTTGGAATTGCTCCAGCCGTTGACTGCAGAGCCTTCGGCGATTATTTCATCAATCTTCTGGAAAGTATAGGTGAAGTTGTCAAGGTCGGCCACGAAATAGGCGACACCGGTCACTGTAGCAGTCGTTGTAAGGGCGATATCCTTGCCGGTGGTAGTAGTTGCCGTCATTGCGACTTCCTCACCATTGGTGAACGTCGACACGCCCTCAAAGACGTTGACCGTGGCGTCATTGGCCTTATGCATGGAGAATGTCTCCTCGCTTGAAGTCACTTCCAGTGCACTGTAAGAATATACCGGTGCAGGCACTTCCCCACCCTCGTACTCCATAACCTTCATGCAGTTGAGCTGATAATAGTTGTTGGAGGTTGAGGATGATTCCTTCTGGAATGAGAAATTCAACGTACCGTCAGCCTTGGGGTACATCAGGTCAGATTCGAGAAGGTTGTCCGTATTCTGCACCTTGCCTAAACCGGAAATAAGCAATTTGCCTTCAAATTCGTTTGCTCCGCTGATAGAGTATTTCGCCTCTCTCTGGTCAGTGTCGCTCATTCCGGTACGGCTGCCGAAAATAAAGAACTTGTATGCCTTGGCTGGATTGAGGCCAGACAGGGAGAACGAACAGACCGTGGAAGTGCCCTGTGCGAAGAAATAGTCTTCAGTCGCTGTAGCCACGGTTGTGCCACCTATATCTTCATATACGGCCAGTTCTCCAAGGGATGTGGCCGTGGTCGAAGACCATCTGGCGTATGTGAGGCCGCCATTGCCTGAACCGTTGCTCCTGACGTTACTGGTAAGGGTCAGGGTGTATCCCGTCGCCGTATTATCCTTATATAAAAGAGAATATGAATTACCGTTGCCGCTGGCGGTCGTCGTGGTGGCAATGGTAATATTATTCCAATAATTTCCGTTCATATCCGGCGAGGTCGTCGTATGCGAGGTCGTGGTCGAAGATGTGTTGCCAAAATCGAACAGCATCATCTTTCCGTTCGAAGCCGCACCTGCGATGGCGCTCATGAGGATGAGTTTGCCGCGGGTGACGGAGAGGTCGGTATAACGGGTCTTGAGGACGACGACGTCTCCTGTGGAGTTGATAAGCTCCGCCTTGAAGCCATTGTATATACCGACAGGCAACGGGACGTAGAACGACATCTCCGTCGAAGGGGAATCGAAAGTGATAGTCACCGTATCCTCCGTAATGCTGTCAGCAGTCGAAATCGATGCACCGTCGACAGTATAATCGGAGATAACGAAATCGCCGGTAACCTTCTGTCCTTCAGCGGTGAATACGAACTTGCGCGCAGTCGATGGCACATTGGAGAACGTCACCTTGAGAAGGCCCCCTATGTGCTTGAACGAGAGCGAGTTGCCGGAGATTGACGCAATCATCGGTGCGTGCGAATTGCCGTCAGAAGACCAGACGAATTCGCTGGCCAGGTGAACCGTAAGCGCATTACCCGACAGGGAGTGGGATGTGCTATGTGGGTAAACGGCGACACCTGTTGCTGTTTCTCCGGTAGAAAGGATGCCGGCAAACACGCCGGATTTATTCCCCTCTCCCGAATAGAGCTCAAACTCTTTGAAAGCCCCTGTAGAAGTATGCACCGAGATGGCATCCCCGGATGTCCAGGAGAAAGCTCCTGCATCCGAGAATGCTGTCTTGGTATCATTTGAAGGCGCTTCCGCAGTAAGGAATGTGTTGTATTCCTTGCCCCCGTTGTCGGTCTGTACCGGCTCGCTCTCAGCTACGCATGCAGAGAGAAGTGCAGAGGCCAGGGATGCTGCCAGAATGGTCATCGGTTTCATTGTTTACTCTATATTAGAGTTTCTCGAAGATGACTTTTTCTGCACCGGTGGCGATGGAGGCGCCGGAGAGGGTGCAGCCGGTGAAGTCGATGGTGAGGCGGTAGGTTGCGCCGTTTTCGAGGTTGGAGGCGAGACCGAGGTTGCCGTCGCTGCCCTGGGTGACGAGAGCCGCGGCGTTGCCGGAGATCTCGCATCCCGGGGTGGCTTCACCGCCCCAGCCGTCCTGGAAGAACCATTTGGCCGAGATGTAGTCGGTGCGGAAGCGTCCGCCGGGAGTGTCGTCGGTTTCTGCTACAGCGAGGCCGGTCATCTGGTAGACGCCCTCGGAGACCTGGGCCATCTGGTAGCCGCCTGCGCCGGGCCAGCCGACCTGGCCGGTCATGTGGTAGGAGGCGACGCCCCAGCCCTGAATGTATAGACCACCCTGCTCGAGGTTCGGAGCGGAGCCGTCGGAATTGACTCTCCTTGCACCGATAGTCTTGTCGGTGGTATTGACGGAGATCTTGTAGTCACCGCTGACAGCAGCGAATTTGCCGCCGGCAAAGAAGTCGGGATCCCACCAGTAGGAAGCGACACCGTCAAGGTTGGATACATTGACGTTAACGCCCTGAGAGAGAGGAACGACAGCAGTGAATACGTTCGGGCCGCCTTCCAGGTCAACGCCGTTGAAGGAGATTGCCGGAGGTGTGTACTCATTTTGTCCGACTTTTGCGAAATGAAGGACAGGAGTGCCAGTGAGGTCGACTGTGAAGCGGTACAGACCTGCCATGTCGAGGGTGACACCGTCGGCGAGGAAGATGTTGCCACTGTCCTTGCCATTGCCGTCAGGGCCGGTACCGATGATGAGCATGTCTGAATCGGTGGTGATATCGGCTCCGCCGAATTCGCCGCCCCAGCCCTTCTGGTGGAAGAGCTTGACATTCATGTCGGTCGTAGAGAGCTGGAAGCCAGCTTCGAAGGTAATCTGGTAGATATTGTCCTCAACTTCGGCGAAGCAGAGGCCGAGATCGGTGTTCCAGCCTGCGGAGAAGATGAGCGGCTTGCCGTAGCAATTGGCTCCGATCATCCAGATGGCGTGGCCGTCAATATTGGCGTATTCGTTCTCGGTGGCCATCCTTTCGATGAGGAAGTACTGGTTGTCCAGCTGGATGGTGACTTTGTAGAGGCCGCTTGCAGCGAGGAACTTGTAGTTGCCCGCAGAAGTCTCTTCGAGGAAGTCGGGATCGATGTTCCAGCCGCTGAAGTCAGCGCCGTCAGCGACGAGGGTGCCGCCCTTGGTGAGGTTGACGACTGCTACGTAGCGGTTCTTGGCGGACATATTGGCCGAGACGCCATTGAGCGTAAGCTCGATGAACGGTGCGCCGACGAAGGTCAGGGTGTTGAATGAGACCTCGTAGGTGCTGCCGATGCCGGTGAACGGGATATAGCCGGTGGCCTCGTTGGAGATGCCGGCGGCTGCGCTGAAGCCGAATGTGATCGCGCGGCCTTTGGCGTCAACGTCAGGGGTGACGATCTTGGCGTTAAGTTCGCCGGGGAAGGCGTCAGTGACAGCGTAGTTGTAGCGGGAGACGCGGTCCATCCTGTAGGTATTGCCATTCTCGGCTACGAGGGTAAGATATTCGAAATCAGGACGGGAGACTTCCACGGGGTATTCCTGCTCGGTGATTCCGAACTGGATGTTCTGGGATGTCACGCGAAGAGTGGCTGTACCATTGGGGATATCCTTGTAGAACGGAATGCGGAGGAATCCGTCGTAGGTACCGTTCGTCTTGGTACGGATGGTGGTGTCGGCGACCACGGTCTCGTCGAAAAGGAGCTTGACCTTGAGGGTCGACAGGGCGATTTCGTCGCTGAGGTTGACGGAGAAGCCGACCTCGGAGCCCATCAGTGCCGAGGCGTCGTATGTGACGTTCTGGGAAGGGCCCTTGTCGGTGGTCTTGAACTCCGGCTCGCTTTCACGGCAGGAAAATACCGCAAAAGTGGAAGCGACAGCAAGAAGTATGGTGAGTGCTTTTTTCATATTATTAATCTTTCCAGGTTACTGACTGTACGGACATTGATGGAGATTTGACAGTGACGGAGTGGGCGGAGGAGGTGAAGACGAATGTCGCCTCGGAGCCGCTCTCGTTGAGGATCAGGATGCCATAGGAGCCGTCCGGATTGCGGAATGCGAGATACTGGACGCTCTTTGCGGTGTATCCGTCGGTGCCGATGAGGACGGCGCCGGGCTTCACGGCTACGCTTGCGTGCACAACGTCATAGTAGTGCGACTTGCGGTCGAGGGAAGCATAGGAATACGAAGATGTATTGACGTCGATTGCACCGTAGCATGTGGCGCAGGCACCTTCGCCGCGGTGCGGCGAATTCTTTTCGTCGAGCATCATGTTCCACAGGGTGACTCCGCGACCGCCGCGCTTGATGGTTCCGAAGAATATCTCGCGCATGTCCTCGCGGATCTGGCCGCCGAGACCGTGTCCGTCATAGTTCCATTTGCCGATGGAGGCCTCGGTGAAGAGGATCTTCTTGTCGGGATAGGAGCTGTGGACACCGTCGAGGGTTGAAACCGAACCGCCGTAGTTGTGCCAGGCGCTGCCGGCAGCATACTTGGTGGCTTCGGCGTCCGCATATATCTTCAGCGGATAGTCCTTGTTGTCGCCGTTGTTGTCATAATTGTAATTATGGTCGAAAAGGAGTATCTCCGTCGTGATGCCGGCCGCCTTGAAAGCGGGACCGATGACCTTCAGGAAGTCCCTCTGGTCCTGCCAGGGCATGTACAGGGACATGGAGTTGCCGTGGTTGAGGGGCTCGTTCTGGAGCGTCACGTAGGCAATCTTGTATCCGCGGGCCTGCATGGCCTGGATCCATTTCACGAAGTAGGTCGCATAATCGGAGTAATACTTGGGATCAAGCCTTCCGGAAGTCCAGGAATAATAGGTCCCGGTGCCGTCCACCTTCATTTTCATCCAGCGGGGGCAGCTCCAAGGTGAGCCTACTATCTTGACATTCGGATTGATCTTGTATATCTCGTCGAGAATCGGGAAGAGGTACTTCTCGTCCGAAGAGTGAATCTTGAAATTGGAGATTCCTTCGGTGTCGCACCATGTGAATTCGTCCATCGAGAAGTCGGAGCCGCCGATACATACCCTGATGAGAGAGGAGCCGTAGCCCTCGGTAGGGCTGAAGATCTCCTGGAGGACCTTTGTACGGTCGCTCTCAGTCATCTTGAGGAGATTGTAGCAGGTGGCCTGCGTGATGGCGAGGCCGAAGCCGTCCATCGTCTGGAACTCCTCGGAGGTGAATTTCACCACGTTCGGGGACATCGAGGAGGCCTTGCCGAATTTGACGGTGGATTTCACCATCTTAGACGTGCCGTCGAATGTCGTCGTGTAAACCGTGGCGCTGCCTTCGTCGACGACCACCGGGGGATCTTTCTCTTCAGGTTTGTCCTTATCGTCAATCGGGCCGTCCTTGCCGTTGCAGGAGCAGCAGACTGCGCTGAGAAGCAGTGCGTATGCCAATATCTTTTTCATGATCCGCTAATATCCGGGGTTCTGGGTCATGTTGGGATTGTTGTCGAGAGCCTCGGTCGGGACGGGGAGAAGGATCCTGGTCTCGGTGAGGGGCTTGCGCTCCTGCCAGTAGCTGTCCTTCGCCAGTTCCGGCGAATTGTGAACCTCGATGATGCGGTCGTGACGGGCAAGGTCGAAGAAGCGGAAACCTTCGAATGAGAGCTCGAGGCGGCGTTCCTTCAGGATTGCGTCGATCATGGCATCCTGGTTGGCCTGAGCCGAAGCGGGAAGGTCGGCAAGATGAGCACGTGTACGTACCTTATTTACATAAGTAGCAGCACCGGAGAGGTCGCCACTGCATGCGAGAGCCTCTGCGTGAAGGAGATAGATCTCGGCGAGACGCATGACGAGAATGCTCGAGACATTGGTCGGCATCTTGTGCATGAAAGCATAGTTGTCGGATCCGTAATAATTGCTCCAGGTGCATTCGTCCCAGACGATGGAAGCGTTCATGCGGATTTCGTCACCTTCGTCCTGGTAAGCCTTGATGAGGTCACGGGAAGGGGTGGTCCACTTGGCCCAGGAATAGCTGTCGTTGGGGCTGTAGGCATTGCGGTGGTACATCATGTACACCCAGTTGCCGCTGGACTTGTTGATCCACTGGACCTCGAAGATGGATTCGGGAGAATTGCGGTATGCATCGTTCTCGTCATAGCTCCAGAGCTTGCCGTAGTCCTCTTCAAGCTTGAATCCCATGCCTTCGACCTGGTTGCAGTAATCGATGACCTTGGACCAGTCGCGGATAGGCTTTTCAGCGTAGATGCGTGCGAGGAGACCGTATGCGAAAGCGTCTGACATCAGCATCTTGTTGGCTGCATTCACCTTGGGAGCGTACTGGACGGCCCAGGTGAGGTCGGTGACGAGCTGTGAGTAGACGTCATTCATCGGGGTACGGTCGGGATAGTAGAGAGGATAAACCTCTTCGACATTGTCGACAGTGATGGTCGGGGGGATGTCAAGCACCATGGGGGCGTCTCCCCAGAGCTGGGTGAGGCGGAAGAAGCAGAATGCCCTCCAGATCATGGCCTCGGCCTTCCACTGGTCACGCTCGGAAGCGGAAAGGGAAGGATCGGAAGCGGCGATGCGGTCGATGTTGCAGATAATCTGGTTGGCGTTTGAGACCTGGGTCTGATACCAGTCCCAGTCACGGCGGATATTCTTGTTGGAGCCGTCCTGCTTGTTGGCTTCCAGTGCCATGATTTCAGCGGTGTTGGTGCCGCAGTAGGCATTGTCAGCCCTTGTCTCGGAATAGACGAGCCAGTCTTCGAGGCCCATTTCCTGGATATCCTTCACCCAGGAATTGTAAAGCGAATTGCGAAGGCCTTCCATATCCTCGCGGGATGTGTACTGGCTGGCGCTGTCATCATCATCACCGATTGTCTCTACATTGCCCTTGTTGAGCGATGTGGGGGAATAGAGGTCGAGATCGCAGGAATTGACTGCGAAAAGGGCCGCTGCGGAAAGAAGTATGGTGAAAATCTTTTTCATAGTATTATCCTCCTCTTCGTTAAAAATCTACGTTTACACCGAGGGTGACGGTCCTTACGTTGGGATAGGTGCCGTAGTCGATGCCGCTGTTGGTGGCTGACGAATACTGGCTCATCTCAGGGTCGAAGCCGCTGTACTTGGTGAAGGTGATGAAGTTGGACAGAGTGACGTAGGGCTGGATCTTGCGGATGTTGTACTTCCGGAGCCATTTGTTCTCCACGTCGTATGAGAGAGTGATGTTCTTGATCTTCAGGTAGCTGCCGTCCTCAATCCAGTAGGATGAAGGCTTGGCGTTCCATGTCTCGCCTGCCTTGGGAACGTCGGTGATCTGGCCGGGGATCCTCCAGCGGCGGACGACGTCGTGGAGCTGGTTGGCACCGTTCTGCATGCCCATCATATCCACCTTGGAGACATTGAAAATGTCGTTGCCGACACTGCCGGTCATGAGAATGCTGAGGTTCAGGCCCTTGTAACGGAGATTGTTGGTCATACCGAAGATGAAGTCGGGATTGGCGTTGCCGATGTACTGCTTGTCAGCATCGGTGATGTCGCCGTCACCGTTGAGGTCCTCGTAGATAAGGAGGCCGGTCTCGGGATCGACACCCTCGCTCTTGTAGCCCCAGAAACGGGAGAGAGGCTCGCCTGGAGTCATCCTGACGATATTCTCACCTATCCTTTCAGGGTTGACATAGTAGTAGACCTGCTGGAGGCTGAGCTTTTCGAGGCGGTTGCGGTTGAGGGAGATGTTGAAGTCGGTCGTCCATTCGAAGCCGTCCTTCGCGATATTCACGGAATTGATGGCTGCCTCGAGGCCCCAGTTGGACATTTCGCCTTCGTTGCGGAACATCGAAGGATAAGGAGAAGGAAGCGCCACCGACATCAGCATGTTGGAGGTGTACTTGTAGTAAGCGTCGAGGGTGAGGGTGAGACGGCCCTTGAAGAGGCTGGCGTCGATACCGACATTCGACTGTGTCGTGGTCTCCCAGGTGAGGTCGCGGTTTTCAAAGTTGGAACGGCCGCCGATCGTGGGGACTGCGTAGGCGTAATCGGAGTTGGTCCAGTCGAAGTAGTTGGTGCCGTAGGTCTGGACCCAGGCGTAGTCGCCGAGACCTGACTGGTTGCCCTGCTGGCCCCAGCCTGCGCGGAGCTTGAGGTCGGTGAGCCAGGGAATGTCCTTGAGCCACTCTTCGCCGGTGAGGCGCCATGCTGCGGAAGCTGAAGGGAAGTAGCCCCATTTGTGACCGGGAGCGAGCTTGGAGGAACCGTCAGCACGGAAGTTGACAGTCAGGTAGTACTTGCTGTCGTAGTTGTAGGCGGCACGGCCGAGGTAGGACATGATGGACCACTGGGCCCAGCCGGTGCCCTGTCCGCGGAGACCGCCCTTGTTGCCGCCGTCAAGACCCCAGATGACGTTGTAGTACTCGGGGTTGAAGTTGGAGCGGCTGCCCCAGAGCTGTTTCCAGTCGGATGTAGTGGCGGAAGTGCCGGCCATGAGGTCGAGGTTGTGCTTCTCGCCGAAGGTGTTCTTGTAATTGAGAATGTTGTCGTACACCATTCTGCGGTCGTCGCTGCGGGTGTCGGTGGCGCTACCGTGCTGCTCGCGGCCGTAAGTGGTCTGCAGCGGATCGAGGAAGCTCCAGCTGTGAACCCAGCGGCGGTCCATCGAAACGGTGGACTTGAAGTTGAGGTTCTTTGTGAAGTTGATCTGGGCGTAGGCGCTCATGACCGCGCGGTCGGTGGTGTCGTAATTGCTTTCGCTGCGGGCCATATTCTCCGCAGGAGTGGTGTAGCCGCCGAGGCCGTAGAATGTGTTGTAGTACTGGCCGGGGTTGTCTTCGTCCCAGACGAGGGCGTAGGTCGGGGTACTGATGACCGAGAGGACGACGCCTGCACGGTTTGCACCGGTACCGGAGATGATGCCGTTGTTGGTGTAATTGGAATAGGCCACGGAAGTACCGACGGTCAGCCATTTGTACATGTCTGCGTCGAAGCTCGCGCGGACATTGTACCTTTTGGAATAGGCGACCTTGATGATACCTTCTTCGTCGGTGTAGCCTGCGCCGAGATAGTAGCGGACCTTGTCGGAACCGCCGCTGACGCCGATCTGGTAGTTCTGGCTGATACCTGTCTTGTAGGTGTAGTCAAACCAGTCGGTCTCGTCCTTGAGGCCTTCGGGAACGTTGATGTTGAATTCCTTGGCGTATTCGCGGTATTCGTCGACGTTGAGGACGTCGAATTTGTTGGTCACCGTGGAGAAGCCGACGTAGCTGGAGAAGTTGATCTGGGGAGCCTGCTCTCTCTTGCCCTGCTTGGTGGTGATGAGCACGACGCCGTTGGCGGCCCTGGAGCCATAGATTGCGGCCGAGGATGCATCCTTGAGGATCTGCATAGTCTCGATGTCGTTCGGGGAGAGGTAAGCGATTGCGTAGTTGCCTTCGCCGACAGGCACGCCGTCAACGACGTAGAGAGGGTCGTTGGAAGAAGCGATGGAGCTGTTACCGCGGATGCGGACGGTCATACCGCTGCCGGGGAGACCGCTGGTCTGCTGGACCTGGACGCCGGCGACTTTGCCCTGGATGAGGCCGGAAGCCTCGGTGACGGGGCGGAATGCGACGTCTTCGGTGGAGACCGTCGAGACGGCGGTAGTGAGGTCGCGTTTGCGGACAGAGCCGTAACCGATGGCTACGACTGCGTCGAGGAACAGGGATTCGTCTTCGACTACAACGTCGATGACGGTCCTGTTGCCGACGACCTCAATGGCTGTGGCGTATCCGATGGCAGTGTATTCGAGGAGGGCGTCCTGGGAGGATACCGTAATCGAATACTTGCCGTCGAGATCGGTGATGGCACCGTTGGAAGTACCCTGCTCAAGGACGGCGAGTCCCATCACGGGTTCTCCGCTGCGGTCGGTGACCGTACCGGTGACGGTGTGCCTCTGTGCCAGCGCGAGCGGGCCGAGAAGCAGCGTCAGGATTACAAGGAATTTTTTCATATAATAAATAATTGGTATAATTACTTGGCGGCCGGATACAAGGTCCGACGATGCAAATTTAGAAAAAACCCCGTTCCCTTCCGCACCCCTTTTTCCCAAAGTGGACGAATATATGGGCAATAAAAAATTAAAGGCCTGAAAATCAGGCCTTTAATTGGTTTCGAAAGGGCGTCTAAAGTGGACCGCTAAAAGTCGTCAAACATATATTCTTCGGACCATTTATCGAGGAGTTCCTCAAGGTCTGGGTGGCTTTCCAAATACTTTTCACCGAGGGCTTCGAGTCTTTCGTTGTCCTCGTCACTGAGCTGTTCGGTCCACTCCTCGATTTCCATGACGAGCTCAACAATCTTGTCATTGTTGCCGGCCTTCAGGTTCCTGTACAGTTCGTCCATGTAGTTCGTGGCGATGGTCTCGATGTCGATACGGCCGCTGTCGATACGGAGGCTGTCGATAAGCGGTTTGCCATTATCTTCTTCGTCATCATCGTCATCATCATCGTCATCATCATCGTCATCGTTGTCGAGGAAGTCGAACTTGATCCCCATGTCGGCGAGAGCTTCGATCCAGTCTTCGTCTTCGTTGTCTTCGAGGAATGCGTTGATGGCCTTTTCAGCGGCACGTTTGTCCTTTTTGCTGAGGTCATCGAACCACTCTTCGAGCTCTTTGACAGCCTTTTCGGCTTTTTTGGAATTATCCTTCTCAACGGCTTTCTTGATGTCCTTCATATATGCTTCAGCCTCCTTGCCGACGCTTGAAGAACCTCCGCAGGAAACGAGCATCACAGCCATCGCCGCCGCGAGAATCAGAGATAATACCTTTTTCATGACTATGCCGGGTAAAGATTACTCGAGGCTGCCCATGGCTGCGCTAAAAATCTCAGCCATGTGCTCCTTGGACCAGTCCTCAATAGCCTGTTCGGCCTTCTTCTCGTCTTCCTTGGAAAGGGTCTTGGACCATTCGTCCATTTCCTTCTCGATCTTTTCGGCTTTCTCAGTGTCACCCGCCTTGAGAGCTGCGAGATAGTCCTCCATATACTTGACGGCTATCTTTGCGGGATCCTTGGAAATGGCTGCAATGGGAGCGGCATCACTGCCTTCAAGGCTTTCCATCCATTTTTCAACGGCCTCTTCAGCCTTCTTGGCATCTTCCTCGGAGAGGGTGGCGGCCCACTCTTCCATTTCCTTGGTGATCTTTTCGACTTTCTCGGTATCACCTTTCTTCTCGGCCTCCATGAGGTCTTCCATGTACTTCACGGCTTTCTTGCCGGGATCGTTGGAACAGGCGACTGCGAGCATCATCATGATGCCGGCAGCAATAATGGTAAGAATTCTTTTCATATTGATAAAACAGGATTATTCGGCTCCTTCGATCAGTTCGAAGAAGTCGGGGTGCTCGGCCATGAATTTCGCGATGACGGCTTCAACTTTCTCGTTTTCTTCTTCTGAGAGGTTCTCAGCCCACTCTTCTACATCGTTAAGCAAGTTTTCAGCGGCATCAAAATTGCCATCCTTGAGATTGTTGTAGATGGATTCGAGATAGAGTCCGGCCTCTGTTTCAACATCGGATGATTCATCAAGGTCAGAGGCTTCGTCATCGAGACCCCAGTCACCGAGGGAATTCTCGAGGTCGTCAAGGTCACTCTTGAGACCGATCATAAGATCTGTATAGTCCTTGTAATCCTTGAGGGAAGCTTTGTCGGCATCGCCAAGGGTCTCATACCACTGGTCGAACTCCTTGCAAATCTTTGCGACTTCTTCGAGATCTTCCTTCTCGGCTGCAGCCTTGATCTTCTTCATGTAATCGTCTGCTTTGGCTTTGGGAGAGCCACCTGAGCAGGAAATGACCATCACGGCCACTGCGGCCGCAAGAATAATGGATAATATCTTTTTCATAACTTTTTCTAGTGTAAAAAGCCGGCCTTCGTGCGCCAGTAAGCGCTTCCGGCCGGCAATTCGGGGTTACAGTGAGATTACTCGAGGCCACCCATGGCTGCGCCAAGGATCTCTGCCATGTGCTCCTTGGACCAATCCTCAACAGCCTGCTCGGCTTTCTTTTGATCTTCCTCGGAAAGGGTCTTGGACCATTCGTCCATTTCCTTCTCGATCTTTTCGGCTTTCTCGGTGTCACCCTTCTTGAGAGCTGCGAGATAGTCCTCCATGTAGCTGACGGCTTTCTTGCCAGGATCGGAGGTGCAAGCGACTGCGAGAGCGAAGAGAGCGCTCACTGCGAAAACTGATAAAACTTTTTTCATAACTTTTTTGGGGTTAATGGGTTAATGTTTGGGTTAATAAAGAATATTCTGTCAAAGTTCCCAGGCAAGGGCAGAGGCGCCGAGTATGGCGGCATCGGATTCCTTAAGGGAAGAATATACGAGTTTGACTTTGTCTCTCCACAGGGGAAGGACGTTTGCATTCATCGCAGTGAGGATGGGCTCGGTGAGGAACTCCTTGCTGCGGGCGAGACCGCCGAAGAGGACAATGGCCTCCGGAGCGGAGAATTCGATGAAATCGGCGAGCTTTTCGCCCAGGATGCGTCCGGTGTACTCGAAGATCTTGAGGGCAAGCTTGTCACCGTCCTTGGCAGCCTCGTAGACGTCCTTGGAGGTAATCTTGTCGAGGCTGCGGAGCTCCGAGGGCTCGTCTGTCATCTCAAGCCACTCGCGTGCAGTACGTGCGACGCCGATGGCGGAGCAATAAGCCTCAAGGCAGCCGCTCTTGCCGCAACCGCAGGCGCGGCCGTTGTGGCGCACTGCGCAGGTGTGGCCGAGCTCTCCGGCGAATCCGTCGTGGCCGTAGACCACCTCGCCGTTGATGATGATACCTGAACCGACACCGGTGCCGAGGGTGATCATGATGAAGTTTTTCATGCCTCGGGCGGCGCCGTAGGTCATTTCGCCGACTGCGGCGGCATTGGCGTCATTGGTGAGGGAGACGGGGATGCCGTTCATCTGAGCGGAAAGCATCTTGGCGAACGGGATGATCTTGGAACCGGCGAGCGTCCACTTGAGGTTGGGGGCGAACTCGATGGTGCCGGTGTAGTAGTTGCCGTTGGGGGCGCCGACGCCGATGCCGCGGATGCGGCCTTCGACGCCTGCCTCGGCGATGATATGGTTGAGAGCTTCGGCGAGGGAGGCGATGAACACCTCGGCGTCCGTAGTCTCATCCGAACGAATGACTGTCTGAGCGAGAACTGTACCGCGGGCATCTACGACGCCGCATTTGGTGGTCTGTCCACCTACATCGATACCGATTACGAGATCCTGTGCCATAGTATGTTATGCTTGAGCTTTCTTGAATTTGGAGCCGATGAGGGCGAAGTAGAGGATGAATACCACCGCGGCGAATATCACCCAGTAGCTGACCATGTAACCGGCCTTGTCAGCGACGAAGTTCTGCAGGAGCGGGAGGATACCGCCGCCGACCACCATGGCCATGAAGATACCGGAAGCCTGGTTGGTGGCCGTGCCGAGACCTTCGACCGAGAGGTCAAAGATGGTGCCCCACATCACAGATGTGCAGAGTCCGCAAAGTACGAGGAGAAGTGCGCTGAGAGGAACGACGGCCATTTCGAATGCCTTTCCGGTGAATACCGGCATGCTGACCTTGGTCGTAACGGGCGAGAAGATGGCTGCCACAAGGAGGGCAAGGGCAAGCGTCGAAACGAACGTAAGCTGGGCCCTGGAGGACACCTTGCCGCTGATGAGGCTGGAGATGAGACGTCCGACGAGCATGAGGAGCCAGTATGTACCGGCTACGAATCCACCGGTCTTGACGGCAATCGAAGGATCGAGGCCTGCGCCGCTGCCGGTACGGTCGGAGAGGTAGAAATTGAGGGTGCCGGGGATACCGACCTCAACGCCTACATAGAGGAATATGGCAATGATACCGAAAATGAAATGACGGTATTTCCAGGGGCTGACAGCCTTGCCGTCGCTCTTGACTGCTTCGGGATCCTCGATCGGGATGAACAGGAGGATGAGGAATGCAGCGGCGAATACGCCCATGGCGATGAAGAGCACCGGGTTGACGTCGGAGATGACGGATTTGCCTTTTACGAGCTCACCGATGAGCACGCCGACGAGCATCGGGGTAAGGGTACCCATGAGGGAATTGAAGGATCCGCCGATCTGGATATACTGGTTGGAGCGCTTGCCGCCGAGGACTTTGAGCATAGGGTTGACCACGGTGTTGAGCATGCAGACTGAGAAGCCGGCGATGAATGCACCGAGGAGATAGATATAGAATGACGGGGGGATGGAAAGGCCCGCAGGATAGACGGGATCACCGAATTCGTTGACTGTGAGCTCAACCTTCTCGATGGGCATGAGGCCGGAGCAGAACTGGACGAAGACGCCGAGGAGACCGACTGCGATGGCAATGAGCGCCGTCTTCTTGTAACCGATCTTGGAGAGCATCTTGCCGGCGGGGATACCCATGATGGCATACGCCAGGAAGTTCATCATGTTGCCCATCATACCGAGGGTGTTGGAACCGTCGATTCCGGGCTGCATTTTCCAAATGTTGCCGATCGGAGCGGCAAGGTTCGTCACGAAGGAGATCATGCCGAACAGGAAAATCATTGTGAGTACGGCAACGAAATTGCTATTGCCTTGTTTCTGTGCCATAAAATTTGTAGAAATTAGGATACTAATTATGTCGTGTTTTCGAATTCGATTTCCCAAATATAGGAATAATTTTCAAAAACACTGCATAATCAGCACAAAATTTCTAAAATTATTGCGGAATTTCCCTTCGGATACGACCGGTCCTGCGGTATTCTTCAAGGGCTTCTTCACCGCCGATTTCGTAGACATGTTTCTCCATGTCGAATCCCACTTTGCGGGCCAGTTCCTCGCGCATTGCGAGCAGTTTGTCGCGGTGGCTCTGGATATAGTGCTCAACGAGCATCGCCACGAAGGCCAGGAAGTAGTAGACGACCGCCTGAATGGTCATGGCTATGATTTCCGGTGCGACGGTCCCGATGGTGCCTCCGGCCGTATTCAGGTTGATGAAGGCCCTGCAGCCGAATGTGGACGGGAATATGTACGAGAACACCTGCCAGAACTTGGGGACATTCGTCATTGGCCAGGAGAAGCCGGTGAGGAACATGCATATCGGCGACATGAAGAGGAACAGCACGAACACGGTCTCGCGGCGGGTTATCATTGTCCCCCAGGTGAAGCTGAAGAAGATGCAGTCCCAGACGAATACGAACAGCAGAAGGAGGATCTCCGTCCATTCCGCTTTTTGCGGCAGGTGGAACAGCCACGGCGTCAGGAGAAGTACTATAGTACCTACCACGGCGTAGATGAGGAAATAGGCCATTCCACGGCCGAGGATGACACGGCCTACGCCTATTCCGCGGAAGCGGGCCGGGAGGGATGCGAAACTGCGGTTTTGTTCGCGCATGGTGCCCGAAAGCAGCGTGGAGCCGTAGAAAAGCGTCTGCTGGATGACGAGCATCAGGGCCGCCGAGATGAAGAATATGGTGTAGGACATCGAACGGTTGTAGGGCATGTTCTCACCGTAGCCGACCGGGGAGATCAGGGTGCGCGTCTCTTCGTCGGTGAAGCCTGCGGCGCTGTATCGTTCGCCCTGGATGGCGTGGACCTCGTCGAGCATGACGTAGGAAGTGCCCATCGTGACGTTCTTGTAGTAGAGGAAGCTGGACATGTCGGCGTAGGTCGAAATCGTGCCCTGCTCGCCCCGGACAATAGCATCGTCGAATCCTTTGGGAATCAGGATAATACCGTGGATCTCACCCTGCTGCATCAGGCGCTCGGCTTCACGCAGGTCGGCGCATTTGCGGGTGACTGCACATTCGCGGGTAGCGTCGAGTTCGCGGACATAGCGACGGCTGTACTGTCCGCCGGACTGGTCCACGACTGCAACAGGCATGTCTTCCAGCTGGCCACGGTAATAGATCGCGTTGTATAGCAGAGGGTACAGGAGTCCTCCGATGAAGAAGATAATCATCACTCCCCCGTCGGTGAATATCCTCTTGAGTTCGTTCAGAGTGATATCACGGGCGTTTCTGACCCATCTTTTTACGAAATTGCTTATACTGGCCATAACTTAGTTTCTGGGGAAATTCTGATACTTGTAGGCCTTGTAGAGGCGGTTGAACCCTATGATGGGGAGGAACAGGTAGAGGAGCAGGTGCACGGTTTCCTGCCACCAGCCGGCCAGCCCGGTGCCCCAGATCACTTCCTGGACGAACCACATGTAGTAGTGCCTGAGGGGGAATATCGCCGAGACCGGCGCCACCCAGTCGGGCATGGCCTCAATCGGCAGGGTGAATCCCGTGAGGGAGAATGCGAGCACGCTGATGAGGGCTCCGACGCTTATCGCGAGGCGGAGGGTCGGAACCATCTCGATGATGAGAACGCCGACGCACTCGGACGAAATCGTCAGCAGGAGCATCGCCCAGAACATATTCCAGACCTTTCCCGCAATGGGGTAGCTCATCCAGTGATACAGGAACAATACGGTAAGGATACCCATCACGGTATAGATTATCGTGTAGGGGAACAGTTTGCCGATTATCGCGTTCCAGGGGTTGTCGCCCGCCACCTTGAGGAGGTGCTTGGAGGTACCGTACTTGAGCTCGACGCCGAGGGCGTAGATGGTCATCAGGATGATGATGAGCTCGAGAACTCCCGGGAGGAGAATGTTGTTTAGGTATATTCCGTAGTGGGTCGTCACGTTGCCTATCTGGTGCTGGTCCAGGACGATGGGCTGAATCATGCCCATGATCTGGCGGTCGGGGACTCCCCTCGCCCGCAGCACCTCGCGCTGGACGGCTCCGTTGGTGAGGTTGACCATCGTGAGGATGTCCTTGTAGGCCATGGCACCTCCGACGAAGTAGAGCGTGTTGACATAAAACTCTATAGTGGGACGGCGGGAGGACTGGATTTCCTCGTTGAGGCCTTCAGGGAGCACGACTATCGAGGTCACCTTGCCTCTCTGCATGTCCTCTCTTGCAGCGGTGAATGTGGGATATTCGACGACAGCGCCGTATGGCGTGGCGTCAAGCTGCTGGCGGAAATTTCGGGAAGTGGAGGTGCCGTCCATGTCCACAACGGCGATGGGCAGGTCGTGCGGGATGCCTTCCTCCGTGAAAGTCACGTAGAACAGGGCGTTGATCCCGAGCACGACGAAGGATGCGAAGAAGAAGATCGGCCTCTGCAGGATGATCCTCATCTCGCGCCTTACGACTGACCAGAAATTACTGAGGGACATGTGCTTATCTTCTTTCGGTGAGGAGTACGCTCATTCCGGGACGGAGTCCTTCAACGGGCTCGTCCGGCCTTGCACGCACTTCGAACGTACGGACGTCGAACTGGCCGATTTCTTTGGTGGCCTTCCAAGTGGCGTAGGATTCCCTCGCCTTGATGTAGTAGACGGTGGCTTTGACCTTGCGGCCGTCGAGGGCGGGGACTTCAAGGACGAGCTTTGTGCCGTTCTGCATGGACTGGAGGCGGTCTTCACGAATGTTGAATGTGAACCAGACGTCGCTCATATCCTCGATCGTCATGATCGGGGCGCCGGTGCCGACGAGCTCGCCGACCTTGGGGTAGCGGTCGGAAATGATGCCGTCGCAGGGGGCGGTGAGGCAGAGTTCGTCGAGATAGGCGTCAACCTGCATCAGGGCGGCGTCTGCCCTGTCGACGAGGGCCGACGCGGCGGCCTTGTCCTCACTGCGGGCGCCTGCTACTGCCATGTCATACTGGCTCTTGGCAGCTTTGGTCTGCGCTACTGCGGCATCGTATTTGGCCTTTGTCTCATCGTATTTCTGGGCGGAGATGACTTCCTGGTCGTAGAGATTCCGGACCCTGTCGAGGGACTTTTTCATCACGTCCTCCTGGACGATGGCCTGCTGCCAGAGCTCGTATGCGCCCTCGATCTGTTCGCTGCGGGCGCCGTTGTAGGCCTTGCTGCGCTGGGCCACAGCCGCGCTGCGTGCAGCCTGGGCCTCTGCGAGCTTGCCTCTCACCTCGGGGCTGTCGATAATAACGAGAGTGTCGCCCTTGCAAACATAATCGCCTTCATCGGCGAGGAATGCCTCGATCCTACCGGGGACCTTGCCGGAGACACGGTATTCTGTCACTTCGACCTCACCCTGGATAATGAAATCCTGCGGGCGGGAGATGATGTATCCCACCACCGAGATGACCAGAATGATGAAAACGAGACCGAGTACACCTATGATGAGGTTGTAGTTCTTTTTCTTCTTTTCCATATCTTTTTATTTTTCTGATTCGGGAACAATATTGCCTTCGGCCTTTTCAATGGCGGCCGCCGCCATCTGGAGTTCGACTCCCGCGTCAAGATACGCGGAATGCGCCTGGAGCCAGCCCGTCTGGGCCATGAGGACCGTCGCGGTCTCGACCACGCCGGCCTCGAATCCGACCGTGGCCGCGCGGAGATTCTCTTCCGCCGCCTCGAGGCTGTCCTCGGTCATCATGAGCTTCTGGAGGGCTTCCTCGTAGAGTTTGCGGTTCTGCGTGACCTGGAGATTGATGAGGCTGCGGGCGTCCTCAAGCTTGTCGCGATAGAGGGTAGCTTCAGCCTCGGCCTTGCGCGTCTTCTGGAGCGCTTCGAACCCGTGGAAGATGGGGATGTTGACGACGAGGCCGGCCGACACCATTCCACCTCTCCAGGTGTTCTGGAATCCGTGGAAGGAGTTGGGGTTGGTGATGAGATAATTGGCCGTGAAAAGCACCTTGGGCATCATGTCGGAACGCGCGATGCCGACCTTCTTGTCGTAGATTTGGGCGGCGAGATCAAGGCTGCGCGTTTCCGGACGGGAGGCGAATATGTCTTCCATATTCTTATTGCCCGACAGGGTCGGAACGGGGATGGCGTCCAGATTTTCGTCCGAGAGGACAATGTCGGTGTCAAGCGGAAGGCCCGTCTCTTTGCAGAGCAGCATCTTAGCTAGGGTTAGGCCGTTGGTGGCCTTGGTGAGGAGAATGTCTGCCTCGTTCGCGCGTACCTTTATCTGTAGGGCGTCGGATTTGGTGGAAACACCCTCGGCGACGGCCACGTCGACGTCATGCTCGAGCGAATGGAGAAGGTCGGCGTACGCCTCTGCCAAGCGGCGTTTGGAAGCGACCGAAACGACCTGCCAGTATGCCTGGTCCACTCCGAGAATGACCTCAGCGTACTTCTGGTCGTACTGGCTGAGTGCCAATTCTTCGGCCAGTGCCGCCATCTGGTTGGACAGCACGATCTTGCCTCCGACGAACAGCGGCTGCTGCAGGGAGACCGCTCCGACGAATATATTCTCAATATCGAGCTCGAAATAACCGGTGAATGTGCTCGTGTAGCCGTTGATCGGCGTCGCGAGATCCACCGAACGGACCTGCTCGAGGAAAGCCATCATCTCAGGAGACTGCGCTATGGCCTGGGCGACTTCCGGATCGGACATCAGCTTCTGCTGGACGGTGGAGACATACTGGTCGTATGTGCCCTGGGCTGTCGCGCCGAGGCCGGTGAGCTGATTGTCGACATTCTCCGGAAGGAGGTCGAGATTGCGGCTGTTATGAATATAGGCGCCGGTAGCGCTGATCGACGGGAAATAGTTGGCGAATGCGATCTTGCGGTCGTAGCCTGCCATTTCGACGGCGGTGCGAGACTGGTCGAGCTCGCGATTGGAACGGATGGCGGCCTCGCGGCACTCTTCGAGGGTGAGGTGCAGAGGTCCCTCCTGAGCACCCGCGGGGACTGCGAGAAAGAGGAGGGCTACCGCCAGTTTGATGGATTTATGCATGGTTTTCGTTGTTTTTCATTTTCGACGTGCAAAGGTACGGCAAATTTTTGACCTAAATTCTACCTTATGATAATACAATTGGGCAAATTATTTGCTTTTTGGTAGAAAAAGACGAATTTTTGCGAATTTTCACAAAAAATATCTATCTTTGCATCGCACCAAATCACATCAGCATTATGGACGAAGCCCTGCAAACCATCAGCATATCCCGGCTGTATTCGCTGCTCCCCAATCTGGAGAGCCAGGCGATTGGGGACGATTTCTTTCTTTATGATACTGCGCTGAGGGACAAGGAAATTCTTACGCGCGATATAATGGACATTATAAGGTACCCGCTCAGATTCGACGGATACGTCGCGTTATTCTGCGTCAGCGGATCGATCAACGTGGACATCAACCTGAAGTCTTTCGAGCTGAAGCCCAATTCGTTCCTTATCAATATACCGGGGAATATCCTGAGGGTGGAAAGCCGGAAGGAGGATATCGAGGACGGGCATTTCATCCTGGTGGGCCTGTCGCGCAGTTTCATGGAATCCGTGCATTTCGACTTCAACAGGATGTTCTCGGAAGCCATGTCGCTCTTTGACAATCCCTGTTTCTCGCTCGACGAGGGGCAGTTTTCGGTCGCCAAGGATTTCTTTGTCCTCGCCCGGAGAATCATGGCGCCAGATATGCGCAACCGCAAGGAAGCCATCGGAGCGCTGCTTTCTTCGCTGTTCTATGTAATGGGGGGTTATTGGTCCGATATCCTATCCGAGGCGCGCCAAAAAGGCGGAATTCCGTCCGTCAGGGCGAAAGTGCTGTTCGACCAGTTCATCTCGCTGGTGACGGAATATCACACGTCAGAGCGCGGAATGGCATTCTACGCCGACAAACTCTGTCTCACCCCGAAATACCTCTCAAAGCTCGTCAAGCAGGTAAGCGGCCGCAGCGCGCCCGAATGGATTGATTCATTCGTCGTGCTGGAGGCCAAGAATATGCTCAAGTATTCCGACATACCGATCAAGGAGATCGTGTACCGTCTCCACTTCCCGAGCCAGTCGGTATTCTACAAGTTCTTCAAGACACACACCGGGATGACCCCGAGCGACTATCGTAATGAATAATTAGAAGGAAAGTTCCGAGCGCTCCTTCATGTCGCGGAGGCGCAGCTGCATGGATGAGGAGCCGCGGTAGAAATTCTCCACAATCGAATAGCAGACGTCCACCGGGTTGCCGGCCTTGATGTATTCGTAGAACTCAGGCATGTTGAAGGCGATGGCGGGTATCTGGTGGTATGGCTGGGATTCCTGCATGAGGTCCAGCTTGAGGTGGAGGCCGCCTGCGCCGACTTTGCGGCCGCTGCCTGCGTCGTAGACATTCTCCGTAAGGAATACGGGATTGGCGTTGCCGGGGCCGAATGGCTGGAACTGCTTGAGAAGACGGAAGAATTTGGGCGTGATCTGCGAGAAATCCAGGCGCGAGTCAACCTCGATGACGGGGACGAGCATCTCGGGGGTGATTTTGCCTTCGACGAATGCGTCCATGCGGGTGCAGAACTCCTGGAGGTGCTCTTCCTTGAGGGTGAGGCCGGCGGCGTAGACGTGTCCGCCGAAGTTTTCAAGTATGTCAGAGCAGCTTTCGATGGACTGGTACAGGTCGAATCCCTGCACGCTGCGGGCGCTGCCGGTGATGAAGCCGTTGGACTTGGTGAGGACGACGGTGGGCTTGTAGTATGCCTCGACGAGGCGGGATGCGACTATGCCGACGACACCTTTGTTCCAGGTTGGATTGTAGACTATCGTGACGTTGCGGGTTGCAAGGGCACGGCCGTCAAGGACCATTTCGAGGGCCTCCTGCGTGATTTCGCGGTCGATGGATTTGCGCTCGTTGTTGTTGTCGTTGATCTTGGCGCCGATGGCGAGGGCGGCTTTGTCGTCGGTGGCGGTGAGGAGCTCGACGGCGAGGCGTCCGGACTCCATCCTGCCGGCCGCGTTGATGCGGGGGCCGATTTTGAATACTATGTCGTCGATAGTGACATGGCCGGGATCCAGTTTGGAGAGGCCGATCATCGCCAGGAGGCCCTTGCGGGGAGTTTCATTGAGGCGTTTTAGGCCGAAGTAGGAGAGGACGCGGTTTTCGTCGACCATCGTGACGAGGTCGGAGGCGATGCTGACCACAAGGAGGTCGAGCAGCGGCTCTAATTCTTCGAACGGAATTCCGAATCGGTCCGAATAAGCCTGGACAAGCTTGAATCCCACGCCGCAGCCGCAGAGGTCGTCGAAGGGATAGTGGCAATCCTCCCTCTTGGGGTCAAGGACTGCTACGGCCTTCGGGAGCTCGCTTTCCGGGAGGTGGTGGTCGCAGATGATGACGTCCATGCCCTTGGAGGAGGCATAGTCGACTTTTTCTATAGCCTTGATGCCGCAGTCGAGGGTGATGATGAGGCTGATGCCGTTGTCGCCGGCCCAGTCGAGGGCCTTGTACGACAGGCCGTAACCCTCATCATAGCGGTCCGGGATGTAGTATTCGACCTTTTGGGAGAACCTCTTGATGAAGCTGTAGACAAGGGCCACCGCAGTGGTGCCGTCGACGTCGTAGTCACCGTACACGAGGATTTTTTCGCCTGTGGTGATGGCGCGATGGAGGCGTTCGACCGCGAGGTCCATGTCCTTCATCAGGAAGGGGTCGTGGAGATTTTCAAGGGAGGGTCTGAAGAATGAGCGCGCTTCGGCGAATGTCTTCACGCCGCGGCTGACGAGAAGCTCGGCGAGGACCTTGTCCACGCCAAGTTCGGCCGCCAGGGTGGAGACCATTTCGGGATCGCTGGGCTCCCGAACTATCCATTTGCGCTCAGTCTGGGACATGGTTTAGAACGGAAGGTCGTCGTCTTTGGCCGCCTGGGGGATGGGCTGCTGGGGCTGATACTGCTGTTGGACGGGCTGTGCGGGCTGGTAAGGCTGTGCGTCCTGGGGCTCGCCATCGGGACGCTTGCCGAGGAGTTGGAGGCTGTCGGCGATTACCTCGGTGGTATAACGCTGCTGGCCGGTCTGGTCAGTCCAGTTGCGGGTTCGGAGATGGCCTTCGATATAGAGCTGGGTGCCTTTTTTGACGAAGCGCTCGCATACATCGGCGTTGCCTCGCCATGCGACGATGTTGTGCCATTCGGTGTTTTCGCGGAGCTCGCCGTTGCGGTCGCGGTAGCGCTCGGAGGTGGCGAGGGGGAATGTGGCGACCTTGGCGTTGCCGGCGGGACTTTGTGTATTCTGGTCAAGGTAACGGACATTGGGGTCTTTTCCGACGTTACCGATAAGCATTACTTTGTTAAGTGACATAACTTTCTGTGTTTAGCTCCGAAAGTTAACAAATTAAACCGACAAAAAGAAATTTTTTTGTCGATCATTCTCTTTTGTCTGTTGCGCGGTTACTCCCCTCCCAGTTCTGCGATACGCTTACGCTGCATTTCGATGACTTGCTCCTGGACGTGGATAGTGTCTTTCTGGGATTCGACGACGGACTCCAGGTGGCGGATGGTTTTGCGATAACTCTCAAGGCGGGTTTCGTAGCGCTCGCGTTCCTCTCGAAGGGCGGCTGTCGAGGGCTGGGGTTCATATCCGAGAAGGAGTTCTTCTTCAGAGACGCCGAGGGCCGCGGCCAGTTTGATGATGTTGTCACCCAAGATTGAGGTGCGGCCTTTTTCAATGCGGTTGTAGCTCTGACGGGTGAGGCCGAGCCTGTCGGCGGCTTCCTGCTGGGTGATTTTCTTCTCGCGTCGAATGCGGTTGATATTGTCCTTGACAGAATTGTTGTCCATTGCCGTAACATCTTTTGTTACAGGCAAAAATACCCCTCGGGGAGTAACAATTTTGTCATATTGTACGTTACATTGTAACGCGCTGCGCTACATATTGTGTTTTTATGTGTAAAATACCGTGATTCTATTTCCCCGCAGCGGCGGAGAAAAGGGCTGAAATGTCGGGAACCTCGCCGGTCATTATCCCGTAGCCGGCAAGGGCCTGGAAGAGATGCCAGCGGGTGCCGGGCACATACTGTGCACCGGCGGCTTCAATCTTCGTCTTCAGTTCCTCACGGAAAGAGGGGTTCTTGTAGTTGGCTTCGATAATGACCTTGGAAGGAGCGCCACTGTCGGGGTTTTCGCCTTCGAAATCCTCTTTTGTAAGTTCGTCAAGAGCCGTTATGGCCGTCGGGATTGTGTATATGACGAGATCGCATTCGCGGAGCGCTCCCTGGAAGTCGGAGAGCGGGACCGGGAGGAAATCGTATTCTTCGCGAAGTGATTCGGCGAAAGCCTGCGCTTTTTCGGGCGTCCGGTTCATGATGGCGGTTCGGAATCCGAGCTCTGCCGCTGCCACCGCAGCCGCTTTACCAGCTCCCCCGCAACCGACGACAAGCGCCTGCGGCGGCTCCGGGAAAAGGCTCGGAATCAACTGAGCAGCAGCCTGATGCACCTTTATATAAGCCCTGTCGCCGAACTGCCGGTAGCATTCGGCCGTCAGGCCCGGAAGGTATGCCTCAGCAATGCTCAGCACGACTCCTGAAAAGTCCGAATTATGCGCCTCGATGACAGGCGGACGATGGTGCCCGGACTGCTCCTCGCCGCCTCTCCAGCAACCGAGTTGCCCCTCGCCACTCCCCTGCCGCTTCACCAGCAGATTGGTCGCCCCGATCCTCGCCACCGGACCCGTGACTACACCTGAAATCTCCGCGACCCTCCTGAACGCCAGTTCTTTGAACGGCGCCGTGACATTGACTGCGTCGAATTCCGCCACGAACCGCCCCCACGACGCCTCAAAATCCGCCCCCTCGATGAGCTCGTACGGGTACTTCCCCCCGTACGCCGCCCCAAACAACCGCGGACTCCTCGACCCCCTCAGCGGGTCCCCAATCAAACCAAATTTCCTGTGTAGCATGAATATATGATTATTTTAGCTGCGGCGCTGGCGGAGGGCTTCGTAGATGAGGATGGCGGCGGAGACGGAGACGTTGAGGCTGTCGAGGCGGCCGAGCATGGGGATGCGGATGTGAGCGTCGGCGGCGACGCGCCAGGGGTCGGTGAGGCCGGTGGATTCGGTGCCCATGACGAGGGCGGTGGGACCGGTCATTGGGGTGTCGTAGTAGAGCGACGAATCCTGGAGCTGGGCCGTGAGGATGCGGATGCCCCG
>CAJODR010000008.1:0-24498 GCA_905233275.1 uncultured Bacteroidales bacterium | reverse complement strand
GATGACGGCGTCAACGCCGGCGGCATCGGCACTGCGGAGCACCGCACCCAGATTGCCGGGCTTCTCGACGGCCTCCAGCACGACGACAAGCGGCGCATGACCGTCAGCCTCAATATGTGCCGGGACGGGGAGGTCGGCGAGTGTGTGGGAGCGGCATTCCATCTCGGCGATGACGCCCTCTGTGCCTTCGCGGAAGGCAATCTTGCGGTAAAGGGCGGCGGGAACGGTGATTATTGCCGATTCGGGGAGATTCGGCGCCAAGTCAGGAATGACTTCTGCCCCAAGGATTTCGGGGCAGAAGAAGAGTGTGCGGGGAGTGTAGCCTGCGGAGAGGGCGTGGGAGAGTTCGCGACGGCCTTCGACGACGAAGATACCCTGCTCCTTCCTGGCGCGGGATTTTTCCTGGAGGAGGAGCAGGTTCTTGATGCGGGGGTTTTGGGCCGAGGTTATTTCCATTCGCCTAAAACTTCTCGGGGCGCATCGTGGGGAAGAAAAGCACGTCCTGGATGGCTTCGGCGCCGGTCATGAACATGGTGAGACGGTCGATGCCGATACCGATTCCGGAGGTCGGGGGCATGCCGTATTCGAGGGCGCGGACGAAATCGTAGTCGATGTACATCGCTTCGTCGTCGCCCTTGGACTTGAGGGCAGCCTGTTCCTCGAAACGTTCGAGCTGATCCACGGGATCATTGAGCTCGGAATAGGCGTTGGCCAGCTCCTTGCCGGCGACGAAGAGCTCGAAGCGCTCGGTCAGGGTGTCGTCATAACGGCAACGCTTGGTGAGCGGCGACATTTCGACGGGATAGTCGATGACGAATGTCGGTTCGCTGAGATTCGGCTCCACGAATGCGCCGAAAATCGCGTCAATGAGCTTGCCGACGCCCATTGAGGGCTCGACCTCAACGCCGAGCTTTGCGCAGGTGGCACGGAGCTCCGCCTCGTTCATGCCCTTGACGTCCACTCCGGCGTACTCCTTGATGCCGTCGAGGATGCGGAGACGGCGATAGGGCCCCTTGAAGGAAATCTCCTTGCCGCCGATGGTCTTTGTGAGGCCGCCGGTTGCTTCCGCGACCTTTTCGAGCATCTTTTCGGTGAATTCCATCATCCAGATGTAATCCTTGTAGGCCACGTAGAGCTCGACGCAGGTGAATTCAGGATTGTGGGTCTTGTCCATTCCCTCGTTGCGGAAGTTCTTGGCGAATTCGTACACACCGTCATACCCTCCGACGATTAAGCGCTTGAGGTACAGCTCGTTGGCGATGCGGAGGTACATGTCGATATCAAGGCTGTTGTGGTGCGTAATGAACGGCCTTGCGGTCGCCCCTCCGGGAATTGGCTGCAGAATCGGCGTCTCAACTTCCAGGCATCCGGCCTCGTTGAAGTACTGGCGCATGGTGGCGATGATACGTGCCCTTTTGACGAATGTCTCCCTCACCTCGGGGTTGACGATAAGATCCACGTACCTCTGGCGATAACGGAGTTCCGGATCGGAGAACGAATCGTGCACCGTGCCGTCAGCGTCAGTCTTCACGATGGGAAGGACGCGGAGGGACTTGGAGAGCACCTTCAGTTCCTTTGCGTGAATTGAAAGCTGCCCGGTCTGGGTGAAGAATGCGAATCCGCGAATGCCGATGATATCACCTATGTCGAGGAGCTTTTTGAAGACGGTGTTGTAGAGGGTTTTGTCCTCGCCGGGGCAGATTTCATCGCGCTTGACGTAGACCTGGATCCTCCCTGTCGAATCCTGCAGCTCCATGAACGATGCTGCTCCCATGATACGGCGGGACATGATGCGGCCCGCAAGGCAGACATCGTCAAAATTGCCTTTTTCAGGGTCGAATCCCTCCGCGACTGACGCCGCAGTAGCACTTACGGGGTACAGTTCAGCGGGATAGGGATTGATGCCGAGTTCACGGAGTTTGCCGAGGGATTCCCTTCTTCCGAGCTCCTGCTCGTTGAGTTCACTTAGATTTGCCATTTATCTCTTTCTCTAATATCGTGCAAAAATACGCATTTTTCAGCAAAAAACCAGCTATCGCGTCAAGTGGTCCTTTCACTGGGCGAAATGCAGGTATACCGCAGTGGCAGCGACGACGGCGGCTGTCTCCGTACGGAGACGGGAAAAGCCGAGGTGGACTGGGATGAAGCCGAGGTCTATCGCCAACCGCACCTCCTCCGGCGAGAAATCCCCCTCCGGGCCGATCAGCACGATGACCTCGCTCCCCCCGTATGCCTCAAGCGCCTCGGCAATACCTATCCTCGGCGCCGCCTCATCCTCAAAGCAGTAAGCAATCAGCCGCAGCGCCCCTCCTGACTCCGGGATGGATGCGAGGAAGTCGCGGACGGAGAAGGGCTCGGCGACCGCGGGGATGCGGGCCTTGAGGGACTGCTTGGTGGCCGAAAGGGCGATGCGGCGGGCGCGGTCGGGTCGGTTTTGTACACTTTTCGCTCCGAGCGGTCGCCGATCACCGGCACGATAGTGTCTAAGCCGATTTCGGTGACTTTTTCGACCATCCATTCGTAACGGTCGTTATTCTTGGTCGGACAGCAGGCTACGGTGAGAGAGTAAGGGTGCGAGCCCCAGCCGGGCGTCGACGAAACGATCTCCGCCACGGCCTCCTTTGGAGAAGCCTCAACAAGCCGGCATTCGTAAAGCACCCCCTCTCCATCAATCACACTCACGGTGTCCCCCACCCTATGGCGGAGTACCTTCACGCAGTGCGCCGACTCTTCCGCATCAAGGCGGACTCTCCCGCCAGCAATATCTTCAGAATAAAACAGTTCCATACATTAATCTTACGGCCCTATGATTTCCCGGCCGGGGCGTCGAGGCCGAGGGCGGGGTTGCGGTCGGAGGAGCGGGCGAAGAGCCAGGCGATGGCGATCGCAGCGACGCAGAGGATGACGAACATGAGTTCGACATCAACGGCGCCGGCGATGCGTGCCGAGTCGGAGGGGTCGCCATCCGTTCGGGCACCCATGATCCAGCCGGCCAGCATCTTGAAGAGCATTAGGCCGAGATTCTGCACCCAGTAGACCAGGGCGAAAGTGGTGCCCAGAACGCGTTCAGGCACGATTTTGGGCACGGAGGGCCAAAGGGCGGCTGGCACCAGCGAATAGCCGAAGCCGAGGAGCGCCATGGCGATGTAGCCCCAGGCAGGAACGCCCTGCGGACCAAAGGCGAGAAGCAGGTGTGCAGCCAGAGCCAACACCGAACCAGCAATCATCCAGCGCGTCCCGTGCCCGAAGCGGTCCACCATAAGACCGAAAAGCGGTGCGAATATCACCGTCGAGAACGGCAGTGCCGAAATCATCCATCCGGCCGAAGCGGACGAGATGCCGAATCGCGGCACGAGTATGGCTCCGCCGAATTTCTTGAAGGCGATGATGGCGCTGTAGAACAGCACGCACAGCAAACTGAGCAGCAGGAAGTTGCGGCTGGTCAGCACGCCCCACACGTCGGAGAGACGGAAGCGGTCCGCATCAGAGGCGGAAGTAGATTTCTCGGCTTCGCTCGAAATGACAAGCTTGCAGCGGGCATCAAACCGGGCGTCGAGGGCGACGAAGAGGGCCCAGAGGAGGCAGCCGAGGAGTAGGAGCATGAGGCCGACCTCCGCGGGGCGGGCGGTCTCGCCGAGGGTGTAAACCCCGGCCTTTTCCTTAATAAGCATCGGGGAGACGACCATGGCGGCGGCAGTGCCGAGCCGGGCGATGGCAAGCTGGAGCCCCATCGCGAAGGCCATGTTGCCGCCTTTGAACCATTTGGCTATGGACCTGTTGACTGCCGTTCCCGCTATTTCACTGCCGAGGCCGAAAAACATGGCCCCGGTATACGCGAGCATCATGGATCTCTGCGGCGGCAGCCCGGAGCGGAGCGCATACAGCACCAGGGCGGCGCCGGCCGTCATCATCCCGACGAATATCGATCCGGTGACGCGCACGCCCCACATGTCGAGCAGCATCCCGCATACGATCAGCCCACCGAAGACGCACAGCGTCGAATAAGCACTCGTATAGAACCCATACTGCCCTTCGTTCCAGCCCAGCTCGAGTTGCGATGGATTCTGGAATATCGACGACACGGCCGAAAACATATCGTCGAAGAAGTAGGAGCCGAACATCGGCACCACTAAACAGGCAAGCGCGGCCCACGGGAGCCACGCTTTGCCTTTGGACTTGACTAAGGATGCCATCTGTTAATCGACGATATTCGGTTTCTCAAGGCCGTAGCCCTTCTTCTTGTCCTCGATTTTGAGGAGGAATGTAAACAGCAGGGCGATAACGCCGAATGAGGCGAAGATAATCATCGGGACGGTGTATCCGCCGGTCGCCTTGTTGACCATGCCGATGAGGAGCGGAACGCCCCAGAGGCCGATATTCTGCACCCAGAAGATCACGCAGTAGGCACTGCCGAGGATCTTTTCGTCAATGATTTTGGGAACGGACGGCCACAGCGCCGCAGGCACGAGCGAGAAGCTGACGCCGAGGATGAGGATCAGCATCACCGCCAGCCAGTGGGCTTTGTACAGCGGCAGCACGAAAGCGAATCCGAGGTGGCACACCACCATGATGAGCGCGCCCACCATGAGCATCGTCGCACCCTTGCCCTTCTTGTCGAGGAATATGCCCAGGGCCGGCGTCAGCACCATCGCAAGGATGGGGAACACACTGAAGAGCCTTGCGGCGAAGTCAGCCTCGACGGAGAGCGTCTCCTCCAGGAAGTTTGTAGCGAATTTCTGGAAGGGGAATATGGCACTGTAGTACAGCACGCACAGTATCGCGACAATCCAGAACATCTTGCTGCCGAATATCTTGCCGAGATCCTTGACCTGGAATTCGTCCGCCTTGGATGTATCGCTTTCACCCACGGCAGCGAGCTGCTTGTCGAACTTCTTGTCCAGTATGGTGAATACGGAGAATGAAATCAGGCCGATCATGAGGAGCAGCACACCGAATGCGACCGGCGAACCGATGACGTCCGGGAAGCTCTTCGAGATAGCCGGAGAGAGCCACATGGCGGCGAATACACCCAGACGCGCAATAGCCATTTCCACGCCCATGGCTAGGGCCATTTCCTTGCCCTTGAACCATTTGGCGATGGCCTTGGAGACCGTCGTACCGGCCATTTCGCAGCCGCAGCCGAATATCATGAAGCCGAGGGTCGCCATCTTGGCGCTGCCGGGGAACGACACCCACCAGCTGTTGAGCCAGCCGCAGAATGCGGTGTCCTGGAACCAGGTGCTCACACCTACATATTTAATAGCTGCGCCTATGACCATGAGCGAAGCCGACAGGATGCCGGTGAACCGGACTCCCATCTTGTCGAGAATGATACCGGCGAATATCAGGAAGAAGCAGAACACGTTGAGGAAATATTCGCCTCCGGCGTATGTGCCGAACGTGCCGCTGTCCCAGTGAAGATTGGCTTCCAGCGTGGATTTGAGCGGAGACAGGATGTCCGCGAACAGATAGGCGAAGAACATCATGAGCGCAATCAGGACAAGGGCTGTCCAGCGGATTGCGGCATTGTCGTTCATCAGTTTGTTGATTTTGTCTGACATATCAAAAATGTGGCGCATTTGGGCGGCCACTGGCTGCAAAATTAATAAAAATCTCCAATTTTTTTGTAACTTGCGGCTTCATATGTACGAAAATTTGGGAAATATCTCTTCGCCCCAGGATATCAGGGGGCTGTCGGCCGACGAACTGAAGGCCCTCTGCGCCGATATCCGGAAGTACATGGTCGAATGCTGCGCTGTCAATCCGGGACACCTGGGTTCGAGCCTCGGGGCGGTGGAGATTATTACCGCCCTGCATAGCGTTTACAACACTCCGGAGGACAAGATTGTATTCGACGTAGGTCACCAGGCATACGCCCACAAGATACTGACCGGCCGCAGGGAGGCATTCCGCGACAACCGCAAGAAAGGCGGACTGAGCGGTTTTCCCAAGATGAGCGAGAGCCCGTATGACGCATTCGGCGTGGGACACGCCTCGACTTCGGTATCAGCGGCACTCGGCCTCGCGGAGGCTGCGCGTCTCAGCGGTTCGAAGGAAAAAGTGGTCGCGGTCATCGGCGACGGCGCACTTACAGGCGGCCTCGCATTAGAGGGCCTCAACAACGCCGGCTCCTCCAAGGCCGACCTCCTCGTTATCCTCAACGACAACAACCATTCGATAGACGACGCCACCGGAGGTCTCCACAACTACCTCCTCAAAGTCACCACCGATCCACGCTACAACCGCTTCAAACGCAAGATATGGAACTTCCTGGGAGACAGCCGTTTCCGTCGCTGGATCCAGAAGAAGACCGTCGACGCCAAATCGAATATCGTCCGGCAGTCCGGCGGTGCGCTGTTCGAAGCCCTCGGCTTCCGCTACTTCGGTCCGGTGGACGGCAATGATATCGGCGCGCTCACCGACATTCTCCGTAAGGTCAAGGACCTGAAGGGCCCGAGGCTCCTCCACTGCATTACCGTCAAGGGCAAGGGATACGCCCCGGCTGAAGCCGACCCTACCGTGTGGCACGCTCCGGGCCGTTTCGATCCCGAAACGGGGGAACGGCAGAAGCCGCAGTACAAGGCAGACCGCTACCAGGACGTGTTCGGACAGACGCTGGTCGACCTTGCCGCCGAGGACAAAAGGGTCGTCGGAATCACCCCGGCGATGGCTTCCGGGTGCGGAATGACCGCGCTTGAGAAGGCATTCCCCGACAGGTTCTTCGACGTCGGCATCGAGGAGGAGCACGCGGTCACATTCTCCGCAGGACTGGCCGCCGGCGGAATGAGGCCGTTCTGCAACATCTATTCGTCATTCTCCCAGAGGGCGTACGACGAAATCATCCACGACGTCGCGATGCAGAATCTCCCGGTGGTGCTCTGCTTCGACAGGGCGGGCCTCGTCGGCGAAGACGGTGTCACCCACCACGGCTACTTCGACCTGGCGGCTTACCGCAGCATCCCGAACGTCACGCTGGCGGCACCCCGCAACGAGATCCAGCTGAAGCATCTGATGTACTCCGCCCTTCACAGCGAAGGCGGCCCATATATAATAAGGTATCCGCGCGGATGCGGGGAAGGCGTCTCATGGAGGGGCCTCCCGTTTGAATCCATTCCGACCGGTAAGGGAGAAATGCTCCTTGACGGCAGCGACATCGCGGTGCTGACCCTGGGCCCCGTAGCCCGCGCCGCCGTGGAGGCTGCAAGCGATTCCGGGAAGGCCGTCTTTGACATGCGCTTCCTCCGTCCGCTGGACGAAGACTTGCTGGAAAAGATAGCGCGTCGCTTCAAGGGCATCCTTACAGTGGAAGACGGCACCCTCAAGGGCGGCCTGTTCGGAGCCGTATCCGAATATTTCTCTGGCAGGAAGGACGTCATCATCCGCGGCATCGGCATTCCGGACCGCTTCATCGACACTGGGACGCAGGCAGAGCAGAGGCACGATTGCGGCCTCGACCGCGACGGCATACTCGCCGCAATCCGGGAATTGCAAAAAATTATCTAAAAATTTTTGCTATTTCGGGAATAATTCCTATCTTTGCAGTCCCTTTTTGGGAAGCAGTCATTTGACATATTGCCGATGTAGCTCAGTTGGCCAGAGCACGTGATTTGTAATCTCGGGGTCGACGGTTCGAATCCGCCCATCGGCTCAACTGACTTATCGGATATCCGGGGAGATACCAAAGTGGCCAACTGGGGCAGACTGTAAATCTGCTGGCGATGCCTTCGTAGGTTCGAATCCTGCTCTCCCCACCAAGCCCGCTGCGAGGGCTTAATTCGCAGATAAAGCGGAAGTAGCTCAGTTGGTAGAGCATCAGCCTTCCAAGCTGAGGGTCGCGAGTTCGAACCTCGTTTTCCGCTCCGACAAAAGCCGGTGTAGCTCAGGGGTAGAGCGCATCCTTGGTAAGGATGAGGTCATGAGTTCAAATCCCATCACCGGCTCCATTTTGGTGCTTGCACTATTTTGATTAACACAATTTAAACATAATATTATGGCAAAAGAAACTTTCCAAAGAACCAAACCGCACGTCAACATCGGTACTATCGGCCACGTTGACCACGGTAAGACCACCCTCACCGCCGCCATCACCAAGGTGCTTGCAGCGAGAGTCTCCGGAAACGCCGACAAGATCAAGACCTTTGATCAGATCGACAATGCTCCGGAAGAGAAAGAGCGTGGTATCACCATCAACACCGCTCACGTTGAATACGAGACCGCAAATCGTCACTATGCGCATGTCGACTGCCCCGGTCACGCTGACTACGTGAAGAACATGGTTACCGGTGCTGCCCAGATGGACGGCGCTATCCTCGTTGTCGCATCGACCGACGGTCCGATGCCCCAGACCCGTGAGCACATCCTTCTCGCCCGCCAGGTCAACGTTCCGAAGATCCTTGTCTTCATGAACAAAGTCGACCTCGTTGACGACGAAGAAATGCTCGACCTCGTCGAAATGGAGATCCGCGACCTCCTCGCTTTCTATAACTTCGACGAAGACTGCCCCATCATCCGTGGTTCCGCACTGGGCGCCCTCAACGGCGAGCCTCAGTGGGAAGACAAGGTCATGGAGCTCATGGACGCTGTTGACGAGTACATTCCGCTTCCGGTACGTCTCGTTGACAAGGACTTCCTCATGCCTATCGAGGACATCTTCTCGATCACTGGCCGTGGCACTGTCGTTACCGGTCGTATCGAGTCCGGTACCATCCACGTCAACGACCCTGTCGAGCTCGTCGGCTTCGGCGATGAGCCCAAGAACACCGTCGTTACCGGCGTCGAGATGTTCCGCAAGCTCCTCCCTCAGGGTGAAGCAGGTGACAACGTAGGTCTCCTCCTCCGCGGTATTGACAAGAAAGAGGTCAAGAGGGGCGAGGTTGTTGCGAAGCCCAAATCCATCACTCCGCACACCGAGTTCAAGGCTCAGATCTATGTTCTGAAGAAAGAGGAAGGCGGTCGCCACACCCCGTTCCACAACCACTATCGTCCGCAGTTCTTCATCCGCACGCTTGACGTGACCGGTGAGATCATGCTTCCCGATGGCGTTGAAATGGTCATGCCTGGCGATAACGTCGAAATCACCGTGAAGCTCATCACCCCCGTCGCTATGAATGACGGTCTCCAGTTCGCTATCCGCGAAGGTGGACGTACCGTTGGCGCCGGCCAGGTTATCGGCATCATCGAGTAATTAAAGACACTTCCAAAAAGCATGGACAGAGTCCCCGGTTTTCGAGGGGACTCTTCCTTGCCCAAAGGGGAATAGAACAAGGGTAGTTCAGCGGTCTCCAAAACCGTCGATGTGGGTTCGAATCCTGCTTCCCCTGCCAATATATCAAAGGTTACGATTTGGTAAATGTTTAACAGACCGCGGAGCCGCTTCCAATTTCCGCGAGTCCATTAAAAGCAAAGATGAGAAGATTCATTAACTATCTCAAAGAGTCTTATGTCGAGCTGACAAAGAAGGTCTCCTGGCCGAGTTGGCCCAAGCTGCAAAGCTCCGCCCTCCTCGTCCTTGGTACGACTATTCTCCTGGCAGCACTGATTTTCGTCATAGACTTTGCTTTCCAGAACATAATGGAATTCATCTACAAACTGTAACTTAACGCGCTATGGGCGACAAAAAATGGTACGTTCTTCGGACCGCAGGAAGCAAAGAGAAGAAGGCCAAGGAATATCTTGAGAAGGAAATCGAAAGGGATAAGAATCTCCAGTCCCTCGTAGATCAGGTTCTCGTTCCCGTCAAAAAGGAAATCGTCACGAAAAACGGCAAGAGAAAAGAAGTTGAAAAAGTTCTTTTCCCCGGCTACGTGCTGATTCATGCCGAATTGTCTCCGGAACTTGAATTCGTCATCCGCAACGGTATCCCCGGCATGTCCGGATTCCTCACCGAGAAGACAGGCAAGACCACTTCAGGAGTGGCCGAGCGCGTCCCCGTACCCATCCGCGAGGAAGAAGCCCAGCGCATTCTCGGCCAGCAGGACGAAAATGCCGTCAGCGCAGCGGAAACAGAGGTGGATTTCAAAGTTGGAGAGGGGGTTCGGATCACCGACGGTCCTTTCAACGGTTTCAACGGCACCATCGAGGAAATCATCGAGGACCGCTCAAAACTCAAGGTTGTGGTGGTCATTTTCGGCAGAAAGACTCTTCTCGAGCTCAGCTTTACACAAGTAACTAAAGAATAACACAAAATCATGGCAAAAGAAATTACCGGATTCATCAAGCTCCAAATCAAAGGCGGAGCCGCCAATCCAGCACCTCCGGTAGGACCGGCACTCGGTTCCAAGGGCCTCAACATCATGGACTTCTGCAAGCAGTTCAATGCTCGCACGCAGGATCAGGCAGGGAAAGTTCTCCCCGTCGTCATCACGGTATTCTCCGACAAGTCCTTCACCTTCGAGGTCAAGCAGCCCCCTGTGGCCGTTTCCCTCAAAGAGGCAGCCAAGATCCAATCGGCATCCGGCGAACCCAACCGCCGCAAGGTCGCAACCATCACCTGGGACCAGGTAAAGGAAATCGCCCAGGCCAAGATGCCCGACCTCAACGCATTCACCCTTGCATCCGCTATGAAAATGGTGGCCGGCACAGCCCGCAGCATGGGTATCGTTGTCGACGGTCCTTTCCCCGAGAACCTTTAATTCGTAAGACATCATGAGCAAATTGACAAAAAACCAGAAAGCTATCGCCGGTAAGATCGACCGGTCAAAGGTATACCCGCTCCTTGAAGCCTGCGAACTTTTGAAGGAAATCTCCTATACCAAGTTTGACTCTTCAGTAGAGCTCCATACCAACCTCGGCGTTGACCCCCGCAAGGCCAACCAGATGATCCGTGGCGTTGTCTCCCTCCCTCATGGAACAGGTAAGGTGACCCGCGTCCTCGTCCTCTGCACCCCCGACAAGGAAAATGAAGCAAAGGAAGCCGGAGCCGATTACGTCGGTCTCGACGACTACATTGAAAAGATCAAGGCCGGCTGGACCGATGTGGATGTCATCATCTGCACCCCTTCAGTCATGCCCAAGATCGGTGCCATCGGCCGTATCCTCGGTCCCCGCGGACTCATGCCGAACCCCAAGACCGGCACCGTCACCATGGAAATCGGCCAGGCCGTCAAGGAAGTCAAGGCCGGTAAGATCGACTTCAAGGTCGACAAGACCGGTATCATCCACGCAGCCGTCGGCAAGGTGTCCTTCACCCCCGAACAGATCGCCGAAAACGTGCGTGCAATGGTCAGCTCCATTCTCAAACTCAAGCCGCAGGCTCTCAAGGGCACCTATTTCAAGGCCGCCTACATCTGCACGACCATGAGCCCTGCCATCAAGTTGGACATCAAGGCATTCACCACAGGTGCTGAGAAATAAACAGAGAAAAGATTATGAAAAAGGAAGTAAAAGCCCAAGTCATCGAAGCTATCTCGGCCCAACTCAAGGCATGCCCCAACTTCTATATCACCGACATCTCCGGCCTTAACGCCGAGGAGACAGCAAAACTCCGCCGTGACTGCTTTGAGCAGAACATCAAGCTCTCCGTGGTGAAGAACACCCTCTTCACCAAAGTCCTCAAGGACAGCGGAAATGCAGAGTACGAAAGCCTCCTCCCCATCCTGACCGGCAACTCTGCCATCATGTACGCAGAGTCGGCAAACGCTCCCGCCAAACTCATCAAGAAGTACAACAAGGCCGGCAGCGAAAAGCCCGCCCTCAAGGGTGCTTATGTTCAGGAGTGTGCATTCGTCGGTGCCGACAAGCTTGACGAACTCGTCGCCATCAAGTCCCGCGAAGAACTCATCGGCGACATCATCGGACTTCTCCAGAGCCCTATGCGCAATGTCATTTCCGCCCTCCAGAACGGCGGCGGCCAGACTATCGCAGGCCTCGTGAAGACCCTTTCCGAACGCTAATAAAGACAATAAACAATAACAATTTAAAAATCAAAGCATTATGGCAGACATCAAGAAACTTGCAGAAGAGTTGGTAAACCTTACTGTAAAAGACGTTCAGGAACTCGCTAACGTCCTCAAAGAAGAATACGGTATCGAGCCCGCAGCCGCTGCTGTCGCAGTAGCCGCCGGTCCTGCAGCCGAGGCAGCCGCCCCCGCAGAGCAGACCGAGTTCGACGTTATCCTCACCAGCGCAGGCCAGGCAAAGCTCCAGGTCATCAAGGCCGTCAAGGAGAATGCAGGTCTCGGCCTCAAAGAGGCAAAGGATCTCGTCGACAAAGCTCCCGTAGCCGTCAAGGAGAAAGTCTCCAAGGCAGAGGCAGAAGCCCTGAAGGCTGCACTCGAGGAAGCCGGCGCCGAAGTCGAGGTAAAATAACTCGCCGCCGTCCCCTCAAGTGGGAACAAAACAGGTTTAGAGCCGGGGATAATAGGCTCTAAACCTTTTTCCGTATAAAATTTTTCTCGTTTTTCAAGGCAGAATATGTCAAAAAAGACCACCAACAAGCGAGTAAACTTCGCAACTTCCAAAATCTTGGAATATCCTGACCTTCTGGAGGTTCAGTTGAAGTCCTTCAAGGATTTCTTCCAGCTGGAGACCACTCCGGACAGCCGGAAAAACGAAGGTCTGTACCAGGTATTCCAGGAGATTTTCCCCATCGAAGACACGAGGAACAATTACAAGCTCGAATTTATCGACTACTTCATTGATCCTCCGCAGTATTCGATTGAGGAGTGTCTTGAGAGAGGACTTACATACAATGTTCCTCTGAAGGCAAAACTCCGCCTTTCCTGCACCGATCCCGAGCATGAGGATTTCGGCACGAGAGTACAGGACGTGTACCTCGGCAATATCCCCTACATGACTCCTGCAGGCACATTCGTCATCAACGGATCTGAACGGATCATCGTCTCGCAGCTGCACCGCTCCCCTGGCGTATTCTTCGACCAGAGCATGCACGCCAACGGGACAAAGCTCTATTCTGCACGCATCATCCCCTTCAAGGGATCATGGATTGAATTCGCGACGGACATCAACAACGTGATGTACGCCTACATCGACCGCAAGAAGAAGTTGCCAGTCACGACGCTTCTCCGCGCGATCGGCTACAATTCCGACAAGGACATCATCGACATCTTCGGTCTCGCAGACGAGGTAGAGGCCTCCCAGGAGGTTCTCAAGGCCAACGAAGGCCGCAAACTCGCCGCCAAGGTCCTCCACACATGGATCGAGGACTTCGAGGACGAGGACACCGGCGAGGTCATCCCTGTCGAACGTTCCAAGGCTATCGTCGAAAGGGGCGACGTCCTCTCCGACGATACCATCGAAAAGATACTTGACACCGACGTCAAGACCATTCTCCTGCAGAAAGACGAGGCCGGCAGCGCCGAATACGCCATCATCTACAACACCCTGCAGAAGGATCCCACCAACACCGAAATCGAAGCCGTCAACTTCATCTACAAGCAGCTCCGCAACTCGGAACCGCCGGATGAGGCCACCGCACGCGACGTCATTGACAAACTGTTCTTCTCCGAGAAACGCTACGATCTCGGCATCGTAGGCCGCTACCGCCTCAACAAGAAGCTCGGCCTCACGACCGATCCCATGGTCCGCGTACTTACCAACACGGACATCATCGAGATCATCCGCTACCTCATCCAGCTTGTCAATTCGCGTTCGACTGTCGACGATATCGACCACCTCTCCAACCGCCGTGTCCGCACGGTCGGCGAGCAGCTCGCAAACCAGTTCAACGTGGGTCTTTCGCGTATGGCCCGTACTATTCGCGAGAGGATGAACGTCCGCGACAGCGAACAGTTCAACCCCATCGACCTCATCAACGCCAAGACACTGTCGAGCGTCATCAACTCGTTCTTCGGCACGAGCCAGCTCTCCCAGTTCATGGACCAGACCAACCCCCTCGCGGAAATCACCCACAAGAGGCGTCTCAGCGCACTCGGCCCGGGCGGTCTCTCCCGTGACAGGGCCGGATTCGAAGTCCGTGACGTCCACTACACCCACTACGGCAGGCTCTGCCCTATCGAGTCGCCTGAAGGCCCCAACATCGGCCTTATCTCCTCCCTGTGCGTCTATGCCCGCATCAACAATCTCGGTTTCATCGAGACTCCGTACCGCGAGGTTCATGACGGCAAAGTCGACCTGAGCGATTCCGGCTGGCACTACATGAGCGCCGAGGAGGAAGAGGACCAGCTCGTCTCCCTCGCCAACGTCCACATGAGCGACGACGGCGTCATCGAGGACGAACGCATCCAGTGCCGCCTCGAAGCCGACTTCCCGGTGGTCACCAAGGAAGAGGTCAACTTCATGGACGTGGCTCCGAACCAGATGGCATCAGTCGCAGCATCGCTGATCCCGTTCCTCGAGCATGACGACGCGCACCGCGCCCTCATGGGTGCAAACATGATGCGCCAGGCAGTTCCGCTCCTTTCGCCCGAATCCCCTATCGTGGGTACCGGCCTCGAGGAGAGGGTCTGCATCGACTCCAGGACCCAGATCATCGCTTCCCGCAGCGGCGAAGTCGTCTATGTCGACGCCAACGAAATCCACATCCGCTACGACCGCAGCGATGACGAGAAGTTCGTGAGCTTCACTCCCGACATCACCGTCTACAAGCTCCCCATCTACCGCAGGACCAACCAGTCGACCACCGTCATGCTCAAGCCCCTCGTCCGCAAGGGCGACAAGGTCCGCGCAGGACAGGTCCTTACCGAAGGTTACGCAACCCAGGACGGCGAACTCGCCCTCGGACGCAACCTCATGGTCGCCTTCATGCCCTGGAAGGGTTACAACTATGAAGACGCCATCGTTCTCAGCGAAGAGATGGTCAAGTGGGACATCCTCACTTCAGTCCACGTGGACGAATACTTCACCGAGGTCCGCGAGACCAAGCGCGGTATCGAGGAACTCACCTCCGATATCCCCAACGTCAGTGAAGACGCCACCAAGGACCTTGACAAGGACGGCATCATCCGCATCGGCGCCCATATCGAGCCCGGTGACATCATGATCGGTAAGATTACGCCTAAGGGCGAAAGCGATCCTTCGCCGGAGGAGAAACTCCTCAAGGCCATATTCGGCGACAAAGCCGGTGACGTCAAGGACGCATCCCTCAAGGCCAATCCGTCCCTCTCGGGTACCGTCATCAAGACCTCCCTGTACGCAAAGGTTTCCAAGGACAACAGCCGCCGCAGCGCCAAACTCGACCAGAAAGCCCGCATCGAGAAGAAGCAGGAAGAATTCGACCGCGTCGCAGAAAAGCTCCGCGCAGAATTCCTCGAAAAGCTCTTCACCCTCGTCCTGGGCCGCAAGAGCGTCGGTATCAGCGACCTGTATGGTGTAGAGATTCTCCCGAAAGGAAAGAATTTCACCAAGGAAATCCTCGAAGGTATCGAGTACCAGAACATCAACTCCGCCCGCTGGACTTCCGACAAGAAGACCAACGACATGGTCCGTGACCTGATCAACAACTACCGCATCGCCCACAAGGAAGCCGAAACACGCGCCCGCAGGGAGATGGACATGATCAAGATCGGTGACGAACTCCCCAACGGAGTGATGCAGCTCGCAAAGGTATACATCGCCAAGAAGCGCAAGATCACTGTGGGTGACAAGATGGCCGGCCGCCACGGCAACAAGGGTATCGTCGCCAAGATCGTCCGCCAGGAAGACATGCCGTTCCTCGAGGACGGTACCCCTGTGGACATCGTGCTCAACCCTCTCGGCGTACCTTCACGTATGAACCTCGGCCAGATCTACGAGACCGTCCTCGGTTGGGCGGGCTCCAAACTCGGGCTCAAGTTCTCCACCCCGATTTTCGACGGCGCATCCCTTGAAGAGATCTCGGAATACACCGAAAAGGCCGGCGTCCCGATGTACGGCAAAACCCGTCTCCGCGACGGCGGTACCGGCGACTGGTTCGACCAGCCCGCAACCGTCGGTGTCATCTACATGATCAAGCTCGGCCACATGGTCGACGACAAGATGCACGCCCGTTCGATCGGTCCCTACTCTCTCATCACCCAGCAGCCCCTCGGCGGCAAGGCCCAGTTCGGTGGACAGCGCTTCGGTGAAATGGAGGTCTGGGCTCTCGAAGCATTCGGCGCAGCCAACGCCCTGCAGGAGATCCTCACGGTCAAATCCGATGACATCACCGGACGTTCCAAGACCTACGAGGCCATCGTCAAGGGCGACCTTCCTCCGACTCCCGGCATTCCCGAATCCCTCAACGTGCTCCTCCACGAGCTCAGGGGCCTCGGACTCAAAGTCACATTGGATTAAACGAGAGAACATTTCAGCTTATGCCTACTTTCAGCAATAAAGAAACCAAGGTAAAGACCAACTTCCAGCAGATTTCCATCTCACTGGCTTCTCCGGAAGATATCACCCAGCGTTCCTGCGGTGAGGTCCTCAAGCCCGAAACGGTCAACTACAGGACCTACAAGCCGGAAAGGGACGGTCTCTTCTGCGAAAAGATCTTCGGTCCCACCAAGGACTACGAGTGCTACTGCGGCAAATACAAGAGGATCCGCTACCGCGGCATCGTCTGCGACCGCTGCGGCGTCGAAGTCACCGAGAAGAAGGTCCGCCGCGAGAGGATGGGTCACATCGAACTCACCGTTCCCGTAGCCCATATCTGGTATTTCAAGAGCGCGCCCAACAAGATTTCCGCGCTCCTCGGCATTCCTTCCAAGAAGCTTGAGTCCGTAATCTACTACGAGAAATACATAGTCATCAACCCCGGTAAAGCAAACGAAGGCCTCCGCGAAGGCGACATTCCGCTCGCCAAGTACGACCTTCTCACCGAGGACGAATATGTAGCCATCTCCGACCGCCTCGAAGGCAACTGGCAGCTCTCAGACGACGATCCTGACAAATTCATCGCAAAGATGGGTGCCGAAGGCATCTACGACCTCCTCAAGGAGATCGATGTCGAGGCCCTTTCCCGCGATCTGCGCGCCAAGATGGTCATGGAGACTTCCCAGCAGCGCAAGGCCGAGATCCTCAAGAGACTCTCCGTCGTGAAGTGGTTCGTCGAGTCCAAGGACGTCAACCGTCCCGAATGGATGATCCTCAAGGTCATCCCCGTGACTCCCCCGGAACTCCGTCCGCTCGTCCCGCTCGACGGCGGCCGCTTCGCCACCTCCGACCTCAACGATCTCTACCGCAGGGTCATCATCCGCAACAACCGCCTCAAGAAGCTCATCCAGATCAAGGCCCCGGAAGTCATTCTCCGCAACGAGAAGCGTATGCTCCAGGAAGCCGTCGATTCGCTCCTCGACAACTCGAAGAAATCCTCCGCTGTCAAGAGCGAAACCAACCGTGCCCTCAAGTCCCTCTCCGATTCGCTGAAGGGCAAACAGGGCCGCTTCCGCCAGAACCTCCTCGGTAAGAGGGTCGACTATTCCGCCCGAAGCGTCATCGTCGTCGGTCCCGAACTCAACATGCATGAGTGCGGTCTCCCGAAGTTCATGGCTGCCGAGCTCTACAAACCGTTCGTCATCCGTAAACTCATCGAAAGGGGTATCGTCAAGACCGTCAAGAGCGCCAAGAAGATCGTCGACCGCCGTGATCCCGTCATCTGGGACATCCTGGAGAACGTAATGAAGGGACATCCCGTCCTCCTCAACCGTGCACCGACCCTCCACAGGCTCGGTATCCAGGCCTTCCAGCCGAGGATGATAGCTCCACCCGCTCGCATGTACGGCTTTCAACGCCGACTTCGACGGTGACCAGATGGCTGTCCACCTTCCGCTTTCCAACGCGGCAATCATGGAAGCCCAGCTCCTCATGCTCGGCTCCCACAACATCCTCAATCCGGCCAACGGCTCCCCTATCACCGTTCCTTCACAGGATATGGTGCTCGGACTTTACTACATCACCAAAGTCCGTCCCGGAGCCAAGGGCGAAGGACTCCGTTTCTACGGCCCCGAAGAGGTCATCATCGCCTTCGACGAAAAGAAGGTCGACATGCATGCCAAGGTCATCGTGAGGCTCCCCGTCGACAAGCTCGACCCTTCCAAGGGTACCGCCCTCGTGGAGACCACCCCTGGCCGCATCATCGTCAACCAGTACGTCCCGGACGAGGTGCCCTACGTCAATGAGGTGCTCGGAAAGAAGGCCCTCCGCAAGATCATCACCACCGTCATCAAGTCGACGGGCGTGACGAGGACGGCCAAATTCCTCGATGACATCAAGAACCTCGGTTACGACCAGGCCTTCCGCGCAGGTATCTCCTTCAACCTCGGCGATGTCCTCATCCCGGGCGAGAAGACAGGTCTCATCGACGAAGGCTACCGCCAGGTGGAAGACATCAAGAACAACTACTCGATGGGCTTCATCACCAACAACGAGCGTTACAACAAGGTCATCGACCTCTGGACCTCCATCGACAACCGCCTCACCGGCATAGTCGAGAAGCAGATCTCCGCTGACCAGCAGGGCTTCAACCCAGTGTACATGATGCTCGATTCCGGAGCCCGTGGTTCAACTCAGCAGATCAAGCAGCTCTGCGGCATGCGAGGCCTTATGGCCAAGCCCCAGAAGTCCGGTGCATCCGGTGCCGAGATTATCGAGAACCCGATCGTTTCCAACCTCAAGGAGGGAATGTCGGTGCTCGAGTACTTCATCTCCACCCACGGCGCCCGCAAGGGTCTTGCCGATACCGCCCTCAAGACCGCTGACGCAGGTTACCTGACCAGGCGTCTTGTCGACGTATCCCATGACGTGATCATCACCGAAGAGGACTGCGGCACCCTCCGCGGCCTCATCGCCACCGCCATCAAGAACAAGGACGAAATCGTCGAAACCCTCGGCGAAAGGATCCTCGGCCGCACCTCCGTCCACGACATCTTCAACCCGCTCACAGGCGAGCTGATCATCCGTGCCGGCGAAGAAATCCGCGAAGACACCGCCAACCTCATCGACTCCCTCCCTATCGAGCAAGTCGAAATCCGCAGCGTTCTCACCTGCGAATCCCGTCACGGCGTCTGCGCCAAGTGCTATGGCCGCAACCTTGCGACCAGCCGCATGGTCGAGAAGGGTGAAGTCGTCGGCGTCATCGCCGCACAGTCCATCGGCGAGCCCGGTACCCAGCTTACGCTCCGTACCTTCCACGTCGGTGGTACCGCGTCCAGCGCCACGGCTGACAACACCATCGAGTCCAAGTACGACGGCCGCCTCGCATTCGAGGAGCTCAGGACCATCCAGCGCGTCGCCGACGACGGTTCCACCCAGGATATCGTCGTCAGCCGCATGACCGAGCTCCGCATCCTCGACGAAAACACCGGCATCACCTACTCCCAGTATGACGTGCCCTACGGCTCAATCCTCTATTTCAAGGACGGTGCGAGCGTCAAGAAGGGCGACCTCATCTGCGAATGGGACGCTTACAATGCCACCACCATCGTCGAGACTGCAGGTATCCTCCACTTCGAGAATATGATCGAAGGCGTCACCTTCCGCGAGGAAAGCGCCGACGAATTCTCGATGTCCACCGACAAGGTCATCATCGAAGCCCGCGACAAGACCAAGAACCCGTCCATCGTCATTACAGACAATGACGGCGTCATTCTCCGCCAGTACAACCTGCCGGTCGGCGCCCATGTCATGATCGAGGACGGCAGCGAGGTCAAAGTCGGCGACGTCATCATCAAGATCCCGCGTGCAATCGGCAAATCCAGCGATATCACCGGCGGTCTCCCGCGTGTTACCGAGCTCTTCGAAGCCCGTACCCCGTCCAACCCCGCGATCATCTCCGAAATCAACGGAGAGGTCATCATGGGCAAGGTCAAGAGGGGCAACCGCGAGATTGTCGTCAAGAACCGCTCCGGCGCCGAGAAGCACTATCTCGTCCCGATGACCAAGCAGATCCTTGTCCAGGAGAACGACTACGTCAAGGCAGGCACACGCCTCTCCGACGGCGGTATTTCCCCGACCGACATCCTGAATGTCCTCGGACCCGTCAAGGCAGAGGAATACATCGTCAACGAGATCCAGGCCGTGTACCGCCTCCAGGGTGTTAAGATCAACGACAAGCACTTCGAGATCATTGTCCGCCAGATGATGCGGAAGGTCCAGATCAGCGATCCCGGCGACACCGAATTCCTCCCCGAGGAACTCGTGGACAAATGGGAATTCATGGACCGCAACGACGAAATCTTCGGCAAGTACTTCATCGAGGATGCAGGCGACAGCGACCGCCATTCGCTCGGCGAGATTATCTCCGCCCGTGAAATGCGCAGCGAAAACGCCTCCCTCGAGCGTCAGGGCCTCAGGATGATCGTCGCACGTCCCGCACGTCCCGCAACGGCATCCCTCGTCCTTCAGGGTATCACACGCGCAGCCCTCAAGACCGGCTCCTTCATCAGCGCCGCCTCCTTCCAGGAGACAACCAAGGTGCTCTCCGAAGCCGCCATCCGCGCCCGCGTCGACCACCTCGAAGGCCTCAAGGAAAACGTCATCTGCGGTCACCTCATCCCGGCTGGCACCGGTCTCAAGGAGTACGACGACATCGTCGTCACCTCCAAGAACGACGCTGCCGCCGCCCTGAGAGACCTCTAAGAGAAGGCTACTTATTCAAACACCTGACCGCGAGAGGCCAGGTGTTTTTTTTAGTCCTTGATTACAAGCTCCACCGGACAGTGGTCGGAGCCATATATTTCATTATGTATATCCGTGGAGACGATCCTCTCCCGGAGCCGGTCCGAAACGACGAAATAATCTATCCGCCACCCGGCATTTCTCTCCCGCGCATTCATCCGGTACGACCACCAGGAATACTTCACCTCCTCCGGGTGCTGAAAGCGCCATGAATCGGTAAATCCCGCCGCCAGCAACTCCGAAAACTTCCCCCTTTCCTCATCGGAGAATCCAGCATTGAAGTGATTGGTCGCCGGATTCTTCAGGTCAATCTCCTCGTGGGCCACATTGAGATCCCCGCAGAAAATCACGGGTTTCACGCTGTCCAGCCCCTTGAGGTACTCCCTCATCGCATCCTCCCACCTCATCCGGTAATCCAGCCTCTTCAACCCATCCTGCGAATTAGGCACATACGCGCACACCAGATAAAACCCCTCATACTCCAGCGTAATCGCCCTCCCTTCAGTATCATGCTCCTCCACTCCTATCCCATACTTCACCGCCACCGGCGAATACCTGGTATACACGGCAGTCCCGCTATACCCCTTCTTCTCGGCATAATTCCAAAACGAATAATACCCCGGAAACTCCAGATCAATCTGCCCCGCCTGCAACTTCGTCTCCTGCAGACACACAAAATCCGCCTCCAACCCCACGAACACATCGGCAAACCCCTTCCCGGCCACAGCCCTCAGCCCATTTACATTCCACGAAATAAACTTCATATCAGTTGATTATTCTATCGACCATACAGGGCCGTCTTTAGTATCTTTTACTAGTATTCCGGAAGCGGCGAGGATGTCGCGGATGCGGTCTGATTCGGGCCAGTCGCGGGCGTCACGCGCTTTTTTGCGACTTTCGAGGACGAGGGACATTGCGGCGTCGAGGGCCTTTTCGAATTTGGCGGAGCCGGAACCGGCAGCTTCGTCGTCGCGGAGACCGAGGACACCTTCGACAATGTCGTCAAAGATGGAGATGAGCGCCTTTTTGTCGCCTTCGGTGATGGAGCCGGCGTTGATGATGCGGACAGCCTCGAAGAGGTGTGAGATGGCAACGGGGGTGTTGAGATCGTCGCAAAGGGCGTCTTCGATCTTTTCGCGGAGGGAGGCTACTGCGGGGGTTGATTCGCCGGGAACGGCCTGGGCTTTGCGGAGATCGCGGGAGGCCTGCATGAGGCGCTTGTAGCCCTTTTCGGAGGCCTGGAGGGCTTCGTTGGAGAAGTCGAGGGTCGAACGGTAATGGGCCTGGAGAATGAAGAAGCGGATCGTCATCGGGCTGTAGCCCTGTTCGAGCTTGGGATGGGTGCCGGCGAAGAGTTCAGGGAGGGTTATGAAGTTGCCGAGCGACTTGCCCATTTTCTGGCCGCCGATGGTGATCATGTTGTTGTGGACCCAGTAATGGACGCCCTGGGTGCCGCGCGAGGCGACATTCTGCGCTATTTCGCACTCGTGGTGCGGGAAGAGTAGATCCATGCCGCCGCCGTGGATGTCGAACTCGCGGCCGAGGTACTTCTCACCCATCACGGAGCACTCAAGGTGCCAGCCGGGGAAGCCGTCGCCCCAGGGGGAAGGCCAGCGCATGATGTGCTCAGGCTCGGCTTTTTTCCAGAGGGCGAAGTCGTACGGGGCGCGCTTGTCGCTCTGGCCGTCAAGGGTTCTGGTGCCTTCGAGAGTATCCTCGAGATTGCGGCCGGAGAGGACGCCGTAGTGGAAATCACGATTGTATTTCTCCACGTCAAAGTAGACGGAACCACCTGATTCATAGGCATATCCCGCAGCAAGAATCTTCTTGACGACCTCTATCTGCTCGATAATATGTCCTGAAGCCCGGGGCTCGATCGACGGGGACTGGACGTTCAGGAGACGCATGGCCTCATGATAGCGCTCAGTGTAAAGCTGAACGACCTCCATGGGCTCGAGCTCTTCGAGACGGGCCTTCTTGGCGATCTTGTCTTCGCCCTCGTCGGCGTCGTGCTCAAGGTGGCCCACATCGGTAATGTTGCGGACGTAACGGACCTTGTATCCGAGATACTTCAGCAGGCGGAAAAGCACGTCGTAGGTCACTCCGGGACGGGCGTGGCCGAGATGAGCCTCCCCATAGACGGTCGGGCCGCAGACATACATTCCGACATGACCGGGATGAATGGGTTTGAACAGTTCTTTCTGCTTCGTGAGCGTGTTGGTAAGATATAGCGGTCGCATGGCTTTAACTGGCGTTGAATAGTCTTGCAAGTTAGTCATTATTTCTTTTGTATGCAATTTTTGTTGCCTCCGGGCGGTGCCGGCAGGATTAGCACAATATTTGCTCTTTTCCCAGGGAAAGTGTAAATTTGTCCAATCATTAATACCTATTGATATGAAAACAGGTCTTTTCAGGGCCCTCGCCTTAACGGCTGCAATTGCCGCCATCGTGTCATGCACCAAGCACAAGACCACCCATCGTGGCGATTATGATGATGTCAATCACAATCCTAACGGAGAAACCGAAAAGCCCACCACCGAGCCCAAACTCGAGAAGATGAACGCCTGGACCATCGGATACAGCGGCCGCGAAGACTTCGTCGAGACTGACGGACGCATCTCCAAAGTCGAACGCATTCGCGTCAGCGGTACCGGCAAGACTCCCTATCTCGTGAGCCTTATCACCGTCGGTGACTACGATGCCATCTACGACGGCGACGTCATGGCATTCCTGAAAGACCAGGCCAAGGACGCCAAGGAAGAATTCATCTACACCACCGACCCCAACGACATCCTCTTCGACCGCCTCAAGAGCGGCCAGTGGTACGGATTCATCGTCGGCCTGAGTGACAAGGGTGAGGCCACCGGAGCCTACAATTATATCCAGTTCAACGTCAACCAGGAGAGTCCGACCGAAGCCTACAGCCACTGGCTCGGCAGCTGGCGCATCAGCCGCGACGGCGTCAGCTACGACGTCACCATCACGCAGGACGACGCCAACTACACCTACCGCATGGACGGCTGGGAGACCGGCGCAAGCATCGACAAGAACACTGGCACCGTAATGGACCAGGAGTGGATATACACTTGGTTCGAGCCCTCCAACGGCGACATGTACTTCGTCTCCAGCTTTGTCGGCAACTACGATGACGACAACCTCGGCAACGTCGACGAAATCTTCATGGGCCAGGTCAACTACACCGGCATCCTCGGCTCCAAAGGCCTCTACATCATTGACGAAGAAGGCCTCGACATCGCCCACGCCGAAGCTGACGCCTCTGACGCAAGCGCAGCGACCATCTATCCCTGCGACGTCGTAGCCGTATTCGACTGGGGCAACAACGGAGAGGAGAAGTTCGAGACCAAATTCTCAGTCATGCAGTACATGTGCTACTCCTTCGACAACGAGCGCTACTATGTCTACAACGAGAACGTCCCCGCACTCCCCCTGACGATGACCCGCATCGCAGGCGACGAAGCGCCTCACACCAAGGCCACCCTCCAGACCCGTCCCCGCACCAAGGCCGACGTCCTCCACACCCAACCCCGCGCCCACCGCAGCAAAACCCACACCGCCCGCGCCCTCACCCCCACCACAACCTCCACGCGCGAACGATAACAGGTCATAATAACTATAAAAATGGCAGCCACAGATCAAGTGACTGCCATTTTTGTCATTTCGACCAAGGGAAGCGCGCGGAGAAATCTTTACCTCACCGCCAAGGCCTGCACCTCCTCTGCAGAAAGCCCGGTGTATTGGGCTACTTTGGCAATGTCAAGACCATCTGATAGCATGTTGCGGGCAACTTCTGCTTTTCCTTCAGCTTTTCCTTCAGCTTCTCCTTCCTCACGGGCTTTCCGCTCGGCGTAGTTGATTTGTGCGATTATGTCCAGTTTCGTTGTCATGATCTTATCATAGTTTTCAAGTTCCTTCTGAGTCAGATTCGCA